>NZHC01000099.1 GCA_002689655.1 Rhodopirellula sp. | reverse complement strand
TCCCAGCGTCGACCGTGGGAGCTACAAAAAGTTCTACTTGAATAAAATTTCGCAAACCCTTCACGGTATCGCCGTGACATGTCCCCCTTTCTAGAGGCTCAACGACCGCGCTGAGCCTAAACCGTCGAACTCTGCCCCGTATCGACCACACGTCGCCCGAAAACTCCATGATATCGCAAAACACTAACTCCACGTTTGCAGTCCCCCTGTAATAAGGCATCGCACTACCGATGACCCTCCGTCGTGCCGCCGTGGAAAACACGCTCGCACCCCTAATGTGCCGCCGTCGCAAGACGCTCGCACTACCCGCTGTCGTTGTGCCGCCGTCGAAGACGCTCGCACTAGTCGTCCTGTATTCTGCTACGGTGCCGCCGTCGCAAGACGCTCGCACTACTCGCTGTCATCGTCCTCCTCCTCGTCCGCCATGCCCCGCTCTTGTTGTTGAAGCATATCTCGCCAAGCTTCTACCACTAACGGTGGCATATTACCCAGAGGTTCCCACGTAGCGTCGAGGATATCAAAACCCTGCCATTTCACCAACACTTGGGGGGCTTTCCGGCCCCGCTGGCGGCGCTCGGCCACTATCTCCTCCACTTCGTAAGCCTCATGCCCGTTGACGAGGAGCGGCTCAGGTACCTCGTTGTTGGGACCACCTAGCTCTGGTGGTCTATCCGTGTAACGACGGATATTCCTTACATTGACAGGCATGTGAATCCGTAATGCTGTGGGGGTTTTCAACCACACTACATTAGGATTGGTGGCTTTCGCTGGTGCTGGCAAGACTTCGAAAGGTCCGACGAACTTGCTAGTCAACTTTCGTGCCGTCATCTTCAAATTCAGATTCTTGGTCGACAACAAAACCTGGTCTCCCGCTTGGAAAGTTTCGACCTTACGACGAGTGCCCGCGATCTTCTTGTCGTACTTCCGCTTAGCGCTCTCTAACGCGTCGCGGGTGTGGGTAACCGTTGCAAACATGGCGTTGGCAAATTCTTCGGCCTTAGGCACGTCCAGTGTGGGTCGGCCTAGACTGGCCGGTGTCCGCATCTCCCGTGCGTAGTTTGCAAAGAACGGTGTTAGCCCTGTAGCGTTGGTCTCGCTACCGTTGATGGCGAACTCGGCTAAATCTAGATGTTGTGCCCAATCCTTACCCGAATACGAGCACAGTGTGCGCAATACATCCCCCAGCACCATGTTTACCCGTTCCACTTTCCCGTTGCTATTTGGGGTGTATGCTGTAGTGAAACGGAGCTCGGTGCCCAAGCGTTGCTGCAAAGCTCTCCAAAAATGAGCTCGTAAGCGCACATCCCTGTCGCTGACTACCGCCTCGGGCATGCCATGTAGACGTACGACGTTACGCAAGAAATGATGTGCCGTGTCCTTGGCGGTGTCTGTCTTCTTGCAAGGCTGCAGGTGCACCATGCTGGTCAACGCGTCTACGAAAACTAAGATCGCGTCGTACCCCTCTGGGCTTTTCTCAAACCCTGTCACCCAGTCCATATGTATAACCTGCCATGGGTGTGCGGGGATGTCTAATGCTCTAGCCTCCCCCATCTGCGCCCGTCGCTCCCCCTTGGCCAATTGACAACGATGACACGACTCGACCCATTTGACTACATCACCGTACATGCCGCTCCAGTAAAATTCGCCCATCGCCCTGGCCAACGTACGCTGTCGGCCACAATGTGCTGCCATGCGACTGTCATGTACCTGCTCTAGAATAGGTACCTTGCTAGCACCACGTGGTACACACAATCGAGGCCCCGCCGGTCCTTCCTTGTAAAGTAATCCGGCGTGCTCGAAATAACCCCAACGGACATCCCCCTTAGACTTCCACATCGGTCCGAATTCCGTGTCCTCTGCGTAGAGTACTGGCCACTGAGCCTTCGCCGTATCGAGGAATTCGGACGACATCTTGAAATGCTGAAAAGCTGCTGACTGCCCACATACTTCGTCCACATTGGCCACCGTCGAAGCACGGCTCCTGTCAGTAGCATCCGTGACTTTGAGCTTGTAGTGTCGCGACTCGTCGCGTACCATCTGCACATACACTTGACCTGTTCGATCATTGATGCATTGCCCTTGTGCTCTGCCCGCCGCTCGACTGCCAACGGTACGGAAGAGCTCGCCTGGTTCCACGAAAAACGGCTGGCCCGCCTCTCCGTCCTCCTCCCGTCGCCTAGACAGCGCGTCAGCACAATACAGCTTCCTGCCGGCGCGATGAGAAAGCTGCATACCTGGAAATTCTGCTATCTTCCAGTACCACCTACTGTACAAATCGGACATATCCCGAGACGTCAAGATTTGACTCAACGCCGAGTTGTCTGTCTGAACTTGGAACTCTCGCCCCAATAGAAAATGCCTGAATGACTTCAGCGCATAAAGTAACGCTAAACCTTCCCTATCGTGGGCGGCCAAACGTTTCTGACTATCTGCAAAACCTTTTGACTTGAATTCGACCGGTTGCAGATAGCCGTCTGTATCCTTTTGATACAAAGCTACTCCCATAGCTTCACGGCTCGCATCGCATCGCAAAACGAGCTCCGCCTGACCCGACGGTACGGCGAGTACCGGCGTCGACGAGCACCTCCTCTTAAGCTTGTCGAACGCCCGTTGTTGTGCTGCCCCCCATTGCCATTCCACACCTTTCTTGAGCAAAATATTTAACGGTGCTGAGATCTGCGCCAGATCAGCAATGTACCTCCGCAAAAATCCTAAAAGTCCGAGGAATGATTTCAGTTCGGTTACGCTCTGCGGTGTCGGCCACTTTTCCAGTGCCTGTGTCTTCTCGGCCGTCGGGCGCACGCCAGCTCGCCCAATCAAATTCCCCAAATATTCCACCTCGACCCGACAGATGTTACATTTGTCCGGGTTTAGAAACATCCGGTGCTGACGTAGTGTCATGCACAACTGCCGGAGCTGCCGTACGTGCTCCTCAAACGTTTTGGAATATAACAGAATATCATCAATGAACAAGGTACAGTAAGACCCTAAAGCCGAATGATAATCCAGGCCTTTCCAACCGTCATCGGGCGGAAAACCGTCCTGTGGTGGAATTGGGGCCTTCTGTCGAGGGTTGTTAGGTGCCGTCTCGCCCGGTAACGTGATACAATGTTGCAAAAGTTGCTGCATGCAATTCATTGCCGTACCTACGGACGGGGTGGTGCCCATCGGGGTGACCAAATATTCGTAACAACCCACCGCTGTCCGAAAAGCAGTATGTTCGACATCGGCTGGTTCGACCCGAATCTGATAAAACATCTGTGTTAGATCAACTGCGCTAAAATATTGAGCACCATCGAGTTGCGTAATTACGTTCTCGAATAAGGGCAGGCTCGGCAACACCTTCTTTGTGATAGCGTTGATGGCTCGAAAGTCACACACACCGCGTAAACCCTTACCGTTGGGCTTGGGCACAAAGAAAAAGCGCGAAGCGTACGGGGCTAATGATGGGCGTATCCACCCTTTAGCTAGCATTTCTTTCAGCCATCGATTTGTCTCCTCNAGCTCNGCNGCNGACATTCTGGGCAAACCTCGAGCTACCGGCANCTTACTATTCGGTAACAANTCCATTCGGTGATTTTCCCAACGTAAAGGNGGCAGNGCGTCGGGCTCCCGAAAGACGTCTGGAAATTCCTTCAACAANTCTGCTTTGACTGTATCGCTCTTAACNTGCAGCTTCTCCTGTTCCTGTTCCATNTGCCGAACGGCCCGTTTNGTCCTTTGCTTCTGCCGTTGATGTTTTTTCATNCTCGTCGAATGTGTGTCTGCCGACCGCGCTGACTTCGCTTCATCTCCTGTATTGCCTGAAATGTCGCTGCCACCTGATGNGGCGGTCGCTTCGTTGCCCCGCAACTTTTCNCCTTCNTACCTGATCTCNGCACCTACTTCNTCTGTCTTGCCTTCCTGATACGACTGTGCCCCTCTTTCCTGNTGACTNAACACGTCTTCATGGAGCTCAGCCGTTTGCTCCATCTCGCCGACCTTNTCGGTCGCTGCGCCCTCTACGGTGGGTGAGTCTGTCGATAATGATGTTTCCGAGCGCCGTACNGTTCCCGTGAACATGTGAGTCGAGTGCTTGCGAAACAGCTTCAGTATTTTCTTCGTACCTCTGATTGTCTTCACCTCACTCCTCTTTGCCCCCTCCGACGCCCCCATCAATGGAATAAGATACTCCACACCGTGCACCACGAACTTATAAGTTCCTGAGCCTGCAGGACCATAACCAGCCTCCTGCATTTCCAACACTTCCCCACCTAGAATTATATCATCACGCCCGATATCTGCGACGATAAATGACATTCTGTGGCGATACTTTTCCATCATTACCTGTACCCCAGCCACCTCACCCTCACACTGTACTTCTTGTTCATTCGAGGTGAGTAATTTGGCTGGGCCCGCTGACTGATCCGCTGTCAGGCCCAATTTATCCCGTATTCTCGGGCTCATAAAACAGTGGCTCGCCCCGGAGTCAAACAATATTGTAACACGTTCGGCCCGTCCTGATGGNGTACGTACCCATGCATAGGTACGTGGTAACCGTCCACGTAAGAACGACTCCGTCACCTTGGCCTCCCCAACTCGACCATCTTCGACATCCCTGCCGACGATGAATTGATTCCTTACCTCAGCTGCTACCTCGGGTTCATCGGGGCGATGAGCGGAATCAAACTCATGCCCGTCGCCACGGCACCTCAGCCGTGATGCGGTGAACCCGACTTGGCGTTTCCCGCCTCAGCAAACTGCCAAGAGAATGCGCTATTGTCGGAGCTAAAGGAAGACCTCGAATCAGTCTCACTGATTTCGGCGCGCGTATCACGCACGGAGGGCGGCGCGCTGCGGTCAGGTCGTGCCGAACGCCGAGACGACTTCGTAGATTGCGCTGGTGGTCGGTGCGATACCTTCAGCGCCCCGTCGTCCTCGGGTGGTCGACCACCTTGCGCCACTTCCTGTGCCCGATTCGAGCGGAAATTGTGTGTGAAATGCCGATTCTGTCCCGCCCGTGTAAGCTGATTGACTTGGTGTTCTCGCAGGAGTTTGCTTTCGCGAGAGCGAAAACGATCCCTATCCGCCNCCCGCTCACCAGCCCACCTGTCGAGCATCTGAACTTGCGTATTTTGGATCGCCTTAGCTTTCAAATCATCTAGCTTCGATTGACTGTAATTTGGACACGTATACAGTCGATGGTCAGTTGCCCCACATAACACACACTGACCCTTGCTCATGCGCTCTTGGAACATGGACTCTGTGACACCGCTGTTATGTAACATATCGGCCATAGCGCCTGAGTAGTGGACCCGCTTGCAGACTGCTTCAAGATCGCGATCGGTGCGGATGGCCTTGAGCACGCCAGCAACAGACGCGCCCTGTGTCAGTGCCGAGAGTTCTGCCTGGCTCGCAAAACCCAAATCTGTAGCCAGAGTTTCGCGCGCCGATGACGCCGCCTGTGCTGAGTCGGCTGCCGCACGACGTAACTCTCCTTTATCCTTTTTCTCTCCAGCCAAACCATCCGCATACTCACTGCACACCAGTCGTATCTGTGTCTTGACCTGGACGGGATCGTTCATGTCGACCCCGACCGAGCGTCCTAGCAGCGCGTTGTGGCACCTGATCGACACCCCACCTCGTAGAAGCTTCGCCTCAAATTGGTCTGGGAGTGCTCGCTCATGATCAGGTAAACATTGCTGTATAACCGACATCCAATGATCGAATTCATTCAACCAGATGTGACCTGGCCTGCTACCTTGTACTTGCGACGCGCGCCACAATTCCAACGTCTGCGCCCACCAATCGGGTGGCGAAAAAGTGTCGAGGACGAGGCTGCGGATCTTACGCCATGGTATCCCCTCGCCACCCGGCTGTTCCCCATTGATAGTTGAAAGCAGTTCCTCATACAGCCCTGGCACTTTCGAAAAAGATTCATACAGCAGAATTAATCGCTGGCGCTGCAACACCACATTGTGAATGACGAACTTGTTCTCCAAGCGCACCAGCAACTGGAAGACACCCTGTTTAGCCACTTCCTTCGAACTCACATGTGCCATGCGCGTCCGATCCCCCAGCCAATATTCTTCATCGACCAACGACGGAGGTTTCTGCACTCTCATCTCGGTGTCAAACTCTAGGGGCTCCGTCCTATCGTAAAAGTGCTGATGCTTGTGTTCGAAGTACCATGACAGCACGTTACCTGCCCGAAGCGCGGCCGGGTTCCAAATAGAGCCTGGTGCAGCTGCGACCGGCTGACTCCGAAGCTCGCCAGGTTCCAAGACAACACCTGGCGCCGCTGCGACTGTAACGGAAGCCTCGAGCTGCGTGTGAAACGTGTCTAACTGTGCTTGGAACGACAGCTGAGATTCTCGGCTCGAATTGACAGGTGAACTCCCACCGATTGCGCCATGGCGGAAACTCTCCACCCGCGCCTCGACGTCGATCAGGGCCTGATCGATGTCCGTAACCGCAGGTTCGAGCCGTTCGAACGAATCGGCCAATGTTTTGCTCGTTGTTGCCAAATCGTTCATTTGAGCGTGCACTTGACTCAACGACTGACGCATCTCGTTGGTCGTTGCGCACAACTGTTGGTGAAACAGAGGCTGAAGCTGCTGCGTGCCCACCACCTGATGACGCAGCTGCTGAAGTTCTTCTTCCACCAAGGCAAGTCGCTCCTGACACCCAGTTACCCCAGCTGCTGTCTCGGTCCAACGGTCTGCCATATAATCCGACAGCGAGGACTGTGCCGCCGCAATTGTCTGCACCTCTTCGGCTGTAACCTCCGAACAACTCTGCGCTGGCGCTCCAGCGCCTTTCGACTTGGCGTTGGGTGAACTAGCCAAATGGTTGCAACGCTGTGAGCGCTGGTGTAATTTGTTCAATCGAGCGTCCACCTCAGCCACCAGCTTGGCGTGATTCTCAGCGCCTTCCTTTACGCGCTCCTGCACCACCGCCACATCACGTTCCCACGCCAACGCTGAGTTGTCGTGACGATCAGCATACTCCTGCACTAGCGCCTGTACATCTGCCACAGTTTCTTCCAGCTGCCCATGCTGTTCTGCCCCCGCCTGCACTAGGCCTTGTAGTGCCGTTACGTGGTCGTCCAGCATAACCGTGCGTTCGTGCAAGGAATTCATCCGCTCAGTCTGGTCTCCGGAAAGTGATTCTGTTTGTCCCAACCTAGTCGCAGTGACCTGCAACTCTGCCTGTTGAGCCTGACCCTGTTGCCACAACACCGACACTTGCTCCGAGAGCGATTGAATACGGCCCGTAAAGACCCGCTCGTGTCCCACCGCGGAATCATCAAGACCCCGGCCTGTTGGCGTTGTGAAGACTTCAAGTGTCCGATCAAATTGCCCTCCGGCGAGCGCCTGCGTGTTCTCCCACGCAGCACGACGCATGGTGACCTCTACCGCGCTGTCGGTGTGTGCAATCTCACTGACCTCGCCGGAAACCGTGCGCTGTGAAGGTGAAAGTGCCGAACTGCTCGAACTGCTCGCTACCAACCTGGTTGCTAAATCGTCCGAGTTGCCTGCATCTTTCTCTCCGTGTGCCCTGGCGTCGGCTGCTGCTGCGCAATCTGCGGTATTCTCTACCGCCTCGACCACCTCGTGGTCTTCGTGTGCCCTGGCGTCGGCTGCTGCTGCGCAATCTGCGGTATTCTCTACCGCCTCGACCACCTCGTGGTCTTCCGCCCCTGCCTCCGANTTGCCTGCACCTTCCTCNCCGTGCGCCCNGGNTTCGGNTGCTGCNGCGCANTCTGCGGTATTCTCTACCGCNTCGACCACCTCGNGGTCTTCCNCCCCTGCCTCAGCAAANTCGGCGAGCTCTGTGTCTTGTCTCCGCGTGCGCGCNGATGCCGTAAGCCTNGNTGCGACGCGTGCCTCCCGGAGNNCNGGGCCNCCTTGGATAATCGGAGTGCACATTCCCTGTTGCCCTCCGGCTGCAGTTCCCATTTCGTGGTTCCGCCCGTGTGCAGCTCCCGCCGGGGTTTCCACCGACTGCGCCGCGTGCCTGGTTGTCTCTACCTGCGTCGGCCCGGTAGCGAGACGTCGTCCCGACACTCTGCGTGTTGTGCCCTCGGGGCGCAACGCTTCAGTTGCCCGCCCCTCGCGCTCCCGGACCACCGTTGCAGTCCGTATTGCTCGAACTGTACGTTGCCCGGTTGNGGCCTCGGCCATCCGTTCCTGCAGTGCTCTCCGCGCTGGGTACCCCTCGTCTTCGCCGCTCCCTTGCCCGGACCGCCCTGCAGGGCCCTCGGTGTGGAGCGACTGCCTTCTCGACATGTCTGCAAGCGCCCGCGCGCTCGCTCCGTTCTTCTTCGCTGCTACCCTTGCCGTCCTCGTTCGGAATCCCCGAACCCGAACCTCCTNCGCTACCATGTCAGAGCGCTACCTGGCCCCTGAGGCCCTCATGTAGCATCTGTCATATCGTATCGGTCCCTTTATTACTCAACAAACGTGTACCTATATCATGTGTAACGGTGGGCCTAACGCCCCTATCCTGTAACGGTATCGCCGTGACATGTCCCCCTTTCTAGAGGCTCGACGACCGCGCTGAGCCTAAACCGTCGAACTCTGCCCCGTATCGACCACACGTCGCCCGAAAACTCCATGATATCGCAAAACACTAACTCCACGTTTGCAGTCCCCCTGTAATAAGGCATCGCACTACCGATGACCCTCCGTCGTGCCGCCGTGGAAAACACGCTCGCACCCCTAATGTGCCGCCGTCGCAAGACGCTCGCACTACCCGCTGTCGTTGTGCCGCCGTCGAAGACGCTCGCACTAGTCGTCCTGTATTCTGCTACGGTGCCGCCGTCGCAAGACGCTCGCACTACTCGCTGTCATCGTCCTCCTCCTCGTCCGCCATGCCCCGCTCTTGTTGTTGAAGCATATCTCGCCAAGCTTCTACCACTAACGGTGGCATATTACCCAGAGGTTCCCACGTAGCGTCGAGGATATCAAAACCCTGCCATTTCACCAACACTTGGGGGGCTTTCCGGCCCCGCTGGCGGCGCTCGGCCACTATCTCCTCCACTTCGTAAGCCTCATGCCCGTTGACGAGGAGCGGCTCAGGTACCTCGTTGTTGGGACCACCTAGCTCTGGTGGTCTATCCGTGTAACGACGGATATTCCTTACATTGACAGGCATGTGAATCCGTAATGCTGTGGGGGTTTTCAACCACACTACATTAGGATTGGTGGCTTTCGCTGGTGCTGGCAAGACTTCGAAAGGTCCGACGAACTTGCTAGTCAACTTTCGTGCCGTCATCTTCAAATTCAGATTCTTGGTCGACAACAAAACCTGGTCTCCCGCTTGGAAAGTTTCGACCTTACGACGAGTGCCCGCGATCTTCTTGTCGTACTTCCGCTTAGCGCTCTCTAACGCGTCGCGGGTGTGGGTAACCGTTGCAAACATGGCGTTGGCAAATTCTTCGGCCTTAGGCACGTCCAGTGTGGGTCGGCCTAGACTAGCCGGTGTCCGCATCTCCCGTGCGTAGTTTGCAAAGAACGGTGTTAGCCCTGTAGCGTTGGTCTCGCTACCGTTGATGGCGAACTCGGCTAAATCTAGATGTTGTGCCCAATCCTTACCCGAATACGAGCACAGTGTGCGCAATACATCCCCCAGCACCATGTTTACCCGTTCCACTTTCCCGTTGCTATTTGGGGTGTATGCTGTAGTGAAACGGAGCTCGGTGCCCAAGCGTTGCTGCAAAGCTCTCCAAAAATGAGCTCGTAAGCGCACATCCCTGTCGCTGACTACCGCCTCGGGCATGCCATGTAGACGTACGACGTTACGCAAGAAATGATGTGCCGTGTCCTTAGCGGTGTCTGTCTTCTTGCAAGGCTGCAGGTGCACCATGCTGGTCAACGCGTCTACGAAAACTAAGATCGCGTCGTACCCCTCTGGGCTTTTCTCAAACCCTGTCACCCAGTCCATATGTATAACCTGCCATGGGTGTGCGGGGATGTCTAATGCTCTAGCCTCCCCCATCTGCGCCCGTCGCTCCCCCTTGGCCAATTGACAACGATGACACGACTCGACCCATTTGACTACATCACCGTACATGCCGCTCCAGTAAAATTCGCCCATCGCCCTGGCCAACGTACGCTGTCGGCCACAATGTGCTGCCATGCGACTGTCATGTACCTGCTCTAGAATAGGTACCTTGCTAGCACCACGTGGTACACACAATCGAGGCCCCGCCGGTCCTTCCTTGTAAAGTAATCCGGCGTGCTCGAAATAACCCCAACGGACATCCCCCTTAGACTTCCAGATCGGTCCGAATTCCTTGTCCTCTGCGTAGAGTACTGGCCACTGAGCCTTCGCCGTATCGAGGAATTCGGACGACATCTTGAAATGCTGAAAAGCTGCTGACTGCCCACATACTTCGTCCACATTTGCCACTGTCGAAGCGCGGCTCCTGTCAGTAGCATCCGTGACTTTGAGCTTGTAGTGTCGCGACTCGTCGCGTACCATCTGCACATACACTTGACCTGTTCGATCATTGATGCATTGCCCTTGTGCTCTGCCCGCCGCTCGACTGCCAACGGTACGGAAGAGCTCGCCTGGTTCCACGAAAAACGGCTGACCCGCCTCTCCGTCCTCCTCCCGTCGCCTAGACAGCGCGTCAGCACAATACAGCTTCCTGCCGGCGCGATGAGAAAGCTGCATACCTGGAAATTCTGCTATCTTCCAGTACCACCTACTGTACAAATCGGACATATCCCGAGACGTCAAGATTTGACTCAACGCCGAGTTGTCTGTCTGAACTTGGAACTCTCGCCCCAATAGAAAATGCCTGAATGACTTCAGCGCATAAAGTAACGCTAAACCTTCCCTATCGTGGGCGGCCAAACGTTTCTGACTATCTGCAAAACCTTTTGACTTGAATTCGACCGGTTGCAGATAGCCGTCTGTATCCTTTTGATACAAAGCTACTCCCATAGCTTCACGGCTCGCATCGCATCGCAAAACGAGCTCCGCCTGACCCGACGGTACGGCGAGTACCGGCGTCGACGAGCACCTCCTCTTAAGCTTGTCG
>NZHC01000098.1 GCA_002689655.1 Rhodopirellula sp. | reverse complement strand
CAACAGCAGCAGGATCAACAGCAGCAGGATCAACAGCAGCAGGATCAACAGCAGCAGGATCAACAGCAGCAGGATCAACAGCAGCAGAAAAAGACGCCCGACGAGAAAGTGACTGGTTCAGAAGATCAGACACAAGATGAGAATGATGACTCCTCCGACGCGGCCTCAGGTGAATTGACGACCGTCAACGAGCAGGAGGAATCGCCCAACCAGGAACAAGGGGAGCCAACGCTCGTCAACACCGACCAGATGACCGAGGAAGAGGCACGCAAACTGCTGCAATCCATACGCGACCGTGACATGCTACGGCGTCTGCGTAAACAAGCAGCGGAACGTGCATTGCGTGTACCCGTGGAAAGGGATTGGTGAAATTGATGCGTAACTTACTTGCCCTTTGGGCATCACCGTGCTGGCTTCTGTTCTTTTGCATGGCATCACCCATTGGTGCCGCCGACGTCCAGACGAGCGTTTCTACCCGCGAAACTTACGTGAACCTTCCGTTCACTTTGCAGATTCAGATCAATAATGCCAAGAGCCAGGACACGCCCGTGATCCCCCCGGTCGATGGCCTTGAGATCGTGCTGCAAGGCCCTCCTTCCCGCAGTTACCGAACAACGATCATCAACGGCAGGACGACGCAACGAAACACCCTGACCTACCTTTATTCAGTAACGGCTACTCGCGAAGGATCCTTCACAATTCCCGCAGCCACGGTGGTCGTAGATGGCAAAGAAACTCAGACTCGCGCGATGCGAGTGATTGCAACGCAAAGTGAAACTGACGATCTGCTGTTTGTCGAAATCGAGGGCAAGGACGATGAGATCTATGTCGGTGAAGCACTGCAAATGACGCTCAAGATCTGGGTGCGAGCCTATCGCGACCAGGACTTCAAGGTGACGCTGAATGAAGCGACGATGTGGTCTTTGATCAGCAAGCAAACACAATGGGGCAATTTCCGAGAATCTTTACAGGAGATGTCCAAGAGCCGGCAACGCCCCGGCGGAAAGCTTACCTTGCGAGAAGATAGTGAAGGACAGGCACGCGAGTACTTGCTGTACGAGATCAATGCGACAGTCTACCCAGACCGGCCCGGAAAAATTGATGGAGATGGCGTACGCGTCATTCTGAACTACCCTGAAAAGCTGGGACGCACACGAAGCCCTTTCTCCGCTTTAGGAGACGATTTTTTCGGCGGCTCCAACGGCTTTGGTAACGACATGTTCTCGGGGTTTGGATCGCAACTGACCATCACGAGTGTGCGACCCATCATCGCAGAAAATGAGGTCGAACCTATCACGGTCAAACCTATCCCGGAGCAAGGGCGACCAGAGAATTATCGGGGAGCCGTTGGGCAGTATCGAATTATCAGTGAAGCGAGCCAAGCTGTAGTCAAGGTTGGCGATCCCATCACACTTAATATCGGGATTGAAGGCAAAGGGCCCATGGATCTACTGAGAGCTCCCGCCCTCGCAGAGCAGAAAAATCTGATCCATGATTTCAAAGTCCCCAACCAGCCACTCGCGGGTTTCGTCGACGGCAGCCAAAAAGTATTCTCAACAACGATTCGACCGCTGACAGAAGACACCAAAGAGATCCCCGGCATCGAATACAGTTACTTCGATCCCAAGCAGGAAACATTTGTCTCTATTAAAAGCGACCCAATTCCCGTCACGGTCGAAGCCGCTGACGTGCTCGCGTTAGATGCGATTGTCGGCACTCAGTCGAGCGAGTCCCAAACGTCAACATCCCCGATGCCTTTCGGCGATGCGGCACAGGTAAAAACGTCTGACTTCCCCAACGATGTGCTTTCGAACATCCAACGCCCAAGTCCAATCCCTGTGCGACTGATTGTTTTGATCCTGCTGCCCGCTATCGTCGTCACCGCATTAGGACTATTTCAGATCCGTCACTATCTGAGCAGTTTCGTCTCGGCGAACTACCGGTTCAAAAAGGCGATGCTCAAAGCAACAGAGCCGCTAGATATCGCCGTTGCCATGGAACAATTTCTGCAGCACCGTTACCAGCTTTCGCCCGGCACAAAACTTCGAAACAGGACAGTGGGTGCATTGCGTGCTGCTGGACTTGGTGAGCCCGCAATCGAAGTCGAACGTCTTTACCACGACTGCGAGCGAAACGCTGACCCATGCAGAACAGACAAGGTTCGCGAGCATGCCGAAAAAATCGCAAAAACACTCGACAGCCTGAAAATTCATCGATCACCAAAAGCGAACACCCGTTACTTGAAGGCGGAATCTGCTCTCGTTCTCGTTGCTTGTACCTTAACACTGCTGGCGAACTCAACAGTACATGCGAGCAATTCTCAAAGGCTGCACCCGGGTACAGACGCGGCAACCTTTCAGAATGCGGAAATCGCTCCACATCCTGCTTTTACTGAAGACACCTCCAAACTTAGCGAAGGGCAAATCCAAGAACTACTCGACGAGGCGTCGAGTATGTATACGAATGCAATGCAAGCTGAAGATCAGGTCGACAGCAGCAAGATGCTTGCAAAGGCCGCAGAACGATTGCAAGTGGTTGCTGAATCAGGCATTGTGAATGATCAGCTATTCGCGACGCTCGCAGACGCTCAGTCACGATCAGGCAGCCCAGTTCAAGCGGTGGCAAACTATCGCCGCGCGCTTCGGTACGCCCCAAGCAGCCAGCAGCACCATCATGCACTGTTGTCGGCACAAGCAGCGATCGACTCAACAGCTACCAAGCCCATCAGCCAGCTTCAGCGAGTCCGTACCTACAACGACGTAATCCTTCGGTTCGTCCCTCCTAAAGGCATGTTAGCAGTCGCATTGCTGTCCTGGTTCATCGCGTGGGGGATCATTGCTTGGCGTCTAGTCTCTGGCCCTCAAGCCTGGAAAATGCCCACAGCTTGCATGGCGGTATTGGCCGTCACGGCGTTTAGTTCGTATCAACTCCGCGTATCGGAGTTCTCTGTTGATGATGTTGCTGTCGTCACTCAACCCAAAGCCTCGCTGCGGGCAGGCGATGGCATGGAATTCACGGTTACCAGCGAGACCCCGTTCCAGGGCGGCGACGTGGTTGAAGTGCTCGACCAACGTGGTCTTTGGCACAAGGTCCAGTTGGGAAACGGCCAAAGCGGGTGGCTTCCATCCAGCGCCCTCCAGGTAATTTGAGCAAGATTCCGAGCGTTTTTGTGGCTTCCTGCCGTCTGAGCGGTCGAATTTCGCGGCATTCCACGTGCGAGGCGTATCCCCTCTTTTTAGGGTGGTTCCGTTTCCGCTGCCGATGGTCGAAACTCTCAACATGACTGTTGCATCTGACCTACTACCGTACGTCTCGAAGGAGTTTTCAACTTCCGGGCAAACGCTTCGTTACCTTGACGAGGGATCGAGCTCCGAAACACTTCTGTGTGTTCACGGAAACCCAACCTGGAGCTTCTATTACCGGAAGATAGTCGAGCAATTTTCACCCCGTTACCGCGTGATCGCCGTTGACCACGTGGGGTGCGGACGCAGTGACAAGCCACCACAACGTGAATTTCCCTACACTTTAACCTCACACCGTGACAACCTTGTCGCCTTGATTGACTCGTTGAACCTCGACAAGATCACCCTCATCGCCCATGACTGGGGCGGTGCGATTGGGCTCAGCACCATGTTGGAGCGTCGTGCGCTCTTGAAACGCATTGTGCTATTGAATACGGGAGCTTTCCCGCCTCCTTATCTACCAACACGAATTGCCGCTTGTCGTATTCCGGTACTCGGCCGTTTAGCTGTCAGGGGGCTGAACGCTTTTGCCTGGGGCGCTACAAAAATGGCAATGTCGCGTCACAAAATGAATACGGAAGTAGCTCGCGGTTTGCTTGCGCCTTACGACAATTGGCAGAACCGTGTTGCGATCGATGCATTCGTACGTGACATTCCCATGTCACCATCGCACCCAACCTATGAGCCACTCGCACAATTGGAAACGGAATTGCCATCGCTGGCAAACCTGCCGTCACTTCTTGTTTGGGGTATGAAGGATTGGTGCTTTCGCCCGGAATGTCTACGTCGTTTTCAGACGGCTTGGCCCGATGCCGTCTCAGTTGAAATTCCTGACGCGGGACATTACGTGATCGAGGATGCCCCCGAGGAGACGTTGAAAGCGATTTCAAATTTCCTGGGCCCAACCGAGAGCGCGAGCTGAAGATGTGCGTCAGGCGTCACGCAAGTCCACTTCCTCGTGGACCGCAAGCAACAGAACCACAGATCCAAGATGCATTTGAGGACGGAGTCCAGAATCATGCTTGATCCGCTGCAGCCTCTCCGCCAACTTTGCACCCGTCCGTCAACAGCCCTAAAATGGGCGTGCATCCTGGAAGCAACGGCTCCCAAAGCAGGCAATGTATTTCCCGGGCGTTCGTTCGAAGATTTGTCCCATCTTGATTTCATGATCGCTGCTGAACTCACTTCGCAATGCTTTAACCAAACAGCAACGCGGATCAGCGAGCGGATGCTACACTCGATAACGAAAGTGCGTGAACGGCAAGGCACCAATGTAAATCTTGGAATCGTCTTACTACTTGGCCCTCTTGTCGCAGCCGATGAGGCGATGCACAAGATGGCCGCGTCCAAGGAAGCTCTTCATCACTCCGGCTCCAACCACACAACCTTGACTGAATGGGTTGCCCCAGTCAGCAAAGCCCTTGCTCAATTCGATGCGGTTGATGGGTCCAATATCTATCAGGCTATCCATTTGGCCACCGCGGGTGGACTGGGCACTACCGACGAACTGGATGTCAATCAAACTCATCAGACCATTGACATCCTTGAGGCCATGTTGATTGCAAAAGACCACGATCAAATCGCAAAGCAGTACAGTATTGGATTCCGCGAGTTGATTCTGGAGATTACCCCCATCCTTTTTAACAGCGTAAAGTCAACTGGCGATTTACTGCGTGGGATTTGCCACGCCCAAATCAAGCTGCTGGCAAAATCACCCGACACGCTTATTGCACGCAAGAACGGCATCCAGGTTGCCTATGAAGTACAAAGCCGTGCTAAATCCGTGGATCCACTGGATGAGGCACAGGTAGCATGCCTGGACACCTACCTGAGGTCCGATGGACACCAACTGAATCCTGGAACCACTGCAGACCTGCTTGCCGCGGCTCTGTACCTGCTACTCCGAACCCACCGCGTGGAGAACGATCATGAGTGAAGCGACTTATCGAGTCGACGTCAGCAAAGAGCAATTTGTATTTTCAGCAGCACACTTCATTACATTCGCGAGTGACATTTGCGAACGAATCCATGGACACAACTATGGTGTTCGGGCAAGTGTTGAGGGTCCGCTGGATGAAAACCGATACGTCGTTGACTTCATTGCTCTTCGGGATGCGGTGCTGCAACAGACCCAAGGTCTGGATCATCACGTGATTCTTCCCAGGGATCATACCGAAATCAAGATCACGAATGACGAGAAAGAAACCACGGCAACTTTTCGCGATCGCCGTTGGGTTTTCCCAAATGAAGACTGCATAATTCTACCTGTCATCAACACCACTGCCGAAGAGATAGCCCGCGTGATCGCGGAGCGTGTGATTGCGAAAACTCATGCAAAATTTGGCTCAAACCTCTCATTTCTGGAAGTGGCTGTGGATGAGAACTGTGGGCAATGGGGAGTCTGCCGGATGCCTTGGCCCAACGAGCCACCCGCAATCGTTGAGTGATCTAGTCATTTCATTTCTGAAGAGTTCAATGAGTTTACGTCAAGAACGGACGTAAACGCACTGTTGAAGCAAACGAGTAATACATGCAACTTTCAACGCCCCTTTGCATTTTCGCATTGTTCTCGGTGTTACCTGCGCACCGACACGCTGACGCTGCCCCGCCCAACATCCTATTTGCGATCGCTGATGACCTTTCTTTTCCCCACATGAGTGCTTATGGCACAGAGTGGGTCCAGACCGCCGCTTTTGATCGTGTCGCCCGCGAGGGTCTGCTATTCAATCGTTGCTACACACCGAACGCAAAATGTGCCCCATCGCGATCCTGCATTTTGACAGGGCGAAACTCATGGCAACTCGAAGAAGCGGCGAATCATTGGTGCTACTTTCCATCGAAGTTTCCGAGTTATGCCGAAATTCTCGAGAAGCGAGGGTATAGCACAGGAATGACCGGCAAAGGCTGGGCTCCAGGCGTCGCTGTGGACAAGGACGGTAAACGTCGACAAATGACCGGCAAGCCATACAGCAAACGCAAAGCAAAACCACCCACCACTGGCATAAGCAACAATGACTACGCAGCTAACTTTCGGGATTTTCTCGATGCAATCCCCCAAGACGATCCATTTTGCTTCTGGTACGGAGCAACCGAACCGCACCGACGATATGAGTACATGAGCGGTGTGAACCAAGGGAACAAAAAACTCTCCGACATTGATCATGTCCCCCCATTTTGGCCAGACAATGAAGTCGTTCGACATGACATGCTCGACTACGCACTGGAAGTAGAACACTTCGATCATCATCTGGAAAAGATGCTCACGGAACTGGAATCACGAGGACTACTCAATAACACAGTCGTGGTGGTGACCGCAGACAACGGCATGCCCTTTCCACGAGTCAAAGGTCAGGAATATGAGATGAGCAACCACCTTCCTCTCGCAATCATGTGGCCCGCTGGCATCAAGCATCCTGGACGCACCATCGACACTCTCGTTTCTTTTATCGATTTTGCGCCGACCTATCTCGAACTTGCAGGCATCGATTGGAATGACAGCGGAATGGCACCGTCCCCGGGAAAATCACTCACACCCTTCTTTGGTGGGCATTCGAAAGAGCCCCACAGGGAATTCCTACTGATCGGCAAAGAACGGCACGATGTCGGACGTCCTGGCGACGGTGGCTACCCGATACGAGGCATTGTTCAGGGTCCGTTCCTACTGATCAGGAACTACAAAATCGACCGGTGGCCCGCAGGTAACCCCCAAACTGGTTATCTGAACACAGATGGCAGCCCAACCAAGACAGAGATTTTGGAAAGCCAACGCCAGGGACGCGATAAAACGCACTGGCAACTTGCGTTCGGTTTTCGCCCCGAATACGAAATGTTCAACATTGAAACGGATCGCGAGTGCCTGAGCAACATTGCCGATGCAACACGATATGCCGAGGTCCGGGCGCAAATGGAGAAAACCATGACCCAGTCACTACGAGCCGAAGGCGACCCGCGCGTGATTGGAAATGGAGACCTGTTTGACGAGTATCCATATGCAAATTCTCGTGAGCGACATTTCTACTCGCAATATTTAGATGACCCCACCTCGGTGCGTGCTGGCTGGGTAAACCCAGGTGACTTCGAAACCTCGCTCCCCAAGAAGCCCTGACACGCTAGTATCGATCAGCTAAAAACGTTACCGCCAGAGGCCTGAGGGAAGATTGGGCCATTGCAAAATTATCCTACAGAAGCGGGCTTGTACCCTACGGAAGCAGGCTTGGCTTTCTTCAACGACGTTACACACGATTCCATGATTCATATCTGTTAAAAATATTTCCACGGTTATCCAGAGATTAGGGCAGAACCAAAACGAACCTCAGACGTAGGACGTGCAGATCGTGGAATAAATCCACCTCGGGATTGCGGTAACCCTCACAATTCGCTGAGGCCTGTACGAAATACTCTCAGATTCTCCTCCGACAGCGTGACGCTGTCCCATCATTCCCTACCTACCGGGCATCTGAGAATGCTGACAGTTCAATCCTTGCAGAAAAGTTTCTCGCTTGACGATGACGAGATACGCGCCGTCGATGATCTCTCATTTCGCGTGGACCCAGGCGAAGTGTACGGTCTCCTTGGGCCAAACGGTGCTGGCAAAACGACCACGCTACGGATGGTCCTCGGGCTTGTAAAACCTGATTCGGGGTACGCCGAAGTGAGCGGGTACCGCACGGCGGTCGATCCAACGGCAGTGAAGTCCCGCCTAGGCTTTGTGTCCGCAAGCGACGGAGTCTATCCTTGGTTGACTGTTCGCGAAATGCTCCTGTACTTCGCAGACCTGTACGGTGTCACCCGGCGTGAAGCATCCGATCGATGTGAGGACCTCGCAGATTTGATGGGTATCTCAGCTCTGCTTGACCGGCGTGCTGGTACGCTCAGCACGGGTCAACGACAGCGTGTCACTCTGGTGCGCGGGCTGATCCACGATCCCCCAGTGATGCTTTTAGATGAGCCCACTCGCGGTTTGGATGTCGTTGGGGTCCAAACAATATTTGAATACATCGAACACTTGAGGGAAGTCGGGAAAGCCGTGGTAGTCTGTACCCATCGGTTAGATGAGGCAGAGCGACTGTGCGACCGCTTCGGATTACTACACCAAGGTCGGATGCAACAGACGGGCACGCTTCACCAACTCCGAGAACAAAGTGGCCACCAACACTTGGTCGACATGTTTGTCGATCTATTGCGGAGTTAATCAAATGCCAGTTGCGAATACAAAAGGACGCCTTCCTCGGTTGTGCCAGAAGGAGTTAAAGGAAACGATCCGAGATCGCCGAACGATTGTGACGCTGTTGCTGATGCCACTGCTGGTTTATCCGATCATGAGCATGGCCTTGAATCGCTTCCTGTTATCAAGTGGCGAAACGGAGGAGGGGTTCACGATTTGCGTCAGCAGCGACGTTGACGGCGAACTATTGGATCAATGGTTGAGTAACCCCAACAGCGCCCCACCGCAGGCAGTAGCTGATAGCAGTGGTAATAAACTGGCAAAATTCCGCGTGACCGTGATCCCGGATGAATCCCCAGCCGAAGCAGTTGCGAGAAATGACGTCGATGTGGGCATGGAGCTCGCCAATATCGATAGTGGCACTCCCTTAGTCACTTTTTATGCTGCTCGCGGAAATAGTGTCAGCCAAGCAGCAAGACGAGTCCTGGTCGAGCGACTCCAATGGCTAAAGCTGGCCGACGCGGAACTGCGTTTGAAAGCTACCGAGCCGGGATATCGCACTCCCCTGTTGGTCAGCGCCAAAGACGTCGGAAAGGTCGAGGAGAATTCTCTACTGAGCACGATCGTGCCACTTGTGTTGGTGCTAATGACCATCACTGGCGCAGTCTATCCGGCGATCGACCTGACTGCAGGCGAACGCGAGCGAGGAACCATGGAGGCTGTGATGGCTTCACCAGTTCCACGCGGTTATGTGCTATTCTCGAAATATGTCGCGGTAGTCGCAGTCGCCTTGCTGACCGCGATAGCCAATCTGTTGGCGATGTTCACAACGCTGTGGGCCGGAGGTCTATTGGGTCTGCTAACCGGTGGCGATTCGTTTCCATGGCTCACGATCCTGCAAATGCTGGGATTGCTTATTCTGTTCAGCGGATTCTTCTCGGCTGTCCTGTTGTCTCTCACCAGCTTTGCAAAGTCATTCAAGGAAGCCCAAGCCTACCTGATCCCCGTCATGCTACTTTCGCTGACACCGGCCATGCTTTCACTGATGCCCGGAATAACCCTGTCAGGAGCATTGACTATTCTGCCACTCATCAACATCGTCTTACTCGCCCGAGACATGTTGTCTGGCTCAGTGGATCTAAACAACGCTTTTGTAGCCGTGGTCAGCACTTTTGCCTACGCCGCAGCCGCACTTTCAGTTGCAGCCCGCCTGTTTGGCAGTGACGCGGTGACCCGAACCAGCGAAAAATCAATCGGCTCGCTACTGCGACGTCCCCGCCAAGCAACGCTACGCCCAACACCCCAGGCAGCGGCACTGATGTTAGCTCTTCTTGTACCGGTGTATTTCCTTGTTTCCAATGGATTGATGCAATTCATTAAGGCGTCGCAGGATACCAGCGTTGCAACAATACTGCTATTCAACGCGATTGCTCTGATCTCCACCTTCGGCTTGGTACCAGTACTGGCCGCATGGCTAGGGCGCAACCGTTTCAAAACCACCTTCCGACTGCAGCCTTCAGGAACACTTGCTCTCGTTGGAGCTACCTTGCTGGGCCTTGGAGCATGGGCATTCGCTCATGAAGCATTTGTTATCGCCGATGCTCTTGGTATTGGCGGATTGTCTGATAAACAGATCTCGGGAGCTGAGGCAACAGTCGCAAAGATGCGTGAGACATCACCTGTTCTGTTGATTGCCGTTTTCGCACTCACCCCAGCGATAATCGAGGAACTCTGCTTCCGAGGCTATCTCTTTTCATCGATACGCAGAGCCGTTTCACCCTTTCAGACAATTCTTATCACAGCCGCGTTGTTCGGCCTGTTCCATGTGCTCACCGGAAGTGCTTTACTCATAGAACGATTCGTGCCATCAACATTGATGGGTTTAATCATAGGCTGGGTAGCCTACAGGACAGGAAGCGTCTTCCCAGGAATTGTCATTCACTTCGTTCACAACGGCCTGCTCAATACGGTGTTGTATTATCAAGACCAACTAAGTTTTCTTGGAGCGGGGTTCGACGACCAAACGCATCTCCCTGCACTTTGGTTGGCGATTGCCACCGGTTTGGTGATCACTGGGGCCAGCCTTGTGTGGGTTTCCTCACGGAAACAGACGGACGCAAATTCAGAGACTTCCCTGGATACTGAACACAATGTCGGGGACCTTGGAAACTGAAACCGGAGCGTGTGACGAAAAGAGTAAACTGTCCACTGGTCCAGTACATCCGCCACACATTTCCCTTGAATCCTGATGCTTCCTTTCTCATCAACCCACATTCACAGGATTGCATGCGTGGCGGTCCAGGCATTGGTTTTCTGCTCAGTTTTTGCAGTCACCGGACTCACCCGAGCCGATTGGCCACAATGGCGCGGGCCTCAAGGCACCGGAGTCGCCCTCAACGCAACACCACCAACCGAGTGGAACACGCAGAAGAACATTCTGTGGAAAACAAAACTGGAAGGTGAAGGTCACAGCACTCCTGTCGTCTCTCGCGGCCTGATTTTTTTAACAACCTCAATTCCCATCGGGCCACCGTTTGCGCCCCGAAAGAGTGGTCGCCCCGGCGCTCACGACAACCGCAGCGTCAGAACCAAGTACCAATTTCAGGCTTGGGCCATCGACGCCGCGGACGGCTCACTTCTCTGGAAGAAAACACTCCACGAAGCAATTCCAGTTGAAGGTGCCCACACCACTGCAAGCTTGGCTTCAGCATCGCCAATTACTGACGGTAAACGTTTCTTCGCTTTCTTCGGTTCACACGGTCTTTATTGTCTTGACAGGCAGGGTGAACTGCTTTGGCAGAAACAGATGGGAACCATGCATACCAAGCACGGTCATGGAGAAGGCGCTTCACCGGCATTACACGGCGAAACGCTGGTTGTGAACTGGGATCATGAGGGTGAATCGTTCCTGGTCGCCCTCGATGCAACAGACGGCGCGGAAAAATGGCGTGTTTCACGAAATGAAGTGACCTCATGGAGCACACCGATCATTACAGCCGTTGATGGGCAGCAGCAGCTGATTGTATGTGGAACGGACAAAGTTCGTGGCTACCGCCTTTCAACTGGTGAAGTCATTTGGGAGTGCGGTGGAATGTCCGCCAACATTGTTGCAACACCTGTTGCGGCCAAGAATGTACTTTACGTAGGTAGTAGCTATGAAAAACGGATTCTCATGGCTATCCAGCTTAGCGGATCCAACGGTGATATCACGGATTCCGAGCAGATCCTTTGGAGTCGGTCGAGAGGCACACCCTACGTGCCTTCACCGCTGCTCTACCAAGGTGCGCTCTATTTCTTGACACACTACCAGAACGTAATCACCCGAGTGACAGCCGAGACCGGGGCAGATGCACCAGGCGCTTTAAGGCTGGGACCACTGTCAAACATCTATGCCTCACCTGTTGCATCAAATGGGCATGTGTACATCACGGACCTCGATGGGCAAACACTTGTCATCACCGCGACAGAAATTCCGCGGGTGATTTCTTTGAATCCAATCGGTGAACCTGTGAGTGCATCTCTCGTGATCGACGGATCCCGGATTCTAATCCGTGGATCGACCCACCTTCATTGTGTAAGCGGGCAATGACGGACTCCATCTCGACTTTGGCAAAATTTTTGCGACAATCGAAGGTATGACCAATGCCCCTCCGCTGCCGATGTTGATTACTGGAATCGCCGGGGTTCCTGGATACAACGCATTCCATCATTTTCGGGCTCGCTATGGTGACCAAGTCATCGGTTTGCGTCAGGCCTCGATGTGGCCCCTCGCAGGTGATGGGATCGTGGCCTGTGATGTGGAAGACGCAAAAGGTATCGAACGTCTTTGGGAACAATACAAGTTTAAAAGTCTCTTGAATTGCGCCGGCACTTGCCGCCTCAAGTCCTGTGAACTTGATCCCACCATGGCGCACCGGGTCAATGTTGCCGGCACAGGCAATATCATGACCGGTGCGGCGGCACATGGTGCCCTTACGATTCATTTATCAGTGGACCTGGTTTTTTCCGGTGAACAGCAGGGCGAGTACACCGAGGCAGATCCTCTCGACCCGGTCACGGTTTATGGAGCCAAGATGGTCGAGGCGGAGACCGTAGTAAGAACCCTCCGCCCTGAGAGCTGTATTCTTCGAATCTCGTTGCCGATGGGAATCAGCTTCAACGGTCATGCCGGTGCGATTGACTGGATAGCTTCCCGCTTCAAACAGGAAAAGCCCGCGACACTCTACTACGATGAAATTCGAACGCCAACGTACACGGACTGCATGAACCGACTTTACGAGCGTTTGTTCTTCAACCCAATCGTCGGAACATTTCATGCTGGCGGCTCAAGAACGCTCAGCCTTTTCGAAATCGCTCAAATCGTTTCTGTCGTAGGGGGCTATGACCCAAGTTTGCTACAAGGATGCCCTCGCATTGAAGCTGGCCCGATGCCGCCCCGAGCTGGAAATGTCACAATGAATTCCTCAAAAATTATTGAAACACTCGGTTACCAGCCATTCGATCCTTGGCCATTCCCCGCACACCTGGTGCCAACGCACAGAGCATGGCATCTTGAACAAAAGGAATTCAGCGGTTCACAGGAACAGGTTCACGCACTTCTGTATCAGAATCCCAACGCCCCGGGCACGACTCCTCCCAGCCGAAGCGAGCTTTGGGGTTCCAAGCGTTTCCGGCCTTAAATACAAGCAATTGCTACACCGGTGCAGTGCTATCCAATAAGAACTCCGGCACGCCGACCAAGAAATCTCTTCCCTCAAGCATTTGGAACACTAAAATCTCGTCTAAGCTCCATGCTTCACTTCACACCTCACAGCCCCTGACTTGATCATTCTCATGCGACCTTCATCTCACCAATTGATTGCCGTCTGTGTTTTCGTGGCGTCAACAAGCCAATCGACTGTACAATCTCAGGAAGCCAGCATTGATCAATCAGCAACGGCAAAACAGATCCAAGTTGCACGGGGATTTGTCTTTGATGACAGGAACGGCAACGGCAAGCGTGAGAGCGATGAACCCGGCATACAGGACATCCGTGTCAGCAACGGAACGTCGATTGTCAAAACCGATCAGGAGGGGCAGTATCAACTACCCGTTGATGATGACTCGATAATTTTCATCATCAAACCGAGAGATTGGGCAACACCGCTAAATCGCAATCAGTTGCCGCAGTTCTACTACATTCACAAGCCCAGAGGATCACCCAAAAATTTCAGGTTCGCCGGCGTAGCACCGACTGGGCCGCTCCCGAAATCGATTGATTTCCCACTGCTTCGTCATGTTGAACCCGACAAGTTCAAAGCGATCATGTTTGGTGATCCCCAACCCAAGAATGTTGCTGAAGTGGAATACATGTCTCATGACGTCATCGAACAGATCATTAGCGAACAAGCCCACGGTGCAGCCTTTGGCGTAACGCTTGGTGACATTGTGTTTGATGATTTGAGCGTCATGGAGCCGCACAACCAATCCGTCGCCCTGATCGGTATCCCTTGGTACAACATCATAGGTAACCATGACTTAAATCTTGATGCCAAGAATGACGACCAAAGTGACGAGACGTTTGAACGCATCTACGGGCCATCTTACTACTCATTCGATTACGGGCCGACGCATTTCATGGTGCTCGATGACGTTCACTGGCACGGTCCCGAGGGCGACAAAAAAGGTGGATATCACGGCGGATTTAGTGATGACCAGTTGGAATTCATCGAAAATGATCTCGCACTGATTCCCAAAGACCAACTGGTTGTTTTGATGATGCACATTCCTCTCGACGGCGTGCGAGACCGCGAGAAGCTTTACCGCATGATTGAACAGCGTCCTGCGACCGTATCGCTGTCCGCACATACCCATTACATGGAACACCGATTCCTTGGCGAGGAAAATGGCTGGAAAGGTCCCAAGAAACATCATCACATCGTTAACGTCACTGTCTGCGGCAGTTGGTGGCGTGGCCGCAAAGACGAACGTGGCATCCCTCATGCAACAATGAGTGACGGTGGGCCCAACGGATATTCCATTATGGAATTCGACGGTCAGAATTACAAACTTGAGATGCGTGGAGCAAATCGGCCTGCCGACTACCAGATGAGCCTTTATGCACCGGAACGGGTCCTGCAGAAACAACTCAGTAACACCGACCTGATTGCAAATATTTTCAACGGTTCGGCAAAAACAGACGTGTCATTTCGAGTTGGAAATCAAAGCGGTGACTTCGGTGCTTGGCATCCAATGAAAGTTAGTCGTATGGCTGACCCAGCGTTTGTCGCAGAGAAAAAACGTGAGGATGAGGTGCCCAA
The DNA here is from genome assembly GCA_002689655.1 of Rhodopirellula sp. Lineage (GTDB taxonomy): Bacteria > Planctomycetota > Planctomycetia > Pirellulales > Pirellulaceae > Rubripirellula. The sequence continues at coordinate 65,721 of NZHC01000098.1, read as the reverse complement.
CCGACCTTGGACATCGTTACCTGGCCCGCATACAACGCCTCACATTTGGACCGCGAAACTTCCTTCAGACATTGGCCTGGGAACCCAGATCATCGAAGTAAGAGCGACCAACGTTATCGGGAAAGATGCCAGCGGTCGACGCATCATTCATATCAAAGCCAAGTAGCAGCCACTTGGTAAGCAACGCATCATCACGCGATGCGTCCTGTGACCCTCAAGGGCTGAGCTTGCCCCTCGCGGTCGATCAACTCACGCGTCATCCAGCCTCATTTTCAGGGAATTTCCGGAAGACGCGGACGGCAATTACGATCGATAGCAGCAGCAATACAAAGCCGACGAAAAAAGGTGCTCCGGGCACCCGCATCGGGGCCTCGTCGCTTATGAAATAGCTGAACAAAAATGTATTGAACAAAATCGGTGCGATGATGTTGGTAAGACTCGTCAATGAAGTCAGTGCACCCTGTATTTTACCCTGCTCAGTTTCGTCGACACGACTAGTGACCAAGCTTTGGATCGCGGGTCCACTGACCCCGGCAAATGCACCGAATACAATGATTCCGGGGATCATCCAGCCCTGGGACGCCAAGCCATATCCCAGAAACGCAAACGCACCCACGAAAGTTCCGATAAGCACGGTGCGACGCTCTCCCAAGCGACGCACGGTGGGCCGAACAAGCCCCCCCTGCACGATGACGGCCATGATCCCAACCAGACCCAATGCATAGCCATTCATGCTCGCATCCCATTCATAACGAAAGCCGGTGTACAAGACCCAAACATTCTCCAGCCCACGCTGGGCAAGCGACTTGCAGGCAAACACGGCCGCCAGACCTGCCACCATGGGATACATCCGAATACGCCGCAGCGTCCCAAAAGGATTTGCGTTCCTCAAATTGAACGCACTGCGTTTTTCCACCGGTAACGACTCAGGCAAGACGAAATAACCATAAAGCCAATTCACAAGTGCCAACGCCGCAGCCACAAAGAACGGTAAGCGAAGCCCGTAACCACCTAAAAAGCCTCCCAAAGCAGGGCCGATGGTGAAACCGAGGCCGAACATCATGCCCACAAATCCAAAATTCCTTGCCCTCGTTTCATCCGTTGACACATCCGCGATATAAGCATTCGCAGTCGTGAAGTTGGCACCCATGATCCCGGCCAGCACTCGACCGAGAAACAACCACCAAATACTTGGCGCAAATCCCTGGATCAAAAAATCGATGCCGAGCCCAAAAAGAGAGACCAGAATTACAGGTCGGCGACCAAAACGGTCTGACAAAGCTCCCATGATTGGCGCGAAAAGAAACTGCATTAGCGCGTAGGTCGCACTGATCACGCCCACATACTGACCCGCACGGGCAAAATTTTGAGATGCGGAGAGATCCTCAGAAGATCCCTCCGCCGAGCTAGCAACGGCATCCACAACGCCTGCCGGCAAAAGGCCCGTTGAATCAGCTTCCACTAGCTGTTTTACCAACTCTGGAAGCACAGGAACGATAATCCCGATTCCCAAAATATCAATGAACAGCGTCACCAAAATGAACGCGATCGCAGCCTTGCGTTCTTTGCCAGGGGGGTGGGTCATATGGTCAAGTTAGCCGAAGAAGTCGCAGCGGGCGATGTAAAGGAATCCGCATTCTAGCTACTGAACGCCCAACCAACAGGACAAGTAGGCGTGTGAAATCAAATTTGCAGATCCTTCGACTTAGATGCGTCTTTGTTTTCAACCCAAGTGATCTGCTCAGGTTAGAAAATCGCAGCACCTTCTTTTTATGAAAACGCAATCATGCATGATGAAAGAGGCACCATTTGTGACAACACAATAGCCTGATCGTTCACCAAGTGGAGTAGAACACATCAACCAGGAATTTAGTATCCGTTTTTTAACCAGGTTCGCCGAGGTAATCATTTGAGCGAAATGATGTCACGGCCGATTGACGTCACAGCCAAGTGATGGCTGTTCCACCACTGAGGCAATCACGATTGGCAACATCGGTTAAGGGAACCTGCATTTCTTTCCCAAAGCCCTCAAGTCGGTTTTCTCGGCTCACTGCAACCGCTCTGCCCCCAGCCGACCCATTTTTCGGGACCACCAGACAAGCAAATTTTCCCTTCGAAAGCAGCAACCAGCAGTTTTAAGGTCAAATGGCCGCTGCAGAGGCATCTGAGCAAGTTGGAATCTTGCCAATCCGGTCACTCGTGGGTAGTCTGTTAAGCTCGCAACCCGCCTTCAGGAACCGTTCTGTCGATGAATGACACCGATCCCTCCGCGTCCCAAGAACTGAGTTCCGACGACGTTCAGAGCATCCAACGTTTGCAGCAGTGTCACACGCGGTTAAAAGCCGAACTGGGCCGCGTGATTGTCGGTCAAACCGACGTGATTGACCAATTGGCCACGGTGTTATTTTCGAGGGGGCACGCCCTTTTGATGGGTGTTCCGGGTTTGGCAAAGACCCTGCTGATCAGCAAACTCGCAGAAACAATGTCGCTGGACTTTAATCGCATTCAGTTCACACCAGACCTGATGCCAATGGACATCACTGGCACGGATATTTTACAGGACACGGCTGAGGGTCGCCGGGAATTTCAGTTTGTTCACGGCCCGGTATTCGCCAACATTGTGTTGGCAGACGAAATCAATCGCGCGCCACCCAAAACCCAAGCGGCCATGCTTGAGGCCATGCAAGAGCGTCGCGTCACTGTCCTTGGAAAGCCCTACAAGCTGGAAGAGCCGTTTTTTGTCTTGGCGACACAAAATCCGGTGGAACAAGAAGGGACTTACCCGCTTCCAGAGGCACAACTCGACCGTTTCATGTTCTTAATCGAACTGACTTATCCCAATGAATCGGAAGAGATTGAGATTGCTCGGACAACCACGGGTACCTCGTTGCCAACGCTGGAACCGTTATTGAGGGCCGAGGAGATCATTGAATTTCAAGATCTAACGCGTCGGATTCCTGTCCCGGAACATATTTACCAGTACGCAGTTCGTCTTGTCCGGCAAACCCGCCCGCAGGAGGGTTCAGCTCCTGACTGGCTGAAGCCTCTGGTTTCCTGGGGTGCTGGCCCCAGGGCTGTTCAGTATTTGATACTGGGTGGCAAAACTCGTGCAGCATTGCATGGACAGTACATGGTGCGTCTGGAAGATATCCAAGCCGTAGCCGAATCCGTCTTAACGCATCGCATGATCACGACATTCGCCGCTCAAAGCGAAGGCATCGATGCTAGAAAGATTGTCAAACGACTGGTGCAGGAAACCACCCCCAGTGGGCTAGCGCCAACAGGAACAGCAGTGGCACGAGGCTGATGGTGGATACTGGTTACGAACATCAGACTCGTCGCCCGCATGACCGTGGCCCCCATGCACTACCACTTTTCTCTTTCGTAATCCGGCCAATCTTGGCGGTGTGTAGCGTCCCGGTTGCACTGGCGCTGACACTGACCTTCACACTGCAAACCCCCGCCTCCTGCCAAGCCCCAACGTCGCCGCCCGACAAGTCGGCTTCGCCATCGGGCAAAGCTGCAACTTCAGCGATATCCAGCCTAGAATTCTCCCAATACGACACTGATGACAGTGGCACGCTGTCAGAAGATGAGTTGCGTGTTGCTAGCGAGAAATCACCGCTTATGACTCGTACGATTGCAGAGCTTGATCTATCGGGAGACGGCGTGGTCACGCCGCAGGAATTTTTTGCTACACAAGAACCGGGCGAGGAACCTGCAACCGAAACAGCCTCCCCTTCGGAAGACCCATTTCTGCGCATTCTCCAACGAGCCATTGAGGCAATGGATGAGTCCTACGATGGGTGGCTCTATCGCCCCGAGGAAACCGTGGACAGCACTATGTTTACGATCAACTACAACGCCTCAATATCGCCGGACGGCCAACGTCGCCTGGACCGAGGCTTGATCCTCCATGCTGATAGCGACCGCAATCGCAAAATCACAAGGGATGAGGCTGTTCGTTTTCTCGAGACCCAACTTGGAATCCGCTGGATCACTGGTGATTTATTGCGTACTGAGCAGGGTCAGGTGGTCGACTTTGCCAACTTCCTTCGTTGCGATGTCAATAAAGATAATGTGCTGACCAAAAGTGAGTTTGTTGATACATGGTGGAACAGCGAAACGGATGAGCAGGATTTTGAGTCTTTCGACAGCGACCGCGATGGACTAGTCAGTCTTTCCGAATTCGCAGTTCGGGAGGGACCTTACCTTAGAAAACCAATCCAGTTATTCGAAGAAGCTGACACAGATGCCGACCAGTTGCTCAGCAAAGCAGAACTTCGAGCGTCGATACGGAACCCACGAAAACACCTGGTGTCCTCCAACATCAAAGCGTTTGATGATGACGGCGATGAACAGCTTTCGCTTGCCGAATTTCGCGTCTCGATGTTAGCCAACTTCAACTACCCCTGGGAAATGCGTCCAAAGGACATCGACCGAGACGGATTGCTCTCGTACAAGGAATTCAAATTTCACACGCGTGATCTTTTTCAGCTTCAACGAAGATATTACTTCCATCGCCTGGATAGTGACGGCAACAAAAAGTTGGACGCTTCCGAGTTTGATTTCGAACCTTACAAACTCCACACGCTGTACCGTGTCTCGGTCGATGGCGAGCAGTCGGAACAAATCTACCGCAACGAGAAGTTCCCCGTGGTCAGCTCACCGTCGATTTCACCAGATGGTGCCTGGGTTCTGTTCGATGCTTCTCCACCGGACCGCAGTAACCTTTCCCAAATCATACTGATGAAAACCAACGGTGATGATGCACGAGATGTCTGCAAAGGACAGATGCCATCTTGGTCCGGCAAAGGATCTCGTTTTGCATGCTGCCGTTATGAACAGGGGGCAAGCATATGGATCATGAATACGGATGGCACACCGCACAAACGCATTGATGACGGCTGGGCAGCACAATGGTCACCTGATGGACAGACAATCGCCTACACCAATGACAACAGCATTCGTCTTTACGATCTTGCATCTGGTAAGATCACCACCGCACTCGCGAAAGGGGAACACCACTACCAGTACATCTACTGGAACATGTCCTGGTCACCTGATAGCCGACAACTAGCGTTCAAAGGCAAAACAGAAACGCACCAGGAGATTGGTATTTTATCCATTGCTGGCCCCACGCGTGTCAGAAATAGATTTTCAACGAACGAATCCATGGGTGAAGACCTTGCCTGGTCTCCTGATGGAAAGCGATTGCTCTTCAACATGTACTCGCCCACACACCGGCGCGAACTTATTTTCCAACTTGATGTCGCAGGCACGACAAGCCCCAGACTTGTCCCCGAAATCAATACTTCGATGCCGTGGACGAGTATCTGCTTCTCACCCGATGGAACGTGGATGATCCTCGCGTCACCCAATTAAACGATCTTCATTTAGCCCGGCACGCCCACGCACAACCCAGCTCAGGAACACACCATCCGGCAGAAGCTATACCGGTGACGAACAGCTGACCAAATCCAACTTACATCCTCTTTTCTGTGCTCACTTGCAACGCGTCCAATCGAGAGAGACAGAAAAACGCTCAGGCACGCCCAGTTCATTCAGACGCACTTCATACCGAAGTGCGTTAGCCCGTAGGATCCGCATTTCAGTTTCCTACATCTTCCAAGCCAACAGCTTCACTTACACGAACAAAAGGAACGTGTTCAAGCCAAGTTTTCTTCGACGGAGACCTTCCCACTGGGCTAAGTCAAGCAAAGAGACAGAAGCAACACACACAAAACTGGCTGTCTTTTTCAAGGTCCCGTCCTTGTGGAACACGACTTTACAATCAAGCCCAACGGAGTGTCGCACGAACGTGAGCTTACTGACAAGGTTGCCATAAGCCAACGAGTGGGACGGGAACCAACATCAGCCGTTAGCAACAGCTTCGTCCCCAGACAACCGACCGTTGGGCAGTAACGGAACGCCCACGACAGCCAGCATGGGACTGTTATCACCGGCGGGGTCTCGATTTCTTTTTTCCTTACCAATTCCTGCCAACCGAGCCCGCGGTACTAGATTTGCGTTTGAACACCAAGCCAGAGTAGATTTGGCTTCACCAACGCAACGGCAACTTCATTTTTGATTCGCGAACCCAGCCCCAAGACGATTGCGAGCGTCTCGTGCTGCGTTACAATTCCGAGTCAGCTTGATTCGCAGCGAACACGACGCGAGTCAGTAATTTCAAGCTGTTATCGCTTGAATTACCATTGACTGGCACACCGAAGGGGAACCTCAAAGGACACGCAGATCCCGAAGCAGAGCTTCCTCTTCCACCATGACTCGTCTTTGTTACCGGAGATGTGTTAAGCAACTTCGCCATAACATGAGAAGGCAACCACTGAATCCCAAAACTTATTCCGCCAGTTGGTACTGCTAAGTTCCAAAACGCCCAACGACTGTCGATTCATCGAGCCCCCCTTGCCGCAGCCTCGATGCTCTACTTTGAACTGAATAATACAAACGGCAACTTCACCACGACGCAGATCATCTCGAATCAAACGCAAAGCCATCCATCGCATGCCCACTCGAATACCTTCCTCCCACCCCCGTCTCAGCTGGACGAAGAAATTCCTGTTTGCCAGTGCCAGCACGGTACTATTCTTTCTAGCGTTGGAACTATTTCTGATCCTGATTGGTGTCTCCACGATCGCCAACAGCCGTGACCCCAGCGCGGGGTTCTCCAACCAGATTCCGCTATTGGCATCGTCGACCAACGCTGAGGGTGAGCAAATATTGACCACAGCGTCGAACAAAGAAAGCTGGTTCAATATCCAGTCTTTCCCAGCGGAAAAAGCGGCGGGAACCAAACGCGTCTTCTGCGTAGGTGGCTCAACGACATTTGGCAGGCCATTTTCAGATTCAGGATCCTACGTGCGCTGGATACGTGAACTGCTGACCGAGGTCCAACCTGATGTGAAATGGGAAGTGATCAATGCGGGGGGCGTCAGCTACGCAAGTTATCGAGTTGCGGCCGTTATGCGAGAGCTCGCCCAATACGAGCCAGATCTGTTCATTGTCTATTCCGCACAGAATGAGTTTCTAGAGCGTCGAACCTACGCACGCATGTTTGAGAACCAATCCTGGTTGAATGACCTTAGCGCCATCCTACAAAGCACTCGTACGGGATCAGTTGTCCAACGGACTTCCGACCGCATGGGCTCAGCTGCACTCGCCGAAGAAAGAGAGGGGTCGAAAACAGTTCCCGAGCGTGGCTCCCCTTTTCCAGAGGAAGTGGATGAAATGCTCAATCATTCCGTCGGGCCCATCCAATATGAACGTGATGAAGAATGGCGTGAAGAAGTTGTCAGTGAATATCGCATCAACTTGAACAGGATGATCGCTATTGCACGCGCAGCGGATGCAAAAATAGCATTCGTCACACCTGTGTCCAACCTCAGGGGCACCAGTCCTTTCAAATCTCTGTTCGATGAGAACGTCGACGCCACAGCGTTAACGCTGCAACTGAACCAAGCACGCGGCCTGCTACGAGCCGGTCAAGCAGACGAAGCACTTACAACAGTACAAGCTGTAGTTGCGAGTTCCCCAAACTCTGCGGACGCGCAATACCTGTTGGGACAAGTCCTTTTTGCTCGCGAAGAATGGGCTCAAGCGGAACGGGCTTTTGAATGTGCTTTGAATACGGACGTTTGCTCTCTACGGGCGATCAAGCCATTGCGTGACACCCTACGCTCGGTCACGACTCAAGCAGATGTTCCACTCGTAGACGCAAAAAAATTGCTACGCCAACTGAGTATTGATGAACATGGCCATGCTTGCTTGGGTGATGACTACTTTCTGGACCACGTACACCCGAATCTTCGAATGCACCGTCTGATAGGACAGTGGATCGTGGACGGACTGCTGGCCAAAAAGATCATCACTGGAAAGTCACCATCCGTCGCGATCATGGAGGCAGTACAAGACCGAGTTGATGGGTCGATCGACTATCAGGAAACTGCGATTGCATTTCGGAACCTAGCCAAGGTGAATCATTGGGCCGGAAAATTTGACGAAGCAATTGTCGCAGCACGGCGTGCACTCGTAAGCTTACCCGACGATTTGGAAAGTCGCTTTTTGCTAGCTGACAGTTTGAACAATCTGGGCCGCTATGCTGATGCCCATTCCGAATACGAAACGCTATTTTCAATAGACGACTACTCACGAGCGCACCTGCCATATGGTGAACTGCTGCTGAACTCAGGAATGACTGAACAGGCAGAACCTTATCTGATTGCGGCACTGATCACTGATAATGAAGAACACATCGCACGCGCCTACTACGATCTTGGTCTTCTTTACTCGGCAACTGATCAATACGACATCGCGATCTCGTCACTTGAGAATGTGATCAACGCGTATCCGGATGATACGCCCACCATGGTCCTGCTTGCGTATTGCCTCAGAAAAGACGGGCGACCATCCGATGCGATCAAGTTACTTGATCGGTTACTGCAAATCACTCCCACCGACGCCCGAGCAAACTACGAAGCTGCCGAGACCCATTTTGACTTGGGGCAACTGCCAAAAGCCCAGCTTTACCTCAAGAAAGCAATCGAATTTGAACCCGGCAACCGTGAAGTTGAAGCGACGCTACGAAAGCTCAGACAAAGCATCCCAAGTGAGCCTTGAATGAGCTAGCTCCCACCAAAATCCGCCTAAAATCGCAAGTCGACAGCAGCAATTCGCTAAAGCCGGGCTTCAGTCGCTCTGATGTGGAGAGCATCCAGATGACGGAGCACACCCATGATGCCAAGGTTCCCTCGCCTAGCTGTCATGGTAAATTTTGGGAGCAAAATCGGACGATCCGGCACAATTCATGGGAAAAGTAGTCGAAAGTGGCTCCTCTGATCAGCGTCTGACGCGGTTTGCCTCTTGAGGAATTCCCCAGTTCCGGCTAAATTGCTGCGAAATCAAGCAATTCTCAGGAAATCTCTGATAGCAGGTAAGGAAAATGGCACATAAGAAGGGGCAGGGTTCGAGCCGTAACGGTCGTGACTCCAATGCCCAACGCCGTGGCGTCAAAAAGTTTGGTGGTGAGGCTGTCCGAGCAGGTAATATCATCATCCGTCAGGTTGGTACCAAATACCACGCCGGCACAGGTGTTGGTCAGGGCAATGATTACACACTTTATGCGTTGATCGATGGTAACGTCATGTTCGATCGCAAAGGTCGCCGAGTAAACATCGTCACCGCCTGATTTCACTCTCTGAGTGATTTACGAACGACGCCTGCAACAAATGCAGGCGTTTTTTCTGCGCTCCGGTTTGTTGCCGCCCACGGTTTTTAAGGAACCTCTGGCTATCCTCGCTTATTCCGTCACCGCGTGACGCATGACCTGAGCAAACGGCTTCTTGATAGTGTCAACGTTCAGCAAACTGCGGCAGGGTGGCTGAATGACCCAAAAATCCCGGCAGGGGCTAGGGTAACACTTCAACCGTGATGGGGAAGCTAGTGACGTTTCCGTCCACTTCAGCACGCAAGAAGAAAGATCTTTTGCCGACTTCTGCAATGGGATCAGCTGTCAATACAAAACCTCTCTCATTCTCCCCCTGCCGGACCAGTAGACCATTGAGTCCGATGTTATCGACGTAGACCCCATGTGTCGCATTTCTGCCAGCATTCTCTTTGCCAAAGCTGACCTGACCAGCGAATCCATCTTTGCGACGAACGACAACGCGTGCTGCCACGCTCTGGCCTCGGCACACCTGCAATGTCCAGCTCTCGGACACACCAACCGTCTTCTGGGCTGGTTGTATCGACGGCACGACACTCGGTGGCTCCCCCAATTTTAAGATACCCAAATCACCCACCTGCTGTATGATCACTTTTCCTAACACGTTAGCACGGGCAACGATCTTGGGCGTCACCTCTTCCTCCCAAGGTGTGGCTGAATCTGCAGCCCAGATGGTTCCGGCAGCGTATCGTTGACCACGTTCGATCGTCACAGGAAAACTTGAACCAAGCGATTTTGGTAGATCCTGCAACTCAAATGTCACCGGCCCATCAAATTCATCAAAACGGTCGACACGCACAACAACCTCTCTACCTGCACCTTTGCGAATATCAGCTTTCGGTTTATCCACAGATGCTCTGAACGCTGGCCTCGCAGGACGAATCACCAAGCGGTAGCCATGCTTATCGCCGCCATCCCCACGAGTGTCTGAAACCCTCACGGTATAGTCTCCATCCTTGGGCACGGTGAAAATCAGTCGACTATTCTTTCCAGCAAGACGAGTCGGGTCATCATCATTTTCATAGTGCACTTCAAAGATGGGTAATCCATTTGCCACAGCTGCTCCATCGGCCGCGATTGGCCGCACGACATAGGCGGGTTCACCGAGCGCATGCGTCGCGTGCGACGTGCCAAAGTAGGTCCACCGCTCACCTTCATTGGGATAGACGTTGTAACCTGAATCTGGACCACGTGGATACATCCACAACCGAGTCACCTCTCCTGCAGCATACAAGAAATCGTTGAGGTGCATGTCTTGCCAATTGAAAAGGCGAAAGTCCCCGATTTGCTTACTGTCTTTTCCGCGAAACGTAAAATACGAATCACGAGTGGCTTGCAGTCGCACTCGCAGCACCCGTCGATCCTCCGCATCAACAATAGAAATAAAAGGATCGATCAGACTACCCTCGCTGGCGTCGGCATCGATCGCCCATACGTCCCCTTGCTTTGCCTGCCACTGATAAGCATCAACCTCGCCACGCTCGCCAATCGCACCTTGGATAACGGTTCCACCTTCAACTTTCATCACTGGGTTCTGTGCTTGCGAAAGACTTTTCCTCAGTTCGCTTTCCTTCACTTCAACGGGAGCGGGGATCTCAAAATAGCGTGGTTTACGGGCTTGCGACAACACTTTGTCTGCCTGCCGCACCACGACGATTGACTGTCTCGCTAACTCACCATTGGATAAAGCGACCAAAACAGACTTACCATCAGATGTCAGTGCAAAATCGGTACTCCGGTGCGACAAACGCTCGAGAGTCAACACGGAATTCCATGACTTGGTGTCAATCACCATCAGGTCACCCTTCTCAGTCAGACCGAGCAACCGACTGCCGTCCGACCCTGCTTGCAACTTCATCAGTGGACTGTCAGAAACCGAGCGTGTAACAAAAATTGGATTAGTTTGAGCTTGATCCGAAGCATTCAACGTCCAAACACGCAAACGATTGTCTGAACTCCCCGCCACGACGAACTTACCGTCGCCAGTCACCTCAACTGCCAACACCTCACCCTCGGGTTGGCCTAATGTATTGAGTCTTTTTCCCGTCGCAACACTCCACAACTTCACGGTTTCGTCGGCACATGCGCTGACAAGCACCCGTCCGTCGGAGGAAAAGGCAAGGTCATAGATTGCACCGTTGTGCCCCAACATTACCCGCAACAGTTCTCCGGAACGACTATCCCACAATTTGATTTCCCGATCGTACCCCGCAGTGGCAATCGTGTTCCCATCGGGAGCAAACTTGGCAGCGTACAAAACATCACGATGGCCACCCAGCTCTTGCAACACCTCACCTGTCTCGGTCGAAACAACAACTGCCATACCATAAGCACCCGCAACACCCGACGCGACCACCAGGCGATCACCTTCACGGCTGAAGTGCAATCCGTTTACTTTTTCAATTCCGCTATTTTGCGTCGTTAACGCATGCAGCAACTGACCGTTGGCATCCTTGACCAGAACCCGTCCAGTCTGCCCCTCGGCAGTGACCAATCCCTGTGGCGAAACCGCAACAGCACTGAGAGGCAGCAGAACGTCCGGTTTCGTCTCGATCGAGGGTACATTCAGCCCCCGCATGCTGGGGACACTGCCAGCCGGGCCAAGTGCCCCCTGCTCTACCCACTTGGACAAAGTTGCAATCTGCGTTTCATTCAAAGGTTCCTCACCCTCGGGAGGCATCCGAGGCTCTGCTTTCCCGTTGACTCGGAGGATCATACGACTGCTATTTGGTTCGCCGGCCGTGACCGCCAAACCGGAAACTCCGCCTCTCATCAAACCGGCATGAGCTTCCATAACAAGCCCACCTTCGGCATCGTCGACCGCATGACAGCCAACGCAATGCGCCCGCAAAATCGGAACCACATCTTTCACGTAATCGACCCTCTCGGCAGCCTGACCCACCACCAACAACAACGTGGACAACAGGCAATGAATTAGAAAACGCATCTTGTACTGTTTCATAGGAGATTCGGAACTGCAAACGTCAAGGTTTTACAACACACTCAATGATTGAAAGTAAATTCTGCACTCGTCAGAATGCTCCACGCGATATCCTGCAGTGCCGTAGCACGGTCATCGCCATATTCGCCCCGAATTTCTAATAACTTGCCAAGTTCAGATTCGGTTGCTTCACGTGACAATGCAGCAACGAACAAATTTTGCACAATTGCGGCATCTGACTCATTCGCATCGATCAACCTCGCGATGCGGTTCTTCTGGTCCGCCAGCTTTGGATTGAGAGTTTCTCCATTGGATAAATGCAACACCTGCACCAGACTGGGCTCCGCACTGCGTTCACACTCACAGGTAATTTCTCTCGGGTTGCGTCCAAAGGTTTTTAAGAAGTACGAATTAACAGACGCATCATAAAGCTGAATCGCTCGCGTTCCCGATTTATAAAAGTCCGTTTTTTGCTTATCAGCCCCTGGAAATGCCAACTCGGTAAATGCGGTTGTGGTTTGCAACACCTGATCAATCCCATCGAGCAACACTTCCGCCATCAGTCTGCGGGGATAGTACCGGCTGAGGTACTTGAACTCATCTCGATTTTCAACCAATGGAAGACTGCTGCGTTGATAGGTTTTGCTCCTCAGGATAGTTCGCATCAATTCCTTAAGATTAAATCCCGCGTCAACCACATGCTTTGCAGCAGCATTCAGTAACGCTTCATTGGAAGCTGGATTACTTAGTCTCAGGTCATCCACCTGTTCGACGAGCCCCCTTCCAAAGAAATTAGCCCAGACACGGTTCGCTATCGAACGCGAGAAATAAGGATTTTCCGGCTTTGTCATCCAATCTGCCAAGGCGACGCGGCGATCACGTGGATCATCAAAGTCCAGAGGTGGAGCATCCAAGGGCGCTGGTTGTTGTGCTCGGCCGAGATTCGGTTGAATCAACTCACCGGTGTTCGCAACAAATAGCGTTCGGATACCATCTCCATTACGACCATCTCCGCCCCAACCCTTTGCCCGTACCCGAGAAAACAGGTTTGCCATCGCGTAATATTGGTCATTGGTCCACTTTTCAAGTGGATGGTTGTGGCATTTTGCACATCCGATAGATAATCCCAGGAACGCTTGACAGGCATTCTCTGTCATGTCTTCGGGTGCTTGGTGTAAAGCGTAAAAATTGGTCGCTCCATTCTGATCACTGTTTCCAGTAGCCGTCAGAATCTCGCGGACCATTTGATCCCAAGGCTGGTTCTTTCGCACGGCATTCTCCACCCATTGATAATAGGTTTTTACGGCGACCGGGCGCAGCCGAGTCCCGTTGATCAGCAACATGTCAGACCAACGGTAAGTCCAGTAGGCAATGAAGTCTTCCCCCGCCAGCAAGCGTTCAACCAGCTCATCTCGTCGATTTTTTTCATCGGCGGCAAGATACGTGCTGCGTTCGTCAGGTGTCGGAAGCCTGCCAACAGTGTCGAGCGTCGCCCGTCGCAAAAACGTAAGATCATCGCACAGTGGTGAAGGCCGCAACTGAAGCGTTTTCAGTTGCGTCAGATTCAATTCATCAATGAAATTACGTCGCTCTGCACGCTGGTAGATTTCAGCGGGCACATGATTTGGATAAGGCACTGTCATCCGCGCTAAAGCCACTTTACTGCCAAACCAAACTAACACCGCAGCCTCTCCACTGCCCTGCACTTTGAGGACACCGGAAGTATCGACGGTTGCAATCGCCTCATCCGTTGCCGAAAACTGTGCCCAATGTGTCACATCGACCGTTTGCCCATCACTGTAATGTGCATTAACGAGGATCTGAAACTGATCCCCCGGCCGCAACAAGGCAGCCTCAGGCGTAACCGAAATACGCTCAAGCTGAGGGTCAGTGTCTGCAGGGCCCTTGGCACCCGCAGCGATCCAATCAGCCAAAACTTGATAATCACGAGAGCCAACTGCCAACTTCAAACCGCCTTTGTGCGGCAACGCCCCGGTTGGTTTGGCAACCAACAAACTCCGCCCTGGATCCGATAATTCTATACGCCGACCACGCGCCTTCTGCGTGATTGACATGTAATCAGCATCGGTGTCGTAGCCCCGCAGTGAAAGTTTAAATCCACCTTTGCCCGCTAACGCACCATGACATGCACCCATGTTGCACCCGGTTTTTGCGATCACACTTTGCACGTGATTTCGGAAACTCCACTCTGGCATATTCTGAACGTTCGCAACACGAACTTGCGTCACTGCAACACTTCCATCAGCCATCTCCACCGTGATGGCGGCGGTTCCGTTTGCCAGCCCATGTGCCACACCATCTTTGACCTCCACGATCGCAGGATCCGAAACGGTAAAATGCAGGCCCGCTGCGTCAACCATTCCAGCCAATTCCCCGTCAACAAGATGCACCACAGTCAACTGCTGAATGTTCTCTGATCCACTCAGTAAAAACTCTGTCGGCAGCAATCGAATCCCGTCGGCTGCAACGCTGACGGGTGCGATCATGGCAAGCACCCAAAACAAGACTTGCAAGGACGGGTAGCTAAATCGTATTGATTGGAAAAACATAGTCTGTCAGTAATGCGAAACCAAGAAACTGAAATCATGCACCCAATCGGGTACACTCGACAAACGGCATATAGTGGATAACGACTATTCAAGCAGAAGAGTGTTTGAATGTGGTCCCAAACGGGAGGGTCTTTTTTCTGGCAACATGGCTAGGGATCCAACCACGGTGGCGAATGATTGACTTCGGATTTCACGCAAACAGTTCGCCGACTTCCCGTACTCCAAAATCTACCAACGGAAACGGGCGTCCGCCGGGACCTGGCATTTCGGCATGCAGATCGAGTCCTAGACTCTTGAAAATCGTAGCAATGATTTCACCGGGGTTTGTGGGACGATCGGCGGGGACAGCCCCGATGGGGTCACTTGCGCCAATCGCACGCCCGCCCTGAACACCGCCACCAGCGAATGTACAGGAAAAGCACTGCGGCCAATGATCTCGACCGCCAGCTGGATTCACCTTAGGTGTGCGTCCAAACTCAGCAAGCCCGCAAACCATCGTTTCCTCCAACAGTCCACGTTCGTGCAGGTCAGAAATCAACGCACTGTACGCTTGGTCGTACATTGGTGCCACGATATTTTTCATACCCTCAATGGTTGTAAATGGTTTACTCCCGTGAATGTCCCAAGTGATTTCATTGAAAACGGTTAGAAACGTGTTGACAGTGACAAAACGAACCCCCGCCTCAACTAACCGCCGCGATAGTAAACAGCATTGCCCAAATCGATTCATGCCATAGCGTTCTCGTGTCTTCTTTGGCTCTTTGCTGAGATCAAACGCCTCCCGTGCCTCAGAACTACTCATCAGTCGATAAGCAGCCTCAAAATTCTTGTCCAACATTTTCGCGGACTCGGTTCCCTCCAACTCTTTGAGTTTGCCTTCGATTGCGCTACGCATCCGTCGTCGTCGATCGATCCGAACATCACCTAACGTCGACGGAGGTAACAGGTCAGGAACTTTAAAATTCTCTTTACTGGGATCTGCCATCAAGGCAAATGGATCGTAAGCTTTCCCAAGAAATCCACCCGCTTGTCCATTAGGAAGGTTTCCACCTCCACGTCCCATTGTTTCGGGCAAGACCACATGTGCCGGGAGATCACTACGACGCCCTCGCATGTACTGCAGGACCGCTCCCGCATGCGGATAGTTCACTCCGCCCGTGAACTGCCGCCCCGTCTGCAACATTTGCCAACCCGCATCATGGACCGCGGCCGCCGTGTGATAACAAGACCGAATGATCGAAAACTTATCTGCGATCTCAGCATGCTTTGGAAAAATTTCAGAAATCTGGAAGTCACCCTTGGTAGAGATAGGCCGGAAAGGGCCTCGTACCTCGGTAGGTGCCTCCGGCTTCATATCGAACGTGTCCAACTGACTCGGTGCGCCAAGGTTGAAAATCATGATGCACGAGCGTTTGTTCTTGTCGGGATCCACGTGTCCCAATTCAGCAGCAGCAAGATATTGGGGCAGTCCCAATCCAATGGCTCCCAAAGCGCCGACTTGCAGGAAATCACGTCGGTTGACTCCGGTGCAAGTGTGCGACGAAGCCTTCGATGTCAGGTTCAGCATGGAGTCATCCCGAAAAGCAATGGGTACAAGCAGAACAGCGGTGGGGAAAACGAGCAGGGCAACGTTAGTCGTCGGCGGAGGGGCAACCACCAGCCTGGCGTCACCGAGACTAACATCGGGTGAGCCAGGATTTTACCAGAAAAACTCGCATGACAATTGCAGCAAACAGGCAATCTTTTGGACTAAACACGCATGACCAAGATTGCACCAACGGCACGAACGCAACGCTGCCCGCCTATCAACGACGCAAGTGAGATCGCACGTTTAGTCCATTTTCTTCCTAGTGTTTTCTTCTATCTGAAGGATACAAAGGGCCGATTTACTGGCATGAATGCTTCCATGATCCGTTTCCGCGGTGCGAAGAACGAATTGGAATAATGGACAACAATGACCTCGAGGTCCATACGGACGTTGGGGGGAGACCGATATCAACCGGAAGACCGACCGGTGCAGCGTCAGGCCAAGAAATTCGAAATCAGGTGTGGTTCGTTCCCGGTCGAATCGGCAAGATTGCCTCGTTTGAATCCCGTAAATGAATCCTGCCTTCGCCCAAAGGAAACATCAATGGTAGCGTTGGCATTACGTAACCCCGTATCCAAAAATAAAAAGAGCCGGTTTCGATCGACTTACCAGATGTCACCCTCCGAATATCTGCAACGGGTGAGGGTTC
Organism: Rhodopirellula sp.; assembly: GCA_002689655.1. Classification (GTDB taxonomy): domain Bacteria; phylum Planctomycetota; class Planctomycetia; order Pirellulales; family Pirellulaceae; genus Rubripirellula. The sequence continues at coordinate 48,732 of NZHC01000098.1, read as the reverse complement.
ATTACGCCAGTCAGGCTTTGCTTGACACCGGAGAAAAACAGCGTCCTTCTACTTGATACTGACCTTCATGACCAAGCTCAGCTAACTCGGCTATTTCGCCTCTGGAGGGGGCTGATGCGATTGGAATTCCGCAAGGGACTTGCAGCGTCGCTCACGATGGATCACTGAAACGCAGAGACATTACTCGATCAAGCCAAGCAAGCCATATTTCTGATGCGTCTTACTCGAATTCAGGCAACCTAAACTTACTGAAGAAGCACCGCTAAAAGCGTCATTCCATTAAGAAGCATATGTACAACAATACAGGGGATCAGTGAACCTGTCTGACGATACAGGTACCCCAGACCAACAGAAAGAAGAAACAACGGTATTGGCGCCGCTCCCTGCCCCAAGTGCATGCATGCAAAAATGGCACTGGCGGCGAAAACTGGCCAGTATGAAACCGGCTTCCAGTTCCCCTGCGATTCACTGTCTTCCATTTCCTGACCGTTCCAGATCGCATCTTCAACGCCCAAGCGATCATCGCCTTCGCTGGCAGCCTGCTTGAAAGTTAGATCACTTGCATGGGATTCCACTTGCCCAGCAACGCGATCAGCTAATCGCTGCAACCCACCCTGAATCAGGCCACGGAATAATATTTCTTCCGCAATAGGAGTCACGATGGCTGTTCCAAAGAACAGCACAGCAAAGACACGAGAAGTGCCCAATTGCTGTAATACATCAAGCACCTCATGCTCGTACTCCGCTACCCAGAGATTAACGAGAGCTGCAACAGCCATTACCGGCGGTAACAGCATCACTGCTGCTTTAAAGCCCAACCCTATCATCGAATGATTTACAGACAGGCCAAACTTACCGATATTATCCCGGCTGATATTCCATATCCAAAGCAGAATAAAACCGATGGACACACAATTTGCCAAGGCCGCAACCGCAAGCCTAATGAATAGCATCTCTGGGTTTTGATCAACGAGTGGCTGCCCCATTTCAGGAAGCTCGTACCAACCTGCCTGATGAGCAAGCAGCAGAAGCAGCTGCCCCACAACCATCATCGCCCCGAACATGACAAAGATTTCGGACACTCCCCAAAACGGACACTCACGCCGCCTGACTGGCAACCATGTCTCCGCAAATCCGCGCACGCCTTGACGAAGGATGGCAGGCAGTAGCCGCAACCACATGGCCGCGCTGAAAACCGCAGACAATATCAGCAGCAGGTTCAGGAAAAGAAGTAATGTCTCAGCCATCACTCGCCTTGCGAACCAGCATGCGACGGGGTGTCACGCATCACACGTGCAGCAGCCCTGCTGTAGTCAACCCCCGAGAACACGGTCAAAACAATGGCTCCCCAAAGGAAAACGATACTCGTCCAATCCAGATACTGATTCCCGGGGTTCAATAAAGCAACCAGGATTGCGATTACAGCGCCGCACTGGAGTACCATTTTCCATTTGCCGAGTTGACTTGCCGAGAAGTCCCCTCCCGAGCCCTCGATCATTCCTCTCAAACTTGTGACCAACAATTCGCGTCCCACCACAATGGTTGCCATCCACGACTTCACGCCTGAGCCCTCAACTTCTACCAACGCGATGAAGGTTCCGCAGATGATAATTTTATCAACGAAGGGATCGAAGATCCGCCCCAGCTTGGTGACCTGACCGTACTTTCGTGCCCAGTACCCGTCCATCCAATCGGTCGAAGCGGCGACAATGAAAATGATCAGCCCAATCAAGTACTCGCCGCTGGGAATCAATAGCATCACTGCAATCGCAAGAGCAAAGCGAACACTCGTTAAGGCGTTCGGCACATTGTAAATACTAGGATTCTTGGAATCATTCATGGTTCAACTCGTCCCTGGGAGTGTCTTCACAGGTTTTAACCCTTGTTGTCGTCAATTACCAACGCCACGCCAAGGTCCCTGACTCTGGGATACCGGCTGTTTTTCCCGCCGCAGACAAAATCTAAGCCGACAAGCCGTCAACTAAAATGCGTTCGTCACATGAATTGAACTCTTGTTTGGTGACCAGAATCGATCCCAGTGGCCAGCTGGCAGCCAAAGAACCAACGGCAGGCCATCTCACTGCTAGACCAACGGAGCAGCAATCAAGTCATAACCATCCGCTGCTACGACCTCGCATTTAACCATGGATCCAACACCAATGCCCTGCTCAGGATCGGCCCCCGAAACATACACGATCCCGTCGATATCAGGTGCCTCCCCGCGTGTACGACCAATCCAAACGCCGTCCTGTTCAGGCAACGGCGAGTCAATGATGACATCTTCAACAGTACCGATTCGACTCTCGTTCCACTCGAAGGCAATTTGCTGCTGGATTGCCATGATCGTGTCATGACGTTGCTGGGCAACTTCAGCCGGGACACGGTTGGGAAGCTTCGCCGCAGGTGTGTCTTCCTCGACTGAGTAAGTGAAGACACCGAGGTGTTCAAACTTTTGCTGCTCGGTAAAGTCCGCCAACTGTGCAAAGTCGTCTTCAGTTTCGCCAGGAAATCCAGTGATCATGGTGGTTCTCATCACAAGCCGATCGATTCGGGAACGTAATTTCCCCAAAATCTCCTCCTGACTTGCTCGCGTTGTTTTCCTTGACATTCTCTTCAGCATCGCATCACTTGCGTGTTGAAGCGGCATATCGATGTAAGGCAAAATCCGCTCGGCTCCGGCAAGCGTATCAATCAAGCGATCATCAATGTACATCGGATAGAAGTACATCAACCGAATCCAATCGAGGCTTTCAATCTGATCAAGCTGCTGCAACAGTTCGCTAAGCCTCGCCTCACCATACAGATCGCGTCCGTAATACGTCGTATCCTGTGCGACAATGACAACCTCGCGGACACCAGCATCACCCAGTCGCTGCGCTTCCTCAACAATTTGTTCGATTGGCTTACTGTAATGCTTGCCACGCATTTTTGGGATCGCGCAAAAGGTGCAGAGTCGATCACATCCCTCGCTGACCTTCAGATAGGCGAAATGGCGAGGAGTGACGGGACTTCGGACAGCGTCAGACAGCGGTCGTATCGCAGCCGGTCGAAAAAGTTTCTGTTGCTCCTCAACACCAGACTGCAAACGGTCAATGACCGAAACAATTTCGTTCCGCCCGAACACACCAACCATGGCATCAATTTCGGGGCGAGCTTCCAATAGTTTCCCCTGCTGACGCTCAGCGAGACAACCAGTCACCACCACATTGCGGATCTTCCCCTGGCGTTTCAACGCAAGCATCTCGTCGATTGCGCCCAGCGACTCCTCACGGGCAGAGTCGATGAAGCCACAGGTGTTGACGACCACAAAATCGGCGTCGTCCACCGTATCTGTCATCTGGTAGCCATCTTCATCCAACCTGCCCAACATTTGCTCAGTATCAACCAGATTTTTGGGGCATCCCAAACTGACCACTGCATAACGACCACGCTGCCCTTCAGCCTGCTTGTCGCCAGCTGGCAAAGAAGGTTTCGTAGTATCGGAAATGATGGGTAGCTGCATGAGTACAAACGAGTAAGAGACGACTGATTGAAACTGCCATGATTAGACAGCCCACCCGGTTTTCACGCAAACGGTTCCTATGCGGACCGGACCACATTCTAACCCGTAAAATCGTTAAAATCGCGTTCAGGATGCCGACCACAACCAGTGACCCGCACCCTTATTATGCGACAGCAAGGGAAAATTAGGAACGCCAGCCACACGCCGTCCCATGGACCGCATCAGGTAACTCAGACGTCGCTCGATCCAGCTCACGCAATCAGCTAAAACACTCCACTCATACTTTGCTTGTGATAGCCAAAATTGAACGAATGAAAAAGACTCGCCAAACGCTTCATGCTGGCCCGTAGCTGACCGGAGTCCCGATGCGACGTTGCACCACGCTACCACCCTGCGATCAGTTTGTTTCTGGCAACTGCCAAGTTCCCTCAACCACTGCCTTCAAGGGGCCGTCCATGGATGTAGGATGGCCAATCCACTGAAGCACTCCATCTTTGCCAACGATGAATGCCGTTGGGATCGAGTTCATACCGGCGGCACGCATGTAAGCCGCTCCAGTTGCGCCATTATCATCAATCGCCATGCGATACTTCACAATATCCGCCCAAGTCCTGTCATCACCGGCCGATGACGCCAAAAACGACTCCACTGTCGGCAGATCCTCAGAAGTAATGCCCAAAATCGTCACTTTATCGCCATAAGTCTCCTGCAGTTCAGACAGATGGGGCATGCCGGATAAACACGGTCCACACCAAGTTGCCCAAAATTCAATCACCTGGACTCCACTCGCCGTCTCCGCATCAAGCGGTGATCCGAACGCAAGTTGCTGGATCTGGATCGCTGGAGCCCGATCACCAACTGCTAACCCCCCAGCGCCGGTGCGTCCCAGATTCGGGCTGGGCATACAACCAGCGGCAAACGTCAGACCAATCATGATTGCTGAAATAGTGAAGTAACGCATCGTTGATTGGCCCCGTCGTATGTGTGAAGTTAGTTGAATGCACCACACGCTACTCAAGTTGCAGTGCAAGACGCCACGAAACATTTCATTAAAAAACCCAGTGCACCGCAAGGTGCACTGGGGATAGTTCAATTCATTGAACGGGCAGGTATCAACCCTCAAAATCACTCAATGACTTCTGAGGTTTGTCAGATGTCTTGCCACTGCTTTTGACTCTCAGTTTCGCAAGCCGGTCAGCTTCTTTTGCAACAGCCATCGCGGTGTGAATTTCGAAAGGTGAGAACCAGCGAATGTTACCGAGATACTTGCTTTCGACTCGATTTTTTGCTGCAAGTTGATTCCAGCTCAAACCATCCATCATGTGCCATGCAGCCGCTTGAGCGGTGTTCTGTGTGACCTGCCCATATCCAAGTGCTTCGCAAAGCACGCGAACATCCGCTTTGTCAGTGAACTGTTCGATGGGAACCATCTTGTAGGCCATGCGGGGGTTTGGGTCTTTCTTACCGTGCTCCAAGCAAACCATCGTGACGGTGAGCTTCTGCATTTTTTCGGGTGCAATCCGCTGAAGGCCCATTCCCATGCCGCCGCCGCCCATGCCACCCATGCCGCCGCCGCCACCCATGCCGCCCATGCCACCACCGCCAGCTTGGCCGCCGCCGCCCATGCCGCCGCCGCCCATGCCACCCATGCCACCGCCACCCATGCCGCCCATCATTCCCTGTGCCAGAACGGGCACACTGGCGAATGCTTTGGGCAAACGTAATTCAACCGGCTTATCTGTCAGATTTCGAATCAGTACATTGGCTTTGGTCGCATTCTGCGGGATGATCTTGACCTCCACTTGGCCAGCATCCATTGCCTCAAACAGACCAGCCTTAATGGCATTCAGCTCAGCATCACGCTCAGCAAGTGCAATCGTGGGCAATGCCAACACGGACAGGGATACAGCAGACAGTAAATAGCGACGGGAAAGGATGCTCACGTAAACGTTCCTTGAGAAATGTTCGCCTCGTCATACGCTTGTTTGCGGATGACAAATGATTTGGTACCGAATCGAGCAATCAAAAACACGCGTTTCCGAGCTCGAATCACAAAAACGGATGCGGCGGGTCCGCTCAGCCTCCAACAGTCGCATCGGCATGAGAGTCGCCGGCAGCGCAACTGTTTCCCCAGGGGCATAACAGACTTCCGTTCACACAATATAATACTCGCAGTAAAGCGGCAGACCAAGGAGAAACGGAAAATGCCGGCAAACAGTGCGTAATTTGGGCAATTTGTGCGTCCTCACTATGACGATCCCTGTTTTCTACCAGCGTAAATTGGCGTGATTGGCAAAACCGGCATATTCGGCCCCTGGTTCCCAAAATCCTCAGTTGCATTGGCTCCAAGCCTCCTTGAACCAATATTAGGTCAGCAATCCACCCATTTTTTGGCGTCAAAATCCCCACCCGATCGACGCTCGCCCCCTGCCCCGTCACACGGTCAGGTCCTTTTTCCACTTAGCAGCCCCTACTTCAACCCACCAAAATGTAATGCCTTTTTTGTCCTCGCCGCGGACCTGGTCCATGTTCATTTTATTGCTGCTTGCTGCAGGTCCGTCATCAGTTCTAAACGCCACGACGCCAGCTGCTAACGCTGATGATCAATCTAAAACCACGACTCACCCGACGAGAGACGAACAACAGCAGCAATCAGCCGCTGCGGTGAGCGACAGTTCCAGTTTAAAGGAAGAAACAGGAAAGACAGCCAAAGCTTCGGTTAACAACTCCCTTAAACTCAGCGATCTGACTGCTCAGGAACCAGCGGCCCTTGCCGAGGAGCTCCCCTCTTCTGCGACTGAAACGCGAAGCAATGTACTTTTCATCATGGTTGATGATTTGCGTCCGCAGCTGGGTTGCTTTGGAAAGTCATTCATGCACTCGCCCCACATTGATGAACTTGCCAAGAATGGACGCCTTTTCGAGAGAGCTTATTGCATGGTGCCCACTTGCGGTGCCAGTCGGGCCTCAATGATGTCAGGCCTGCGCCCCCATGCAGGTCGTTTCGTCTCCTACACCGCGCGTGCCGACGAGGATGCCCCCGGCTTCCCCACCATGAACCAACATCTGAAGAATAACGGCTATCGAACGATCAGCCTTGGCAAAATTTTCCATTTTCCAAACGACTCGGCTGCTGGATGGAGCGAAGCACCGTGGCGTCCCACAACTTCCCAGTACCGCAACAAGAGAGCAGAAAAAAACGCGATCGCCGAACACCGCAAGAAATATCCCAAACGCGTCAAAGTACGTGGCATGCCGTATGAGTCATCTAACGCCGATGAATCTGAATACCGTGATCACCAAATCGCAACCCGTGCAATCAAACACCTCAACGCATTACGAGACATTGACGCCCCATTTTTCTTGGCTGTTGGCTTCTTCAAACCCCACCTCCCGTTCTGTGCTCCTCAAAAGTACTGGGATCTGTATGACTTTGATTCCATTAAAGTGCCTGATAACTATCGCAAGCCTCCAGAGGCTCCCAAGGGCGCAATCCATCAGTCACCGGAGCTTCGCAGCTACGCAACGATTCCCCCTAAGGGCAGCCTTTCAAGCGAACAGGCACGTAAGCTCATCCACGGATACTATGCGTGCATCAGCTTCATCGACCAACAGGTTGGTCGTCTGATTCAAGCGTTGGAAAAAACGGGACTTTCGGAAAACACCGTCATCATTCTCTGTGGCGATCATGGCTGGCAGCTTGGTGATCATGGCATGTGGAACAAACACTCTTGCTTTGAAACTTCCATGCATACACCACTGATCGTTTCCGTCCCCGGTGCCACCCACACCAGCACGGCCGGCGGTCGTATTCGCGGTCTGACGGAACTGATTGACATCTATCCTTCTGTCTGTGAAATCACAGGCATTGAAAAGCCAGATCACTTGCAAGGCACTAGTTTTCTTCCACTGCTAAAAAACCCTACTCTGGCTGGGAAACCCCACGCGGTTGGCCGCTATCGGTCGGGAGACACCATTCGCACGGACCAGTTCAGATTGAGCGAATTCAGAACCGAAAATGGGTTGGGGGTTACTATCGGCAGCATGCTTTACGACCATTCCACTGACCCAAATGAGAATCTGAACATCGCTGGCAAGGACCAACAGCAGTCCACTGTCAAGGTACTGTCGGACACGTTGCGAAACACGATACCAACGACGAAAGAGTAAGGGATAGTCCCAATATTCAACCATTCGATGTGACTCACAACTCGACCGAGAAGAAACAGGTACTTCCAATTCCTGCACCAGTTCGCCCTCTGTTTCGATTTTTTGGAAACGAAAATCCCAGAGCTTGAACTCGCCCCAATTGCAAACGGTAGTTGCGAATTTGTTTATGATCTAGGCTTGCAAGAAATCGCCAGTCCATGAGCATCAGATACGGCAGGTTTTGCATAACCGCCGCCACAGCAACCGTCCTCTCATAAAATCACCCTCACGTTCAACGGTCCCCCACGTGCTTCACAAAGTCTTTCAAAAAATGGCCAACGGCAACACAACCAACATTTGCGTCTTGAGGCTATTGAATCTCCGCGCCGTCGCTGGCTTGAGTTTGACGCTTGTCTGCTTACTTGCGTTCTTGCACACCGAAGCATCAGCACAGTCACGTCGTGACCCAATCCGCCTGACACATGGTCCCATGCTAGGAATGTCGACTTCAAGCACGGTACGTGTCTGGGGTCGCACCTCGGAACCAGGAGCCTTCTTTGTGCGTTACGGAACATCTGCCGACAAATTGAACCAACAAAGCGAACCAAAGCTGACCACGATCGAGCACGACAATACTGGGATTATTGTCTTGGAGAACCTGCAAACGGATACCGTTTATCACTATCAGCTTTTTGTCAACGATCTGCCACACGGACTGCCCGGTCACTTCCGCACTCTGCCCGATGCGGAGCAATCCAGAAATGACGAACACAATCCTGAAGGGCTCTTCAACTTTCGCTTCCAGATTGGCTCCTGCGCTAATCAGAACCCGATGCATGGCGGCGGGCATCGGGCAACCACCTACGAACATCTCAACAACGACTGGGCAGATAAAGTCCACTTTCACATTATGAATGGAGACTGGTTGTACGAGGAACTGCGTACTTATCCGGTCGAAGCATGGCGTTTGTCTCTGGGGCTCAGTGGTCTGCCACTACCCGTCAAGATCATGCCTACCGTGGTTGGTGTCTGGGAGAACTACAAGCTGTACCTGAGTCGGGGCGTGGAACTTGCCAAATGGCATCGGAATGTGCCGAGCTATTTCACCTTTGACGACCATGAACTTGTCAATGACATCTGGGGCGCCGGCGAAAAGGGAAAACGGCACCGACGTACTGTTTTTCGTGATATTGGAACTTATGCNTGGCACGACTACCTTGGCTGGGCCAATCNAATGGNGCACAAGNACCCCATTCATTTCGGAAAAGCTGCCATGAAAGCTGGCAGCGATGTCCTCCACGACCCCGATGCTGATTTTACGAAACTTCCACTGGAGGAAATGCTGAATTTGCATGTTCATTGGGGTACGCCCGAGGCCGGCGTCAACGACATGAAATATGACAACGATGAGGGAAACAAGAATTCCTATGTTTACGACATTGTTGAAGTCATTGATGCTCACCACCTTCGGGTGCACATGCCGGCCAAAGTCGACGACGAAAGTATCAGCTATTCAATTGGGCGACGTAGCTACGGGAAGTTTCGGGTTTCAAATTGTGAATTTTACCTCATCGACACCCGAGGTGACCGCGACATGCATGATGTCCGCAATCGTGGCAAAAAAGGGGTCTCGATGCTGGGCAAGCCTCAACGCGACTGGTTGCTGAAATCGATGAAGAACAGTGATGCTGACTTTTTCTTTGTCATTTCAACGGTCCCCTTCATGATCCCTCACAGCGGTGCGGGGGGCTTCGAAGCTGATGCTCCCAACAAAGAAGAAGCATGGACCGGATTCTTTGATGAACGCGAAATGTTGATCAAAGAATGGGACAAGATGGGTAAGAAAGTGTTTGTGATGACGGGTGACCTTCATAATAGTTTTGCCATCAAAGTCACCGACAACATTTGGGAATTCTGCTGCGGACCGCATAACAGNGTCAATCACGTTCCCGTCAACGATGAGAGCGATCGCCCCGCCACCGGAAAATTCCAATTCGGACCGCGAGAATGCGATATTCGGTGGAGCAGCTACATTCTCCCGGACCTCCCGCGACTGCAGCGTCTCTACCCCCATTTCTGTGTGGTTCAAGTCAACAACGTGTTCAATATGCCCAAACAACTCGGCGGCAAACGACTCGTGGCCTACCCGCACCCCCAAGTGATCTTTCAGTACTTCGACGGACGAACTGGGGAACTCGCATACGCCGAGTCGATCACGGTCGACCACTGAAACGTCCTCACGGGGCCCCTGCCCCCCGTACTTCACTCANCTTCGCATTTCACCCAAAACTTCTGGTGCGAGTTTCAGGGAATGCCAACTGTGTCCCGGTGCGGTAAAGTTCGCTCACATGACTCGTGGTTAAAAACGTGGGTAAAAACAAGGGGGAAGTGCGTTCCAGCATTTAATGCCCCTAACCAGCTTGTTCGCTTATTTCGTGATGTTTCCCTGCTTGCAGTCGCATTCCTGCACCACAACGGACAGNCTGCGTTTGCTANCTTTTGATTTCGGGGCGGCCTTCTCTCCATCACCGAACGAACGACGCCCAACAGACGCACCACTGTCACCTCTCTTTTTGAAGAGTGTTTCTTTCAACCATGAAATGAGGATGGCTGCGGGTTTGCTCTTCCGTTTTGTCCTGCAATTTTGATATCGAAAAGAATCGAATACGGAATTGCATGGTAATACGTGAAGGAATGCGACCCATGAAATCTTTTGGCGTTCGTCTCGCTGCAGGCGCTGGCACCATCCTAGTTGTGGCATACGCAATTGCGCTTGCACAGAAAGACAATCAGGCAGCTTCAGATACCTGGAATGCTGAATCAGCAGTTGCTACCAATCCCGCGGTTCCCATAGGTGATGGTGAGATAGAGACGCCAGCGTGGCTTGAGCAACCCGATGGTGAGCTTGCTTCTCAGCAACAGGCCTTGGCCTTCCATGGTTCGACCGAGCCTATGGATACTGTTAGACCAGTTGAACAAGTCAATCACGATCAAGTGGCCGACACAGCCCCGGCGTTTACGATGGCCGGATACAACGAACCTCCGACAGGTCCGGCCGGTGATTCCGAGCCAACCGTGATCGGCACACCCGAGGTTGCGCAGCTNACAGATTCCCAGCAGGTNGCTGATATACCCCCAATGACTGCTGGCTTCTTCCCAAGCCCTCCCTCAGATTTCCAGTCGCAACCCNCTGCGAATATGGCGTTACCCGGGTCTGACGAAACCGACTTTGCAAACCCCGCGTTCGACGCGGCTTCGAACGCTGCATCAGAGCCCGGTGAAAGCTCACCCGCTCTTCCCTCGGGCTTGGAAGCCTCCCTTCCGGCAGCTGCCGCCGTGACAGCAGCAGCGTTACCCACAGCAATGGCTGATTCAGCCGAAGCAGGAGCGACCTTAACTGCTCCAGGCATGAGCGAATTTCCCGATCCCGATCTTTCGACGTTCACCAATGAACCCGCAGTAGCCGCGGACGCTACCCTTACCGGTACCACTGCGGCCAGTACCGTTTTAGGCCTTCCCAATGACAGCACAGCCGTGGGTGTCTTGAATCAAGACACCCACGTGAATTCTGAAGTGGCACCACTAACCACTGCGTCCCCATTATCGGCAAACGACGGTGCAGCACCGACCAACACGCTGAGAGNCGCCGCACCGACCCAAAACAACCTTCGTTCGGCCATACCCAGCGTAGCACTTGCAACCGGAGCCACGGCGGATCCGATTACCGCCACAAACATGATGGCTGCTGACCCAAGCGGCTTCACCAACCCAACCGGCACGCAATCCGGAATGCCCACGTTCCCAGCTGAGTCATTCGACCAAGAAACCGCGGCAACTTCCGTCCTTGCATCGGGGCCAAGTGTCATGGCTGTCTCTCCTGTATCGACCGAGGGAATNGCTGTCCCAGCAACCTTGCGATCCAACGAGGCATTAACGCCAAATGCAGGCTATGCATCGAATCCGATTGACATGGTCCCCCCGAACACCGCAATCGCATTGCCTGCCAATCCGACCACCGATGCCCCCGGCGAGCGACGCCTTGAAGGCGCCCAAACACCTAGTGTCATCATTCAAAAACGAGCTCCTGCCGAGGTAAAAGTAGGGAAACCAGCGGCCTTTGTCATTAACGTTCGCAACGTTGGATCGGTTGAGGCTCTGGATGTGGAAGTACACGATCGCATCCCAGCAGGCATGCGTTTGGCAGACGCCTCACCGGCCCCGCAAATTCAGGGCAATCTGCTGATGTGGCAGATCGGGTCCATGCCCGCGGGTGACGAACGCACCATTACCTTGCAGTTGATTCCGGAGCAGGAGGGTGAACTGGGAAGCGTCGCCCGCGTTAGCTTCGAGGCCGCGGCCTCGGTTCGAACCATTGCGACGCGGCCGGTACTGAAAATAGAGCAGCAGGCCCCTGAGAAAGTCCTGATCGGGCAACAAGTTGAAATTGCACTCAAACTATCGAACACTGGCTCGGGAAAAGCGACCAACATTGAGATCTGGGAAGATGTTCCCGCTGGCCTCTCACACCCCGAAGGGCCACAACTGAAGCAGAACATTGGCACCCTCATGCCGGGAGAAGTTCGCACCGACTCTCTGTTCCTGAAAGCGGAGAAGCCTGGCACCATTAACAACACGATTCGNTTGATTGGCGATGACGGGTTGAGCACGGAGGAAACCATTGCTATCGAGGTGATTGCTCCGCAACTACAGGTTTCGCTAACGGGGCCATCGCGTAGGTTTCTTGAACGTCAAGCGAAATATGAACTGAACGTCGCCAACACAGGCACAGCATCCGCGACCAACGTGGAAATATCAGTACAACTGTCGCGAGGATTCACTTTCGTCAGCACAGATTATGAAGGACAATATGACCCCAATCGACACGCAGTCTTCTGGTCACTTGCCCAGTTGCCCGCGGGTGCGAGCGGTGTTGTGCCCCTTACCCTGCTGCCTGTTGAGACGGGTGAACAGGTCATCAAAATTAACGCAAACGCTGACCTCAGTGCCTTGGCCCAGACAGAGCGTAAAATGACGGTCGAAGGGTTCGCTGACCTTAGTTTCTCGATCACCAATCCCAAAGGTCCAATCGAAATTGGTGCAGAAACCACCTATGACATTATTGTAGAAAATAGTGGTTCAAAGCCTGACACGAACATTCGTGTTCAGATGCAGTTGCCAGCAGGGCTAGAACTCCTCAGCGTTGATGGAGATGCTGGCACCGATGGAAATGGACTCGTCGCATTTCAACCAAAAGCTCAATTAGCACCCGGTCAGGAATTCAAGTACCGAGTGCGGGCACGAGGAACCTCACCCGGCACCCACATTGTAAAGGCAGTCGTGGTGAGCGATCACAGCTCTGTGCCAGTCACGAAAGAGGATACGACTCGTGTCTACGCTGACCAGTAACGAGCTCATGCAGGGAAGCAATCACCCTGCAGACTACCGAAGCCGTCGCATGTAGCTGAGGAAGGCACGATTGGTTTGTTCCAAAGTCATGTCGAAGCATGACTCGAAATCATCGATCCTTTGACGCTGCGTTTTCTCCGCGAGGTATTTCCCCTCGCTCAACAAACGCAGATATTTCACATATTCTTTCCGTTTGGTTTTGATCAAAAAGTAGGTCAACGCCCAACCCTCGGCGTAAGCTGCGGTTGCATCACTCGGACTCCTGTACCGCATGTCATCCGCGAGCAAAGTAGCGAGGGAATCGTTTGTCCGGCGTGGAAAGTACTGAATCCAGCGTCTCAGATTCACTTGATTGACACTACCAATGGCACGCCAAGCTCTTGGGTTCCGCCGATCGGGTGTCTCGAAGAACATCGCCAAGCCTTCACTGACCCACATCGGATTATCTGCAAAGCGTCGTTGCATCCCACAATTGTAAGCAAGCTGATGCGTCGCTTCGTGAATGATGGTAGCGACATTACGTTCCCAGTCAGGAACATTAAAGGTGATCATCCGATTACTGCCCAGATGGTAGTAACCGATCACTGATTTGGCAGTGTCGCCAATATCATTGATGGCGTAATGTAGAAACGAACTGTGATCCTGTAACACAACCGCAACCAACGGATATTCAGGTTCGGGCAGTTCCCAACGCTGATTTTTCCAAAAGATGAAGAATGAGCGATAGAGTTGCTCGAATAGAGCGCCGACCTGCTTCGCATAAGCCTCAGTGCTATTAAAAAGGATCACATAATGCTGAGTTCGGTAGACCCCAAACCCTGGACCCAATTCATCCTGGAGTCGTGCTTGCATTTGATCAGCGGTGATCGGCGTGAAGGGCCGATCATCACTTTGGCGATCGACAATGTTCTCGGGCTGTAGCGTCCAGATCTGCCCATCATCGGCCTGCAGCATGACCCCGCCATCCTGAGCCTCGACAAGAATTTTACCGGATGCAGTTCGCTCTTTGCCTGCGGTGCGGAATTTGATGGTTTCCACCCCCAGCAGAGGAGCGCACTGGAGCAAAAAGAGGAGGAAACCAGCGAGCAGCAGCACCAACCGTGGCATTGAAAGCAGCATTTGAGTTCGCATAAAGAGTATTTTCCAGAGAGACGGGCTCAGTCCAATTTAACACGTAATGCCAGGAACCGGCGTGCTAAAAACAAAGAGATCGCTAACACAGCAGCCAGATACCAAATCGCCAAGGCTGCCTCCTGATAGCGTGCCCCACTGTGCAGCAGTCCGAATAAACGGGTGCCCACCGTTGTGACACCCGGTGGAACCACCGGCAAGGTCGCAGGAACGTCCCCCGAAGCAACAACGGCAGCAGCGATTCCCGCCCCCCACAAACTTCCTTGCAGAAGCCGCCGATCGATCGTCCAAACGCGTTTGATCCACGAATGATCAAGCTGCGCCGTATCAAGCAATTGACTGTCCAAACCGCGGTACCCCGCCCTCAAAACCCAGTAAGCGGCAGGAACTGCACGAAAAAGCAGCGCGATGATGGTGGGAACGAGGGTCTGCTGGTAAAGCGTAAAAAAACCCGGCACCGATAACTGGAAAAATGTCACAACCATCAAGCCCACCACGGGGCCAGGCAACAACACGAAACTGATGGTGAGTAGATCCAACCCCACCTCCAGACGACGTCTTTGTCTGCCAACGGCAGACAAAGGCCATGCGATCAGAACAGCAAACAGCGCCACCACCACCGCAATGATGCAGGTCCATCGATACTCAGATGCAAAAATCACCGGTGCTTCCCAAAGTCTTTGCACCGTCCGGGTCAACGACCAAGTTCCCACCAGTTTTCCCTGAGCTACTTCGACATCGTGCCCCACCTTCACGAGCAGGCCACTCAACGGCACCAACACGATCAACAAACTAATCAGAATCGCCACGGTAGCAGCCAAACAGTGCACACGTGTTCGTGCTTCTTGCTCATTATACGTAGGCACTTCTGGTTCCGCGTTGGTCACAATGAACCTTCGCCTTTGAACCAGCAGCCACGTCATGAGCCCTGCCATCACCATCAGAGGCAATGCACAGACGAGAAAGATTGAAAGCAGAGAAGGATCGACGGCGTAAAAGAGGTAAAATTCGTCAGCGACGGTTCGAAAACCGTACAAGTCCACAACCGTCATTTCCGTCATGGCCAATAAGGCTGTGGCGACAAGACTGGAGATGATCCAAGGAGATGCGAGCGGAAGCTGGACTCGCCACCAGGTTGAAACTGAACCAAGATCCAAACGAGCTTTTTGCCGCACATGCGTTGGCACTCGATCTAAACCGTACCAAGTCGCCAATGCAACCAGGGCAGCCCCCAGCAAGCCATGAATCCAGGCACATGCGATCAGGCCACGGAAGAAGCCATAATCTGACAGCCCCTCCGCACGAGCTCCGGTCTGAGTCATGATCATCCAACCAAACTTTCCTGCAGTTGCTTCCCAGGCGGCCGCCTGCAAAATCATGGGCATGGCAACGGCAACCACCATCGCGGCGAGAAACCCCGCCGCGATCCAGCTCCAAAACCGACCAGCGGCTTTCAAATGAGACGCAGCCCAGCCACCAGCAACACCAAGCGTGGCAGCCAAAATCAGGGCAAACACTACTAGCTGAAAAGTCAGAAACAGGGGCTGAATCCAAGCCAAGACCAACAACTCCGAGAAAACCTGAAGATAAGAAACAGAAAGATCGGCAAATCGGGACGCGGAACAGCGACTGAGCAATCACAATGGAGAGGAGGCGAATCGCTTTCCACCCATTGTCACCGATTTGCCCGTTCGAAGGCATCCCCTGAGATTCACCTGAGATTCACCTGAGATTCACCTGAGATTTGCCGCCAAGTTGACACCTCTCGAGTCCACGTCACGCATCATGAAAATCACCGCTATCCCACAACTGTACCGCAATCTCAGGCGGTGGCGGGAAATATTGGCGGTGCTACGGCGTTACGGTCTTGCTGACTGGCTGACTCATTTCCGACTCCCTTTCAGAGATTCATTGAAAGACCGANGCGGAGTCCCGCTGTCAAAGTATTCCCGCGAACAACGGGTGCGGATGGCACTCACTGACTTGGGGCCAACGTTTATCAAGTTGGGACAAATCCTTGCATCTCGCCCCGACCTTGTCGGGCCCAGTCTCAGCGAGGAACTGAAACAGCTTCGAGCCAATGTTACGCCTGACCAAACGGCCCAAGTACGTGAGACCCTCCGGAACGAGCTTGGCAAGGACTATGAATCACATTTTCAATCGATTGACTTCAAGCCACTTGCGACCGCGTCGATTGGACAAGTTCACCGCGCGGTGCTGAACGATGGCTCACGCGTCGTACTGAAAGTTCAACGGGCCGGCATTGAAAAGAAAATGCAACAGGACATGGAGGTGTTAGCGGGCATTGCGCAACTGGCTGACCGCGTCGATGCATTGAGTGTTTGGGGACCTGGTGAAATGGTCCGTCAATTGGCTGCCATGATTACGAGAGAGCTTGACTTCACTCGCGAGCGACAGAACTTGGATCAGTTCGCTGAGATATTCAACCGCAAGACTTGCGATGTTGTCATACCGCAACCAGTGAACGACCTGTGCACTCGCCGAGTGTTAGTCATGGATGAATTGACCGGCGACCCGCTACCGGACTACCTGGCGAATCACCCGGGCCTGAACACCCATCACCACAACCAAGTAGCGGAATCCGAAGGTCAGCATTCCGGCAACAAGAAAACCAAACCGACTTCCCCCCATCACACCCGCTCCTCGCCTGTTGAATCCCCCAACAAATCGAATGTTTCTGATAAAGATCCTCCCGACTTGATCAAGCAACGACTCGGAGAGACGATCGCTGAAGCTTATTTGACAATGCTATTCGACGAAGCACTGTTTCATGCTGACCCCCATCCAGGCAACCTGATCGTCATGGAGGGTGGCACGTTGGGGATTTTGGATTTCGGAATGATTGGTCGCATCGACGAAACATTGCGTGAGACCATTGAAGAAATGCTGGTAGCCATCTCATCAGGTGACCAACATCGACTGGTTCGATTGATCCGCCGCGTAGGGGATGCCCCACCCACCTTGGACGATTCAGCACTGGCCATTGATGTCACAGAATTCATTGGTACCTACGGACGGCAGCGTTTCGGTGAATTCGACCTCACCGGAGCTTTGAATGAATTGAGTGAGATTCTGCACCGTCATGCAATCAAACTTCCCAACCAATCGGCTTTACTGCTGAAAATGCTGGTGTCTCTTGAGGGTACGCTCGGAGAGCTAGGAGCAAGTTTTGACGGACTAGAAGCGGTACGGGCATTCATGGCTCGTTCCGTGGCGAGACGCCTAAGCCCCAAACGCCGCCTTCGCCAGGCACGCCGTATTTATCTAGAAGCCGAAAATTTTCTGGAAGCTGCCCCCGATGAACTCATTTCTTTGATCCGACAAGCAAGACGGGGAGATGTTCGAGTTATTTTGGAGCATCAGCGACTCAGCCCCACCGTGAACCGAATGGTACTTGGCCTAATGACAAGTGCTGTTTTTCTCGGTTCTTCGCTCTTGCTGGCAATGAAAGTGCCCCCCCTACTTTTTCATGACGCAAGCTGGTTAGCCCTTCAGGACATCAGCTTGTTGGGATTGCTGGGCTTTTTTGGAAGCATGACAGTGATGCTGTGGTTGCTCCTCGCCATCAATCGAAGCGGGCATTTAACGCGTCACAACGAGGACTAAGCTTCTCGACGATGCCTTTCTTGGCGTAAAGTGGTCGTCAATCCTGCTTTTTGACTCTATTGACGCTAAACCGTTGCGATTTCTATACTTGGGCCCGATCACGGGAGTGCGCAACTCCCGATGATGCTTTCATCGCTGACCTATCCTAAAAAGCAACATGAATAAGACCGAACGACGTCACGAACTGCAGCAAAATGACTTGGCGGCTTATCTTGAACAAGCCAACAAACGCATTGAGCCCTACTCCAAGCAAATTCTGGTTGGGATTCTGCTCGTATTGGCAGTGCTCGTGGCCTTCTACTTCTACAATTCCGAACGAGATGCCGACAGCAGTTTGGCAACCATGGAGCTTATTCAGAACACGAATCAGCCGCAGCAAGATTCAGAGGCTTTGTCCGAGCTCAACGCCAGATTCAATGAAACCTCTGCCGGGAAATTGGCAAAGTTGTATGAGGGAATGGCTTTGGTTTCCCAAGGTAATCAGAGCATCTACACGGAGCGAAAAGATGCGGAAGAAAAGCTCAACGCAGGCATTGAAGTCCTGACTGCTGTTGCCAGCAACACCGACGACGACCTGCTCAAATCTCGAGCACATCTGGGGGTTGCCCTTGCCAATGTCACGCTCGGAAATAATGAAGCGGCTATCGAAGCTTACGAGAACGTCAAAAAAGTAAATGAATCCGAAGAAATGGTAGAACATGCGACCAATCGGATTGAGAGCTTGGATAGCCAGTCCAGCAAGGCTTTTGCTGATTGGTTCAAAACGGCAGACTTCACCCCTGCAGTTTTGCCTAATCTGGATCCCGCACTACCGTCGGGTTCTGGCCTGCCGGGAATGCCGGACTTTGATCTGAATCTGCCCGGGCTCGCGACGCCCGCCCCTGACACCAGCGAGGAAGGCAAAAGCAACCCACTTCAGGGCGAAGCTGCCCCGCGAGACCTCGACGGTGGCTTGGACCTCCCCGCCAACACTGAAAAAGCTCCGGCAGCAGACACTGAAAAAGCTCCGGCAGCAGACACTGAAACGGCGAGTGAGGGCTCGACTCCAGACAATTCGGCTACGAACAAATAATCGCAGCCTTTATCAGGAACGATGCCATTTCCGACTCCACTGATCCAACGCCCTTGTCTTCCGAGACGGAAGAAGAGGAGTGCTCTTGTGAGGATTCGGCTGATGTCTATCGCGAGTTTATCGTTCCTGAATCTGCATCCGGTCAGCGAATCGACCTGTTCCTGACACAAAGCTGCGATGGGTACAGTCGCACACAGATTCGTGAGGCAGTTCAAAACGAGGGCGCGGAGCTGGACGGCCGTGTCATTCGCCCCAGCATCAAAATCCGAGCCGGCCAGAAAATCAGATTCCGTGTTCCACCGCTCCCGAGTGACGACACTGTTCCTGAGAATATTCCTTTGGACATTCTTTTCGAGGACGATGGCTTGGTGGTCGTAAACAAACCTCCCGGCATGGTGGTTCATCCAGCAAGGGGGCACTGGAGCGGAACGCTCACAAGTGCTTTAGCTTTTCGTTTCCAGTCGTTATCTGACGTGGGTGGTCCCACTCGACCGGGGATTGTTCATCGTCTCGATCGCGACACCAGCGGTGCGATTGTGATCGCCAAGACAAATGCGGTGCATATTCACTTGGGACAGCAATTCCACGATCGTTTGGTCCAAAAAGAATACTACGCAATCACGGCAGGAAGAATTGACCGCGATCGCGACGTCATTGATGCTGCCATCGGCCGGCATCCGTATCAACGCGATAAGATGGCGATCCGGGAAGACCACTCAACCAGCAAACCAGCATCGACTTTTTATGAAGTGATATCACGCCACGGTCGATTCACTCAGGTCCGGCTGCGTCCCAAGACAGGACGCACCCACCAACTACGAGTCCACCTGTCTCACATTGGCTGCCCCATTATCTGTGATCGTCTTTATGCAGGTCACAGCCAGATACATCCAGCGCAATTGCAAGGCAAAAGTGGTTTTGACTTGCCGACAGAGCAACCGATCTTGGAACGTCAGGCGTTGCACGCACGCAGGCTAACCATCGTGAATCCGCAGACTGGCAAAGAAATGACTTTCGAAGCCCCCGTGCCCGCCGATCTACAGCGGACAATCGATTGTCTGGAACAGAGCCAGCAGAACTGAGTGCTGTACCAGCAATCGCAATGCTCAACTGCGTCGCAGGGCCTCCAAACCAAGACCAGATAGGCAATGCCTCACTGCTCAACCTGACGGGCGCGACGGTATCCCGCGACATCCTCTCGTCTGATCCAAACCGCTGCTCGCCGATGCGACTTTAACTCGGAATACAGACACGCCTAGCAGCCACAGTTGCCGCAACCTTCGAGGCGTTTCTGAATAGCGAGCGAGGTCGGTGTGATCGCCAAACCACCCAGTGCCGTACATCGATGCTCTCGCGGCATTCGTTCGGCCACTGCTTTTGCTGCCGCTATCGTTTCATCCAGCGGGATCACTGCATCAAACCCTGCCAGCGACATGTTGGCAGCCGACAATGCATTGCTCACGGCCAACACGTTCTTGCCAAGACAAGGAACCTCCACGCGATTCGCCACGGGGTCACAGATCAGCCCCAACATATTCTGCATTGACATTGACGCCGCTCCACAGGCCATGGCGGCGTCACCACCCATAAAAGTGACCAAAGCAGCCGCCGACATTGCAGATGCTGATCCACCCTCGGCTTGGCAGCCTCCAACCTCGGCAGCAAAGCTCCAGTGTGTTGCAATGAATACGCCTACCAAGCCACCAGCCAACATCCCGCGTGCAATCTCACCATCACTGAGTTGACGGCTTTCACCGATAGCCAGACACGCCGCTGGGAAAGCGGCACATGCTCCCGCCGTTGGTGCCGCAACGATGACCCCCATCGAACTCTTCACCTCCATCAAAGCCGAGGTGTACAACACCATGCGATTCAGAATTCCACCATCCAGCAGTTGTCCAGAATCCATCGCTTTCTGAAATCCGCCTGATTGAAATCCAAGAACCCGATCCTCGTAGCTGGTTCCTGCTAATCCCTGCTTAACGCTGCTTCGTAAGATCCGCACGATTCCACACATCTTTTCGATCAACTCTGCTTCGCCCAGACCACTGCGTGCCGACTCATAATGTAAAGCCAAATCGCACAGCGAAATCGAACGGAGATTATTCTCACCACGATATCGTTCGGCATAATTCAACATCGCATCACAACTCTGAAACGGAACCTGCAATTCCTTGCGAGACCTGACGGGCAACACCGCAGTCGCGTGATCTACTTGCAAAATGGTGTCCTCAGAAATCAGCGTGTTGATCCGCTCGCGTACAAATTCTGCCTGGCCCTGAACATGAACCAACGTCAAATCATTCCCATTAGAAATCGAAACCTGATCCGCCCCCAATTCATCACAAAGCGTCTGTGGATCTAGATCGTCAAACTGGTCGCTAACCCACACCAAGGTCTCATCGAAGTCACCGCCAATTGAAACTTTAGCTCCGTTGATCTCGACAATCTCAAACATGCCCCCACCGGTCGAAATCGCAATCACCTGCAGTTCACGGGTGTTATTTTTCAGAGTCAATCGATAAGTGTTCGGATGCGCGTCACCGTAATTGCCATACTCAAATTCAAGATCAATGCCCGTTTTTTTTAACCATTCACCAGAATCAGGCAATCGATCGTCATCTGCCTCCCAGCCAAGCAAACCACCAAACAATCCCATATCAGAACCCTGACTCTGATGCGTTGCAGGCAAAGAACCTCCGAGGTCAAACTGGACCAGGACGTGATCGATCTCACCCTTCATCAGATCGCGGGAAATCCGACCAATCCGCAGCGCAGCGGCACAGTGGGAACTCGATGGCCCTCGCATGACCGGACCAACCACATCATTAAAAATGCTGACAAGCACAGCGATCTCCCATTGCAACGTATTGAGTGACAAAGCGTCACCATTTTCACGCAGAATTGTTTCCCTACGCTCAGGAAATCACACCACCCCTGTGTTCCTGCGTCAACACCTCGTTTCAGTTTCCCAACTGAACGACAAGCGTTATTGGCTTCATGCCAGCTAAAACCGACACCAAATTAGAGTGGAAAACGCGTCCCGGTCTCGCACTCTCAACTATTCCAGCGTCGGTGAAACTCCATAGGAAACGTTCTCATTAACCTGAGAACCTGCCAATGCTGGTCCCATTCACAAACTCATTCGACGAGTCAGCGGTAACTTCCCGTTCCCGGCAAAGGTAAGATCGAATTTTTCTGGAGCTGTCTTTCCGCATCTTCCACCGCTTCTAAAGGACTTCAGTCTCCAAGGAATCACCAGATCTCGAATAAATTCATATGTCCTCATGGATGCCAAATGCCCTGTTAGGGGAGACTTTTCTCCGCCAGAGGCCAGTCACGCCGACTACAAAACATGATTTGGCTGGAGAAGATAAAACGATTCTGCCGATCATCAGGACTGGAGGGCGGAGGACGCACGCGCTTAACGGCGGGTTTGCAATCTTCCACGCATTGAATTTGTGCACTGACAATGTTCAGCAGAAAGAGATCGAACCATGCAAATTTCCATGAAACGTGCCGTTGCCTCGCTAGCGATGGCAGTGACGGGAATCAGCCAAGTACCAAACCTGCAAGCACAGCGACCCGTTGTCCCTGGAACGGGATCCGAAATCGTTGGCGTAGCGGATGACTTCGAGGACCCCGAGTGGAATTACATCCCTCGAAATCCCAAGAGCACCGAAGATATCGATGAAAACCAGCGAGGACCAATGGGCCGCACCACCAACGGCAGGTGGTATGAAGGCATCAAACGCGGTCATCCTGACATCGTCAAACGCGTTCCTACCCCTGATGGCGGCTTGCAAGACAGTGCTGGCTCAATGCTGCTGCAGTCAAAATTTACTGGCATCCCCAATAAACCCTCTGGCAAAATGGGGCAGGATGATTTTGTAGCCAATGTCCAATACAGATTGCGTCGTAAACTGAAGGTGTCCGAGGTTCCAAGCGTGACCACGCATGTTTTTCTACCACCCGTCGCGGAGTGGGAAAATCGCACAGGGCCACACTTTGGCTTTCGGCTTGCCCTTGAGACCACGGCGATGATCGATAAAGAGTCTGGCATCGGATTTTTCAAACGTACCACGCGGGAAATGGGCAACGAAATCTACTGGCCAGGCATGTTCATCGAATTCGAGAACAAGAATCAATCAAAAAAAGAAAACGACTACGCAACTATACGCATCCGCGGAAATCGCCGTGGAAAGGACTTTACCGGTCCCCAAATCACCACCACAGGATGGTGGACGCTTGGTATGAGCGTCACCCCTGATGGCATGGTTCACTACTATGCTTCGCCCGGAGTCGATGAATTGACTGAAGATGACTACATCACAAGCCAGTTCCCCTACGACTATCGGGCAGAACGATTCAGAACCTTCTTCTACAACGTTTGCAGCGCGAACGACGGCAAGCGTTGGAGTACTGCTTTCGTTGTGGACGACCCAAAAGTGTTCGTCCTACGACCTGCCAGCAAGCTTGCAACGAAACCCGGCGATTCAATCAAACGCTAATCTCGCGCACACTTCAAGCACAAAATACGACAGCCCATCCGATCTCACGGATGGGCTGTTCGCGTAACAAAGCAAATTGCATCGTCAGAAAAGCATCCGTAGTTTTTCCAACCCCCATGGAACAAATCCCTTGCCCCCAATTCAATTCCCAACGCAATGGAAATGAGAGTAAGTGTTCTAATCAATCTCCCAATCCACACAGTATTTGAAGGCACAAACCACCAGGTCACCGACTGACGCAGCATTGTCAAAGAAGAAGACATTTTGCACATCACAACGGAAAAAATTGGATCAACCTTTCGCACGATCACAACTGAGCACTGGCGTGAGATGACTTTTGATTGAGTTGTCACAAGCGACACACCACCCTACGAAAGCGGCATTTCCATGGCAGGCGAAGCATTCAGCCTGACAGCACACTACAAATTCGAGGAAGTCCCTCAGGGTATGCCCGTTACTCAAACATCGAAAGAAAAGGGAACAGGTTTTTTCAGGGTCATGATCCCCATCGCAGAAGTGGTCATGCGTAAATTGAATTGGCAGGCAGTTCAAAATGAGCTGAATCAGCTCAAGCGATTCTACTGAGACGCCTACGATCCTGAAGCCTACGATCCTGAAGCCATATAACCCGCAGACATCAGCTGCATGCAGCTCGTGCCCTCAGCATATTCTCCATACTCTCAGTCACCAGCCTTTCCACACCGGGATCGTAATCAAAGACCTCAACGCTGACCCACTCGGCGTACCCAATATCCTGAAGAGCCTGAAAGATCGGTACAAAATCGACGTTTCCCATCCCGGGTCCCTGCCGATTCGGATCATTGGCATGGAAATGAATCATGGCATCGGCATTGTCCCTGATGAGCTGGTGGATGGGTCTTTCCTCATCACTCATTGCCTTAACATCAAGATGTAGCTTGACCTGCTCGCTATCGATCATTCCCTGCAACTCCCGCGCTTTGGCTGCAGTCAGAAGGAAGTTGCCCTCCTCGTGCCCTAATGGCTCCAAAGCAATCTGGACGTCCAACTCATCCAGAATGGGCACAGCGGCTCGGATCACGTCAGCAGCATTTTCCATGGCTGATTCCATCGACTGACCTTCAGGCACATTACGTTGCTGTGGTGAGCCGAGCACCATCACCTTACCTCCCAGATCGTGACAGAGGCGAGCAAGATCACAGATGTAGTCCACCGTCCGCTTTCGCACTTCACCATCCACAGTCGTTAGGTGCAGACCTTCAGTTTTCGCTAAAAGCCAATGCAGTCCAGTGATCTCGAACCCGGCTCGTTCCACCTGCTGTCGATAAGCGTCTCGCTTTATAGCACTGAACGAACCGATGTCATCCGTGAGCATAAAAGGAGCCACTTCCCAACCGGTATAGCCCACCTCCTGCGCATAGGCCAAGGCGCGATCAAGCGGCCAATCACCAAACGTTTCGTTACAAATTGCGTATTTCATGTTTCGTTTAGTTGTGAAGTTACAAGTAGATTTAAGGATAGGAAACTCTGAGGCAAATCACACAAGGCTGCATCTTTCCAGCAACAGCGACACCGAAGCCACGCACCACACCAGCAAGTGCGATGCCAGTACAGAAGCTTACTGCTGTGATCGCATTCGCTGTGCAACGACGAAGGTAGCGAAACATCGATCGTCTCACTTGGGCTCTGTCGATACTTCAAGCCTTCTTGTTTCGCTGAACGCCAATTGGCTGTCAAGCTTACCAACAGCAATTTGATTGATGACAACGGGTACCTTGGGTTTGTTTTCACCGCATTTGGCAAGCACTCCAATGGCCGCATTCTGGCCGAGCCCTGGCGTGAACTCCCCGCTACCAGTGACTGCCTTATTGCCAGATTTCACAATCCAATGGAACCGCTTGCTGTCTTTCATATCGCGAGTGACGGCCAGCACCATGCCCTTACCTTCTGCACTGACGAGCTCTCCCGCCTTTACGTTGTTGACCCTCACTTCAACCGCTGGAGAGACTGCACGAAGTGTTAAACGCAATCCCCCCACCCTCAGGCCAACGCGAACACTCTTGGCCGTGGCACCGTCCATACTGGTTTTCACAGCAACCGTATCACCAAGCTCTACTTGCTTACCGTTGAGCGTAAGCGTAGCAACTTTCCCGGACGGTTTCGTGGGCTGGACGAGCAATTTTCCTTCCGAAGCGACAAAGCCGGAATTCAGATTTGCGTCACCGAACATTTGGTTCAACGGCATTTCGAACTGCTTGGTCACCTGTAACCCGGCAAGCCAAGTATCCGTCAACTCAATCGATTCGTATTCAGGTAGCAACTGCTTACCATCCCGCTTTTTGTCAGCCTCTCCCTTGGCCCGACTGCCGCCGGGACGCATGGCGTTGGCCGGTCCTTTGACTGATTCCATCGAAAGCCCATCCTGTGCCAACATCAGCTCAAGCTGGCTCTGCCCAGAGGGACGTTTCTTGGGTTTCGTGGGGAGTCGAGGCATGACCTCATCTCGCCCAGAAACGCTGGACATCACATTTTTTGACTTCCGAGCACCACCATTTTTTACCGCGGGTGCCGACCGCTGTGGTTTGCTCGACTTTGCTTTCCGTGACTCGGGGACCGGAGCTGCTACAGATGCAACTCGTGCTGATTGGCTGTTGTTGTAGTAGACAAATCCAATTGCGCTAAGAAATAACACTGAAGCAGAGGTCACGTGGACTCTCCAATCATTCAACAGTGATTTTTTTCTTAGTGGGCGGAAGGGCTGAGGCTCCCCTGAGTCTTGCAACCTGGCACCAGAATCCGGAGTCGGCGCATCGTTTTGCAAAACTGTATTCTGCGCTACCAGCGGGGGTGGCTCGGGTGGCGTCTCCACGGCTCGCAAAGACTCGTCATAGGCTGCCTTTACCTCTGAGCCCAACAGGGTACGCCGCGCTTTCGCGACTTGGCTCAGAAGCTTTTGCACGGACTCACGATTGGGTCCCGCAGCCATGGGGTGAAGATAAGCTGTCGTCTTTTTGGCAGCATCCTCGATAGTTGCCAAATCATCTTCAAAATCGTCGAGGCCAAGCAGACGGTAGAAGGTCGGCGGTTGGTCCTCTGGCGGTATTTCCAACCATTCCCAATAAGGGTCAAACATTTCAGGGGAATCTGACATATCGTTGATTTGTTTAAGCGTTACAGACCAGCAGACATCCTTGCGACCTCGTCTGCTACCTTGATTCTACACTCACCTGCGGCCTATGACTGCCCTCGGATGAATTGCCGCTTATCAAAGTAGCCACCTGCTTTGGATTCCACTCTTACCACCGTTGTAACCTGCCAACGTAGCCCGCATCTCCACCCAAGAATAACAACTCAGATTTGCCAGAGCAGAACCATCGCCCTTAGTCCTGCCGTCGACCAGAACAGCCTCATTTGTCGCTTGACATCTGGTCAAATAAATCTTTGTATCGCGGGTACCACTCACTCCTGTCGTCCATGGTTGCAATCCTTCTAGTCAAGGCCTGTTCAACTTTGCCCAACTGCCGCGTCTGTTCGCCTGTATCCGTGATCTGTGATGCAACCTGATAACGACACCAGAACAAGTTATACTGGGCCAAAGCGAGCTGTTCTGCATTGCGAGGTGTTCCTGAGTCGGAGTACATCGACGTGTGAAGTGTTGTGACTAATTTCCCCCAACCCCAAATTGGTGAAAAACCGCTGGGCCCGTCAATCGCTGCCAACAAATCGCTGGACCGCCCATATTCAACGGCCACTTGCTGCAAGCATTGCGCCGCAGCGATCTGGAGCGTGAACACATTCGGCTCGTCGGCCAGCATGTCTTCGATTTGCTTGAGCGACCGCATCACTTCCCCGGAACGCCGCAATAATTCAACACGGCGTAATTGAGCTGCCTGCAGCGACTCCTGTGGGAAGTCATTTCGTTTGATGGCAAAATCGAACAAATCTGCCGCCATTCTTGCCGCATCTTTCGCAAGCCTGTCTTGTCCTGCCTTGCCGGCAGAGCCGGCTTGCTCGCCAACCTGAGCCCACGATTCCCCAAGCCAAATAATCGTGGCAGTTGGCACCATTGAGGCATCGCTCATGATGCCGCTGGATATTTCCCGGGCAGCGTCGAAAGCGGCCTGCTGCATCTCATCTGTGCGCTTCAAATTCTCGAATGCCGCCTTCAAGATGGAAAGTTTCCGTGTTGCCAACTCTTCACCGGCATTACCCAGCAACACTGCCAGCTCATCCATCGCCTGCGTCGCTCCCTTGGTGTCACCTTGCTCATTACAAGCATGGAACAGGACCTCGTAGAGCTCGCGAGCCAATGCCTCAACAACGATCAACTTCGATTCATCCTTATCCTCCTCCCGAACCCGAATCGATGACAATAAAGCGTGCGGGTCAAGCGTCAACCATTGCTCAGCCTTTTCAGGATTCCCAGCAATCAGGTCCATTTGAGCCAACGCGAGTCGCGCCTCGACATGACTGATCGCAAGGCGTGAATCGTTCTTTTCCACCAACCGAAGCGCCTTGACTAATCGCTGCTTCACACGCTTTCGAGCTTCAGCGTCGATAATTTTGTTAGTCACCGCTTGCCGTTGCCGCAAGACACTCCATTCCGCCATGCCACTGGCTAATCCTGCATTCCCATAATGCTCGGATGACTGCAAAATATTTTCATAAACGCGGACAGCATTCTGTGGTTGATTGAAAGCTTCGTACAAATACCCGATGTTCATCCATATCAAATCATTCTGACTTTGGGCTGGCCAACGTCGTTGCAGGATTTTGGCAATTGCCTCCATCTGCCTCAATTCGCCAAGATCCTCCGCGTCACCCCAATGCAAATCAGTGAGTTCCTGTGTTGCTGCGAGTGCAATCATGCCCGCTTCTTTTGTCGAAGGATCATCGAGCTCACCCCACCGAACAACCGCTTCCCCCATGACAGCAGCTTCTGGAAGCATTCCAGCTTTAAAATAAAGATATGCCAACAAATACCGTGTCGTTGCAGTCTCCTTCACTGCCGCCTTTGCAACAGCCAATTGATGCACCTGCTCAATCACGCCAATGGTACGGCCGATAGCCTTCTGATAGGCGTCAACGTCCGCCTGTGAATTAGAGGTATCAACCTGTTCTTTTAGCTTTTGCACCCTTCCATATTGCTCAAACGCAGCATCCATCGCACTTTGCAGCGTGAAAAATGCGGATTTTGATCTTTGCACCGTGATTCGCTCACGTGGCTGCTTTTGTGCAGGCAAAGCATAAATCGTGGGCGGAGGCAGCTGGTAACTGCCGCGAGTACCATCGGCACGCACGTTATCAACCAAAGGAACAGACGGAACTTTTGCTGCTGGCAAACGGCTCACAACCAGATCCTCAGAAACGAGATCCATCCCATCACCGGCGATGACCATCTCGAGCTTCAACTGCGCATTACTTTTTGGATGTATTCCGTTCGGCGTTGGCGACTTCCTTGCTACCTTGGATCGATTCGCTCGCTTTTGGGAGGGCGACTCTCTGAGCAGGAAAATCACAACAGCCGCGATGAATAATGCAGCAACCGCCACCCCAGCCAACGTCGATCCGGGATTTCGTCTGGAAGCCCCCGTCTTTTTCGCCTTGCCTCCGAAATCAGATGCTAATCCCGTAGCCTTCCCACCGTTATCCCCACTATCGGGCGAGTTATTTAACTTATTCCCCGATCGCAAGGTGGAATGCACGGCACTGGTCGGCGATACATACGACCGGGCTTCCGCGTACCCCTTTTCGCCTTCGATACTGCTGTCTCCCCTCACTCTGACTCCCCTCAACCTGTCTCCCCTCAACCTGTCTCCCCTTAACCTATAGCTGTCGCCATCAGCGCTGCTCGTTGACGGTCTTATGGGTAGCGCAGATGCCGCTGATTGACGATCACAAGCCTCAGCCTCTGGGTCACTTTTTCGCTGCTGTTGCCACAGCGCATTCGCTCGAGCGGCTAATTCTCGATTCCCAACCGGCAATCGCAGCATCACGCTTGGCACACAAACAGTCTGACCACAATCAACTTCGATCATGCGTCCAGCCTCTGCCCCTGGCACCTGGTGAGCACTTCCACAATCGCTGCACCAAATCTCAAACACGTCGAGTGAGCGGGTGTGGCAGGCAAAGAGAGCAGCCCCGCATTCACATTCCATTAAATGACCGATGTCATCTTCATCCAACTCATATGCCGTCTTGCATCTTGGGCAGGTCGCAACACGGTTCATCTAGATTTCAATTTCATTTAAAGAGAGTAGCACGGATGGAGGGGATAAAATGCACGCTACTTCAGCTTTGGCTTGGGCTGCAGTTTAATTCCCCAGATCGGACCACGAGTGGTGTTTCGTTGCCTTGGAAATCTCTTCGCCATCACAACAGCACCATCGGCCACACCGACATCTTTGTACGTCCCACCATTACTTTTCGCCAATTTCTGAAAGCCAACAGCATCTTTGGGTTTCACCTCCATTCCCAATGTGTGCAAAGGGACCATTTTCTGAGGACGCGAGGCAAAAAAGTTTGAGGCTTTGTCCGTAAAGGCACCGTCACCGAGCACAAAAATCACATCAGGCTTCAAAGCAAATGCAGCAGAGATCGCTTCCTTGCCATTTGTTTTCAGGCACAGCTGTACAGTTTCCAGCCAGGATTTCAGTCGTTGTTTATTGCGGCTTGTAGCATTGACCAAATCCGTCGCCGGCCTGGGATGAAACAGGGGATACGCGGTGTCACTATAAAAAATCACATAGAAACGCTGCCGTGCTGTCAGTTGCGTGACCGCCTTGAGTAATTCATTGAGCGCCGTTTCGAACCGTCCTCGGGTCATACTGTTGGAGTTGTCGATAACAAAGACGTAGTCCACTGCTGAGACTCTGCTACCAAAGAATTCTGGTTTACTTTTGGCTGCCTTTCCTAATCCTGAAGCAGCCATGCTGGCAGGTGGTTTGATGGCCGCACCGCTGATGGACTCCATGAAGTTCGGTGCAGTCACCGTCTCAGCGCGAACAATCTCTGTGGGGGCTGCTGACTCCGAAGCATCAGCGTCAGTCGGCTCAGTTACCTCCAACGGTGTTGGTTCGATCACAACTTCTTGGATGAGATTTTGTGAAGGCGGTGCCGATGTGATGACAAGCCCCTTGATGCGATGATCTTTTACGTTGATGAACATGCTCGCCAGAATCAACAGCACCGCAACGTGCACAACGAGGCTGATACCGCTGCCACGCAAGTGCCCCACCACCCCCTGGCGTCGCTCCTCGATCCAGAATCTCATTCGCAGCAGGTACCATCGCCAGCCCTCCGTATCATCCAACTCCTGCTGCTGCAACTCACGTTCAGCCTCAGCCTCGGCATCTGACTGATGAAGGCTCTCCAGCACCATTGCTGCATCAGGAATATGATTACCAGCATTACTGAGGGGAACCTCGGGTTGCATGCCCGCCGGATTGAGTATTTCCCTCGGCGGCTTCACCCGCTGCTCACTGCCTGAGCCGGTCAGATGGCCGCCGCGACGTTGCGACCATTCAAAACGCTCGCGTCTTAGCAAGTCATGGAGCCCATCATCCTTTGCCGTTTGCAAGTCCTCAAGGGGGATTTCAAACAGATGCTGACCGTTGCCGACAAGCGTTTTAGCTGAGGCGACCGGGCATGACAGCCCCTGAGCCAATGCTTCAGGCAGTTGCTCTGCATCGATTTTGTATAAATCAGTGCCGTTTGTGACGGTAATTAAAAGTCGCCCATCCACCATAAACTCCGTAGCACTTTCACCAATCTTCTAGCAATCTCACCAACTCAATGTCCTCTACCTCAGCTCGGTTCACCACCTCCCTCACTCGCGTTACCTTTTGACCGCCCCCGCTTACTTTTCTTTTTTGGCGGAGCGTGTTTTTTGGGTGGCTGCGATAGGTTGATATTGATCGCGGGAGCAGGCACACCTGATGCTGTTGCATTCTGATTGCTGAAGAATGCGTCCAGGGCTTGTCCATCAGCCTTACCCTGTGGCTCGGAGAGTTTTTCGAGAACACTGAAATCAGGAATTCCTGCTGCCTCAGCAGACGCCTTGCTTTCTGGTTCCGAAAAACCTTTCTTTTCTTGTGGTGCTTTGCCAGCAACCAGCTTCGGTGCTGCCGTACCCGAGACCTGAATCTCTGAAGAACCAGACTTTTCTTTCCGAAGCGTTGGCGGACCCTTCACCAGCTCCGACTTGGCCCCAGATAGCCCGCCGGGTGATTCCCCTGCTGACTTGTTTGCATTACCACCAGCTGCAGCTGGCAGAGGTGGAACGGGAAATAACTGATCAGTGGATACAGGAGAGGAAGCATTCCCAACACTGGCAACCTTGCGTTTGAGCTTACGCTTGGCCAGGAGGCCGTCAGAATTCAGTTTCTCGATACTGGCGGACTTGCTGTGATCGGTGGAAATTCCGGACGTGCGATTGTCACCTGAAGTTCCAGTGATCTCCGGTGGCACAAGCTTAGCCGGTGAGCGTGGCTTGGCTGCTGCAATTGGCTTGGCTGGCAGGCCAGGTTCAGACTTCAACTTTACCGTTTTGTCTCGCGTCACTGGTGACAACTCCAGCCCGGGAAAGATATCTTCATCAGAGTCAGCTTCAGTGGAACTCGAACCAGCATCGCCCGCTTCATCGGGCTCATCTTCCCAAGCTTCGAGCAACTCTAGCTGCCCGCCCTCTTCCGCATTGGCTTCCTCCTGATTGGCCTCCGCTTCCTCGACGAGTGTCTGCTCGGTGATTCCGGCGGCCAATAAAGCGGTCCACTTATCCAACACCTCTTCTGACAACCCTGCAGCACGATCCATTGTCATCTCCGCAGCTTGCTTGAGCGTTGGCAAGTTCGCACTAACCACCAGACGCCCATCCTGCGAGTAATCGAACAGCACGTCCACGAAAGTTCCTTTAGGCGTTCCCTTCGGCAAATCATCGACCAGACATTTACCGATTCGGGTCGCGTTGCGTCCCCGGTGGTCGCCACCTTCAACCACCTCAACTTTTACATTGCGTTGCCCGTCTTCGTGGGTACGAAAACGGATGCGTTTGCGAGCAGGAAGAGATGTATTCCGGTTGATCATGATTTGACGTCGTGGATCCCCAGTCTCCGGGTCAACCGCCAGTACACCCAGGTCGTGAGAATTGACATTCGTTACCGAGACCCCCGCAAAAGAGTCGCACTCGTGCCCCAGTCGAATCCCAGCGTAAATAGCGGCCCCGTGCGCAACTGCTTCGTCAGGTGACAACGAGCGGTCAATTTCCAGATTGCTCAAGCGACTCAGTTCATCGTGGATCATGGGCATCCGAGTAGACCCCCCAACCAGAATCAACCGGGTGAGATCACTCCATTTCACATCAGCTTCATCCAGCACCAACTCAACCGTCATGAGCGTACGCTCCAGGAGATCCTCGGTGAGTTCTTTGAAAGTCTCACGATTCATCGCAGGGCGAATTCGCTTTCCCTGATAGCCAAAAGCAATCGGCACCGACTCACGCTGAGTCAGTGCATGCTTGGTCTGGTTCGCTTTGCGCAACAGAAGTTGTTCGGCAATCGGGTCGTCGCGAAGATCTTCTCCATGCTCCTCGATCCACGCCTCAGCTATGAAATCCACCACGCGCCGATCCCAGTCAACTCCTCCAAGATACACATCACCATTGGTAGCAATGGTGTGGTACTTTCTGTTTTCAATTTCCATGACCGTGACGTCAAACGTGCCACCACCCAGATCATAAACGAGGACACGTTCTTTCGCCGAAGCCGCACCTTCGGTCGAGAGAAATCCTTGCTGAACGCCATAACAAATGGCAGCCGCCGTTGGCTCATTGATGATGTCCAACACCTCTAATCCTGCCAACTTGCCGGCATCCTGAGTCGCTTTACGGCACGGTTCATTGAAGAAAGCCGGCACAGTGATCACAGCTTTCTTAAGTTCACCAAGCTTCAGTTCCGCGTCTTCCCTGAGCTTGGTAAGAATCAAGGCCTGCAAAACTTCAGGTGGCAACTTTGCCCCACAAATCGCAGTTCTGAAAAGCTGTTCACCCACATCACGCTTGGCAAACATGGCCAGGCGTTCGGGCTCTTCAACTCCTGCTTCAACCGCCTCCGCGCCAATCACGGGATTGCCACGATCAAAAAAAATAACGCTGGGCGTTGAAAGTCCACCCTCGGAATTTCGGATGGTTTCGGGCCTACCCGTCGAATCAACAAATGCAACGGCGGAATTGGTAGTCCCCAAGTCGATACCGATGGCCGGATGCGAACGCTTCATAGTTTTGCAATCAGACAGAGAAGAAGAGAGAGAAGAAGAGAGAGAATAGTAGACTGAAGCGTCCGTTTCAGCTGCGACCGTCGAACTGCCGCGTGTGTCCCATCTCGTATTCAGAGACACCCTGCTTCTACCCAATGGTTCTACCCAATCAAAAAGTGAGTTGAACGCCGCTTCCGACCCTGAAATTATAACTGATCCACAAGACAGGTTTGGCGTGATAACCACCGACTGCATCAGGCGTCACCTTTTTTCTTTGACAGCAAAGCATCGGCAGCAAAGCATCAGCGAGGAGGCATGTAGGGCAAAAAGACCGCCTTTGGACACGAAACTTCCTCAACAAGGCTTCCACAAAATTCACTGAGTGGGCAGCCAAAATCCGCCTGATGCGCAATACCGCCAACCGTGCGACTCTCTGATTGCATCTCACGGCAACTGCCGCCCTTGTCCCGCGTTTCTTGTCCCGCGTTTCTTGTCCCGCGTTTCCGCAAAGGATTGGAAAAAGGCGGAGCTCCGTGTTCTCAAACAAAGCCGCCAGTGCTCATGATCCAAGAAGCAGCCAGACTGCGCCGCGACATCCGAGAAGCATGGGAGGAACGGCAACCGGCGAAAGAGAACGAATGAGTACTTGGGCAACTTCACGCTGCTGCTGCATTTGAAAACAGATCGCTAGAAATGCCTGCAATCCGAAAAACAGACCACCAGACCACTATCAAACTCTACGTATCTAACCTGCTTTGCCAAGAACCCGACTCGACACGTAAATTTTCAAAATTCTTTGATGCAAGTCGAATCTCAGTTTGAGCCCTTTCGAACTTCACTAACTGTTAATCAGTTATGAAGTTACGTCAGCGACAATGTCGCCACAGCAAGAGAGGCTCACCCAAGTGATCTTTCCGTAAAGTGTTCACAAATAACACTTTAAAGATTTATTCAGAGAAGTGTTTGACATG
Organism: Rhodopirellula sp.; assembly: GCA_002689655.1. Classification (GTDB taxonomy): domain Bacteria; phylum Planctomycetota; class Planctomycetia; order Pirellulales; family Pirellulaceae; genus Rubripirellula. The sequence continues at coordinate 14,133 of NZHC01000098.1, read as the reverse complement.
GCCGATTCTATCCCTAAGATTCCCCAGTCGCCCACATGTAGTTGCCGCCCAGCGGTCAAACCACTATGGGTAGTGCTTTCAATACTGACTGCAAGATGCACGAGTATTTGGGGACCAAACGGGTCGAACGACACGGTTCCTTGCTGTTCGTCATGTTTGGGGACAGGCTGGCAGTCGACGCTTGTATACTATCTAATTTAGAACGGTCGGTTTTGGTGCTTCGCGAGGATTGCGAATCAATCTTGGCACCTTTGATCGCCCCAAGGATGAACTCATAGGAGTCTTAGAGCAATGGCAACGGTTCTGTATGCACGTACCTCCGCCGAGGTCGCTGGCGATCCAGCGTTGGAAAAAGTCAATAGAGAGCACGGCGTAGAATACGCGAGGGCTCGCTTCGGCCGCGAACTGAGACAGAGCGGTAACGGATTGAAAATCGAGGCAAACTTTTGCCCGGAGGATGACAAGACTCCATTCGACACCGTGAGTTGGGAGTTACGAAGCGCTGCAATCAAAGACGAATCCGGCAACGCTCTCTTTGAGCAGAATAACTGCGAGATTCCGGCCGAGTGGAGTCAACTGGCAACCAACGTGGTCGTTTCGAAATATTTTTATGGTGACCCCAACAGTACAGATGAGCGAGAGCGTAGCGTTCGGCAACTGATCCACCGCGTGACGCGGACCATCACGGATTGGGGCTTGGCAGACGGTTATTTTGACACCCCCGAAGATGGTGACCGTTTTTACCGTGACCTGACATGGTTGTGTTTGCACCAACACGGTGCCTTCAACAGTCCTGTCTGGTTCAACGTTGGCCTGCACGCTCAGTATGGAGTCGTGGGTGACAAGTGCAATTGGCACTGGGATGCCACCGCGGGTGAAACTGCCCAGCCAGACAATCCATACGAGTACCCACAAGGCTCGGCATGTTTCATCCAGAGCGTGGATGACAACATGGAAGACATCATGCGTCTTGCCTGCAGCGAGGCGATGCTGTTCAAGTTTGGCAGCGGTACTGGCACCGACCTGTCGACGATCCGTTCGCAGCGTGAAAAGCTTTCTGGTGGCGGAACACCATCAGGTCCACTGTCATTCATGCGTGTTTATGACTCGATCGCCGGCGTTGTGAAGAGTGGTGGCAAAACGCGACGAGCAGCCAAGATGCAGTCGTTGAAGGTCTGGCATCCAGACATTCTGGAATTCGTTGAATGCAAATGGGCAGAGGAAAAGAAGGCTCATGCACTGATTCGTGAAGGCTATGAGTCAAATTTCAACGGCGAAGCTTACAGCAGCGTCTGCTTTCAGAATGCCAACCTGTCCGTACGACTCACCGACGACTACATGGAGTCGGTACGTGATAATAAGCGGTGGCAAACACGATGGATCAGCGATAAATGTGAGAACGATGCACCAAGCTATGACGCCAAAGAACTCTTGAACAAGATGGCGGAGTGTGCGTGGAATTGCGGTGACCCGGGAGTCCAGTACGACACGACGATCAACCGTTGGCACACGTGTCCCAACAGTGGTGAGATTAATGCATCAAACCCGTGCAGCGAATACATGTTTCTGGATGACACGGCATGTAACCTCGCATCGATCAACTTGATGAAGTTCGTTGGTCCAGATGGATCGTTTGACACCGAGCGTTTCCGAGCGAGCTGCCGCCTGTTCTTGATTGCTCAGGAGATCCTCGTCGACCACGCCAGTTACCCGACAGAGCCAATCGCCCGCAACAGCCACAAGTTCCGACCACTTGGTCTGGGATACTCAAACCTTGGCAGCGTTTGCATGACACGTGGGATCGCGTATGACTCGGATGCAGCTCGAGGCTTGTGCGGTTCCTTGACCTCACTGCTTCACGGCGAGGCAAATCGCACCAGCGGTGAACTGGCGAGTGTTGTTGGTCCGTTTGAAGGCTACGCCGAAAACGAGAAGCCGATGCTCAACGTGATGCAGATGCACCGCGAAGCCTGCGACTCCATCGACGACAATGGCCCGGCAGAACTCAAAGAAGCTGCCACCAAGCTTTGGGACGATGTCCTGGAAATCGGCGAAAAGTATGGTTTCCGAAACGCACAGGCCACTGTGCTTGCCCCTACCGGAACCATCAGTTTCATGATGGACTGTGACACAACAGGCATCGAGCCGGATATCGCACTGGTCAAATACAAGCAGCTTGCCGGCGGCGGGATGCTCAAAATTGTCAACCAGACCGTCAATTTGGGTCTTCAGAAACTCGGGTACAACGAAGAACAGATCACGAGCATCCTGAAGCACATCGATGACAACGACACCATTGAAGGTGCCACCGACATCAAAGATGAGCACTTGCCAGTGTTTGACTGTGCATTTCAGCCAGCTAACGGGACCCGAAGTATCCCATGGCAAGCTCACGTCACCATGATGGCAGCAGCACAACCGTTCCTGTCAGGTGCGATCAGCAAGACAGTGAACATGCCCAACGACACAACCCCCGAAGATATTGCGAATGCGTACTATTGGGGCTGGGAACTTGGACTCAAAGCTGTCGCAATCTACCGTGATGGCAGTAAGCAATCGCAACCTTTGAACACCAAGGCTGACGACTCCGGACCAGAAGCAACGGCGACTGAAGTTGTCACCGAAACGGTGGAAAAGATTGTTTACAAGCCGCGACGTGAACGACTTCCTGACACACGCCAGAGTGTCACACACAAGTTCACCATCGCGGGCCACGAGGGCTACCTTTGTGTCGGACTGTACCCCGACGGCAGGCCCGGCGAGATATTCATCACAATGGCAAAAGAAGGTTCAACCATTGGTGGAATCATGGACAGTTTTGGAACTGCTCTGTCGATCGCCTTGCAGTACGGCGTGCCGCTGGAGGTTCTTGTCAACAAGTTCAGCCACACTCGCTTCGAACCGATGGGACACACGTCCAACAAAGACATCCGTATCGCCAAGAGCGTGGTGGATTACATCGCCCGCTGGCTAGGCTTGACTTTCATGAGTGGTCATGACCACGTTCCAACCGCGATCGACAATACGAACCAAGCTAATGGCCCGGAGGTTGTATCTGCCCCAACCAGCTCTGTGATGGATGGACTGAAAGAGGATGCCGGTGCAGCTGTCGCACTTGCGGAGCGTGCTACTCTGCTCGCAAGCATTGGTGAGACCAGCAACAAGGGTAATGGCTCATCCCCCTCTGCCGCCGCATCAGCTGGTGAAGACAATGGGCAAGGCGACCAATTTGCCCGTTTCCAGATTGACGCTCCGTCATGCGATAACTGCGGCAGTATCACCGTTCGAAATGGTAACTGTTACTTGTGTCACAACTGCGGCAATAGCATGGGCTGCAGCTAATCAGAGCCAAACGTCTCACTTCTTTGCTCGAAACTCCAACACGGGTCAATTGTGGTGACCCAGCAGCGGGTTGCACAAAACGAAGTTGGATCTAGATAAATTGGACTGAACTACGAACTCCCGGTGGAAATCCACTGGGAGTTTTTTATGCCAAAACTGCTCTGGTCAGACTCGCATGATCGAGTGTGGTCCGAGGCCGAAAACGCATCCCACCCGCCAACCATATCCTCAGTGAATCACATCACAGCTCTCCGGAAGCTATGATTCGCTAAAGTGTATGCAAAGTAAATCAACCTCCTCGGATTCTCGTAAAACATCATGCCCTTCCGAACCCTGCCATTCGCTACAACGTTGAGTCTGTTGGCGTTAGTACTGACCTGTGCTGACACCTGCGGGCAGTCTTCCACGATAAACGGCTATCGCACCGACACAGGCATTTCGTACCGCACGTCAACGGATGCCTACACATCAAAGATGTGCATCCTCGACATACATTATCCGCGAGACATCAAGAATTTCGCCACGGTAGTCTGGTTCCACGGTGGAGGACTTACGTCTGGCAAACGAGCTGTCCCGGAGCAGCTTTCCGAGCAGGGCATTGCAGTGGTTTCCGTGGAATATCGTCTGAGCCCAAAGGTGAAAGTGGTAGACTGCATTGACGACGCAGCTGCCGCAGTCGCTTGGACTTTTGCCAATATAAAAAAGTATGGCGGCTCACCTCGGAAAATTTTCGTCAGTGGACATTCAGCGGGTGGCTACCTAACCAGTATGCTTGGCCTGGATAAACATTGGCTCAAGAAATACGAGATCGACGCCAATGCGATTGCAGGTTTGATACCATTCAGCGGACATACCATCACGCATTTCACCGTCCGAAAGGAACGCGGAATCAGTGGCAAGCAGCCGATTCTGGACGACATGGCTCCTTTGTTTCATGTCCGTGACGACGCCCCCCCATTGCTGCTGATTACCGGCGACCGTGAACTCGAGATGCTAGGCAGATACGAAGAGAATGCCTACATGTGGCGGATGATGAAGGTAGCAGGCCATGAAAACACCACTTTGCATGAACTCGATGGGTACAATCATGGCCAAATGGCGAAACCAGCTCACCCGTTGCTGCTGAACTTTGTTCGTAAGGTCAGCAAGAGTATCGCTCCATGATTAGTCAGACAAAGAATGAGCGACGTCTTGCCAGTCGACAAGGCTTATCAACCGGTGGGCCTTGAACAGCTGTTTGTCGAATAGCAGTCAGAGCCAGCGGCAGACCTGCCGCTGGCGGACACCCGCATTCTGAATCAAGTCAACGGAGCTTGCCAAAGTCCCAAGGCAGGATTTCGAATGAAGTAAAACTCCGAGCCGTCGACATCTCGGTGCCAACCGTCACTCAAGCTGGCGACGTCATACCGTTGCATCAGGGCATTGATGTCACCGGGCGTGTAATTCACCGACTCTATCTCATCTGCCGTCAGTTTCCCCGCACCGTAAACCACTTCAAATCGATTTTCGTGCGAGCCATGAACGAGGTGAGCCGCCGCAGAGGGGTTTGCGGCAAGGTCCTCATTTTCTGCGACCAACTGAATGATTTCGGCTTTGGTCCGGTAGCCATACTTTCGAATCAAGGCATCAATTTGCCGATCTTCGCCAAACTCTTCGACTGCTGGCCCCAATACCGTTAAACGCCCGCCCGTTGCGATCGCTAACCGGGTGCGATAGATCGCCTTGTTACCGAGCCACGTGCTCTTGAATTCGGCAGGGTCGAGGTAGGCAACAACATGTTCTGGAGCACGTTCCAAATGCGTGATATTGACTTGTTTGGCTAGCGCCGCAGCCTGAAAGAACGTCTCATGATCGTCCCCGATGAACAGTCCTCGCGTATGCAATTTCCCATCCGGCATCTGTTGAATCACGGTCAGGGCATACAACAGTGGCAACGACTGGCAAAATTCATCCTGAGCATGGTTGAGAATCTGCCTGAGCGGGGTATTCGCCTTACCCAGTGTCTGCTCGATGCCGTAGACAGCACTCAGGTAATGACTCTCATTGATTCCCTCTGCACCACCTGTCCCCACAAATACATTCTTGTTGTAGTTGGCCATCCCAATGACTTCATGAGGCACCACCTGGCCCAGTGAAAAGATCAAATCATGCCCGCCGTCCCGCAGCATACGATTGACCTGGGCTTTCCATGGCTTGCAATACAAGCCATCTGTCACCTGCGACACAAAAGAAGCTGGCACCTCACCTAATGTCACGACATCGTCTCGCCACCGGTGCGGCCGAAAAAGGTCCAATGGAACACCAGGAAACATGTGGGACAATTGTTCCGCATTCATTGCAGAATGTGTGCCCAACGCTGGCATGATGTCGGTAATTGCATCCCCCAACAAGTCACGACACAAAACGGTCATCTCTCCTGCACGACTGAATAATCGAGTGTGGTCAGGAGGTAACAGCAGTACCTTCTGACGACTCCCAATCTTCTTAAACGTCATACGCAGTGCATCACGCAAATCTTCCGTAGTAAGTGAATTGGTTTCACTGCCGTTGGCGTAATAAATTGTCATGAACGCATCAAAATGAAATTAGGTTGGAAAGAGTCATCAGCAACTGCTGCGACAACTGTAACTACAATTCATCACTTCTCGCTCAGGTGCAGGAGCATCTCGAACGCCGCGGTACTGACCATGGGACGACACAAGAGGAACGAGCGGCCGTCTAGAATAGCAGGCCAGAAGCGCGGGCGGCAGACGCGGGCAACCAATGCGATGCTACCGTTTGATTGCCATCCACATAGCATGTTGATCTGCACTTGCGGAACCATTCACGTACCACGGCAAACCCGCCCGCATCAAAGTCGAGGCGATTCCGCCAATCCAAGGTTAATTACGACACAAGCAACCACTTGTGAATGAATCTTCCCTACGAAACTGCCGACACAGCGGAAACAGTGGGTGAGGCAGCCGGTTCATTGGATGTCACTTTCAACGACCCGAAGTCAAACAAAACCGTAGTGAAAGGTGCGAACTTTACCCTTCGACGCAAAAAACTGCATGCCCGCGACGTGCAAGGACCACAGTGGCGAATAGGGCTTATCATGCTGGCATTCCCCGCTCCTCATCCGTCAATTTGCCATCATTCCTACATCTGCCATTTCGCAGCCCAAAATTCAGGGAGTTTCTCGAGATGCAGCGTCGCCCGCTTGACGTATCCCAGCCGAGTATCGTCTGATAAGTGCATGAATACCAACGAAATCGAACGTTTCATCCCGCATCGCAAGCCAATGCTTTTAGTGGATGAGATCGTATCGCGAACTAACGATAAAATCGTCTGCCGCAAGACGTTCCATGAAGACGACTTTTTTGTGCAGGGGCATTTTCCAGATCAACCGATTGTCCCTGGCGTGATTCAGTGCGAGTGCTGCCTGCAGGCTGGTGCAATCCTGCTCTCTGCCGATACGATGCAAGACGCAGAACATCGGGAGATCGATCCACAGGCGGACTCGACACAGCCTGACACGGATACGCCTGTCGCCGAAGGGCGCGTCCCGGTCGCAACTCGAATGGACGCAGTAAAGTTCAAACGAATGGTTCGCCCCGGAGACACCGTCGAGATTCAGGTTGTACTCAAGGAGCAGGTTAGCAACGCATACTACTTGACCGGTAAAATGTTACTGGATGGAAAACTCGCGGCAAGACTCGACTTTGCATGCAGTATTGCCAACCCCGGTCCTACAACCGCCGAGAAATCCACGTGACTGACAACGCGTTATCTCCCCCCCCCGCCTTCGACTTCCTCGGCTTTCATGACAAAACCTTCTTGGTCATGGGGGTTGCCAATAAGAAGAGCGTGGCTTACCGCATCGCGCTGCTGATTGAAAAGTCTGGTGGCAGAGTCTTGTACACCGTACGTAGCGAAGCCCGTCGCGATAGCCTGAGCAAACTACTGGCAGGAAAAGAACTCATCATTTGCGATGTTGAAGAACAAGCACAAATTGATGAGCTTGCTCGGCACCTCACTGAACAAGGTGTAAAACTCAATGGCTTGGTGCACTCCATCGCTTTCGCAGATTACCCTTCGGGCATACGTCCGTTCCACGAAACAACTCGCAAGCAGTTCTTGCAGGCAATCGATATCTCAGCGTATTCGCTCATCAACGTATGCAATGCAGTGAAAGAGCTTTTCGCCAACGACGCATCCGTCGTTACAATTGGGATCAGCACGACTCGTATGGCGAGCGAGAGCTATGGTTTTATGGCGCCGATCAAGGCCGCATTGGAGTCGTCGCTTGCATTCCTCACAAAATCCTTCAGTCGGTTCAGCAATATCCGGTTCAATGCCGTTGCTGCCGGACTCCTGAAAACCAGTGCCTCAGCCGGAATCCCGGGTTACGTGGATTCATACCTGTACGCAGAAAAGGTAATCCCTCGGGGCAAAGCCGTTAAAACCGACGAAGTAGCCAATACCGCTGCGTTTCTTCTCAGTGGACGTAGCAGCGGCATTACAGCACAGTCTCTGGTAGTCGATGCAGGCATGTCAATCAACTATTTTGATGCTGCCGTGGTCGACGCAGTCACCTCGGCAGATGTTGATTGATCGCTAAGATGGGTAACAATGAGTCAGCGTTCCTTGAACCATCGCGCATTGCTACCTGACTGGGTCTGCCTCTGCATGGCAGTACACCGCCATTCACTCCCCATTCGATTCAAACTTGAGCACTGACCAGCTTTCATTCACTGCCCCCACCAATACAACGTTTTAAACCCATTGCCATGAGCCAACAGATCTATATCAACGGAGAGTATTTTTCCAAAGACGACGCGAAAATTAGCGTGTACGACCACGGTCTGCTTTATGGTGATGGCGTCTTCGAAGGCATGCGTGCATACGGGGGAAAAGTCTTCCGGCTCGAACAGCACCTGATTCGACTCTGGGAATCTGCACTCTCCATTGGATTGAGAATTCCAGTTACGATCGAAACCCTCACTGCAGACGTCCATGAATGCGTGAAGAAAAACTCACTGGAAGAGGGTTACATCCGCCTGATTGTGACTCGTGGTACGGGGGCACTTGGACTTGACCCCTACAAATGTGACAACCCGCAGGTGATTTGCATTGCCGACAAAATCACGTTGTACCCTGATGACCTGTACCAGAATGGGCTGGAACTGATCACTGCCGCCACCATTCGCAATCATCCCGCGGCACTCAGTCCACGTGTCAAGTCGTTGAACTATCTGAACAACATCTTGGCAAAGATGGAAGGTTTGAAGGCGGGTTGTGTCGAAGCACTCATGCTGAACCACAAGGGCGAGGTGGCGGAATGCACCGGCGACAATATTTTCATCGTGAAAAATGAACTTCTAATGACGCCGCCCGTTGAAGCAGGGATCCTTGAGGGCATCACACGCAACGCGGTCTTGGAATTGGCCGACGAAATGGGGATCGAATCCATCGAAGCAGCCCTGACCCGCCATGACATCTATACAGCTGACGAGTGTTTTCTAACGGGAAGCGCAGCGGAGGTGATTGCGGCTGTCAAACTCGACGATCGTGAAATTGGAGAGGGCAAGCCCGGCCCGATCACAAGACAACTCAACGAAGCGTTCCGTATCCTTGTGCGTCAATAGCCATATGCCCAGCCACGGTGTGCCTCATACAACCGGTGCGTGCTCGTCAAACCGCCTGCATGCATCGAGCCGCCTGCATGCATCGAGCCGCCTGCATGCATCGAGCCCTCTGTATGATTCAAGCTGTCTGCATGATAAAAGTTGGGTATCAATGCACTTTCTGTGGCCATAACGCGCACACGACAAGGGCGTTTGATTCACTCGGCACCACCACAATCTCGACTCAACAGAGGTGATAAATTGATCGGTGTTTGCTTTGAAGGTGTGGGCAGGGTAAAGATCCGCGACATTCCGGATCCGGTCATTGAATCCCCGAGCGACGCAATTGTCAGAGTATCAGTTGCGGGACTTTGCGGCAGTGATTTGCACCCTTTTTTCGGTCGAGAGGCGGGACTGGATCACGGGACAGTCATGGGGCACGAGTTCATTGGTGAAGTCATTGCTGCGGGTGATGACGTTAAACACATCACCGTCGGTACTCGCGTCTGCGCTCCTTTTACGACCAATTGTGGACACTGCGATTACTGCGATGCAGGATTAACATCCCGCTGCGTCAACGGGCAGCTTTTTGGTTGGCGTCAAAAGGAACAGGGATTACACGGTGGTCAGTCAAAGTTGGTGCGAGTTCCCCACGCCGACACAACTTTGATGGAAATTCCGGACGGTGTGAGTGATGAAACGGCACTGCTTTTAGGCGACAATCTGAGCACCGGCCGTTTTGCTGCTGACATGGCAGGTGTTTCTGGCACTGGCATCTACGGCGTCATTGGCTGCGGAACAGTTGGTTTGTTGGCAATTGCAGCGGCCAAGCAGTTGGGTGCCAAGCAGATTATCGCTATCGACCCATGCAGACACCGACTGGAATTGGCTGAGTCGCTTGGCGCGATAACGTATGCATCTGCCGAACAAGCCCTGAGCCAAACGAAAATCCACACCAATCAACGAGGACTTGATGGTGTCATGGAGTTGGTCGGTCTGCCGGAAGCACAGCGTCTATCCTATGAACTAGTCAGGCCTGGCGGTACGCTCTCCGTAATCGGTTGCCACTGCACGCCCAATTTTTCTTTTTCACCTGCGGAAGCCTACGACAAGAACCTGACCTACCGGACAGGGCGCTGCCCAGCAAGACACTACATGGACCTACTAACGGGCACCACCAAACTCAGAAAGATGGATCTATCGTGGTGCATCACACATCATTTCGCTGCCACAGACGCAGTTGAAGCCTATCGAATATTCTCTACTCGTGAGGATGGGTGCATCAAGGCGGTTCTACATTTCGATTGACTTGGCCTCAGGAAATTTGAAACTCAAGGGACTCCCCACACGCCTCGACGTAATTCGCACCATGCCACCGAATGCAACGCTGCCACAGTAATCACCAACGCCAATTACTGTGGTGCACATCTGGCAAGACCTTGGCCAATAACAAAACCGCGTCGTGCTCCGCTGCAGACCCACCAATGTCTGCGTCCGAAAATAAGTCGATTCCAGTCAGGCATCTGTTCACCATCCCACTGTCGCTGCATCGTAAAATGCGTAACAGCCAAAGAGTAAGCCGTTCCCCCGCCTTGTTGATACCCTCCATGCAAATCAGTGCACGCCCTTGCCGCCTACTCATTGTCCTGGCATTCACCTCCTTCTTTTTCTTCCGTTCCGTCGACAGCACCGCACAGACGCGGGACGAGATGGTACGTGAAGATCGCAAAAAAATAGCGGAAGAGGGCTTTTGGATTTACAACGATCTTCCGAAAGCCTTTGCAAAGGCGAAACAGTCAGGAAAACCACTTCTGGTTGTTCTTCGCTGCATTCCCTGCCATGAATGCGTAAAACTTGATGACGAACTCGTCGATCAGGATCCCGTCATTCGTCCATTGCTGGATAAATTTGTCTGCGCCCGTCAAGTGTCAACCAACGGACTTGATCTTGAACTCTTCCAATATGATACAGATCAGTCGTTTGCCGTTTTCATACTCAATGCTGATGGAACCGTGTACGGCAGGTTTGGCACTCGTTCCCATCGCACCGACTGGCTGGGAGATGTATCCCTCGAGGGCCTGGCAGAGGCACTCAAAGGTGGACTAGAACTTCATCACAAGTACCCCCAAAATCAAAAACAATTAGCGGGGAAACGTGGTGGAAAACCGGAAGTCGCATCTCCAGAAAAGTACCCCAGCCTTACGGGTAAATTCACCGACCGATTGAATTACACCGGTGATGTTGCAAAGAGTTGCATCCACTGTCACCAGATCGGCGATGCAAAACGTGCCTACTACTGGCACAGGGGCAAGCGGATTCCCGAAAAAATTCTATTCCCGTACCCACATCCAAAATCTTTGGGCTTGGTTCTCGACCCCAAGCAGAGAGCTNCCGTTCAATCAGTGCTGCCCGACTCAATCGCTGCCAAAAGTGGGCTTCGTTCAGGGGATGTTATTAATTTGATTGATGGACAAAATCCGCTCTCAATTGCCGACATCCAGTGGGCGCTCCATCAAACTCCAGCTACTGGCGGAAATATCCCTCTTTCCGTAAAACGTGGAAGTCAGCTTCTCAAGCTTGTATTAGAACTGCCCCAAGCTTGGAGACAACTTGGTGATCTATCTTGGCGTGCAACTTCTTGGGCTTACCGACGCATGGTAACCGGCGGCATGCGGCTGACACCGGTGGAAGCCAAGAAACGGCAGCAATTGAATCTGGGAGAAAAGCAGATGGCTCTGGTGGTTCAGCATCTAGGACAGTACAACTCGCACGCTGCTGCCAAAAGGGCCGGACTTCGCAAGGGAGACATCTTGGTTGCCTATGACGACCGCACCGATTTAGCCACTGAATCCGAGCTATTCGCACACAGCTTTGGACACCACAAAGTGGGTGATAAAGTCAGCATCATCGCGATACGCAATGGTAAAAAGCGGGAATTCACCGTCCCCATTCAGCCCTAGGAACAGGAGGTTTACAGGATCATCCCCTGCGACCACGTCATCACCAGAATTGCTGTGCAATCAAAGTGGGTTTTTCGTTATGCTTGAACGCGAAGCGTCTATTTTTTTGCAGCCAAACGTCGATGCCCCGAGTTCCTGTCGATGCCCCGAGTTCTGCGCCCATCACAAACTTCCCATGCGCGATCGTCTCACCTGAAAGTGAAACGCTCGAATTCCTGTCGTGGAAACATCGCTCCTCGTGATCGAAAATTGTTGAGCAAACTTGCTGGTGAAGTTGCCCTCCGCACCTTCCCTGCGGAACAAATCGCAAGCTGGCAGCGTGAAATTCATCAGAACACTCTCGCCCTGAGTCGTTCAATCGACCAACCCAACTTTACGAGCGTGGGTCGCGATGATTTAGTCAGAATGATCCGCATGTACGATGACCTGTTCTTTGATGGAAAAATCTTGCCCGTCGCACACGCGGAAGGATTGTCGTTCGGGCTCTCTTCCCGCATGACTCGGGTCGCTGGTAAAATGATCACCCATTACCCACACGGCGACCATGAAGCACCGCGACAATTCGAGCTCATCCTCTCCTCGACTCTCCTGTTCCAAACCTTTGAGGATGAAGGTCGCCCGGCGGAAGTCACTGGTCGTGTTTGTAAGGATCGCCTAGAAGCGATGCAACGAGTTGCCGAACATGAATTCGTGCATCTGATAGAGATGCTCATTTGGAATGATGGCAACTGCAACGAAGCCCGCTTTCAATCCATTGCACAGCGGTACTTCGGTCACACCGACTATCGTCACGATCTGATTACCCAACGGGAACGGGCTCTAACCAAATTCAATATCCGCATCGGAGACGAAGTCAGGTTTCGGCATGATCGCCAGGTCTTAACCGGGCGAGTTAACCGTATCACCCGCCGCGCAACCATTTTAGTTGAGAATACCAAGGGTGAACGATTCAGTGATGGCCATCGCTATCTGCGTTTTTATGTTCCACTGGAAAAGCTCAGCAAAGCCTGAATGCAGTCAGAGATTCGCCAGAGAAACTCAAACGTACCGATCCAACTTCCATTGATGTTGCTATGAATCTGGAAGTCAAAACGATTCCCATCAGCTCCAAAATGGCCCTGATACTGGTTGATGAACTGGAGAGGGAATTACGACAGGACTACCCGCCACACTATATCCACGAATTGGATGTTGAGTCATTTGAAGCATCGCAAGGTATTTTCTTGGTTTGCCTGAATGACGAGGAGCCAATCGGTTGCCTCGGCTTGAGACCGCTGAATCATGATTGCGGGGAATTGAAACGGATGTATGTGCGTCCCGCATTTCGTGGCCGAGGCTTAGCCAAGATAATGCTTGCTGAAATGGAAAGCCAAGCAATTCGTCGCGGTTTCAAACGCATCGTTTTGGAAACTGGGAATCAGCAACACACCGCCATCGACCTCTATCTGGCGAACGGTTACGAGACGATCCGTCCGTACAATGAAGCTTCCGACGGCCCAGCGAGCGTTTGCTTCTGCAAAACACTGAAGCGTTAAAAGAAAGTTAATTTCACGCCCCATTACGACATCAATGCGTCATCGCATATGTCACAATGTTAATCCCCATCGGATAGGCTTTCTTGACCGAGAACTCCTCAAAGTACCAAGGGTCTTCTCCCTCGCGTTCCCATCCATCTCCCAAATCAGTGTTATGGCAAATGAACACCATGATGCGGTCCTTATCGTCAGTGATTGCCCGGTAATGCGGAGTTCGCGTGTCACTACCATCCCAAGCGTTCTCCCACGTACCAACTTCTCCATTCTGCATTCTGTAGGCCGCGCCGATCGCGGGAACTTGGGGCTTTTCCTTCAATGCATAAACGCATTGAACGATTTCGTGTGACAACGGCACTTCAAACGGCCTTCGTTCCGGAAAAACCCTCGCCAACTGTTGCCGCAAATTCTCGTACTGATAGTCTCCCCAAAAGTCGTCGACCATCAAAAAACCGCCATTCAAACAATAACGACGCAAAGCTTTTACTTCAGCCTCACTGAAGAAGAGAGCTCCGGGTTCAATGATGTAAATGAATGGATAATCAAAAAGCCGGTCATCAGTCAGCTCCAGAACAATCGGCTCAGGATCGACCTTGAGGGAGGTCAGTTGTTGCAAGCGTAGAGAGAAATTAAGATCGCTGTTTCGATAGTCCGTACGCAAACTTTTGGCTTGCCCCCCACCCCCCACCG
>NZHC01000097.1 GCA_002689655.1 Rhodopirellula sp. | reverse complement strand
GGCAGGCTTCTCAGCAGACTTTACCCCCAGAACAGGCACACCTGAATGAGGCGTTTCAGTCTTCGGCACGCCGGAGTGAGGCACGCCGGAGTGAGGCACGCCGGAGTGAGGCACGCCGGAGTGAGGCACGCCGGAATGAGGCACGCCGGAATGAGGCACGCCGGAATGAGGCACGCGCGAGTGAGGCACGCCCGAGTGAGGTACGCTCGAGTGAGGTACGCCTGAATGAGGCACGCCCGAGTGGGGTACGCCTGAATGAGGCACGCCCGAGTGGGGCCTCCTAGCATCTGCTGATGCATCCAACGGAACCCATCTCGGCTCCACATGAGTCACCAACGTCCTGGCTTCACCGAGATCAGCAGACGCTCCTCCGACTCGCACGAGGTACTTTCCCGAAGGCAACACTCGATTAAGTGAAGTGTCATGAAATGACAAGTCATCTGCTTTGATCTGAAAGATAACATTTTGGCTCTGTCCGGGCTCAAGCGATACACGCCGAAACCCTTTCAGCTCCAATCCCGGCCTTGCGATGGCGAACGATTCGCCCGTTACATAAAGTTGCGCAATCTCGGTACCCGCTCGCTGGCCCGTATTAGTGACAGTGACAGTCGCCTCAATGATGTCTGCTGGATGAATTTCAGCAGCAGACAACTGCAATCTGCCATATTTGAAGGTGGTGTAGCTAAGGCCATGCCCGAAGGGATAGACCGCGTCTCGCCGTGAATCGACGTAATCAAATATTTGCGAACTTTGCTGCTGGCTATAGTGGGCAGGCAGATGGCCAACACTTCGCGGCCAACTGAGAGTCAGCTTTCCTGATGGATTAGTATCACCGAACAGAATTTCAGCTGCCGCCGTTCCTGTTTCTTGACCGGCATAATGAGCCGTAAGAATTGCGGGTATTCTGTCTCCCAATTCATGCAGCGTTACAGGCTTACTGTTATTCAAGAAAAGAACAACGGGCTTTCCAGTCGCGAGCACAGCATCCGCAAGCACGCGTTGCGATTCAGTCAGATCCATCGTGGTGCGATCACCAACGTGGTTTCCACCCCACGCTTCACGACCAAGCAGAACATTTTCACCCAATGCAAGTACCACGAGATCAGCCTGTTTGGCAACTTGAATTGCTTCAGCAATCAAGCCTTCGTTGTCCTTCAGGGTTGCAAACTCAACTTCATTGACGTAACGCCAGTTCGCGTAGGAATCGTCAGCATCATTGAGTGCGATTTTGCATCCCTCTGCATGCAGCACTGTGGCAGCATCGCCTAGCCGCGTGCGAAGCCCTTCCAACAGAGACACGGTTTTCAGGGGACGGCCTGAGTAATTACCAAGCCGACAAACATCTGCATTGGGGCCGATAACAGCAATCGTGCCATGTTTCCCGGGGGTTAACGGGAGTACTCGTCCTTCATTCTTGAGCAACACGATTGACTGCCTAGCTGCTTCACGACTCAACTCACGTGCGGTTTCCGAACTCGCCAATGACTTTGCCCGCGGCACATCAATTTGCATGGGCGCTTCAAACAACCCCATCCGGAATTTCAACTCAAGGACTTCAGCAACGGCCTGATCGATCAACCTTTCATCCATGCTGCCAGCTTTAACTAGCTCAGGGAGATACTTGAATCCAAAATTGTTAGGGAGTTCCAATTGGAGCCCGGCCTCAAGTGCCATGCGGCCGGCATCCGCATCAGACTTGCCAATTTTCTGATAGCTACGAACGAGGTCGATTCCCTGATAGTCGCCGACGACGAGCCCCTGGAATCCGAGTTGACCACGTAGCAGATCACCGAGCACCCAGCTATTAACATGACAGGGAACTCCCTCCACTTCATTGAACGCCGCCATGACTGCAGCGGGTTTTGCATTCTGAATCACGTGCCGAAATGGTACAACTTCCGTATCCAGTAACTCACGGGGACCATGAACATACGGCGATCGGTTCCTGCCTCCCTCGGTTCCCGCGTAGCCTGCAAAGTGCTTGAGTGTTGCGGCCACATGGTTTGGTGCGATGGTTCCATCGGCCGAGCCTTGCAACCCGCGAACCATCGCGGCCCCAAGGTGTCCCACCAGATAGGGGTCTTCCCCAAGTGTTTCATCAACACGGCCCCACCTCAAGTCCCGAGCAACGTCGAGGATCGGCGAAAGGACATGAGAAACGCCACGTGACCGAGCTTCGCGTCCCGCCTGTGAGTAAATTTCCCGCATCAGATCGACGTTCCAGGTGCACGACAACCCAATGGGCGTTGGGAACGAGTTTGCCTCAAAACGCATGAAACCATGGGCTGCCTCATCATGAAGAATGGCAGGAATCCCCAAGCGGGTGTTTTTGCGGAAGTGTTTCTGGACGGCAGCATATAAACGCGCATCCTCATCAACCGTCAGGTTGTGCAAAGGCCCCAATTCACCAATTCCATTCGGGCATTTCTCTGCAAAGAATTTACTACCAAAGATCACCCCCTCTTCACGCAGCTTTTCTTCACTTGGATCCCACCATCCAGTGATCTGCGCGACCTTCTCCTCAAGCGTCATCCTCGCAAGCAAATCAGACACACGCTCTTGAACAGGCAATTCAGCATCCTGATAAGGCCATCCCTGCCCGTCCACAGGTGATAAATCACTTTCCAGAAAACCAATGTGCTGTAGTGGTTTATCAATTGCGTTGATAAACATCGGATCCGCCATCCGCTCCAACCATCTCTGCTTTAATAAGGGAGCACTTTCCAATTTTGTTTGCCCCCAACCATCCCACATATCCTGTGAATCCCAATCTGCATTGATATAGGAAATAGCTCGGATCACATCGATATTGTCATCGATGTGTTTGAAGAACGTGGTGAACCAATCATTCCAGAGAACCTCTGCATCCTCTTTGCCAAAGTAGTGGCCACGTGCAGTTGCTTCGGCAATGAAGACCGGCTTGCCAACACTACGGGCAAAATCCAGTGCAGGCTGCCCATCTTTTTCACCGCCCCACCACGAGTACCCCACCCAATCGTAGTAGTTAGCCCCTGGATCATATTCTTCAAACTGGCCGGCTTTCACACTGCTTGAGGAAGCAAAAACCGTGGCAAAATTCTGCAGTTTCCTGGCCCTCAACGCATCAACGATTCGTCGAAATGCCAATTTAAAGTTTTCAGGATCATAATCATTCCATGAGCCATCGAACTCATAGCCAATCCGAATC
Source organism: Rhodopirellula sp. (assembly GCA_002689655.1). Lineage (GTDB taxonomy): Bacteria > Planctomycetota > Planctomycetia > Pirellulales > Pirellulaceae > Rubripirellula. The sequence goes on along the minus strand of NZHC01000097.1, from coordinate 38,173 downwards.
AGAAAAGGCCGATCTGGATAAGCCGCAACAAAGTCGACAAACTCGGCAATCAAATGGTCGAACGAACCATCGGCGACCTTGTCTTCGCAGTTTCCCTCCATCGCGATCGACACATGCATTACGCAACGCTTCAAGATCGCGGACTCGAGATAAGCTTTTTGGTGCATCGGTCCGGATGCCCACTCGGTCTCGCGATTCAGACCGGCGACTTCACCCTCCGCAAACGTACGATCAAACCCGTTCGTCCATCCTTCAGAAAAGTAGACATAGTGGGTGATGCCGCCTGGCACACCCACATTGTCAACGTATCCGTCACGGTATTCCGCGGTACCGCCAACGGAGGCGTTATCCTGCCCAGCAAAAACGAGTACCTTGCCAGACTCGGGTGCAAACTTCCCCTGAACCTCGACGGCGTTACCGACAACCGGGCTCATGCCAAATAAAAGGCTAAGGATCAGATAATGTGGTTTCATCATTCTTTAATACAAACGGTGATGTCTCATTCAAACGACATCCTGTTTGCGCACAAGGATATGACGTTCAAACAGGCTGAGTGTCAGGTGGGTTATGCCAACCGATTCATTCGCTTGACACTTACCTCTTCAGCACCAAATCAGCTTCGAGTTCCTCGAGCGAACGCCCCTTGGTCTCAGGCAAGATGAAGAACAGCAGAAAAAAGCCAAACGCTGCAATCACACCAAAAATCAGGAACGAGGTGGCATTGCCGAGGTTCGAAACCTCCCAAGGAAATATCTGGGAGACGAACCAGGCGGTGCACGAGTTTACGAAACCAATGACACCAATGGCGAGGCCGCGAATACGGTTGGGATACAATTCAGAAAGCATCACCCACATCACCGGCCCCAACGAGAAGGCAAAACAGGCGATGAATCCAAGAATTCCGGCAAGCACCAATTTGGCATTCATTTTGGTTGCTACTTCAAGGATAACCCCCTCGTTCGAATCATAAACTTCTTTCCCAAGGGAATCCTTCATTTTCTGTTTGAAGTCGACATCATTACCGAAACTCTGACCGCTCTGCGAAGCCAAAATCTTTATATCCGCAGGACTCAGGTCTCCCGTTTTCTGCAATGTGGCGATACCGTCGTCAGTCAACTCGTAAGTGGCTTGATTGAATGCAAAGGCACACAACAATAGGCACACAGCAATTCCAGCAATCCCGACCAGCATCAGTGGTCGTCGTCCTAGTCGATCAATCAGAACGATCCCCACGAAAGTGAAGAGCAGATTTACTGTACTGAGCAGCAAACCAGATTCAAAGGCCGCGTCTTGACCGATTCCAGTCTGCTTAAAAATGCTGACAGCATAAAAGAAGACGGCGTTAATCCCGGTGCTCTGCTGCAGGATGCCAATGGCAAGTCCAACAAATAGCACGAATCCCAATTTTCGATTAAACAATTCCGCATAGCCGCCTCTGATGACTCCGGCTTGAGCCTCAATGCTTTCCTTGATCGCTTTTGCTTCCGCATCCCCAGCTTCCTGACCATGCAGTTGCTGCAGGACCGCGTGCCCTTCAGCAGTCCTTCCTCGAGTAAAGAGCCATCGTGGACTGGAGGGGACAAGCAGCAAGAAGAAAAAATAGAGCACAGCTGGAACAACCTCGATGCCCAACATCCAACGCCACACATTTTCTTCCGTAAGCCAGTCGGCCCCCGCTTTGAAACTGAGGTTCAAATACCAATTACAGAGGAATGCTGCAAAGAAGCCGATCACGATATTCAATTGCTGAATCGATACCAGCTTTCCCCGATTCGAAGCCCTGGAAATTTCGGCAATGTAGGTGGGTGCAATGATCAAAGCAGCACCAAAAGCAACACCTCCTAACATTCGAGCCAGGTACAACATGACATAAGTTCCCGCATAGGCGGACCAGATCGCCGACACCGCGTAAAGTACCGCAATCAACACCAACAACGGTTTACGACCGCACTGATTACTGATCGCTCCCGCAGCCAGCATGGCAAACATGGCTGCAAACGTAGGGCAACTCACGACCCAACCGGTTTGCACGTCATTCAGCTCCAGCTGAGGTGCGGCATAATCCATTACCCCAGAAATGATGCCCATGTCGAATCCGAACAGAAAACCGCCCAGAGAAACGACGAACGCGATGAACAGCGAATGGAACTTCATGGCAAAAGACTTCTTTCCGTGCGTCTATCGCACTTCGAGGTAATCGAATTCAGCAGGCAACTGCCGACCCGTCAGGTCCTGGCAGGCCAAGCCGATAAAGGTTCCGGTGAAACCCCAATGGTCACCGTGGTCATCAGAAAGAATCGAAGCATCGAGATCGACACCAACCTTGTGGTACATCCTGTCATCTGTTGACCAGAAAAACGCAAGGCGGCATTCATCGAACACCGCACGCAGATAAAGATCACCCTCGGGTACTGGAATCAGATCCGTCCCCAAAGGAAACGAAGATACGCCATCATCACAGCAGTGAATCTGAAGACAACGACCGAGTGTTTCATCAATCGAAACGTACAGATAGTGAAAAAGGTAGGTGTTATAATACGCTACCAAACCCGCCATCTGCTGGAACGATTGGGGCTGAAACCGAAGCCGTGTGGTCACTGTCGCGACTTGGCTTGTCAGACGCCTGCCCAGCATGGCTTGGTGAAAACACGACTCCAACGACTCTGCCCCACGCAGGACCAGCTTATCTGGCTGACGATCTGCAGACCTCAGGGGCATCCTCGGTGTTGCATAGTGAATGGAGTCGAATGGGATGCGTGATGGAAGCTTTTCCCATTTCTTCTCTGGTAAACGGGGCCCCTCAACCAGCAGCTTTGGTTGATTGTCGCCACCAACCATGTACAACCAGTCATCATCTCGCCATTCAACTTTCTGTATCGCAGTTTCGCGTCCCAAATTACAACGCCGGGTACCTGGCAAAGGGCGACCACACAAATGAGGCATGTACCACTCACCTGCTTGCGTCTCAACAAGGCTTGCGTGCCCAGCCTTCTGCAGATCAATGCCTGGATACCCCGATGATGTCAAAACAGGATTGGCGGGATGGACCGCATACGGTCCTTCTAAGGAACGCGAGCGTGCAAGACTCACCGCGTGCTCGTATTCAGTTCCACCCTCGGCAGTTAGCAAGTAATACCACCCATTGCGTTGGTAAAGGTGAGGCCCCTCTGTGAGTCCGATACTACTGCCCTTGAAAATGACTCTCGGTTCACCAACCAACCGATGCTCAAACGCATCGTATTTCTGCATCACGATCCCATAAAATGGGTGATGATTAGGACGATGGTCCCAGACCATATTCAACCAGTACTTTTCGCCGTCCTGATCATGGAACAAAGAAGGATCGAAACCCGATGAGTTGACAAACACAGGTGGTGTCCACGGTCCGTCGATGGATTCCGCAGTTGTCAAAAAATTGGGCGTATCCTTGGTAGCCGCCTCGTGTTGATGCACGACCGTATAGCACAGGTAAAATACGCCATCACAATGACTCAGGGCGGGAGCCCAAACACCACCTGAACTCGGCACCCCACTCAAGTCAATTTGCGCTGTCAACGCATGTGTCAGCAAACGCCAATTCTGCAAGTCTCTGGAGTGGTGAATCTGGACTCCCGGGTACCACTCAAATGTCGACGTCGCAATGTAGTAATCATCTCCCACTCGACAAATCGACGGATCAGGGTTGAAACCGGGAAGGATGGGGTTCTGGATCATGATCCGTCAGAATGAGCACCAAAAATTTAACACACCATGCACGAACGCCTCAGCGTAAGCCACAGACCACGACACAGCCAATTTCGCGACAAAGACTCCACTAATCAAAGAGTCGGTTGCCTGCACGGCAACCACATCCCACACAGAATCCGCGAACGAACAATTCAAATCGAACAATTCAAACGACTCAGTTTATCAGACAGATTACCCCAAACCTGTTGGCTGCAGGTGCAGCGCGTGCATCAATCATAATGCATCAAGGCAATCAGTGATATGAACCTCGATGAGTGAGCCAGCATTTACGAATGCTGTCGCTGTCTCACCCAGGGGCATTTCAACAGACTGTCTAATCAGCACTGCTCGAAATGCTTGATTTGCAACGTTCAGCAAATTCCAAAACACTCGTTGGCCAATTCAGCAAACCGGCAATTCATACCCCAGGCTGTTCATCGGTTCACAGAACTGCTGAGCGGGTAAAGCAGCCGTTCACCACACGCCCAAATCTGACTTCTGACACTAATTGAACTAGCATCGATCCTGACAATTCTAAAAAGTGGTTTGCTGCGTTACCAAAACACAAAAAAACGTTGGCCTCTGTGCATCAAAACTCCGCTACTGCTAAACACGACGAAGGTCCCAAGAACCATGCTCCCGCTCAAATTGTAAAAAGACCAAGCCTTCATTACCAAGACACAGCGGGAAACAAGCGGAACCGGATACATCCCTAACACTCACGCTTACCGCGCAAGCAAACCAATTCGCAGACACCCAAAGGCAGAACCCAACTCATCCATACAGATAGTTGATAGGTCAGCTCATGATCCAGTTCGAATCCGCTCAGCACTGGATGCAGCAGCCTAAGGCAGATCGCAGACGCAATCAGCACATAGCTGCGTATCATCCACCTAGAATGCCTCTCAACATCGCCAAGGCTTCCAAACCGCCACCCCAAAAAGGTAGCACCCCATGTGAGCCCCGCAAGCAACGAAAAGCATAGCTGGGACGATAGCCCACCATACGCCCAACACCCCATCACCAAACCTCCTGGTGATGCAGCAAGCAAAACCGAAAAACAGTAACCACGCCCCAGCCAAATGTGCAATCGAGGCCAGTTCTGACGCAATGTTCGGCTAACCTGAAGCGTACCGCAGCTAAAAGCGACAGGCGCCCCCACAATGTGCGTATAGAACGCGAGGAAGTAGCCACTACTGTAAAAAAACTCGCGTTTGTCACGCAAAAAACCATACTCGAGATCAGCCGCGAAGTAATAGCCGAACGGTGTCAGAATCATAACGCCAATACTTGCTGCCACCGTCAGAACACACCACTTCACATAACGACTCAGTGGTTCAAAAAACCCAGACGGTATTCCTGGCCCAATCCTCAATTTACTGGCACTACCTCTCGCGAATCACCGCAATAGTTGGGCGCGAATCATTCCCCATCAAACAATATTTCCAGATCAGAAGACTGATCAAAAGAATTATCTGCAAGTTCGAGATCAATTGCCGAATGGCTGCAGAGCAGGATCTCCAATCACCACATAGAGCAAAGAATTCTGTGGAGGTTTTTTTGTTTTTTCACGTATTACAAAATCACCTGACTTCACCTCTTTCAACGTGATCAGTCCGTTGATTAAACGCTGATAGCCCTCGCCAACGGTATTTCCCTCGAGCCAACATTCCAGTACGGGGTAAAGATAGGGGAACCCCGAACTAAGCCGTTGGTGCCCGAAGGCAACGATGGCCCCCTGATCAATTGCACGAACCACAAACGCGTCACGTTTCTTCACGGTGTAGCCACCTGGCGCGTCACGCATTTCGGGAAGATCCGACTTATTTGGTGAAGCAGAGAAGCAGGACCCTGTCATCAACACCTTACCCTTCAGATCCTCCGGTATTCCCTGTATATCAACACTACAGGACATTCCGGGTATTCCATGGCCGTGCATGATGATCAAATTTGATTCGTCGAACTTGCCAGATAAGTCTGGTGAGAACGACTTAATGAACTCACCACCACCGGGAGTGTCTAAATTCCATACCTGTTCGCCTTTGAGTCGCGGTGCCGTCTTTGCCTTCTTTCCATAAATCGCAACGATGGGCGTTTCCAGATTGCTTTTGCGAAAGTGCTGTCGCAACATAGCAGCCTTTTGCAGCGATCTTGTTTCAGAATCCGTTAGTACCTGGCTGATAGCAATCGGCTTCAACTTCTCGCTGGTAACAGGAGCATGCTTCATTGACTGCTCAATCAGCCCCGAGAACGCCTGTGCATCAGAAGCCATCAGGAATCCGGGAAAGACGTCAATTTCGGGATCGTTGTCTAACGTCGACAAAAGCTCCCACATCCCCATCAACATGTTTTCGCGAAACGAATCGAGACGCGGCGCGATCGCAACGTACTTGGGACCAATTGCCTGCAACTGCTTGTGCAGCTCCCTAAATCGACTGTCTTGCTCGTGCAGCAAAGCCAGATCAGGAACCCTCAATGTATGCCCCTGATGGTGTCTGGCAAGTTTCTGCAAAGGTTTCAAAAAGGAAGGATCAACGTGATCAGTCAAAATCACGTACTGCTTACCATCAACAGAATGAGCCTCTGTCCCAAGCACAAATGCCGAGTTACGAGCATCGTCACGCGACAGACGACTTCCTTTCCCAAGACGCTTCAAATCGGCAATCTCAGGCACGACAAATTTTGGAGCCCACGGTTTTCGCGCTGGAACTCCTAACATGGTTCCATCAGCTGCGATTCCAAACCGCCTGCGGAAAGCAATCACCTCTTGGGGCGAAACCTGTTTGTCACCATCAACATCCCACCGCGCAAACTGCCGCGCATAGCGAGTGCCCGCAACTTCACCAGCTTCCAACACCCCATCGTTGTTACCATCATAGGTCTTGTAAATTTCAGTCACTGGGGGTTGTTGCCCCAGAGCATTCCCCACGCAACACGTGGATACGATCATCAGCAAAGTAGAACAGATGAAAAAACGCATTTGCAGTCCTTGAGAGTTCAGTGGCATGACTCGCAGTTTAACCGATGCACACCGGTACAGCACGCACACTTTCCAAAACAGATCACCAACAGCTTGCTGACAAAACCTGGCAGGAAAGAACAAAGTTGCTAAAAGCGGGAAAACATAACAAACGATCGCCCATGCCAACTGCAGCATGGGGTGGACTCTCCCCCACAAATACTTCTTCCATGATGTTTGCCCCACCATCAACACTTGGAAACCAGTGGGTTAATATTTGCTCATCACCCATGCCGGATCATCGACAATCAACCCGTCCACTCCCAGATCTGTCACCTTGCAGCGATGCTGTTCGTCGATGCCATAAGCCAGTACCCTGCAATTTGCCTCGTGTGCGCCATCTATCAAGTCCTGATTCAAAAACAGCGTTGGCAACACCAGAAATTCACAGCCAAGCTCATCGCACTTACGCCAAAAGAACTCATGTGAAAACAGATAGTCAAATTTGTTGTTATTCTCTGTCCATAATGCCGTGTACCCAAGTCTGTAAAGCTTCTTGGCCTTGCTTTCTTTTTGTTTCCTAGCAAACGGTTTCAAGCAAGCTTCTTTTCCAAACAGGATAAATTGATTTGTATTCAGATCGCCAACTGCTTCCTGCAAGTCGCTAGGCTTAATCTTTTCGTCCTTGAGATCCAACACAAACTTCAGCTTCGGATCGCCAAAAAATGCCTTCATCGCATCTGCCAACCGCGGAATTGCTGCACCCCCCTCCGGACAATCAATCCAAAGCTTCTCTATCTCAGCACTCGTGAAAGAACTGAAGTCCCACTTTGGCGATTCGCAAATACACATTTCGCATCGGTCACACGCCACAGATCTTCGTCGTGAAAGAGAAACAGCACCCCATGCTTGGATTTCCGCACATCGACTTCGATCTAATCCACCCCAATTTCCACCACCTCTCTAATTGCTCTGATAGTGTTTCCCGCGCCGCCACGTCCCCCTCGGAACTCTATCCAAACTCCTCGATGACCAATGATAACGGGAGCGGTAGTTTAGTTTTCAGGTAAGGGTTGCTTGTTCACTATCCTATGCCTACTTCCCAGGCCATAACCACCATTTGGTAAAGCTGAAAAGTTATAGCGTTGAATGATCCATCCAGAACAGGTTCCGAGAAATACAAATAGCAGACATCAGTAACGCCATGGTACTTTTTTTATCACAATGACATAACGCAGTGAAAAGAGAAGTCGTTGACCGTCCAGGTCTGTCGCCCAGTTCATCAATGATGAAAAACGAGTGTTGACCTTCTCTGGACGCTGTCCGCGACAGTGCGCTGCACGAGCTTGAACAATTTCCACCCTCATACCCGATGCCCAGTCAGCAAGAAACACTGCGGTTCTCACAAGAAGGATAACCAAACAAATAAGGAAAACACTCGCCGTTTAAACACCTTGTCTGTCGAACTCATTCACCTTCCGCTGCTGGCAGAATCGGCACGAACCAAATCAATCATAAAACGCTCTTTTTGTTGGAAATAAAATGAAGTACATCACCACGGTCCATTTAGTTACACACCCTTTGCTTGCATGCTTCCTGAGTCTTGTAGCGGGTCTGCATCCAAGCCAGCTGAATGGCTCCGAGCCAGATTTCCGGGAATTTGAATCCATTTTTGATGGAAAAACACTTCAAGGATGGGAAGCAACTCCACCGGGCAGCGACGGTGCTTGGCAAGTCGCAAATGGGATCATCACTGGCACTGGCGGAAAGACGCGTGGCTACCTGACCTACGCCGACAATAAAAACATTGCGAACCTGGAACTTAAATTCAGCTACCGTTTTCCTGGCAAAGGGAACAGTGGTGTCAGCATCCGCGCCATCCCTGACCCGACAAAGACACGAGGCTTCCAATCGTATCACGCAGATCTCGGGCACTTGGGAATCGGAAAACAAGTTCTTGGTGCATGGGATTTTCATACGCCAGGCAGAACAGAGCACCGGTGTTTTCGAGGGGACCGGCTCGTGATTGACGTCAATGATCGACCTCAAATCAGCGTTATCAAAAACGGGCTCCAAAGCGAAGATATTCGTCGTGGTGAGTGGAACCACGTGCACATCATCGCTCGCGACAATCACTTTTTACTCTACATCAACGGAAAACTTGCGTCAGAATTCACAGAACATCTGCCAAAAGAAAAACGATTAAAACGGGGAATGTTGCAACTTCAACTTCATGACCCGGACATGGTGGTCGAGTTTAAAAACATTTTTCTCAAAATACTCGATGAAATGGACTGAAAAGCCACAACGCCCAAGCACCAGCACCCAGACGATCACCTCAAAAACTATTCAAACGTGCTGGGCACCGTCACACGGAGGCTCGACATCGCAGCAAACTCACTTGTGTGACTGCCACAACGGAATCGTAAGTTTTTTGGTCTCTGCCAGCTCCCGCATCGCCGCATCACTTAACTGCTTGACGATGTCGGGCCTCTCGAGACTGTAATCAATAAGCTCATCGTGGTGCTTTGCAAGGTTGAACAATACTGGTCCGTCACCCTTTGCTAAAGCTTTTAAAGCTTCCGTTTGTGCGTCAGGCAACGGACCATCGATGCCAAGACCTGCAACAGTTGCTCTGCGATCGAGAAACAGTTTCCATTTACCTTTTCGTATGGCCTGCAACTGCCCCATCCCATGCCAATACAGGATCGCCCGCTCTGGCAAGGATTCGACTTTCCCCCGAAGCAGCATAGCTACGGAACGTCCATCAACAGGGTACGATGTTGAACTTTGCTCAGTGGTCGCATTCTGCCGCAACAACGACGTTCTTTCCCGCAAGTCGATCCCGGCCAAATCGCAGAGAGTTGGCATCACGTCCATCGCCGTCACGACCTGATCACTTGATTTCCCGGCCGGGATCTGACCAGACCACCGCACGATGCAGGGTACTCTAGTTCCTCCTTCCAAAGCACTCCATTTCATTCCACGAAAAGGAAACGCCCGTGCTGCCTGACCGGGCTGCGGACCATTGTCGGAACAAAACAGAACGATCGTATCCTGCGCAATACCTTCATCTGTGAGCGAGGTCAGAATTTGACCAATACGGGCATCAACCTCTTCCACCACATCACCATAAACACCAAATTTTGATCTCCCCTTCCACTCCGGGTGTGCTTGCACTGGAAAGTGGGGTGCCGTGTAGGGTAGATACAAAAAGAACTTCTGGCGGCGATTCTTCTTGATGAATCTGAGTGCTTCATCAGTAAATTGCTCAGTCAAATTCCGATTGACAAATTTTTCCTCGACAACTGAATCGTTTCGCCAAATTTGTTGAGTCTGATTATTACTCTTATCAATGTAATAAGCAGTGTCAAAACCCTGTCGGTGGGGCCGGCAAGGTGTTGCACTTCCCAAATGCCACTTACCTGACATGGCCGTGACGTAACCGAAATTCTGAAAAATTTCAGCCAGCGTAACAGCAAGAGGATGAAGCCCATCACGTAGCCCCATCTTGTAGCCAATCACTCCCTGTTTCCATCCCATTCGCACGGGATGACAGCCCGTCAGCAACGCCATTCTCGAAGGAGTGCAGACCGATGCTCCAGAATAAAAGCTGGTCAAGCGAATCCCATCACTGGCAAGTTGGTCAAGAACCGGCGTTTGAATCTTCGGGTGCCCAAAACAACTCAAATCGTTGTACCCGAGATCATCGACCATGATCAAAATTACGTTCGGTGGAACATGTTCAACTGCATGGGCGGTCTCAACCGCGCCAGCGTCTCTCATGGCAAAGGTGCACACCAAGTGAACAATCGCCCATGCCCATCCACATCGGATGCAAAAGTAATGCGTGAATGAAATGATACATGATCCCAAATTGAACTCACATGAAATGCGTTAAATCACCGGTGAAAGAATCCTACAGTTCCCATCACGCGACAGCTTTGCCTGGTACTCAAGGCACTTCGCAAAGACCTCGTCGCGTCCGCATCGACCTGATCGAAGCACTGACGATCTTGATCATTAGAAAATCGAATATCAGGCGATTATCTCATTCACGACTCTTGCAGGCTCAACCCCCGTCAAACGCTGCTCAAGCCCTTGAAACTTGAATCGGAGCCGCTGATGATCAATTCCCAACAAGTCGAGAATAGTGGCATTCAAATCACGAACGTGCACGCCGCCGCCGGCGATGTTATAGCAGTAATCATCTGTTTTTCCGTATTCAATACCGGACTTCACGCCACCGCCCGCCATCCAAATACTGAAACAGCGCCCGTGGTGATCTCTGCCGCTATTAAGCCCACCCTGACTATAGGCTGTCCGCCCAAACTCGCCGCCCCATATCACCAACGTATCATCCAGCAAGCCACGCCGCTTGAGATCAGCGACCAACGCCGCACTGGCCTGGTCCGTATCACGGCATTGATTCCCAAGATGCTTCACCAGCGAATTATGCTGATCCCAGCCACGGTGAAACAACTGGATGCATCGTACATCCCGTTCAATCATCCGCCGTGCCAGCAGGCAATTGGCGGCGTAAGTGCCCGGATTTCGAGAATCAGGGCCATACAATTCAAACACCTCGTCGGTCTCGTCCGACATGTCCGTAAGGTCAGGTACCGACGTTTGCATTCGGTAGGCCATCTCATATTGCGCGATCCGAGCCTCGATTTCCGGATCACCAGTGAGTTGCGCATGGCGTTCATTCAGCACTGCTAAATCATTCAATTGCCCACGACGCATCTCCTCATCGATGCCTTTAGGATTCGATAAGTGCAAGACAGGATTACTGCCCTGTCGCAAACGCACTCCCTGGTGCTTACTGGGTAAATAGCCGCTGCCCCAGAGACGGGAAAAGATTGGCTGACCAGGGTTTTTTCCAGTCCCCTGACTGATCAGCACCATGTAGCCAGGAAGATCCTGATTCTCAGACCCCAACCCATAACTGAGCCAGGCCCCCAGCGATGGATGCCCTATCTGCTGGTTACCCGTATTGATGAAAGTAATGCCAGGATCATGATTGATTGCCTCGGTGTGAACCGCTTTCAAAACAGCGAGATCGTCCACTACTTTTGCAGTGTACGGCAATAGGTCGCTTATCCAGCGTCCACAGTCTCCACGCTTCTGAAACGGTTTGATCGGAGCGTTGACTAGAAACTGTTTTTGCCCAGCAGTCATCCCCGTAACTCTTTGAGTTCCTTTAACAGAATCGGGCAACGGCTTCCCATGCATGGTTGTCAAATGAGGCTTGTAATCCCACAGATCGATGTGACTCGGGCCACCTGACTGAAACAGATAGATCACACGTTTTGCTTTCGGGGTGTGATGCGGCAGGCCTTGCAAACCCACCGAACGAATCGTTTCTGCCGATTCACTCTCACGTCCCAACAACGTTGCCAACGCAGCAGCACCAACCCCATTTCGGGCTGAGTTGAATAGTTGCCGCCGAGTGACCTGTCGTCTGTAGTGTTCAATAGGGTGAATGACAATTACTCCCGGGTAACAACTTCATCGAGATTTAAAACAACCGAAGCAACCACCGTCCACGCGGCGACCCGTGTATTATTGTTTTTCTTTTCGCCATGACCCAACTGCGCTGCCGCTTCTGGGTCTTTTTGGTAAGCCTGGCGTGCACTCTCATAACGATCACTTAACACTCGCCTCTCATCGCTGGTTGGAAACCGTGATACGGCACGTCGGAACATATAATCGATGTGCTGCCCCACTGACTCGCCGCCCTGCGCCATGGCCAGTCGCGCCAGCGATCGTGCCGCCGAAACATAGTTGGGATCATTCAAAAGTACCAACGCTTGAAGAGGCGTATTCGTTCTGGATCGCGTCACCGAACACACCTCGCGTGTGGGCGCATCAAAGGCGATCATGGAAGGTGGCGGACTGGTTCGCTTCCAGAATGTGTACATGCTACGGCGAGACTGCCCACTGGAATCACTGGGGTAAAACGCCTGCGCGCTGAATGCATTTCCATACCCAAAGTGACTGATCTCACGCCACAACCCATGCGGCTGGCTTGGATAAACACTGGGCCCCCCAACTCTGCGATTCAATTGTCCAGAGATCGCAAGCATCCCATCTCGCAGAAACTCGGCTGAAAGACGAAAGCGTGGAGCTCTTGCCAACCATCGGTTTTGAGGATCCTGAACATACGCCTCCCGACTCGCAGTGGACGACTGACGGTACGTTGATGACATCACAATCGTCTTGAGCAAGTGCTTCATATTCCAGCCACTGTCACGAAATTCGATTGCCAGCCAGTCGAGCAATTCAGGGTGGGTAGGATAGGCTCCTTGCGAACCAAAATCGTCGGGAGTGGAAACCAAGCCCTGTCCAAACAGCATCTGCCAGTAACGATTAACAGCGACCCTTGCAGTCAGCGGGTGGTCGTCGCGAACCAACCATTTAGCCAAGGTGAGACGAGTTGGCCGGGCCGAGTCGACGGGAACTGCTTGATCAAGAAGCCTCGAGAAGTTCCAGGGTGCCATGCCAAGCGGCCCCAAATCACTCGCATCGCTCCAGTCACTGTCATCATAAGCCGCGATCGTCCAATCTGAAGTTCCTGCAATCACATTCTCAGCCGTCACTTTCCAAGTTCGGCTCGACCCGTATTCCACTTTTCCATCGATCACTAACGATGCCAGCAGACCAGCAGCTCCACCTTGATTGGTCGCTTTGACTGCGATCACATTTTCCCCAGCCTGCAGGTGCTGGGAAACTTCGTATTGAGCCGGTGACATCCATGGTTCATTGGTACCCAGTTGAAGGCCATTAACATACGTCACGCCGACATTGTCGACACTTACCCTTAACTCAGCTCGCTTTGGCTTCCCGCTGAGCTCGACTAGAAACCGAAAAAACCTCGGCTCATTGTCTTGATCGCCTTTCGCTGCCTCGGGAGAATCCCAGATCCACTTGGCTGATTGCCACGCAACGGCAGTCTCAGATTTTTGATCTGCATGGTGTTCTTTCTCGGTAAACCCTTTATCAAGAACCCCCTTGTCAAGTTCCAGCATCGGCAGCACTTCAGGGATACCTGGTGTGACAAGCTGGCTTAAATCTGGGTGATCGTATTCTCCACGAGTCAGAACATAAGTTTTGCGAGGCCCCTTTTCTTTCATGACCATCACAGAGGCTTGCTTCGCCTCCAGATCTTTTTCCAGCACTTTGATCTCGCGGTTGATCGTCGACACATGCCGCTCCATCAGCTGTGTGGTTTTCCCGAACTCTTCATTGATCTGCTTCCATTGATCGTCCGTCCTGCCTGCAATTGGTGTCGCCAATGCATCTACAAGTTCAGCGTACGCGTCACCGTCCAGATTCTCCTCCCATTTCATCCGCGTCCGAATTAATTCAGGTGGATGCAACTGATACCGCTTCAAGGTTGCGATACGTGCACGCACGTCAGCGTTATAGTCCTCATGCCCCGTTAACAAACCATCCATCCGCTGGATGGGCGATGTGTTGCCATTTGCCGCCCCCGAGCCTGGCTCGTGAGCACTATCAAAGAACGCAAAGAAGCGATAATAATCCTTTTGAGTGATCGGATCATATTTATGTGAGTGACATTGCGCACATCGCATGGTCAAACCCATAAAAACAGTTGAAACCGTGTTGACTTTGTCTGCGATGTAAATCACACGATACTCCTCAGGCAAAGTCCCCCCTTCATGTGTATTCATGCTGTTCCGTAGAAACCCAGTCGCCAAGCGTTGCTGGTCCGTCGCATTGGGCAAAAGGTCACCTGCCAACTGCTCCGTAAGAAACTGGTCATAAGGCATATTTCGATTCAATGCACTAATGACCCACTCGCGCCATAGCCACATGTCTCGGTGATCATCAATTGAAAAGCCGTTGGTATCGGCGTATCGAGCAGCATCCAGCCAAGGAACTGCCAAACGTTCTCCAAAGTGCTTCGAGCCAAGCAGGCGGTCTACCACGCGTTCGTAAGCGTCTTGTCGACGATCCTCAACAAATGAATCCACCTCTGCTGGTGTCGGCGGCAACCCGATCAGATCCAACGACAAACGTCGAATGAGCTGCTCTCGTGAAGCGTCCGGCTGCAACTGCATCTTTTTCGAAGCAAGCTTCTGCGTCACAAATGCATCAATTGGATTCCGGATAGTGGAGCCAGCGGCAGTAACCGTGACCTGAGTTCGTTGCGGTTCAACAAAAGACCAATGCGACTGATACTCAGCACCCTGTTCAATCCACTGCTTCAGGAGCTGCAGTTCTTCCTGCTTCAATTCATTTCCGGGTGATGGCGGTGGCATTTTTTCATCGGGATCATTGGACAAAATTCGTTGCCAAGCGAGGTTACCCGTCAACTTGGACTCACCGAATGCATCCTTCACCCCATCCTTCGCATCCAGACGAAGCCCTGACTCCGCCTCATCTGGACCGTGACAATGAAAGCAGTGAGCCGCCAGAATGGGACGAATATCCCGATTGAAATTAACATGTTCGGAAGCAGACGCGGATTGTGCTGCGATTAATCCGACGAGTGCCAGCATGCAGAGAGAAACACACAGACGGCTTCGAAGATCACTTGCCTTGGGATCCAGCTGCCGAACACCATTCCTATTACTTTTCAATCGATTCACCGCAAACAAAAACAAAGGCAAGGACAAAACACCACCAACCACAACAAACACGTTGACCTGGAAAACACAACAATTGTGATGTTTGGGACACTTGCGAACCAAGGCCACCGCCATCCCCAAGCCGCTATACACCCCGAGTAGTTTAACATGACTTGGCAACGGCTCCGCGTCTTCCAGAAAAACAGCAAGGTTTTGTATAGAAGCCGCACGCGACTTCCTTGTGCGAGATTCTACCCTTTCGAAGGCAAACCGCGTTGGGTAGCGTTCACCTCCTTCTGCAACCTCATTCTCCTGCTCGAGATCACCGGCAAACCTCTTTGGTGGCTCGTTCTCTTCTTGATCCCTGTCATCAACTTCATTACGTTCCTGATCGTGATGCTCGTGTTTCACATCACACTTGCCGAACGCCTTGGAAGCAGTGGCGGGACGGTTATGGGCTAAATTCTCTTGCCATTCATTTTTGTTCTGATCCTTGGGTTGGGCAGTGCCACCTACGAAACAGGTCCTGCCCCGGCAACCTGAGGCCCTGTCTGCTAATCGGCTGAGTTAATCCGGCAAAATTCCACCCTGTCATACCACGGAAAACAGAACGGGGAATCAGATCAGTTCTTTGATCGGTTGACCGTTTTCCTGTACGGCAAAGACTGGTCTACCACGGTGATCTAAATAGGTCTGGTCTTGTGGGATTCCCATGTGTTGATAAATGGTTGCCGCCAAATCTCCGGGAGTGACAGGGCGATGTTTAATTTGCCCTCCATCCTTCTCGGTTGCGCCGATCACTTGGCCATGCCTCATCCCGCCACCAGCCAAACACATTGACATCACCTGTGGCCAATGATTCCGCCCATCCGTACTTCCCTGTGTTCCCATCAAGGGTGTCCGCCCGAATTCCCCCATTGCAATGACAAGCACCTCATCCAACAAACCCCGCTGCTCGAGATCGGTCACAAGTGTGGTGATCAGATGGTCGAACAAAGGGAGCAGAGGCTTCAAGCCTTTTGAGATACCACCGTAGGGAGGGATATTATCACCGTGATTATCCCAAGTTCCTGATGCGGTGTGATAACTCAGGTCAATGGTGACAAACGAGACCCCCTGCTCAACCAAACGTCTTGCCAACAACGCCTGCTGACACCACAGGTGCGAGCAATATAACTCACGAACAGAATTTGGTTCACTTGAAACATCAAATGCTTTTTGAACTCGTCCACCAGTCAACATATCCACTGCTTGCTGTTGATAGGTATCCATGGCATCCATACTGCCTGACACGTCGATTTCACGCCGCATAGCATCCAATTGACGTAGCAAACCGACTCTGTGATTGATGCGATCAAAATCAAGATTTCGAGGCAAGCGAAACATGGGCGAAGACGACACCTTACCAGTATCTTTTCCGACCAGATCATACACCGGAAGTGTGGCCGCCTGGTTTGCCATGAATGGATTGTATTGTTGCCCTAAGTCACCAGCGTACGCGACATGTGAACGTGATTTTTGAAAAGCGACATAGGGAGGCACGCCCGGTTCATTACCCCGTCGATACTTGGCAACGATTGATCCGATCGCAGGGTAACGTTCGCCATTTGAATTGGCCCGTGGTGCTGCGTCTCGATGCCCCGTCTGCATCACCTTATTCGGTTCATGATTGCTTTTCTTGCAATCCACGGAACGCAACAGCGTGAATTTATCCAGCATCGCAGCTTGCTTGGGCAAATGCTCACAGATAAATTCGCCAGGGATGGCGGTGGAGATGGGGGAGAACGGCCCGCGATTCATCAAGGGTCGAGTAGGTTTCATATCCCATGTATCGATGTGACTCGGCCCGCCTGTCATCCACAGCAGGATGACCGACTTCCTCGACGGCATCGCATCACCTGCCGATGCGGACTCATTTCTTGCTCGCAACAACTGTGGAAGACTAAGGCCAGCAATCCCAGCCATGCCAGCCTTGACCATGTTCCTGCGGCCCACCAGGCACAGACCTTCACGTTCTGTGCCCAGAAAAGATTCAAAGGCATGAGTTGAATGTAATTTTCCGCAAAATCGACGATTCAGCATAACGGGCACCTCGGGGCAAGCAGACACAGCGCATTTTAAGGCAAACGTTAAACCCCCGCCTACACCCAAGCGGCAAACCTATTGGCTGGCGATCTGCACTTCGAACCCGTGCTGACAAGGCTGAGAAACTGCCTGCTCACCGAGCTGACACTCACCTCATGGGTGGATAGCACATGATTCCCCAGTCCTCATCTGCTCCCCACTGAGCCCAAACTCTAAGAAAGGTTCGCAACAAATGCTCCATCATCTGCGAGCAACGCCTGATGGCGATTCTGTTGTAAGAACTATTGTACGTCGATGCTCCATGCACTAATTGACAACGCAACAAATAGATCCGTTCGAACAGACGCTGCAGCACCATGGTCCAGTTCTCTTCGACGTACCAACCTTGAGCGTCAAATCGTGTTCGCCTCACACGTTTAGCTCTCCGGTCCGTCGGAGCCTGCCAAAAAAAACGGCTCAAATATTCGTCATCGAACAGGGTCATTACGAGTTTCTTGTTCTCCTCGAGCTGACTTTGAATCAAGTCCCCCTGGTCGAGTTCCAACATTCGATCGAGGAAATGCTGCCAGCACTCCACATCAGACACGGGCTCCAGACGCTCGCCATCCCACTGTCCATACAGTGCATTAAACGCGGTCCAAAGACTGAGCAACACATGGTCCAGCACTTTTTCGTCCCGAATTTCCTCGACCCTCTGCAGCCAACTGCAAGCACGATGAAATCGAATATTGGTTGGATGCAGCGGATGCTCTGTATTGAGCCGCTCCTTCTGCGGCTTCCATAGTCGCCTCAGTTCGCGGACAGTCAAACTTGCTTCAGCCACGAAAGGCCCTCCCGACGCACGCCACTCAGCAAACCTAAACAACACTCCTGCACCGTCGCAAGAACGCAACACTTCTTAGGCATCAAAACTTTCGCGGATCCTTTGTGCAGAGAACCGAATAGCTTCGCTGCCTTTGGTAAGCCGATCAGCAAAACCCACGAAACCATGGAACACGCCATCCCAGCGTCGTAATGCGACCTGATTTCCAGCAGCCTTCAGCCGCTCAGCATAAATTTCTCCCTCATCTCGCAAAGGGTCATATTGGGCAGTGATGACAGTTGCAGGCGGCAAACGCGACAGATCGGTCACCCGAGCAGGCGATGCCAACGTTGACTTTGATGCGTCCGAGTCCCCCAAATACAAATCCCAAAACCTTTTCATACCTAAAGCCGTCAACAGGTAACCTTCCGAATTCTCGCGGTAAGACTCAGTTCCCTGCTCAGCATCAATCACGGGATAGATCAGCAACTGATGACACAATGGCTTTGCATTCTCATCGCGGTTGCTATTCGCAACAGCAGCAGCGAGGTTCCCCCCCGCACTATCTCCGCCCACAGCAACTCTTTCACCATCCACCCCAAGTTCTTCGGACGACTCACGCACCCATCTGACAACTGCCTGACAGTCCTGAAGCCCTTGTGGAAACGGATGTTCCGGGGCAAGGCGATAATCAACGGCAACAACCACGCATCCCGCTTCATTGGCGAGTGCCCGACAAATCGCATCATGCGTTTCCAAGCTACCCAACACCCAGCCCCCACCGTGAAAATAGACCAGCACGGGAGACGACTCTTCCAATGCTGATCGATACACACGTACCGGCACATCACCGTGAGGACCGACCACCATTCTATCCTCGACACTCGAAATGGGCTCACGATCACGATCGGGGAATCGTGATTCCATTGCGTCTCGTAGAACGTGAATATCCACTTGATGCATTGGCGGCGAATCTTCTGGCGTTAGTATTGCCAGCAAGTGACGCGAATCTTCATCCAATGACATGGCAAATTCCATGAATGGTCAGGGAGGGGATCATAAAAAAGAAAACATACACAGCTGAGCAGCTGCTCTAGTCGGTACCGCCCAATTTTTCCTGCCGGCAAGTCGCGAGGCCTAAAATCAGACGATTGACTCAATTGGTCGTCCTGATTCTATCAACTGCATCAAAGGCCTTGGCACGCGTGAGTCAAGCCGCAACTCTCCCACGTCAAACATGCGATGAAAGATGGTTGACAAGAGATTTTCAATTTTCACGGGCTGTGAGTTCGGCTCCCCTGCGACGGCGTCTGACCTACCAACCACAGGCCCCAAGTTAAGCCCACCACCATACAACAACAACGGCCCCAACCGACCCCAATGATCACGCCCACCTTTGGCATTGATTTTCGGGGTTCGCCCCATCTCGCCACAGGTGACCAACAATATTTTGTCACTCAGGCCACGGCGTTCGACGTCTTCGATGAACGCCGAAACGGCATGATCGTAAGGCATCCCCACGTACCGCATGCCTTCATCAAGAGTTGCGTTGTTGACGTCCGCATGGAAATCCCAAACGAAATTGGTGGTGACCGTGACAAAACGACTTCCGTGTTCACACAATCGCCGCGCCAGCAACATTAATTTTCCCAGGTTCTGTCCGTGATCTCGATAGTTTTTGTGGTTATTCCACTTCTTATCAATTTTGGCGGGCGGTACCAACCTTGAGGTGTCATAGCGCGCAATCACAGCGGAATCTTCATGGGACAGATCAAAAGCCCGCGTGACCCCGCCAAGGATCACGTCATAAGCCTGTCGGTTGAACTTATCAATTCCCTCCATGGTTCCCGTTGAATCGAGATCACGTTTGAATCCGTCGAGTGTTTGCAGCAAAGCCCGGCGATCATCCAAACGACTTTGAGAAAATTTCAATTTCATATTGTCCATCAGTGATCCTTTACCACTGGGCACAAAGGGGGCAAAAGCAGAGCCCATTTTCCCGGTGTCAGAAAAATCACCAAACTGCTTGGTCACTGTCTGCGCATCCTCATCAACTGCCCGCGGCAGCAGCACAGCATTGGATGGCATTCCAGTCTTTCCATCTGTGATGCCCGAAATGCGAGAAGACAACGACCCGACGTTTGCTCCCAAACTGTGAGGGCTGACGAGTGGTTTGATATTATGATTACCATCGCCCGGCTGAAAGCTTCTCACGACCGTCGTTTTATCCGCCAACCTCGCCAACTTTTCCAGCGAAGCACCATAAGTCAGGCCTGGAACTGCGGTTTTGATTTCACCATTGAAGCAACGATACTCGGATGCCGCCGTCATTTTTGGATCAAACGTTTCGGCCTGAGGTGGGCCTCCATGCATGAACAGAAACACCACCGAACGATCTCGCAAAATCTTTGAAGATTCCGCATCAGGTCCAGCACCGACCATACGAGGCAAAGAGAGCCCGCCAAGCATTCCTCCCAAACCCAGACTGCCTATCTGTAGAAAACTACGTCGCGTGCGTGGGTCGCAAAAATCAATCATTCCAAGACTCCCTTTCACACTAAGCAGTAGCGTATTGCCACAACAGACCGAACCGGGTGGCATGCATGCATCGGCGAAATTGTACCCCAGCGCGAGGCTGAACTGGGAGCGGCAAGACGCATTTCAGGCCTGTGCTGCAATGACTGTGTCAAATGAGAACTGATCACTGTGTCAAATGAGAACCTAGTTCACTCAATTCAGATGTTAATCCGGAGATAATCAGATCCGACATCTTCTCGGCTCCTTTTTGATTGAAATGCGTACGATCTCCCTCTGGACACAGGTCGGCGCTTCCATCATCGCCCAGTTCATTGAAAAGCTGGACGCTGCTGCGGTGCAAATCAATCATGGGTGTCTTGGTCTTAGCTGCAACAGCGCGAACAGCCTCAGCATAGGGTGTCAAAATCGAATCGATCTTGCCATTTTTGAAACGCCTACGTGTCATCGGGGAAATCAGAACAGGCTTCGCTCCGTTGTCGCGAGCCTCCACGATATATTTTTCAAGGTTCTGGCGATAAGTGGTCTCTGGGTCAGTTTCCCTTTTCGGCCCTTTTCCTGGACAGTCATTGTG
This sequence comes from Rhodopirellula sp., assembly GCA_002689655.1. Lineage (GTDB taxonomy): Bacteria > Planctomycetota > Planctomycetia > Pirellulales > Pirellulaceae > Rubripirellula. Next base: position 16,895 of record NZHC01000097.1, on the reverse strand, counting down.
CCCAAATTGTATGAACATGAAATCCGGCTCCTGGATCAAACAACGATTCCAGTAGCCCGCATCGCGAAAACTTTTTGAGCTTGCACCTCCCTTAGCAACATTGATCACCTTAACGTTCTGACCAAACCGTCCAGCAAAGGCCAATCCCCAACCTGCCGCATCTGTAACTGTCGAATCACCCGCCAACACGATGGTAAGATCACGCCGATTGCTCAACACAAAATCCACGATCGGCTTCGGCTCCTTCAAACTGTGAGGATGATGGCCGACTCCAGCTTTGTGGATCACTTCAATCGGCCCGTTCAGTGCTGCATATCGCTTCTCCAATACTGCAGTGTTTTCAGCCACTGGCACAACAATATCCGCATCACCCACCACATTCAAAATAGGCACACGAGCAGCTGCCAAGGCCTGAAGCCCATCAATCGGATTTACTTTGGCGGCCAATCCTTCAGCCTCGGTGAATCCATAAGCATTCAGACATGTTTGCCAAGCCCCACCGCCACCTGCCCCATCGCCTTTACCGCCAGGCCAACTTTTGAAGTCGCAGACGGGTGCATCACCATAAATACAACTCACTTTTCCCGGATTCACTTTTGCCCAATTAAAAACAATCAAACCACCTCTGCTCATTCCCTCAAGCGCCGGTCTTGCATGAAACCCATGAGTTTCTGTGAGGTAGTCATAAAACTCATTCCAAATCATCACAGCATCAGGTGACCCAAACAGATTTCCTACATCGGCATAAGCGACGTGATAACCCTGATCCAACAGCGCAATGTCTGCCTGCGGTTCATGGCCAAAAAANCGAGCTCTCCAAATCCAGGGTTTTCCATCAGCNGTGACACGGGGAGCAACCACAATGCACCGCCTTCCACCGTGCTCAAAATCGTAGCGGGCATACGAATGNAACTCAGACACCTTCCCGGGAAATGTCTCTGCAACACAATTCTGCGTGGGCGGCACAACGAAAAAGAGGCTCATTACAGCAGCAAAGAGCATACGTAAAAACGTTGCTAAAAGTACCGAAGTGTTTATTTTTGATTTCATGATCTGCTGGCTGGTAGATTCAATTAGCTAGTTAATTTGAGGGTACAGCACGGGAATAAAAACATTGGTTTTCAGNTCCACCTCATCTTCATGCAGCGCATTTGCACTTTGTTTGAGCGGCCCCGAATCCCTGCTACATTGTCACAACCTACTTTACACCCCCCATGAGAATAACGACGACAGCATTGCCAGGTTGGTCAAAACAGACAAGAAAAACNGTTTCGTGCATATGCGACAAGCAGCTCAGANCGAGAATGCACAGGATGTAGATCCTGCGGGCTGCTTACATGTGATCAAACTGCCCCTGATGATCTGCCAAGCCTTTCATTTTGCTTTAGAATTCTGGTACATCTCAAATCGAATCTGAATCATGTCAAGAATTCACCTGCCATTCATTTGCCTCGTCGTCCTTGCAAGTCACGTATTGGCTGAGCAACGCTTGTCACCCGCTATTGACTACGGGGAAGTCATTGCGCCGATCCTTGCGCGNCACTGTCTGGAATGTCACGGCCCAGACGCTGAACAGCGTGAGGCAGGACTCCGTTTGGATTCTCGAAAATCAGCGACCACGCCGCTGGCATCAGGCGCAACCGCCATCGTTCCCAGACAGCCATCCGCAAGCGAATTGCTTAAACGTATCCAATCCACGGGTGATGACCGGATGCCTCCGGTTGAACATGCCACTTCATTGTCAGTGACTGAGATCCAGCAATTGACTCGCTGGATCGACGACGGCGCGAAATGGCAAACACACTGGGCATTCAGTCCGCCAGCGAGGGTGTCACCACCCAATGTCAAACATACCGATTGGATTCGAAATCCGATCGATCAATTCATCCTTGCCAAGTTTGAAAAAGAATCTCGTTCACCCCGCCCAAAGGCATCCCCAAGAAAATTAGCTCGCCGCCTATATTTCAATCTGATTGGCCTGCCCCCAACACCTCAGCAGATTTCAGAATTTCTGCAAGACGATCGTCCGGACGCTTGGGAGAGGTTGGTAGATCGTTTGCTTGCATCACCGCATTATGGTCAACGCTGGGGTCGCCACTGGCTGGATGTTGCCAGGTACGGCGATTCGAACGGTGGCGATGAGAACCACGCATATCCCTTTGCCTGGCGATACCGAAACTATGTCATCAGCAGCTTCAATGATGACTTACCTTTTTCTTCCTTCGTCCACGAACAACTCGCAGGTGATCTGCTTTCAGAGGAAACCACCCACGACATTCTCGAGCCTGCTGCCGCATCAGCACGGCATGAAATGAACCGCAAAACCGATCGCAAAAATGCAAAGGTTACTGCTACAGGATTTCTAGCATTGGGAACCAAAATCCTTGCAGAACAGGACGAAGTCAAGAAACAAGCGGATATCGTCGACGAGCAAATCGATACCGTCGGCAAGACATTCCTCGGTCTCACCTTGGGATGTGCTCGCTGTCACGACCACAAGTTTGATCCGATTCCTACGCGTGACTATTACGCGTTGGCAGGAATTTTCCACAGCACTGAATTGGGCGACCGCCCCATCAAGACCATAACCTTCCAACAAGCTCTCCGGGAGCATCAGCAACAACTTGATCGTCTGACGGAAGAACAAAGTCGGTTGCAAGTCCGCTTTGAAAAACAACTCAAAGAAGCTTCCATCCACCTTCTGGAACTGGAAGCTGAGAGTTTTACGGAAGGGAATGTTGCCAGCTTGGGTGATGGCTACGGTGAAGGCATTGGAATCATTTCAGACCGTGGTTCGCAACAGAATTTCGCTGAATATGAAATTCAAATTCCTGCAAAAGGTCAATACCTCATTCAATTGCGGTACGCGGCTAGAGACGCTCGTCCCGGACGCTTGCTGATCAATCGCCAGGTCGTCAAGAAAGACGCGATTTCCCAAACCACGGGTGGTTGGATGCCTGAGCATCAACGCTGGTTCTCGGAAGGAACCTTTCCGCTTCCGCAGGGAACGATCAAATTGCGATTGGAATCAGAACCATTAATGTCACACATTGACAAAATCCGTCTGATTCATGCTGACCAGGCCGCCCGCGTGACCAAGCAGGTTGCCCAAATCGATGACCTGAGAACCAAGTTGACGAACCATCAGCAACAAAAGCCTGAATCGGAAAAGGTCATGGCGGCCAGCGATGGAAAATCGCAAAACATCAGGATCCACCTTCGAGGCAGCCACTTGCAACTGGGTGATGAAGTAACGCGAGGTTTCCCAACCGTCATCTCATCAACCCCAGATCAATCCGCGTCTCCTGATCTGGACCCTCATCCTATTCCACCGACACAGAGCGGTCGCCGGCAACTCGCGTATTGGATGACTGACGCAGGAACCGGAGCAGGCGGACAAACTGCCCGCGTGATTGTCAATCGATTGTGGCACTGGCACTTTGGCAGTGGCCTTGTTCGAACACCGAATGATTTTGGCATGCAAGGTTCCCGCCCCACGCACCCTGAGTTGCTGGACTGGATGGCATTGAATTTGATCCAACACGACTGGTCGCTGAAGTCTTTGCACCGTTTGATTGTGACCTCAGCCAGCTACCAACAAGAGACCAGCGAATCCCCCAACACGTGGTTGCATGGTTTTCCTCGCCATCGGCTTGAAGCCGAAGCCATCCGGGACAGTTTGTTAATGCACGGCGGCAGCTTATCGATGGACCTTGTGGGGCTACCGCTTTCAGTCAAGTCTCAGGACCCCTCGCCGAAGGACCTGNNCAACAACGAAGCTGCCTACCGTAGTTTCCGCAGGCGTTCTGTCTATCTGCCCGTTGTACGCTGCAACACCCACCGCTTTCTCACGCTTTATGATTTCCCCAATGCTGCCACCCCTGTAGGCAGTCGTGATAGCACGACCGTTCCGACTCAAGCTTTGCTGCTGATGAATGATCCGATGGTCATGCAACAGGCCGAAAACATTGCTCGATCCACGTTAGCCCATCATGCCCCGCCAGTGNCTCCAGTCACAACAAAACAGAGCAACATAAATAAGGGCATTCCCGATCATGTCACGCAACGAATCCAAAGCCTTTACGAAAGTCTGTTCCAACGCCCAGTAACGCTCAAGGAGACGGAGAATCTCCAGGAATTTCTTGGGGATTTCGAAGCAACGGTGACGGAGAACAAAGAAGCGGAATTAAAAACATGGACTGCGTTGGTTCACACCTTACTGCTATCGAGTGAGTACATCCATGTTGATTGATCCAAGACGCAGTCGGCGCGAGGCTTTGAACCAATTGTGCGTTGGTTTTGGCGGTTTGGCACTCACCAGCATGCTACATGCCCCGCGACTGCATGCCGACGAAAGCAAGACTCAATCGGCGGCCCGGATTCCCGCTCGTGCAAAACGCATTATTTTTCTATTCATGCACGGTGGCCCGTCGCACATCGACCTTTTTGATCCCAAGCCACAGTTGGATCGGGACGATGGCAAGAAGCTGCCGTTTGATGGTTCGCGAGTGACATTCGCTGATCGCGGCAATCTGATGCGTAGTCCGTGGAAATTCCGTCCCTGCGGAAAATCAGGAATTCCAATGAGCGAACTATGGCAACATCTTCCCACTGTAGCTGACGAGCTGTGCATGGTGCATTCGGTATGCGAAACCAATGTTGCCCATGGCGGTGCTTGCATGAAACTTCATACAGGCGATGAAGCCCAGCTACGCCCCAGCACAGGATCGTGGATTAGCTATGGCTTGGGGTCTGCGAACAAGAACCTGCCAACATTTCTGACCATTTGCCCTACTTCTCTGCACGGTGGCGTCAACAATTTCGGCAGCGCGTTTCTTCCCGCTCGCCATGCGGGAGTCTCACTGGGAACCCCTGGTTATCCCAATGCGACAGCCAAAGATGCCACGTTCGAGTATCTGTCGAATCAGAATCTGAATCTGGAGCAACAAACACTCCAGCTCAAACTACTCCGACAGTTACAGCGGCAAGCGACGCCCAATGGAACCAATGAAACAGAACTTGAGGCCCGTTTGGAATCATTTGAGTTGGCGTTTCGCATGCAAACTGCAGCCCCCGAGGCGATGGATCTGAATCAGGAATCAGCAGCGACGCGTGAGCTTTATGGACTTGATGATCCTGACACTGCGANCTTTGGACGCGAGTGTCTGCTGGCACGGCGATTTGCCGAACGTGATGTGCGATTCATTCAAGTCAGTCATGCAAACACACTTCCGTTTAACAACGAACAGTGGGATCAACACACGCACTTGAAGAAAGGCCATGAAATCAATGTCAAGCAAATCGACAAACCAATCACGGGNNTACTCANAGACCTGAAGCAACGGGGGNTNCTNGANGATACGCTTGTGCTNTGGGGCGGAGAATTCGGTCGNACCCCAACCGTNCANGTGGGNAACGCCGNNCCCGGNCGNGATCACCATCCCGANGGGTTTACCATGTGGATGGCAGGCGGAGGCGTCAAATCGGGATTCCGCTACGGAAAAACCGACGAATACGGATACTACGCGATTGAAGATCGCTGTACGATCCACGATNTGCATGCCACCTTGCTCCACATCATGGGCTTGGATCATACCCAACTGACCTACCACCACAGCGGTCGTGACTACCGCTTGACTGATGTCTACGGCAATGTCGCCCGCGGCATCTTGGCATGAAGTAATCTCTCTCCTACAAAGACATTNACAACACCCCAGCAAAGTCAAGTCGCAATTCACAGCGTATAGAATTCGCCCGCTCACCTCCAACGCTTGCCGGCAACTGCTTTGCAACGAGCTGAAATGACAAACGAACAAAAAGCATCCTCCCAATACACGCGTTGGGCAGAACAGCAACTTCTGGATTATGAAAACCGATGCCCAGGTAGTCTTTTTTCAGAGGGGCTTTCCTTGACTGTCGAGGAGGGCTATCGATTGCAGAACGCCGTGGCCCAACTGCGCATCAGCAGAGGAGACAGCATCATTGGCTACAAAGTTGGGTGCACGTCACCGACAATCCGTGCTCAACTCGGGATCGAACATTGTGTTACGGGCCGGTTGTACAAATCGGAACAGCACGAATCCGGCGCCTGCCTGAAATTGAACAACTATTCCAAACTGGCAATCGAAGGCGAGCTTGCGGTCATCTTGAAACGCACTCCGAAACCAACCGATTTTACGCAACAGGGAATCCCCCCCTGCGTGTCCGGCATCATGCCGGCAATTGAACTTCACAATCATGTCATGCACGGCACACCACCCTCTGCTGGTGAATTGATTGCCCACAATGCGATTCATGCAGGATTCGTAGTCGGAGGAACCAGCAAGACAACTGACGGACTTGCCAACCCCGAACTCTCAATCCTGATTGATGACAAGCCTGTCGAAAAATGCCAAGGATCACAACTCATTGAGACCATCCAGTCCTCGCTGCAATGGCTGCAAGAGTCACTGAAAAAGACTGGCGACGAACTTCAGGAAGGGCAAATCATTCTCACTGGATCAATTCCAAGTCTGATTCCCATCAATCGGGAATGCATTGTCAAGATAGATGCCGCGCCATTCGGCGAAACCGTCGCAAGTTTCGTCCATTAAAACCTGGTTTCCACCTGCCAACAAAAAAACAAAGCGTTGAGCAATGAATTCAGGTTCGATCAATACCCTGCATGGTGAACCAAGAGTTTGGAGTTATTCAGGCATGGAGGCACACGATGAACCCAAGCCAGCCAATTTCCGGAACTGAAGAGTCTCGCCCGTTTCACGTTGCTTGATCACAACTTAAACGAACGGAAACCTTGCGATCACCCCAATCAAACTCGGTACTTCACTTGACTGAAAACAATCCATACCAAACGCCTCCCACTGACGTAGAAGCAAAGCGTTCCCTGACTTGGCCAGTGTCTTTAGTGATCGCAATTTGCATTTGGCCCATGCTGACGTTCAAAATATTTTTTAGCGGCATGATGCTAAAGACATGGAGCTATGAATTCGACATGCGACTGACGATATTGAGTACATTACTCATTCATCCGATGATGCCTGTGTTTGTCCTTACTGCAACCATTTCCATCCTGTTCAGCGCGTTTAGCCTTAAAAAACTCTCACAACGCCGCAAGCTAGGCCATATCGCCAGCGTCCTTGGNCTGCTCGTTCTCGCCACTGCAGTTCTGGGACTTATTGTTCCAATGGTTCAGCTCGCACTCGAATTGATGTAGTCCCAGGCAACTCCACAGATCAAGCCACACGTACCCAACACCACTTGCTCCAGAAACGTGCCACCTCCTGCTTCGCGACACCTTAATGCCCCGATCCAACCAAAAGAAAACGCAATGAAGGTATTTTCAAATTCCAGACTCTTGAGTAACCGGAATCTCGCTACCGTTGCTATTGGCCTCGTCGCGTGCACTTGCATGGCTGATCGACCTGCCGCTAACACAGACGCTGACAAGAAACAATTCGCCAAGGCCTCTGTCGTGATTGGAGAATCACTCACGGACCAGCAACCCCTTGCGGCAGGAAAACTAAATTCTCCATTTGGTGTTGCGTTTGATTCCAAGAACAATATGTACATTGTGGAATTGGAGGGCGGACGAATCCACCGCCGTGATCCTGCAGGCACGCTGACCACCATTGCCGGTGACGGATCCAAAGGATACGCGGGCGACACCGGGCCTGCCACGAAAGCAACTTTCAACGGGATGCACAACGTTGCCGCAACTGCGGATGGCAAGCTGTACATTGCAGACAGTTGGAATCATTGCGTACGCAAAGTCGACACCAACACTGGCTTGATTACCACCATCGCTGGTACGGGCAAGGCAGGTTTCAGTGGTGATGGTGGCCCGGCTACTGAAGCTAAATTTAATTTCCTGATGTGTGTATCACTGAATCCTGCACACGACAAACTCTACGTGGCCGATTTAAAAAACCGGCGCGTCCGCATGATCAACCTTGCATCGAACATCGTGACCACGGTAGCTGGTAACGGTAAAAAAGGGGCCCCAGCCAATGGCAGCAAAGCGACTTCAAGTCCATTGATCGATCCGCGAGCTATCGCAGTGGACTCGCAAGAAAATCTTTACGTGTTGGAACGCAACGGTCACGCCTTGAGACGAGTGAATGCAGCCGGCAACATTGAGACAGTGGCAGGCACCGGCAAACCCGGGAAGGCCATTGGAAAAGCGTTGGAGTCACAATTCAATTCTCCCAAGCACCTTGCGATTGACCAAAGCGATAACGTGATCATCGCGGACGACCAAAATGCCCGCGTAGTTCGCTACAATCCCCACCAGCACACGGTAACAAGCATCCTTGGGAAAGGAGTCAAGCAGCCCAAACGGGGCTTGCTAAGACCTCATGGAATCTGCGTCCACAAGGATGGCTCCATCTACATCGTGGACACTGGCCACCATCGAATTTTACGACTCAAAACCAATTGAAGTCCAGTGGCAAACCTCCCCATTCACGCTGCTAAATATGCTTCCAAGCCCAAGCATGGACAACACCTATTCAAACACTTGAAAAAATCATTGTCCATGAACGACAATAACCCTTTCCTGCGAAATTACCACAGTGCCACGGTACCACAGTGCCACAGTGCCACGGTACCACAGTTCAACGAAACGACAGCACTGCACACATTCCTACTTAAGAGCCGCGCATCGCACATGCTTTCCGCTACTGAGATTGATCAATACCACCGCGACGGGTACATCACCCCGGACTATTGCCTACCGGAATCCGTCCTCACGAGTATCCGCAGCTCCCACGACCGTCTCGTTGAAAAGCACCCGGAATTCGGTGACTACTGCCCCGCGCTGCTGGCCTATGACACGGGCTTTCTCGAAGCAGCTAAAACAGCCGAAATCCTACGCATGGTTTCACAGTTAATCGGTGATGACATTGCCCTGTGGAATTCCAGTTTCTTTGCCAAGCCAGCGAAGACGGGGACCAAAACCCCGTGGCATCAAGATGGCGAGTACTGGCCAATTGAACCACTGGCAACATGCACCGTCTGGATTGCCATCGATGCCTCGACACCCGCCAACGGTTGCCTGCAGGTGATCCCGGGTTCCCACCGCGATCAGAGACTTGCACAACACCGGAAAAATACCGCCAAGGGACTCGCTTTACCTCTCGAACTGGATAACTCAACCTTCGATGAATCCAAAGCAGTGCCTATCACTCTGGAACCGGGACAGATTTCCTTGCACGACGTCTATCTGTATCACGGCTCTGAGGCAAATTTGTCCGAACACTCCAGACGCGGAATGACCCTGCGTTACATGCCAACCACATCGGTTTATCAACACGCCAACGCGAAAAACAGCTTGGGAGCAGGAAAACTGGATCTGTCCCAACGGACTATCTATCTCATGAGCGGAGTAGACCAAAGCGGACAAAACGACTTCAGCCAAAAGCACTAGGCACAAGTCATCATTTTGCCGGTGGTTGAGTCGTCGTGTCATGACCTGACACCTGCTTGAACTCGGGATTTTTATCGAGTCCGGCAAGAAAAGTGTTGGCGAGTGACTCATACAGCGAAGTTCGACAAACAAGACGGGAACACTCGTAAGACACCACAGCCACGCCAAGCAACGGCAATGTCATATGCCTTGCTGCAGTCATTTCAACCATGATGATCGCGCACGTGATTGGGCTTTGGACCACACCTGCGAAGTAGGCAACCATGAACATCATGATAACTGCCTCCGGCTCCAGCCCGGGCGACACCATGCTCACCACGGGAAGCATCGTCTGGCCGATTCCCGCACCCACAGTCAGACTGGGATCGAACAAGCCTCCGGGAATTCCTGACGCCAAAGTCAGAAAGGAGGCAGCCGCCGTTAAGGGTGCAAAGTACCAAGGGTACTCCACACCACCCCGCAGGATCAGTTGCGTTTGCTGATAACCACTGCCATAGCTTTCACCATCGGACAGGTACCCCAGCACACTGAGCCCAGCCCCCAGTGCCAGCGGGGTCACCCATCGGTTCCACTTCATGCAACGACGGGCCAAAGCAGAACCCTTGATGGTGCCTTGCGCAAAGGCCCCCCCCAGAAAACCACCGATGATGCCGATTAGGAAAATCGATGCCCATTGCCCAATCGTCCAATTTTCATCAGTACTCTCAATCCGACCATAAAACAAATAGTCCTTCCCAAGGACCAAAACAATGAACACGGAAGAGATGATGACCGAACGAATGACAGTCCCGACATTATTTTTTTCGAAAGAACGTGCAATCTCTTCAAAGCTGAACACGAGCCCTGCCAACGGCGCATTGAACGCAGCTGCAATCCCCGCACCCCCACCACCCAAAATCAAGCCTCGCCGAACAAGATGCTCTGGAAACTGAACCCATTTGGTAATCATGTGCATTAGTGCTGCCCCCACATGTACCGAGGGGCCTTCACGGCCAAGCGTCATGCCTGAGAATAGCCCCATGGTCAACAACAAAATCTTCCCAATCAGAATCCGCCCGGAAAGCATCCGGTCACGAATCGCGACATCAGTTGTTTTCAAGGTGGCAATGGTTTGAGGAATTCCGGTGCCCTCAGTTCCCCGAAAATAGCGGTCGCGCAGCGTGACAATCAACAGCATGCTGAGCGTGACCCAAATCATCGGCAGAAATGTCGCGAGTGGCTCAGGAACACTCCAGCCACCGTCCCACAGCGCGGTTTCACCCTTGAGAAATGAAAACCAATGATCGCCTTCACGCTCAGCAATTTGAAAAAACCAAGCCACAAAGCCAATTGCAATCGCCGCGAGCAAAAAAAGAATGTGCCGCTGCCATCCGCGATGGCTCAACACCTCACGTTTCCAGAGCCGTGCAATACGAGTAAGTTCCGGGCTTTTCAAGCCAGCCTCTCTTGATTCAGCACTGCATTCAGCTTGACGCAGTGCCCGCGTCAATGAGAACAAAGTTCAAGTCTGCCACCTGGTCTACTCACGGCCATCATCAGAGTCACGCGTGCATCCCGAGCAAGTCACTTCAGCGGTAAACCATATGCGACTGCCGCATTTTTCCAGAAGTACTTTTCGCAGGCTTCCTGTCCCTTTTCTGCGAAGTAAGCGTTGACCAGTCGTACAAAGCTGCCGTAATCACCACTTTTCTTCGTGCAGGGCCAATTACTGCCATAAATCAAACGGTCTGCACCAAAACCCTCAAACAGTGGATCAAGCACAGTGCGATAATGCTCGGGGTCATGCGGCGCAGGTTGCTGCGTGCACCGCTGGTAGAGTCCAGATACTTTGCAGTACACATTCTTGTGACGTGATAAGCTCGCGACTGCGTCAAGCCACTCCTGACTCGGTGGATTACCATCAATGTCATAACCCAGCACGTGGTCGACCACGATTCGCACATCAGGAACCTTACCCGCCAACTCGTCAACTTCACGGACACCTTCAACGCCCTTTCCGTTGGCAAGGATATCAAGAGACAATCCGGCCTTGGCCAACTTTGAAAAATTCTTGAGCACTTGCGGGTCGTTGTAGTCAATCGGATCGCTGTTGCGTGCCCGAATGCCAACGAACCGTTTATCTTTCGCCAAACGATTGAGTTGCTTGCCAAAATCCTTTCGATACGGATCAATATTGCCGACCAAGGCTACATAGAAGGGATTGTCCTGTACCTGATCCAGCACCCAACGATTGTCCTCAAGCCGATCACTTGCTTCGACCACCACGACACCAGTCACACCCGCTGGCTTCGCTAATTCGGAAAACTCGGCTGGCAAGTGTGGCTTGTACAACACCTTGTCATCGGAAGGTGGCCACGGAATTCCATCCGGTCGATTTGGATCGAACAGGTGAATATGTGTATCAATCAAATGCTTGACCGCTGGCAATGTCGGGGTCTTCACATCCTGACCCTGAGCCGCATCACCATTCAGCAATACGCCCATGGCCAAAGGCAACAGTCCAAGACACAAGCTGAACGAATTTCTCATCACTGCAATATCCCATTGAATCAAAAGGAGACTCGATCCGGCAGGCCTCGGGGTCCATGCCCCAAGGTCATCCGCCTACAGTCTAACTGACCACCAGTCACCTCGCATCCAGCCATTTAGGTCAACACCCACCATTCCAGTCTGGATTTGGGCTTCTGCCTGAGCCTAGGTTTTGGGCAATCGCGAATCCTTCTGTCAGAGATAGGCGAATGGTAACGCAATCGCTACACATGCTAACTGAGAACCGGTCATCCCATACCCGGTCCTTTCCTCAAGCCGTACAACTCAGTGCAAAATCGGTTGACTGCGCAGCAAAGGATGTACAGCTTGATCAACTTGCCGCGAAAATTCCACGACGTAGAAAACAACACAGAAGCGGCGTCATTCTGAGAGGGAACCCCATCTCATGAATCTGTGTAGGGTGCTGGGGAACCTCTCCCGCTTTCGGAACTACCACAAGCTTCCATTTCTACCCGAAACCAGCGTCCTTCTTTGTCGTTGGTTCCAGCTAGCCGATTTTCATGAACCAGGTTGCGCCGGGCGCATCAAAGATGCATGAAAATCAAGATACACCTGCCTGACCGCATCTCGATTTTCATCCAAATCCCGTACCTTCCAGTCAGATGTTGTGATCCTGGGCAAAAAATAGACGTCCACCACACCCGATTCAGAAACCAAATTCATGCCGGCATCCAGCGCCGTAGGTATGTGAATATAAATCGGGCAAATATCAACTTTTAAATTTGTCGCCAAGTGAAAGGCACCACGATTAAAATGCCCGATTTCTCCCGAACAGATCCGGCCTCCCTCAGGAGACAGATAAACGGAATCCCCCGTTACTCGGAGCTTATCTTCTGCCCTCTGAAAAATTTGCCGACGCTTATCTGCAAATCTGTAGGGAACGGTCCAGAACACACCAATCAAGTAACCAATCAATCCAAACGGAAGAATCCTTCGCAGAAATCCACTCAGAAAATAGCGAGCGCGTGGCAAGCCAAGTGCTGTGACCACAAAAATATCCAAGGTAGCTGTGTGATTCGAAATGTATACCGTCTGGCCTTTCGGAAGAGATTCAGAGTGATGCTCAACAATCCGCACGCCGCTAAGCCAAACTGCCACCCTCGCCATTCGGCTGGCAATGCCTTCGCTGCAAAAACGCCGCGTCTGAAAGAGCGTAAAAACTGAAACCAACAACATGAGCGTAGCGCCCAGCAGCAGCAGGAGTGTCCCGACACCTGCGACAACGACCTTACGAAAGGTCCCCGTTACCCCTTTGCCAGCAGATCCAAGTTCCTGTGACTCCTCATTTTCAACCATCAACACGATTCCAGCCTGTAGTAAATTGACAGAGCCCACGGAACAAAGGAAACATGCCCATTACCGCTCTGTTAGCCCTCCCCACAATATCAAACGCAAACCCCATAAAAATTCCAGCAACTTCAACGAGTTTGAATCGATGCTGCCAAACACGGCTGATCTCGCAACAACGCATTCATTCATTTTTCGGCAGACTCACAATTCCTCAACAACGACCGACCTGCCCGCATCACGTTCTTCGCGGCCCACATGCTTAACATCACTAAAACGCACCAGACGATGGGAACATTCGTCCCACAATTTCAGTTTGAGCGTACCGAAACTGGCCGTCAAAGTGACGACGGGAACCTGCTGCAATATAGGCAAGGCATTATGGCAGTCCTCCAGATAGTAATTAGGAATTCGCGGAAACAGATGATGTACATGATGAAATCCAATATTCCCAGTACACCACTGCAGCGGCAGAGGCAACTTGTAATACGAACTTCCCTGTAAGGCCGCGTCTGTATAGTCCCAGGCTGCACTTCGTTTCCACAGCACCGTTTCAAACTGGTGCTGAACATAGAAAAGCCAAAATCCCGCTCCGGCTGCCACCACAATCACGATGGTCTGAATGTATAGATAAGGCACAACACCAAACATGACCATCATGAGCGACACATAAATGACTGCAGCAATGTTCATGATCCAAATGGATTGTTTGAGCTGTAGAGAAGACGCACGCGTGGGCAGTCGCTGCAGTACAACAAAGAACAGAAGGGGGACCACCCCAAACAGAAAAAGCGGATTCCGCATCATACGGTAAAGGTATTGCTTCCACCGGGGTGCCTCCAGAAATTCATCGACTGTCATCGTCCAAACTTCCCCGGGTCCACGTCCGTCAAGATTTCCTGTGTTGTGATGATGATCGGCATGATCACGGTGCCATTGTCGATACGGTGTGAATACCAGTAGACCACAAAAAAAACCAACCCAATGGTTCGCTCTCATCGAGCTAAAAAACACTCCATGACCACAGTCATGAAAGATGATAAAAATCCGAATCAAAACGACACCTGCCAGCACGGCGACAGACGCAACGAGCCACCAAGACACATCCAGAAGGAAGTGCATCAGCCCCCACAAAGCGATGAACAAAACCATGGAATTCAATAGTTGCCAGCTCGCTTTGAGATTCGACGGAGTTTCGAACTCTCGAGCCTGCTGCCGCAACTCAGACGAAGCTTTCAGATGCTCATATGAGACTTTTTTGCTTACTGACATCAACAAATTCCTGACTCAACCAAAAACCAACGTGCTTCCTGAACCCGCAACAAACCTCTGAAAGCACCATCACAAACAGCAATCCCTTACTCCACGGAGTTCATCAGCTAAAAACGTCAGCCCGTTGCCAGCAGCGAATTTACAAATGTAACACAATGAACACTGGTTTCGGCCACACCAAGTCGAACACCACTTTATGGATCATTTGTCCCGTTGTCACACGAAATTTCATTGCGCGGTTTGAACAACAGGCTTCAGAGAAAAAAAGATTCCCAAGTCGTCGGCTTAGAATAATTCCCATCCATTCCTTTCCAAAAATGCCGATATTTCGCGACGCACTTCTGGCAAACAGGCTGCTGCGGTTGCCAGCACTGAATCCCTCACCCCTGCGTGATCGATGGTGCCGCCGCCAACACCGCTTTTGCAAACAGGAACAACAAACTGAATAATCTCTAACCAAGGATTTACCTCACCGGCTCAAAACCGCTACATTCACAATTCAGGTGATGGCAATCTGTTGATTCACACCTCCGCTTATTTTGAACAGCGAGCTGCCACTTTGAACAACGTACTGCCCCATACAACTACGTGATTTATCGCGCCGCTGGACGGCCAGTTACCCGATTCTCTTATCATTCGCTACTTCTGTAACGTTGCTTTTCATGCTCCTGCGTATTCGCCAGCTGTTTGGATTCATTACCTATTACGGAAGTTTCTGCTATTACCTTTTGCTACTCCCACTCTTGGACCCGTGGGAAACCAGCGAGAGGTTCCAAAAGCGGCTAAAGAAGACAGCAAGGATCTCGATGCGTGTGTTTGGTGTACGGGTAAAACTGCAAGGGCTCGAGAATCTCAAGGACAACACCAATACGATCATCATTGCGAATCACTCATCTTGGTTTGACCAAATAGCACTGATCGACAGCCTCGATATACCCCTGGCTTTCGTTGCAAACGCCAAATACTTCAAGTACCCGGGCTTGAATCACGTTTTACGAAAGATGGGCAGCGTACCAGTTCTTGGTCGTGACATTGCCCACAGCCTAACTACCAGCCGGGAAACGCTGCAGTCTGGCAAGTGGTTAGTCATCTATCCCGAGGGGACACGCTCGACCTCTCTACTACCATTCCGCCGTGGTGCTGCCTTACTCGCACAACAGACCGGCGTTCCCCTTCAACCCGTCTTGATCCATGGAGCGGAGAATGTACTACCGCGGAGAAGAAGTCTGCTTTATGTCCGTCCGGGGGTCATCTCATTGACGATTCTGCCGTCGATACCAAAGCCGGATACGATGTCAACAAAGTTGTGCATGCAACAAATCCAAGACTGTTTTATAGACACAAAGAACAAACTCAACACAGGATCTGTCGACCGGCCTGACGACCAAATACTTGGTCCTCCATTGGTTGCCACAAGCCCAAACACAGAATCTGAAACCGACTTCCCGCGCCGCCACACCTCGTCCCGCGAGGAAGCAGCCTGCTATTCAACCGCCTCCCCGTTAGAGAGTGATTCCCATGACACAACTGACAATCACTCAGAACATGCCACCACCGCCGAAGACACTCGCCCTGAACGCCCACGCCACTTGCCCCGCAATACTGCAAACGACGCTACGGGCGTCGAGAACTACCCGGTTGACATCAGCACTCTAAAACCGAATGACGGGCTCGGCTTTTTCTACTTTACGTGCGCCATCGTGCTCACAACCGTTTCGGTCGCCCTCAGCCTGTCATCGAACACATGGGTCTGGTTGCTCGGCCAACTACTGTTATCGATCACTCTCATCCAGTGGTTCGCTATCTTGCATGAAGCGGGCCACAAAACGATGTTCCAATCTCGCTGGGTGAACCGATGGATCTGTTACATCGCCGGCTTCTTCGCCTTGATTCCTGGTGACTGTTGGCGTCTCATTCACGCCAAACATCATTACTGGACAGGTTGGCAAGACCTCGACGTGACCACGGAAACATTGGTCCCCCGACAACTTCGAGGAGTTGAGCGACTTGTGATTAACGCCTGCTGGCGATTGTGGATACCTCTCTTCGCATCCCTATACCGATGGAACAATTATTGGAATCTGCCACGTCTTAGGAACATCTTCCAACGGCCTCGGCAAAAACGATTGGTGACAACCAACATTCTGGGATACCTCTTGGCCTACGTGGCAATCACAATCGCAGTAGGAGCATCCACCATGATCACCACCTTTGGATTGGGATTGCTCATCAGCTTTGCACTACAAGACCTGTTGATTCTGAGCCAACACACACACATTCCCATGAAACTTTCTGAAGGCGATGCCGTTCGCCCCTTTCCTCCAAAACAACAGGAAATATTCACGCGTTCGCTGACATTTCC
>NZHC01000096.1 GCA_002689655.1 Rhodopirellula sp. | reverse complement strand
CAACACCTGCGGGATCAACACCTGCGGGATCTTCGAGTGATCCACCAGGCTGGGTTGGTGGCAAGCCGAACCTGCGAGTCAGCATTTCAGCTCGCCACTGTCATCTAACCGATGAGCACGTTGAAATTCTATTTGGCCGCGGCAGCGTGTTGGAGCCGGAGAAAGACCTTTATCAAGACGGTTTCTATGCTGCGAAGCAGACAGTCATGGTGGTCGGCCCACGTCGTCGCATGCTACCGAGTGTTCGAGTATTGGGCCCCACACGCGCCAACAGTCAGGTCGAGCTTGCTCTCACCGATTCAATTTCACTGGGCATTGATGCACCAGTGAGGCACAGTGGAAAAATTGACGGCACCCCGGGATGCGTACTTGTGGGGCCAGCTGGCAGTGTCCAACTGGAACGCGGCGTCATCCGAGCCGCTCGACACGTTCACATGAATCATGCAGATGCTGAGCACTACGGTGTCAGTAACGGTGACATGATGCAATTGAAAATCAGCAGTTCTGACTGCAGCGTCGTTTTTAACGACGTGCTCGTGCGTGCTGACAAAGCAGCCAAGCTGGAGGTTCACATCGATACAGATGAGGGCAATGCCTGCCATTTGGATGCAGCAACCGAAGTGCTTTTGAGAAAAGGCGACTGCAGTTGCAAGAAGTAAACCACCAATCGGACCCGTCGTCCGATTGATTATTCCACAGACCAGGCTTTGCGTCTGGTCCAACCCCTTCCTTACCCAAGGCAGTTTCTAAGATGGCAAAAATTAGTGAAGCGCTCGGGATGATCGAAACCAAAGGGTTTGTATCCCTGGTTGAAGCATCCGACGCGATGATGAAAGCAGCGAACGTCAAGTTCATCGGCTGGGACAAAGTTGGCGGTGGCTTAGCCAGTGCGTTTGTCACTGGCGATGTTGCAGCAGTCAAAGCCGCAACCGATGCAGGTGCCGCAGCAGCTGGTCGAGTTGGCGAAGTTGTCAGCGTTCAGGTGATACCTCGCCCACACGATGACCTTCCCAAAATCCTGAAATTACCCGCTGCTAAAAAGTAAGTTCGCGTCCAAATCTCAAACAATTCCATATCGCAAAAAAGAATACCAATGAATGATGCTATCGGTTTAATTGAAACCAAGGGCCTGCTTGCACTCGTCGAAGCTACTGACGCGATGGCAAAAGCGGCAAATGTACAGATCGTCAAACGAGTCGATATCGGTGGTGGTCTAGTCACAACCGTTGTCAGTGGTGATGTTGGCAGCGTCCGAGCAGCTGTGGAAGCAGGAGCCAGTGCCGCCTCTCAAGTGGGCGAATTACTTAGCAGCCACATTATCCCACGTCCTTCCGAAGGACTGGAAAAAGCTTTTTTGGCATAGAGCCGAGCAGTGATGTGCGGGGCAAACCCCTGCAAATGACCTTAACGTTGACACCTCCCTCGGCCCTCCCATCCCTTCATGGTACGTCCCCCGTGCTAGTTCTTGTTGCCAATCTCGGATCTACGAGTTTCAAGTATCGGTTATTTGATATGACCGACGAGCGTTGCCTGGCGCGCGGTTCGGTAGATCGAATCGGCGATGAGGAAAGCAACTGCGAAGTTGAAATCGGATCTTGGTCGGAACAAAGAACCATGCCGGTCTCTGATCATGGAGTGGCGGTAGCCGCTTGTCTTGAACAATTAACGAATCCCGATCACGGAGTCCTCCAGGACGCCTCGCAGGTGTCGGCGATTGGGTTCAAGGCTGTTCACGGTGGCCGACTCTCAGGTGTATTCGCTGTCAATGATGATCTTCTTGATGCAATGAGTGAGATGAACGCTGCAGCGCCAGCGCACAACCCACCCTACATNGCTGCCATGAAAGCTTTGCGGGAACGTTTTCCTGAATTGCCTTTGGTGGCTGCTTTTGAAACTGACTTCCACCGTACCATTCCAGCNGCCCGTCGCGAATACGCGATTCCCCGGCAGTGGGCGGATGAATTTCACATTCGAAAGTATGGATTTCATGGTGCCAGCCACCGCTACATCGCAACACGCTCCGCAACCCTATTGGGGCGGGAAGATGCAAGGATCATTTCTTGTCATCTGGGAGGCAGCAGTAGCCTGACAGCCATACAAGATGGCAAGAGCGTAATGACCACCATGGGCATGACGCCACAAACCGGACTGCCGCAAAACAACCGTGTTGGTGACTTTGATCCCTTCGCNTTGCCACTCGTTCTGGAACGCACNGGNATGTCGCTGGANGAGGCCCTNTCCCATCTCGCCAGTCATGGNGGTTTGCTAGGCCTCAGTGACAACAGTGGAGACATTCGTGATTTGGAATCAGCAGCAGCCGCAGGTGANGANCAATCGCAGTTGGCTCTGGATGTCTTTGTGCAGGAAATCCGCNGNCACCTGGGTGGCATGATTGTCGCNNTGGGTGGTGTCGATGCCATCGTATTNACTGGTGGCATCGGTGAAAAAGGNGCGGCAATTCGTGCTGGCGTTTGTGCCGACTTGCAGGAACTNGGGATTGTGATNGACGCCANNGCNAACCATGCNGTTTCAGGTGAGGTCACGATTCATGCTCANGAAAGCCGCACCCAACTTTGGGTGATCCCAACCAACGAAGAAGTGATTGTCGCACGCCAGTGCGTCGACCTNCTGAAATCGTGATACAGAACCAACCTTCAAAGCGGTCAGATTCATGTTCATAGCACGCGTAACCGGATCGGTGGTCAGCACCCAAAAGGTTGACNCAATGACCGGCCACAAACTNTTGGTCGTCGAACCCTACCGTCTGGAAAGCAAAAAACGCCAATCGNTGGTNACAACCGGACGAACNTTCATNGCTGTTGACACTCTTGGTGCTGGTGAANACGACTACGTTTTGATTGCCCAAGGCAGCAGCGCTCGCCTNACTCCCGAAACNAAACAACTACCGATCGATGCGGTCATCATCGGCATTGTGGACACAGTTCACATCGATAAACACACCACCTACTGCCGAACTGAATCCTAAGATTGAGTAATTCGCCGTCTGGCGAAAAATCAATCGATCACTGAAGCGGATCATCACTCAAGACTGAAAACCATGCAATTTGACGAAAACACCATTCGCAATGTCGTTGCCCAAGTGCTCGCAGAGGTTGGCCCGATGCCACCAGGAAACNGCGGCTTATCGCAGTNCCCGGCAGGTGGTCAGCACGGCGTCTTTGGCGATGCTGAATCAGCCGTGAACGCGGCAAGAGCTGCTTTTGAACAATTCCGTGATTGTTCACTGGAAGATCGCAAGCATGTCATCGAAATCATTCGCCGAATCTCAATTGAGCAATGTGAAGAACTGGGCCTGATGGAGATGGCCGAAACTGGCATTGGTCGCCCCGAACACAAGATCGAAAAGCTACGAACTCTTGGCGAACTTTCACCGGGTGTTGAATTTCTGGAAACCAAATGCTTCAGCGGCGACCATGGCCTTGCTGTGATTGAACGTGCTCCGTTCGGTGTAATTGGTGCCATTACCCCCGTCACCCACAGCCTGCCCACCATCACGGGCAATGCAGTAAGCATGTTGGCGGGTGGCAACACAGTCGTTGTCAATCCACACCCTTCAGGAAAGCAGGTTGCTGCAGAGGGCGTCAAACGATTCAACGAGGCGATCGTACGGGAAATCGGAATCGACAATCTTATCTGTGTTATCGCCGAACCAACGCTCGAATCCGCNGAGGCACTCTTCAAACACCGTCAGGTTGCCCTGATTTGTGTGACCGGTGGACCCGCTGTCGGCCGCGCAGCTCTCAACAGCGGCAAGCGTGCAATCGTCGCGGGTCCGGGAAATCCCCCCGTCGTTGTGGATGAAACAGCAGACCTCGACAACGCTGCCCGCTGTATCATCCAAGGTGCCGCCTATGACAACAATCTGTTGTGCATCGCTGAAAAAGAAGTCTTCGTTGTTGAAAGTGTATTTGACGAAATGATGGCAGCGATGCGTCGTGCTGGTGCTNGCCAACTTTCAGCGGCTCAAATCCAAACATTGACCAGCNAGGCAATTGTTCAGGTTGGGGAAGATCAGCATGATGCAGCAGGCAAGGATTTCATCGGAAAAGATGCCACAGTTCTTGCACAAGCGGCGGGNGCCAGCGTCCCTCCAAGCACCGAGTTGTTATTTGGAGAAACGGACGAACACCATCCCTTTGTCAGCGTCGAACAAATGATGCCATTCGTGCCTTTTGTTCGAGCCCGTGACGTGGACCATGCCATTTCGCTTGCCAAGCAGTATGAACACGGCTTCCGNCATACAGCAATCATTCANTCCCGCAATGTTCGCAACATGACAAANATGGGNCGAGAACTTGACACCACCCTGTATGTGAAAAATGGTCCTTGCATGGCTGCCCTTGGTCTCGGTGGCGAGGGCTACCTGTCGTTTTCGATCGCGGGCCCGACGGGAGAAGGCGTGACCACACCCAATACATTTACCAGAGAACGTCGATGCAGCATGATTGACGAATTACGTGTTGTTTGAAATTAGGAGCCAACGATGCAAACAGCACTGATCCTCGGTTCGACTCGCGCGACCGTTAAGCATGAAAGTCTGGTGGGACAGCGAATGGTGGTCGTCCAACCTCTCATGCTGGACGAGACACCTGATGGCCCACCTTTGATTGCCATTGATGCTTTCGGAGCACGCCGTGGTGACCACGTCATGCTAACCAGCGACGGCTTATACGCACGCGACATCACTGACAATGACAACACACCAGTGCGATGGAGCGTCATGGGGATTTTGGACTGATAAAAATGGAGCAGGACATACATATACAACAAGCAAATGCAAACGAGTCGGCCAAAATTGCTGAGATCGTGCGGCAGGTGCTTGCCAGAATGGATTCTAATTCTGAAACAAAACACTCAACACAAACAGCGAACTCGACAACTCAAAACCAAACGACCTCTGCTGCCCTAACCGAAAAGATCGTCACCAGCCGAACGATCCAGGGGCTTAGCAAAAAGACGTTTCAAATCTTTGTATCACCAACTGCGATCATCACGCCATCAGCACGCGACGACGCACGCAACCGAAACATTGAAATACAACGCACTGTCCAACTGCCTCAGGGACAGCAACCAGACCAACAGAAAATTGAGATCATCGATCATGCACAACCAGATCGTGCCCAAGCCGTCAGACAACAACTGGTGTTCCGGGGCATCACCACTGGCACTGGCAAGATCGTACTCACTGAAACGCCTGCCAAAGAGGTGCATTTTCAGTGCGCAAAGAACAACGAAGTGGCGGTCATGATTGGATCATACAACGACATACAGCGTTTTTCAGACGAAATCACACCCACCGTCTGGGTACTCGACATGCAACGCCTCACTTTCAGTGCCGTGGTCAACGCTGTGGTACAGATCAGCAAAACACGGAGAGTTGAGCAATGAAAATTGCACGCACAATCGGGACAGTAACCCTGTCCAGGTCCCATCCTTTGATGGAGGCAGCAAATCTGCGATGCGTCGAATTAGTCGACACCATAGAACGGATTCATGACGAGCCACTGGGGGGCGAAACGATCGTCGCCTGGGATTTGTGCAGCACAGGCATTGGTGACTTGGTGGCGTTAGCCGAAGGTCCCGAATCTGCACAACCTTTTCGCCCCGACATCAAACCGCTGGACGCATCCATTGTCGCCCTGCTGGACCACATCGAATTGAATTGAAATCGTAGGCCGGGAAGCCCGGCATTCCAAAGTGCTGGCCAAATTGGCCCAGCCTACAAACAACAGGATTAACGAAATGCAAAATCTTCACAAAATCAAACAGGACATGTGCGACATCGGTCGACGCATTTACAACCGTCAATTCGCTGCAGCAAATGACGGCAACATTACCGTTCGTGTCAGTGAAAATGAAGTACTGTGCACCCCAACACTTCAATGCAAGGGGTTTCTGAAACCCGATGACATCGCATTAATCGACATGACAGGAAAGCAGCTTTCAGGTCGCAAGAAGCGATCCAGCGAGGCCTTGCTCCACCTCGAAATCTATCGACAACGCGAAGACATCAAGAGCGTCGTACACTGCCACCCACCACATGCAACCGCTTTCGCGATTGCACGCGAGCCTATTCCTCAGTGCATTCTTCCGGAAGTTGAGGTTTTTCTAGGTGATGTTCCGATCACCAAATACGAGACCCCCGGCGGTCAGAATTTTGCCGATACGATCATCCCTTTCGTGCAACGCACGAACATCATGATTCTCGCAAATCATGGAACAGTCAGTTATGGCGAAACAGTCGAGCAGGCGTACTGGTGGACCGAGATTCTTGACTCCTATTGTCGGATGTTGATGCTCGCCAAGCAACTTGGAAATGTTTCCTTCCTAAGTGGTCAGAAGTCACAGGAATTACTCGACCTGAAAGATCAGTGGGGCTACAAGGATCCACGGAACACATCCGACTACGAAGACTGCGACATCTGTGCCAACGACATTTTCCGAGATTCATGGGCAGAGTCCGGTGTCGAACGACGCGCCTTTCCCGCTCCGCCGGCTGTAAAAACATCTGCTTCTGCTGCACCTACTGCCGCCGCCGCAGGCAATGAAGCCGCGTTGGTCAAAGCGATTACCGATGAGGTGATTCGCCAAATGCAGAAAAGCTGAACGCTCCCAACCAAGTCAATCAGTTTTTGTTCAAACTATTCAAAAACCATACAACCAAACAGTCAATAATCCATGAAAGTTTCGATCATCGGTGGCGGTGGCCTTGTCGGCTCCTGTGCCGCCTTCGCCCTGCAGTGCGGAGGAATCGCTCGCGACATTGCATTACTGGATGTAAACCAAGAGCTCGCTGTTGGCCAAGCGCTGGATCTGCAACATGGCAGCCCCAGCATCGCTGATCAGACCATCAGTGGCGGTGGATACGAGCACATCCCCAGCAGTGATGTCATCTGCATCACTGCGGGCTTGCGACGCAAACCAGATGAGTCACGCCTTGATCTGATTAATCGCAATACGGATCTCTTCGTCCAGATTCTCGACGACGTCAAAGCCGCTGGTCCCAAACCATCAGCAATCGTGGTCGTGGTCAGTAATCCAGTTGATATCCTTACCTATGTAGCAGCTCAGAAACTCGGTTTGCCCATCGACCAGGTGATTGGCTTGGGAACACAACTGGACACTATCCGGTTTTGTTCACTGATCGCAGAGCAAATGGGTACTCCGCCGACTCAAACCAAGGCATTGATTCTTGGAGAACATGGGGAATCAATGGTACCGATCTGGAGCAGTGCAACCATTGCGGGACTGCCGCTAGACAAACAACCAGGATGGAACCCTGCACTCGCAAATCAACTCTTCACCCGAACACGTGGCAGCGGCGCCGAAGTCATCAAACGCAAAGGCGGCGCTGGCTTTGCCGTTGGCATCGCAATTCAAGATGTGATTGAATCGATTGCACTCGATCGTCGTCGGGTGCTTCCAGTCAGCAGCGTGCAATCTGGATGCTACGGCGTACGCGATGTTGCCTTGTCTGTGCCAACAGTTGTCGGCCGCCAAGGCGTGGTGGACCGTCAAGAAATTGAGCTATGGCCCAAAGAGATGCAGGGTATGAGAGCGAGTGGTGCGGCACTTCGAAAGACGCTTGATGTCGTCCTGAAGCGGGTCGGCTAAACAAGTCGCGGCAGATCACCCAACCCAATCGATCGATCGAGAGGCCGTGAATGGAATTCACGGCCTTTTTCATTTGATCCTGTGGCAGTGAGATCGCAATTCAGCGCATTGGAGAAAGGCACAGCAACGGAGAATGCAAACTTTCCTACCAAAGCAAGGAACAACACCCAGGTTTACTGATGGGAATCGGCGTGGCATCCCACCTTTGACGCGACATGCAGTGTACAAGCAACCTGCCGATCAGCCGACGACCAATTACTTCACTAGTAGTAAGATTTCAGCCATCTGATCTCCACCGGTGCTTGGAACGGTGACACCGTTCCTCATTCCCATGAATTCAAGATTGAGGAGTGTTTCGGTCAACTGGGCGATTGAGTCATCATCACTGAGCAGTTGCAACGACGAACCCTCATGACGTACTGCAGTTGGATCTTGACGCACTGCGTTGATTGCTCGCATCACGGGAGCATTCATCGCGAGACTCATCCCCACCGATTTCACGCCTACTCGGTCGGCAATCAGTCCGAGACACAAACGATCCAGATCCTTGGCCGGAGCTTGCAGGTACACCACCGCGGCTCCCTCGGGATCCTTGAGTGATGAGTTCCCAATTACCCCTACCACTTCCTCAGATATCTTCTTCTGGCTGCTCGCCTTCAAGCCTGCTCGCTCCATCGCGGCATTGACCACATCTTGTTCCCTGCCTGCATCTGTAAGTTCGACGTTGACGACCAATATTGCTCCCAGAGTCACAGCAGGCTGGTCAGGTTCCGTTCCAACCGGTTCTGTTGGAAGCTCGTTTGGCTTGGCATTTGTATTCGGGATCGCTGCAACGGCCGTCCCATCAACCGAAGAACTCTGAGCGACATCCTCTAAGGGGTTCTCGATGCTTGGCGATTTCACCATGGGACCAGTGTCAGGATTGGGCTGCTGTTCGCTGGGCTCAGCAATGGCCACCACCGACGGATCTGGCTTTAGTTGAGCGATCCGGGGATTTGAATTTCCCGCATCGCGTTCTTCATCTGGACGAATCAGGAAAACTGCGATCGCGATGGATGCAGCCAACCCAACCATGACCGTTGCGATTCGCCACGTCGATGAGGCCAACGCCGTAGGCGATTCAACACCAGCCTGAGTGTGCTTTCGCAGTAACGGATGCTCATCGGAAACCCCTTGGGAGCGTGCTCGCAGGACTGCTTCATCAATCACACGTTCAGCAAACCCAGCATCCAATCGAATATCGCTGTCAGCTATCGCAACGGCTTTCAGTGCTGACCTGATTTCTTGAAGCTTTGCCAGTTCCTCGGCAATCGAAGGCTCTGTTTTCAGCAGCGTCTCAACACGAGCGAGCTCGTCGGCCGAAAGGACTTCGTCCAGATAGCCTGTAAGCAGTTGATCGATAAGTGCTGGTGGGAGTGACATTTTGTTAAACCGTGTCGCCGCGATTATCGGGCGAGCTCCATGTGGAACCCCAACTGCGGAAAACGTACCGTCGAGGCATAATAAGTACAATCAGCCACGTCCGTTACAGCTGACAGGAATTGGGATGCTACGGGGTCACGCAAAGTTCCCGAAAGTGGAAAAAAACTACGTTTTGCTTAGCAAATCTTGTTATTTCACACCAATTCCCCTGCTTCAAAAACCACTTTTTTTCGTACTCGTTATCGTTCGTCGCATGGATCAACGTGAAATTCTTCGCCAAAATCGCCAAGTCTACGATGCCATGGCAGCAGCTGACTCCCCCCTCTGCAGGCCCGCTAAGGACGAAGAGCTGAGAGACCCGCTGGCCACGGTCGATGCGGCCGGCTGGCTCGGTAACTCCATTCAGGGCCGAAATTTGCTCTGCCTCGCGGCGGGAGGAGGCCGGCAAAGCTCGTTGTATGCAGCTGCAGGAGCCAATGTCACCGTCGTCGATATCAGCGGTGCCATGCTAGAACTTGATCGCCGTGTCGCGGCGGAAAGGGGCTATTCCATTCGCCTCTTCGAAACTTCTATGGATCAGCTCCCCATGCTCCAAGATGGTGAGTTCGACATCGTCATTCATCCTGTCAGCACCTGTTACCTCCCAAACATTCAACCCGTCTTTTTGGAGGTCGCACGAGTCCTGCGTCCAGCAGGTATCTACGTCAGCCAACACAAACAGCCCACAAGCCTGCAGTCAACGGTGGATCCCATCGACGGAAACTACCACATCCAACACCGCTATTACCGCGACGCTCGTATTCCGCCTGTCGCCTCGAACAGCACCAACAGTCGTCGATTACGTGAATCTGGCGCAGTCGAGTTCCTGCATCGCTGGGAGGAGATCATTGGTGGCATGTGCCGCGCGGGATTTGTCATCGAAGATCTAAGCGAACCGATGCACGCCCGAAAAGAGGCCCAAGCTGGAACATTCGCTGACCGAGCAAGCTACATCGCTCCCTACGTGCGGCTCAAGGCAAAAAGAAAGGGGCAGCAGACTACCGACGCCTCACTGTGGCTGCCCGAAGCCTAGCACGATTTCAGCGATTGCGTGATCGACTGCCCAACCAACTCACCACCATTCCTGTGCCAGCTAAAACGATTATCAGTGCGCCACCCAGCTTCAACCCATTGGCTGACGGATCATCCATCCCCACATCGTCGCCCGTTGAATTGTCAGAAGTTGGATTGTTCGACGTTGGATTGTTCGAAGTTGGATTGTTCGAAGTTGGATTGTTAATAGCTGACTGCGATTCATTGGAGGCATCCTGCTCACCCGGTGCTTGGAAGGCAGCACCCGACCGCAGTAACGGAGCAGAGGCAACCGTGCGCGGCCCCGGGGGAATCTCAACAAACAGAGGAGACAATTCCGCTTGTGAGTCTACGATCACCACCGTATCCCCTCCTAAGGCTTCGCTCCAGTTCGCTGACATCAATAGGTCCACTCCCGGGTTCTGAGTCTTTACTGTGCAACTACATTCACCCACCATGTATTGGCAGGCATTCATGACCGTTTGGGACGACAATTCCTTTGCGTCAATCGCATCAAGCATTCGGCCTCGTCCGAAAATAGGAATCAACCATGGTCCAGAGGAAGACGCTGCCAAACCACTCCCCATGGCCCGCAAAGCGTCCTCACCTTGATCGTCAAACGCCAGTCGAGCAATTTCAAAATCAACTTTCAACGGCACATCACAACGGAGAACGTCATCAAGCGATGCCTCAGGATGCTGCTGCAGATACTCATTTGCTCCATATCGGGGAATAACACCCTCAGGAATACTTATTTCCGCCATCGCCTGCTGTACGCCAAGACGCACTGTTGCATCAACCTGCTGATTCAATTGTGAATCTTCACACTCAACCAAAACAAAAACAGCAGAAGCTCCGGCAACTAATTTGTCAGCGACCTTGGAACGCAAAGGAGAGCTGAGCCAAGTCTCAAGCGTCGAGCTAGTGAAGGCACCTTCCCAACAGAGCTTCCGTTGACCATTTCGCTCTGGATAAAAAACCTGCAGATGAGGCGTTTCAACGGTTGGGTCAAAATCTTCAAGTTGCCACTGCTGTTGAGGAGTGAGTGTTGCAACATCAATGACCTGCACTTCAACATTGGCAGCGGCAGTCGCGTTAACTTCCGTGACACGCTTGATCGCTTGGGCAGCTTCCTCGTCCGGCTCCCCATTGAGCACGACAACCATGGTGTATCGATCGACATCCCAGCGTTCCAAAGCGTACCGAAAAACAGGCACTTTACATGCAAAGACAGAGGCAGGAGCGATCACCAGGACCACAAGTAGCAAACACTTTCGAACAGCGAATGAGCTTTTCGATCGTTCCATTCAATGATCTCCCATGCAAAAAATCTGTGATCCGCTACGCATTGAAGTGTCGTTCGATGGGTTGCCACTTAATAAACTGTCAGTACTCACTGGATGGCGGCAAAAGCATGAATATGCCCCAAATCAGTACTGACAATCAGCATCCCAGCAACGATTGCCAAGCCATGTGCTGTTCCAGCCAGCTCTTCTTGCCACAGCAGCTGCCCATCGGTCGCCGAGTAAGCCCGCACACCACCATTGAGTCCTACGATTACCGCGTCACCTGCCTTCACCATATCGAATGGCACACCTGACTCGACTTCCCACTGCCACGCATCCTTCAATTTTTTTTGAGCTTCCTCAAGCAATGCCTTTGCCTGTGCCGCAGTAATCATTTTCTTTTTCAGATCACTTTGAATGTTCCGCATCGTATCCTGAGCTTGCACATTTTGGCTGCGATCAAGACACTTTAATTTCCCATCAGTTGCCAACCAAGCCAGATCACCTGCAACCAAAATCCGATTCGTTCCCGTGAACGACGCTACTGCTGCACTTGAATCAAGATCGGCAACGCGGATCTGATCATCTCTTTCCTTTTGATGTGGTGGCCCCGCGAAAAGCATGTCATCCTCCGAAAGGATGCAGAAGACCCCTCCAGCTTCACCAATTTTTCCACGTGGCGTCCCATCCTTCCTGTCAAAAGCGAGGGGTGCGGCCCGCCCTTGAGGCACAAACAACTTTTTCGATGATGCGAGGAGCGCGCCCTGCAACGTCACATTGGCGAGTTCCCGACGAAACCCCTGCTCACTTTCCACGCCACCTGAAAACGCATCAACAGAGCACAGGTACGACTTTTCCCATGGCACGAGTGAGCCAGCAAAGACCGCTTGCTTCCCCTCCACCAATACACCCGTACGAACCGGCCACAACGACATCAATTTACGATTGCTGGTGATGTGCCTATTTCCTGTGGCAGCTCTTGTTCGCCAAATCAGCGCGCCGGAGACCTTATCACAGCAATAGGCGAAACCATCATCTGAGCCGAAGTACAGATTCCCACTCGCGATGGTTGGAGGCAAACGTACTGCTGCACCGGTGAAGTGAACCCATTTTTCTTTCCCAGTTTTCAAATCAAGTGAGTGAATCGCATCATCAGCTGATGACCCGAAAAAAATCGATTCTCCATCCGAAGTCACATAAAAACAGGGGTCAAAATTCCGCATGGACTGCAAGCCGCTATTGCCTGAATAGGCATCCCACTTGGCTGGACCGGTCCACGCCATTTGCGGTGGTAACGGAGAACGGTGAATCCACTTGCTGGACAAAGGAAAATCCAAACTCGATGGGGTCACTCCACTGCGACGATTATCGTGTCGATATGTGTTCCACCCAGTCACCGCCCCTGCAGTGACAACCGCATCACCCGATTCAGCACCGGACTTCTGCGCTACCACAACCTGCATGCACAAAATAACGAACAGCCCGCACACCCGAGGTAGAATCATCACTGTTAAAACTCGCTTCATTTTATGATTCAGCTGGTTCACTTACCCGCTCCTTGCTGCATATGGTTTTCATTGCCCTGAACAGGAACAGTTGCGGGCCTACGCGGTCCAAAACCAATTGAACATTCCATCCAGCCGCCACACGAACAACCTCCACCAGCTTCGGGCGAGAATAACATTCCTTGGGCTGGTATCGTGCTCAGCCAACAACTGGGTCTCAGACGTGTAAATTCTGTTCGTGTTCCTTGTTCAATTGACCATAGTGACAGCGGGCCTGTGCCACCTCGATACAAGATTGCTTCTCCTGTTCCAATCGGAGTGGCACAACCGCGTCGTTTGCCGAGCGTTCCGGTCTGGATTGTGTTTCCGTTCGTGGCATCAAGGATATGCGGTTGCACAAATAACTTACCGCTCATCAACACGGCATGCTGCATATGGGCACCATGATGATTCTCTGGCCAATTGACGTCCCGACTCCAAAGCGACTCACCATTTCCTGCGGAATAAGACGCGAAGTGGAACTGGTTTCCTGATGAAGACTGCAGAACAAATTGATCATCATCAGCCAACCCGAAGGCCACTACTTGATCATTCGCTTGAGGCGCAACAGGTTTTTTCCATCTTGTCTTACCCGTTTTACGGTCCAGACAAACGACGGATGCATCTTTCCAAATTTGCTGATTTGTCAACTTCCCGCTTTTGGAAGTGCGTAATGTTGGATCATTCACCTCAACGAAGTAGATCGAGTCTTTTACGATCGTGATGGTCGCCTGCACTCCTGCATCCATGTCATATTGCCAAAGAACATCGCCGTATTTCTTATCGTAGGCGATGATCGAATCAGCACAAATCTTCGCTGTGGCCGCGTCATCTTTTCCGTCGTACCATGCGGCCTTCTGCCAATAATTTTTGTAAATACTTTCACCCTTGACCGCGGAACCAACCACCATGTCGTCTGTAACCGCAACAAATCCCCATTCGTGCCCTGCATTGAATGGTTCAGGAAGTCTCAATGTAGTGAGCATTTCACCGCTACCGGCATCAATGACCCACAGGCAATCATGAGTGGCAGCGTAGACCCGCTCACGATCAGCACACCAATTCCCACAATCTCTTGGAATGTTGACTCGTCGCAAATCAGGGATTTCCAGTGACCACAGAATGGCTCCATTGAATGCATCCAGTGCTACCATGCGATTCATCCCTTGGTGAAACAAGCGTCCCCCAACGGCAAGCGGCGCAGGCATTCGAGGATTGCGATCGATTCCAAAGTCTGCCCCTGGTCTACCAAGCCAACGCACCTCCAACTCTCCCGCTTCGTCAGCTCCTCCGAGAGACTCACCCACAAAGGACTGGTTAGCGGGTGAGCCATACTGATGGCCCCATTCAGCAAGCTCAGACACCTTATTAAGGTTCTGGAGCCAGAGTCCCGACCCCAGAACAGTCCACTCACGACCCGCATCGCTCGGGGGCTCTCCGACACAAACTAGAGTTCCCGACTTGGCAACAAGCCGCTTGCAGGCATTAATCTTTGAAGCCGAACAAATCACCAGATTGGCAAAGTCATCGGGGACATCACCGGCTTGTTGCGCCGTGAGGCGGACACCATAAATACCTGCCTCATACCACTGCTTGCGAAGCCGCTGCATCTCTGACTGATCCCAGCAGGATGCAATGACCGTCATCGCAGTACGAGCAGCCAAAGCCTCTGCCCATGGTTTGGCTTGATCCTGATCGACAACGGCAAATCCGCCAGCATGATTCAACTGCTTGATCAAAACTTCCAAAATGTCATCCGAGACCAATCCATCCGCAGCTTGACTTTCCGTGTCGTTGAAACTCGTGATTACAGGAGGTGCGTAATTCATCCGCATATCAAATTCAAAAAATGGACTCAGCAGCAACTTGCCACCCTGCACGGTGCCTATTCGATAAAAATACGTTTGCCCAAGCTGCAAGTCATTTAAGACAACACGATGACTGGTCCCATTCTCGATCGACTCAACCATTTCACCAAGCTTACGAGTCAAACCGAAGGCAACCGAAGAAGGCCCTGCCTGTGCTGACTCCCAGCGGACCTCCGCCGAGGTCGGATCGAGGAACCTCACCCCCACTCGAAACCCACTGTCCTCGCCCAAAGCAACCTGTGACTGCATGAGCACGACAAGCAACAGGGCAGAGAGGCCGACAACAAGACGAAGTTGCCGCCGACACACGGTGGTCTTGAGAAACGCAGGTCGGACTTGGGAATGATCGGCGGCGAATACCATAAAATGCACCTTGAATCCGGGTAACAGAACGGAGCAGTGCAGAGTTTACCAGACTTCTCATGCTGTTCGGGTACCAATCCTGTGCTGACATCCGAACTTAGAGAATTCGCCGTCAGTACAGTCCCCAACACCGACTCGGCGCGAAAATCTGGCTCAAGCAACCGCCCCATTCTCGATCCAGCATTCTCGATCTAACATTCTTGATCCAGAATTCTCGATCCAACGCAGACAAAATACAGCTGATTCGACGAACAGATCATGGCCTGCGAAAATCAACTCATCCTCCAAAGCACTCGTCCAACCAAGCTGCAACAACCTGGCAAACTTCTTCGCTGCTGTGATCATGAAATAAGTCATGGCGAAGCCCCGGCCACCGACGAAGCGTTACACGGCCGCCTGCTCGAATGGCAAGGTTCTCGCACGCACTTCGATCAATCAACGCATCATCTTCGCCATACATAACCAACGAGGGAACATCAATTCGACGCGCATGATCTAGTGCCCATCGTCCCTGTGACAATAATTGTGTCGCAAGATACAAAGTGATGCGGGTGTGCATCCACGAGTCCTCAGCAATCTTTTCAGCTTGGTGCCGATCACCGGTTAGCATGTCGACATCGACCGGGCGCTCAATCTGAATCCACGGCATCAAATATCCGGTCAACCAAGCTGCAAAGATGTGCGGACGGGGTGGCGGGACAGGTGGCAATAGCATTGGCCCACACAATACGATTCCGTCGGGCTTTGTCGCGGAAGAATGAGCCCCCTCCAAACATCGCAACAAATAGTTAAGCACCAAATTGCCCCCCATGCTGTAACCGAGCAGCACTACGGGAACGCCCGGAAATCGTTCCGCGACAGCATGGCAAGCCGCTCCAATATCTGACAGCAAACCCGGAAATGAGTCGACCCTTCCACGTCCTCCCGGCGAGCGGCCATGCCCAGGCAAATCAAAAGCATAAGTGCACCACCCACTGGCTCCCATGACTTCCGCCAGCGACTCATAACGCCCCCCGTGGTCGCCCAGGCCGTGTACCACGACGACGACACCGACGACAACACCGGCGGGATTTGAACTTTCGCACCACAGTCGCCCATGCAATTGGCCATGGCGTCCGGTCAACAGCGATTCGTGCTTCACAACTGAAGCCCGGGCTGAGTTTGATTCGTTCGATTGCAAACGCTTTCTTTTGCCTCAATGAGACGCAAAGATTGCCTCGAGTCAGCTCTTACGGACTCGATCTGACAGATGCGTGAAATGCAAAACACAGTACTGCGGTACATCGAAACACTCACGCCAACAAGCAACACCTTGGTAACCACCACCATGCGATCAACATCGTCGCCATGAACCCGTAACTTCGAGACAATCACCGATTGCCCCTCCAGCATAGGCCCTGATTCTACCGTGGATGCCAAAAACAACCAAAGTGACAATTCGACAAATCACCCAGGCTGCCAAGTCGTGAATCAGCACTTACGCCTGACAAGCAGAGCGGAATTGATCAAAGCGAGGCAGAAAGATCCCGCAGCCCACCAAAGAACATAAACTCCTGAACGCAAAAACGGGTATCTCTTGGTTTTCCCACATTATCATCGCTTCGGCACAAGAACTGCTCTTGCGTGTCTTCCGATATAGACCTGACTGCCAAGGTGGCTTTTTCTGAATCAAACTCCACCCATTGGAGGCGTAGAGCGAGCATGTTCACTCGATTATTGGCTGCTTTTATTCTGGTGCCGCTCATTGAATTGATGCTACTCATCCAGCTAGCCAACTACACAAGCCTCGGGACCACAATTCTGCTGGTCATTGTGACTGGCGTTCTTGGCTCTTGGTTGGCTCGCCGGGAAGGAATCATGGCTTGGTTTCGTTTTCAATCTGCTTTGGCAGAAGGCAGGGCACCGAGCCATGAGATACAGGATGGCCTGATGATCGTGTTTGCCGCCGCATTGCTGCTGACCCCCGGCCTGCTGACCGACGCACTCGGATTCACGCTGCTTCTTCCGCAAGGGCGCGAACTCATTCGCCGAACACTCCTGAAGCGTTACATGCAACGCTTCGAGACGCAATTTCACACAGCAGATGACTTCACCGCTGAACCGCTCAACCGTAGAACAAGCGACAACTCCTTCACAATTGACGCGGACTCATTTGAGAGAAAAATCGACTAGACTCTCAACGAACGCCTGGTGATCTTTTAATTGCCCAGATCACTTCGTGGCCGGCAACTTTCCAGCTGCCCACAATGTGCCCCTGGTCAAAGCTTTCAGAAAGACCTCGTCTTCGAAGGTACCATTCGAGTGTCCATAGGTCGTGCCGAACACTCTTGCCTTGCCGAACTTGTTGATCCAGAACACAGGGTGGTCTTTTTCTGTCTTCTCGCTCTTTGAAGTAGCGAGCACTGTCGTCTCAGGCCACACCTTTTCAATCACGTAAAGTTCGTCCTTAGCAGTCATGTGCCCATCGGGGAACCCTTCCATGATCGGATGGTTTTTCATCGTCACATCCACCCTGTAATTACTTTGATGTTCATGACGCCGACTGGTAACGCCCAAGAACTGGCGCCAGTCATCAATTTCAGCCGCACGATAGGTGTGCATTGCACAATGAATTACAACACCGTTGGTGCCTCCATAGTGCGGAGCAGTCACACCCCTGATGTAATCAACATCGCTTGTGTTGGCAAAACATTCGTTGTGAATGACAACATCAAAACCGTCTGCCCACTTGGGATTTTTATAGAATTCTATCTGAGCCTTCGTGCCTTTCCCACCTTCGGCCAC
Source organism: Rhodopirellula sp. (assembly GCA_002689655.1). Lineage (GTDB taxonomy): Bacteria > Planctomycetota > Planctomycetia > Pirellulales > Pirellulaceae > Rubripirellula. The sequence goes on along the minus strand of NZHC01000096.1, from coordinate 112,914 downwards.
CACCGTCCAAACAGCGTCCACCCCATGCTTTTCCATGGCCAATTGCATGGCTTTGGTTTGAAAATCGTAATCGTGACAACAGCCACTGGTGATCAGCAGGATTTTGACAGACGCATCGCCAGACTTACTGGCTCCATCCTCACCCACAACCGGTGCCAGCGGCAAAGCAATAGCCAGATACAGGAGCAATGGCACAGCAGAAAATCGACGAAACATGAATTACTCCGCAAAGGGTCAATCACAAAAAAATAGCGTTCGAGTCATGATGGCTCGAACGCTTTCAGCCGGCTGCATCACCGTCGCACAATTAGCTTGGCTCGTCAGCTGGACTGGGACTACAGTCGATCATTCAATTCCACTGGTTCCATGACCTTGGTGTTGCGTTCGACTGCAACCACCGTCGTCCGTTGCCGAAGCCCATCACGGCTTTCCGCCGTCACCGGCAGCACCTGCCGCTTGTCGGGAAGTTCCATACGCACAGTGAACGACCCATCAGCCTGCAACTTGACCGGACGACCAGCCACTGTGACAGAGGCAGAAGAAACGGTCTTTCCAAAAATGATCAGCTCGGCATCCACATTGAAAGGAAGTTTTGACTGCCGCAACAAAGTAGGATCCGCAACGGTTTGCCCTTGCTCTCCTCGAAGTGGCATTGGCCTGCAAAGCCTCTCCTCAAAGACTTCTTTAAGATCACCTGCGTCCGTGTCGTATCCCCCACTCAGTGAATAGATGCGTTCATAGTCTTCTGCAATATCACACCAATGCTCATCAAGCCGTTCACACTCTCCCGGCCTTGGTGTTTCGACTACATTGCTTCGGCAGACCGTGTAGAAGTCACCGTTATCCGAAAGATAGCCGATAATCACACGGTATCGCGACGGCGGTTCGTCGACATCGATGTACCAATTATCGACCCCACCATGCACAGGAATGTCACGCTCGACACTCTCCGCACGATTGTTGTTGACATCGCTAACACTTAACAATCGCAACATCGGAACCGCAGTGTGCCAGCGTTCCGACAATGCTGACTCAGCTCGCTCAACGCTAGCCCGTGTGATTTCCCAACTCGCCTGCAACCAATATGAATCACGGACCATCAAGACGATCCGGTCTTGGTGCTGCTCATCTGCACGGGTGCGATTCGCGCCACGATTGACAGCGGCACCACCGACCAACGTCCCGGTCGAAAGATCCTTATTGCGGAGCATCGTTTCTCGGCGTTTTCGGATTTGCGCTCGGATCCGAGCCGTCTTGGCCGAAACTTTCGGCTCAGCCAACTTAGGCATGGGCTTGGGCTTGGACTTGGCTGAACGAGATGAAGCCTTGGCAGGCGTCTTGCGTCCCTTTGGCGAAGTCGATGCCACTTTGGCCGAAGCAGAGACAGTCACTACCTTTGGCTTCGTGGTTTTTTTCTTCTTCGCCGGGCCCCTGGACGCCTTTGCCTTCTCGGCAGAGGCCTTTTGACGCAAGCGTCGCTGGACCTTCCGGATTTCTGTGACCAACTCATCTTTTTTGAGTCCGTGCCAACCGGGAACGCCGTAGTTTCGAGCCAAATCGGCCAGCTCGCGACGTGTCTGAGCTTTTAAGTCTGCGGTCGTGATCACCTGCACCTCCAAGAACGTGACACCGCGATGCGTACTGCATCTCGGCGTTAACTATTGCTATCGCTTCGGCAGCTGTTCCTCCTGAGTGCTTACCGTGTCCCCGTGTGTTCAGCATCCCAGCTGTCTTGTGACACCGCATGGCTCAGCTATTTGGCAGGCTGTGACCGGGCGGGGTGCGTTAACAAACCAAATGGTGGTCTACCCTTNCAACCAGCCTAAGCGAGGTTAATTACAGAATAAGAACCAACGTTCCGTCATTAACGGTACAATCGTCACCAGAATCATTATGCCAAACGATCCAAAAATAGCTAGATACTCCGCACCACCTTTTGACACAAACCATGGAAAATTAACCGGTGCAGTCGCACAATTCGGTACAAACGTGAAACTTTGCGGGCTGGGGGGGCACGCAGAGCAGGGCAAGCCAGACGCTGAGCCCTAAAGCACGACCTAAGTCCCTTGCGGATCAATAAGGACGTAAAAATTATCATTAAACGCACTCAAGACATCATCCATTGCCTCGATAATGAACAGATCGAAAGGGGGCTTGCGGCTTTCAATCTTCGATTTCATCGCCCACTCGAATGCTTTTCGCGTAACTTGGGAGAATCCGCTACGCAGGACCAACAACAAGCGAGACCACTGGCTGGAAACAGGCTGCACCCGTACTTAATGAAGCGACAAGTAAGCTAAGAGCCCAGATACACCGCTAGCGAACCCGGCTCGGGCAAAGTCATTGTTTCTGAGCACAATGCATTTATCAGGGGTGCGACCATACGTCGCTGGCACTGGATTATAGAGAAATACTGGTCACATTAAGTGTGATATTTGGAAGCCGCCTGCACTAGAGATCGCTGCCGTGCCCAGACCCGAGCCAACCCCAGCGATCGACTCCGATGGGGACTCAACCGGATCGGACGCAAGTTTGCATTCGCTCTCTGCAGAGAAGCTCGAGGAAAAGAAAACTGCGTCCCACGTTGGCGATCGACCTCGCTCGTTCGCAGTCGTGGCTGGAATGGGGTTTGAACTTGCGGGGGCCACCGTCTTATTGGCAGGAATTGGCCACTTGGTTGACCGGTACTTTGGTGAAGATCGCAGCATCGGCTTTGCGATTGGCGGTTTGCTTGGCTTCGGTTTAGGGATGTTCCGATTCATTTTGAAAGCGTTGCAGCAGATTGAGAAAAGTAATGCATGACTCATATTGCATTTCTTAGCGACCAGCATTCATATCAGCATGAAAAAAAAAACTCACACGGCCGAGGCAGTCTCGATCCGTAGCCTTTTCAGCAAGGTTACGAGTCGCATGCTGCTGGTTTGGGCCGTTTTAGCCGTATTTTCCTCGGTCGCCGTCTATTTTTCAGCCGCTGATCTGCTCTGGCCGAATACCTTTATCGCAGTCATGAGCGGGCTGATTTCCATCGCCGCTTTAATTCCCGGAATGACACTTGGGACGCCTCAGTTTCCAGCTGAATCGAAACTTTCAAGAGAACAGCGAATTCAGAGAAGTGGGCTGTTCTTGGTTGGCGTCCAGGCGACCATGATTATTCGTGTCATAGGCACCGTTGCACTTCTCGCGTTGTGTCGTTATCAAATGGGCGTACCAGTCGAGACAATCGTTCTTTTTGTTTGCGGTTGGTACATCGCGTTGACTGCATTTGAGGTTTTTTGGCTCACNAGGAAAGCCGCGGCCTTGGANGCCGTGGCGTCCGAAGTGCCTCTCGCAGCATCAGACGCATTCGTTGATGGGACCGATTTCTGAAAATGATTGCTGGAATGAACCTGCTACTCGCATCCGCAAAAGACCCCACCTCGCACGTGATCCCGCATCCCGTGCATGGACCGCTGTTTGAGGTGAAGGTTCCCGACACGCATATACCCGCTCTGAACATCATTGAAGGCGTTTACGAGTTCTCCATCACGAATCACTTGTTGATGAGTTTCATTTCCGGGATCGCTGTGATCTTGGTCTTCAAATTTGTTGCGGGTCGCGTTCGGGTGAAGGGCGAGGGNCTCGAGGCTTACCGCACACGCGGTCGCTTCGCTCAAATTTTTGAAACAATGTGTTCCTTTATGAGAGACGAGGTCGTTCGCCCGAACCTTCATGAACTCACCGACAAATACATTTATTACATCTGGACGNTTTTCTTCTTCGTTTTGTTCGCTAACGTGCTGGGTTTGGTACCCATCGGTTCAGCGTTGTATTTGGCCGCTCTCGCCGTTGGCATCGACAATGATCACTTGACGCACATCGGGGGCACAGCCACGGGGAATTTATCGCTCAACGTCGTGCTTGCGACAGGCACATTCATCGCGATCATCTACATCGGCATCAAGGAAACCGGGGCAAAGGCTTTCTTTGCACACTTCAACCCACTGGGTTGGCAGGACAAGAAGATGTTATTGATCGGCATCCCGCTTTATTTCCTTGAATGGCTAGGCCTGATCATCAAATGCGTCGTGCTGGCAATGCGACTGTTTGGCACGATGATGGCTGGTCATTTAGTGCTTGCGGCGTTCATGGGGCTCATCTTTGTTGCGGTAGAAGTCAGCAACGGCCTCGCGTACGGAGTTCAATTCGCCGTTATCATTGCCGGCATCGTATTGACACTCCTTGAATTGTTCATCTGCTTTCTACAAGCCTTTATATTCACTTTTTTGACCGTACTGTTCATCTCCTTGGTTGCAAGTCACCATGATGACAACCACATGGAAGAGCATCCGTTCAAAGATGAAGATCAAATGGACCTCGACAAAATCGCTGATCCGAAACGAATANCCCCCATGCCCGATCCTGCTGGTTAGACAAGCCACTGGAACGGTTCATGGTTCTCAAATCCACTTTTTAAAACCCAAACTCAATTTTTGCTCAGCACGCCCAATTCGTTCGTGGTTGTTGAGCACTTCACGAGAGATGACTTAGGAGCTATCCAAAGATGTTTGAAATGGCAATGTTGCTGGCACAGGTAGATGGAACCGTAGGTGTCGGTATCGGTATGGGCTTGGCTATTCTCGGCGCTGGCTTGGGAATTGGCCGCATCGGTGGCTCAGCGGTTGAATCAATCGCGCGTCAGCCAGAGGCCGGTGGAACCATCTCGACTCAAATGCTGATTTCTGCAGCGTTGATCGAGGGTGCAACCGTTATCGCACTGATTCTGCTCTATATCTCTTAACCATTGCGTACAGCTGGCTGTGTTTGTCAATACTGACAGTGGTCCACTCACGGTGGTACTCAACTGTCGAAACATTGGCCTCACCGGTTCAGGTGCTCCGATGGAACAGTTTTGACTGACTGCTGACTAGGATAAAGATGATGATCACGATGAGTTGGATGTCACAACAGCNCGCAGGCATGAANGCAGCAATGCGCTGCTTGCTGCTTTGCTTCGCTACTTTTGTCATGAATGTTGGCATCGCCCCTGCGTTGAATGGTGCAGAAGCGGCGGGGGATAAGGCTACCGAAACCGGCGCAGCTGGTGACCATGAAGGTGACCATGCGGAAGCACCTGTTTTGCTTTCCTTCGATATTGGTTCCGCTGTTTGTAATCTTCTCATTTTCCTGGGGGTTCTTGGAATCCTCTCGAAGTTTGTATGGCCGGTCATCCTGGGCGGACTACAGGCAAGAGAAGACAAAATATTTGACGAACTAAAGGATGCTGAGAAGGCGAACGCGGATGCACAGAGTCTGCTGGCCGACTATCAAGACAAACTTGACGGTGCTGCAGCAGAGGTTCAATCAATCCTGTCGGACGCNCGCAACGATGCAACTGCNAGCGGGCAGCGAATTGTTGATGAGGCCAAACAGGAAGCAGAACGTCAGCGGGAACGTGCGATTGCGGAAATCGAGACAGCCAAAAAGGTCGCTCTCGCTGACCTTGCCGGACAAACATCCGATTTAGCGATTGGAGTTGCCCAGCAGGTCATCGGTAGGGAACTCAAGGCTGAAGATCATNCTGAGTTGATCCGCCAGTCGCTGGATCGGCTCCCCAGTAATAACTGAGCGACTTGCATGTTGTCACGAAAAAACACTCCATCGAACGCGGGTAGTTCCCGAGCGTAACCCATGAACGAAGCTGCTGAACACGACACGGTGCTCGATACCGGAGCCGAACAACTGGGCAAAACGTATGCCCGTGCGTTGATCGGTGCGGCACAGAGTGCTGGCATCGCAGACAAGATCATTGAGCAACTCGGCTCAGTGGTCGATGAGTGCTTGGCGGTGAGTCCGAAGCTCCGCGCTGCTTTCGCCTCGCCCCAGATCGATGACAACGAAAAGATCAAAGTAATCGACCGACTATTCGGCGAAAACNTTGATCCACTCTTGGTAAAATTCCTCAAGGTCATGGCTGGCCGTGGACGTCTGGCTCACGTTGATGCAGTACGCGCTGCCGCAGATACGATTCATGACGAAATGCTTGGTCGATTGGTTGCCACAGTGCAAACTGCGGTGCCACTAGACGACGCCCTTCGATCCAAAATCGAAGAGCAACTTGGTTCCATCATGCAGAAGCAGGTGCGATTGTCAGAGTCAGTCGATCCAGATTTGATCGGTGGCATGGTGATCCGCGTGGGAGACCGTGTATTCGACAGCAGTGTATCCAACCGGTTGGATACGCTCGCACGTCGGACTCGAAACGGTTTTTCAAGCCAATTGCTGCATCGCTTTGGTGAACTCACATCGGAATAGGTTTTGACTTGCCGGCCNACCGGCACCAACTATCAACGCTCGACANAACTGCCGGGCCAACACTATTGATTCAGACCCATGAAATTTAGCAGTGACGAAATCGCCTCAGTCTTNCAAGAAGAGATTGAGCAATTCGATAGCAAAATCGATGTTCGCGANGTCGGTACCGTCCTTGANGTTGGTGACGGNATCGCNCGCGTNTATGGNCTNTCNGGCGTTATGGCCGGNGANATGGTTGAGTTTCCCAACGGGGCGATTGGACTCGCNTTCAACCTCGAGGAAAACTCNGTCGGTGTGATCATNCTNGGTGACTACCTGACNATTCAGGAAGGNGACGAAGTCAAAGCACTCGGNACNCTGTTGTCGGTNCCTGCNGGTGATGCANTCGTCGGTCGCGTNCTCGATCCNCTNGGCAATNCNCTGGACGGCAANGGNCCGGTTCANACCGATGTCACNCGNCCNGTNGAGATCATCGCAACNGGNGTAGCCGAANGNCAACCTGTNACCGAGCCNATGCAAACNGGTATNAAAGCGATCGACGCGATGACACCGATNGGNCGCGGNCAACGNGAGCTNGTGATTGGNGANNGAAAAACCGGTAANACAGCNATNGNCATTGANGCGATCCTNAATCANAANGGCAAGAACGTNAAATGCTTCTACGTTGCCATCGGTCAGAAAGATTCTTCCGTCGCCGGCGTGGTGGATGCACTGGAGCGTTACGGTGCCATGGAATACACAACGGTCATCGTCGCCGGGGCATCTGCCCCAGCACCCCTGCAGTATGTTGCTCCCTATGCGGGAACAGCCATGGCAGAGCACTTCATGTTCAACGGCGGCCACTCACTTGTGGTCTATGATGACTTGTCTAAGCAGGCAACCGCTTACCGTCAGATGAGTCTGCTGATGCGGCGTCCGCCGGGTCGTGAGGCGTATCCTGGAGACGTTTTCTACTGCCATAGTCGACTTCTTGAGCGATCAGCGAAACTGTCGGAAGCACTTGGAAGCGGATCCATTACCAGCCTTCCGATCATCGAAACACTGGAAGGTGAGGTATCGGCTTACATCCCGACCAACGTAATTTCGATTACGGACGGCCAAATTTATCTTCAACCCGATCTCTTCTTCGCTGGCATTCGTCCAGCCATGAACGCTGGCATTTCGGTTTCACGCGTAGGGGGGGCTGCTCAGGTCAAGGCAATGAAGAAAGTCGCTGGTGGCTTGCGACTCGACCTCGCTGCCTTCCGTGCACTAGAAGCGTTTGCACAACTTGGAACGGATCTTGATGCTGCAACCCAAGCACAACTGGATCGTGGTTACCGAATGGTAGAACTACTGAAACAACCACAATATCAACCAATGAGCGTTACCGATCAGGTACTGAGTCTGTTTGCCGGCACAAGGGGTTTCATCGATGATGTACCGGTCAAAGCAGTGCAACAATGGGAAGTTGACTTCCAGCAATTTGCTCACGACAAGCATAGTGATTTGATCACATTGCTCGACGAAAAACAGGATTTGAGTGATGATGTCGTCGAGAAAATCGAAGCTTGCATTGCCGAATTCAAGAACGGTTACAAGCCAGTTGAGAGCGAACTGTAATCCAGCGTGAACTTCTACCCGTCCCTTTAACCATCCGAAACGCGTCAACTGACCCATGGCCAACGCCCGCGCCCTCGACAAACGACGAAAATCAATCCGAAACATCCGCAAGATTACGCGGACCATGGAATTGATCGCCACAGCGCGCTACAAGAAAGCGATGGACCGCGCTGCTGCCGTCACGGCGTATACCGATCGGTTGTCGCAAATCGTTAATAGTCTGGCTGATTCTGGTACAGAGGTCCGACATCCACTCCTTGAGCAACGTGAAAACCCACAGGCCGGCAGGCTGCTGACGCTCAGCAGCAACCGTGGGCTGTGTGGTGGTTACAACGCCAGTGTTTTGCGGACTGCAATTCCGCACATCGACGAGATGAAATCGGACGTTGGCAACCTGCTGGTTGATGTCAGCGGCAAACGTGGCATTAATGGCCTGAAGTTTCGCGGCATTGATACCAACGACACCTATCAAGAATTCGAAGACCAACCCGCCTACGATGAAGTAGAAAAGATTGCTTCGAAGTATCTCGAGCTGTATGTCACTGGGCAGATGGATCGCTTGGACGTGATCTACACCAGGTTCATCAGCACAAGCCGGCAAGAAGTTACGATCGAAACACTTTTGCCTTTCGGTTCCCTCGACGAAGGCCTCGAAGAGACAGGCGAGGGCTCGAACACACATTATGAGTTTCAACCGTCCGCCGAGAGCATCTTGGAAGAGGTCGTGCCGACCAGTTTCAAGGCAAAGCTCTTCAAGTGCTTCCTCGATTCTGCAGTCAGCGAGCAAGTTGCTCGAATGATCGCGATGAAAGGGGCAACGGAGAGTGCAGGGGACATGATCAAACAACTGTCCATGACTTACAATCGCGCCCGTCAGAGTCAAATCACGGGTGAGATCATGGAAATCATCGGTGGTGTTGAAGCATTGGAAGGCTGATCGCCAACCATGCCAGCCTTCTAATGTTTTCCTTTCAAATTCACACATTCAATTAGCTAACCCGAGCCTTTAGTACGAACATGTCTACCGCAACCGAAAACACTGTTGGACGCGTCACTCAGGTGATCGGCTCGACTTTCGACATCGAGTTTCCCGAAGGTCATATGCCTCCCATTTACAACGCCGTGGCCATCAAGTCACAGCATAAAGGCGTTGACATCGATCTGGTCGGTGAAGTGCAACAACACCTTGGCGGCGGCCGCGTACGAGCCATTGCACTGGGAAGTACTGAGGGCATGATGCGCGGCATGGACGTTGTGGACACCGGACAGGCTGTGAGTGTTCCTGTGGGAACCGCAACACTTGGCCGTGTGTTCAATGTGCTTGGAAAAGAAATCGACGAGCGAGGTCCTGTCGACGCAGACACATACATGCCGATTCACCGGCAAGCCCCTCCTGTGAACGAGCTCTCAACCAATACCGAGGTGTTCGAAACGGGCATCAAGGTTGTTGACTTGCTGACGCCGTTTGTTCGTGGTGGTAAGGCTGGACTGTTTGGCGGTGCTGGCCTTGGCAAGACAGTGATCTTGACCGAGTTGATCGCTCGAATCGCCAGTAGTCACGGTGGATACTCGGTGTTCGCCGGTGTTGGTGAGCGAACACGTGAGGGCACCGACCTGTGGCTGGAAATGCAGGACACTGAGATTGGTGACACCGGTCGCAAGGTGATTGAGCAAACTTGTATGGTGTTCGGTCAGATGAACGAACCACCGGGGTCGCGACTTCGCGTGGCCCTGTCCGCTCTGACAATGGCGGAGTACTTCCGTGACTCAACCGGGGCTGACACTTTGCTCTTCGTCGACAACATTTTCCGCTTCTCACAAGCAGGATCAGAAGTATCCGCGTTGCTCGGTCGTATGCCTTCTGCTGTGGGCTACCAACCCACACTTGCAACCGAGATGGGAGCACTCCAGGAACGAATCACCTCGACCAAGAAAGGGGCGATCACGTCGGTGCAAGCCGTTTATGTGCCAGCTGATGACCCGACCGACCCCGCTCCAGCAACCGCTTTCGGACAATTGGACGCCTTCATTTATCTGGAGCGGTCGATTTCAGAGAAAGGTATTTATCCGGCGATTGACCCCCTCGCTTCGAACTCGCGTATCCTTGACCCTCAGTACGTCGGTGATCGTCACTATGCAATTGCTCGACGAGTACAAACGATCCTTCAGAGGTATCGTGAGTTGCAGGACATCATTGCCATCCTAGGTGTCGATGAACTGAGCGAGGGTGACAAGATGGTTGTTCATCGTGCTCGACGCATCGAGCGATTTATGAGCCAGCCTTTCTTGGTCGCAGAGGTGTTCACCGGCAAGGCTGGTGAGATCACGCCATTGGCTGACACGATCCGTAGCTTTGAAGAAATCTGCGACGGAAAATGGGATCATCTGCCCGAACAGGCGTTCATGTACGTCGGATCGATCGAGCAGGCAGAAGAGCAGTCTAAGAAAATGGAAGAGAAGGGTTAAGAGTCATGACACTTCGCTGTGTAGTTGTAACGCCTGAACGTACAGAACTTGACCGCGAGGCCGAGTATGTATCGCTCCCGATGTTTGATGGTGAACTTGGCGTAATGGGCGGTCGAGCACCACTGGTTGGCCGATTGGGATTCGGGACTCTCCGCCTTCAAACGGCTGCAGGTCCTGAACGCTACTACGTGGACGGTGGCTTCGCCCACGTAGAGGGCGATGTAATTAATGTACTGACAGGTCGCTCAACGCCAATCGACTTGATCGATCGCGACAAGGCGCATGAGGACCTCGATAATGCACTAGCGATGTCTGGGGCGACACCTGAAGAGGCTCAAATCAAGGACACCGCAGTTCGCCGTGCTCGCGGTCAGCTTCGCGCATCAAGCTAGCTCTTAACAGCCTGGGCATCCTCAACAGTCATCAGGCTCGACGCGTTACTTTACCGCTGATGTTTTATCAGCTTTACTTCAGGCCCAGACCACTGGGCCGTTTGGAAATTGCACCGCGCACGCCCAGTTGCCGTGGATCTCGTGCAACTTTATCGGTGAACACCCTGACGTCATCAAGAATCGGCCTGATTCTTGCGGTAGCGCTTTCAATGTTCTCAACCGTTCTGCGAATCTTCCAGTACATTTCCTGATCGTCAAGTAGCAGACGCACGGAGCCATCTTTGTTGTTGAGAGCTTTCCCAAACTCATCCACTTCAGCCAAGGTGCTGTTCAAACGCGTCATTGTCGCCAACACCTGATCCACCAACTGATCGCCATGCGTCGCCAGAGGCTCAGTGAACTGCTCGACATTCTGCACCGTTCTCTGAGCACTCTGAACGGTATCGACGGCGGCTTCGCCGACCTTCTCGAACTGCTCACCAACTCGTTGAAAACTATCGAAGGTTCGTTTAGTGGATTCAAGCGTTTCCCCGGCTTTCTTAAGCACTTCGGGTAACTGGACGACAGACTCCTCAAGATTATCACGAATGACAGGATTGTTGACGATTTTACGGATATCTGTCATCGCTGCATTGAATTCGCGCAGTGCTTGTACGGCTTCATCAGCAACCTGCTCAATTTTTGAATCACTGCCCCCCACAACCTTCTCAACGCCAGAGGCAAGCTGGTTGATACTCTCTGCAGCAACGGCAATGGATGAACCTGCGTTTCGGATCGCCTCAAACGTCTGCTGAAGATCAGACTGCATTTCAAACAGGCTTTCCGAGTTCTCCCCATACGAGACATACTCACCATCGGTGTATGGCTGGTTGAGTATTTCAGGATAGTCGTCAGCGTTCCCGCTAGCATCCCAGATGGACCTAAGTTTGGCTGGTTTTCCAAGCACAAATTCAAGCTGCGCATCCCCGGTAACAAAGTTTCCGGTACCAATCCGAGGGATATAGGAGTGAGAAACCTGTTTGGTAGCATCCATCGCGAGCGTGACAAGAACGCCCCCCTGATCTCGCAGGTTGATACTGGAGACACGACCGATTCGCACACCATCACGGACGACGGGGGTGTTAGCACCAATTCCCTCTGCTGAGTCAAAGACGACCGTCATTGAATAGTCACGCTGCAGCACGCTGGGAAAGGCCCCAAACAGGAATGTCAGAATGATGCCGATTCCAATTGCCGAAATCACCAACACTCCTACACCAAATCGCAGTCTATTTTCATCCATGTTTAATTCTCATCAGGCTTAACAACCAGACAAACTAACCAGACAATCCGTGTGCTAATTCCGTCAATCGCTCGCCAGCTTCTCCACGAACAAACTGGCGAACACGCCGATCCTCTGCATGCTCCAAAGAGCTTGGTGGTCCATCAAACAGGATCTGTGATTCATTCTTGTTAAGTCGCGCACGGGGATAAAACATCAGCACACGATCCGCGACTTTTCTAGCTGTGTGCATATCATGCGTCACCACAACACTAGTAACCGGATACCGCCGTCGGGTATCAAGTATCAATTCATTTATCACATCACTCATGATTGGATCCAAACCGGTCGTCGGTTCATCGTAAACAACCACCTCCGGCTTCAAAATCAATGCACGTGCCAATCCGACACGTTTTCGCATACCGCCCGATAACTCGGCGGGCCGCTTATACGCGACATTTCTCGGCAACCCTACCTCGGCCAGGTGCTGCATCACTCTCTCATCAACCACAGCCTCAGAAACGACTTCACTTTGACGAAGCGGAAAGGCAACGTTTTCAAACACGGACATACTGTCGAATAGTGCAGCATTCTGGAATACAAAACCAAACCTTCGACGTGTCTGTGTCAGTTCTGAATATCCCATATGGTGAAGTCCTTCACCATCGAAAAAAATCTCGCCCCACGTAGGCTGCACCAACCCCACTAAAGTTTTCATGAAGACAGTCTTGCCGCAACCACTCTCCCCAATGATTGCTAACGTTTGACCACGCGTTATCTGCAATTCAATATCCTGCAAAATAACTTGATCAGCAAAAACGACAGATACATCCCTCGCCTCAATCAAAGGTTTTTCATCGATGGAGTTCTGTGTTTCCACAGCTCCCTCTTCTGAATGGCCAACCTCAGAAATTTCGTCTCCATCATCTGATGCGGATACATCATTCATAGGAAGGAGGATCCGTTGGGGTAAATGGTGTAATAGATCGAATTCATGACAATCGTCAAAAACAGATCCACGGCAAGAATGAGGACGAACGAATAGACAAATGCAGTTGTTGCCGCCTTACCAACTCCTTCAGCGCCTGGCTCACAATTAAAGCCTCGATAGCAACTCACAATTGCGATTGTTGAACCAAAGAAAACACTCTTAAAAATGCCGCTGAACAAATCAAATCCAGTCACACCATCCCGCGAGTGATTCAAATAGGCTGCGTGATCAATACCCAAAATGATCACGCTATAGAAGTAACCACCAACGATGCCCATGAAATCAGCCATGATCGTGAGCGAGGGAATTAACAGAATACAGGCAAGGAAACGCGGAACCACGAGGTAGTGAATGGGGTCCGCCCCCATCGCAGTCAAAGCATCAATCTGCTCTGTGACTCTCATCGTTCCCAACACGGCAGCCATCGCGCCACCCACACGTCCAGCCAACATTGTGGCGGCCAAAACCGGCCCCAATTCTTTAACAAGTGTGCTATTGATCACCGCTCCCAAACGACTATCCAAACCGATGGCGTGAAACTGCGCGTAACTTTGCACTGCCAGAACCATCCCGATGAAAGTCCCTGTCAGTGCCACTACGGGCAAACTCAACGCGCCGACCTGATAGAAATTCACCAACACCGTGCCACGGCATGGCAAACGGGTGAATAGCCATTTCAGCATCTGCCAACTGAATAACGTCATGTCACCAATAGTGGTAATTCCATCAACCACCGCGGATCCCCACTGATTCACCCAGCGCACAAAGGCTGACTCAGGCTTTTGAGTGGAGTAGAGAGAATTGGCAGAATCAGACACTCGTCCTACTTCCCAGTCGCATGCTGTTTAAACAATCAGACACGTCTGGTTTTATCGGTCAGCCTGACCTTGAGGATTAGTTAAATTGACCGCCCGGTCCAAAAACATCTCTAGCAAAGAGGGATAGCCGTGACGCAGAACAATACATTGCGCGTAAGAGAACACGAACACAGGTTTGCGATTAACGAGAGATCATCTGGTTTGGATGCGCAATCGCTGGTCTTAAGCCATCATCTTGGTCGTCCCCAAACTCGATCTGGCAGTGCGATTTCACATTCCACGCCAGACACGAAGACTACGAAATGGGCCTGATACTCATCAGGCAAATTGCAAACGCGGATCGTCTAAGCCAAGTCGTTTCATTTTTTTGTAGAGGGTTGTACGATTGATATCCAAAGCATCAGCTGTTGCGGCACGATTCCAATTGTGAAGTCGCAGAGCTTGCAAAATAATTTCGCGTTCCGGACCTTCCAGAGCTTCGCGAAGCGTCTTTCCATTTATCTCATCAGGAAGCGTTTGGACAGGAATAGCATTCGCAACAATCCCGCCCAGATCGGAGACACTGCGTCCGCTTATCTCAGGCGGTAAATCATCCATCGTCAAACCCGCATCACGTGATAACAGGACCGCTCGCTCAACGACGTTTTCTAATTGCCGCACATTGCCTGGCCAAGAATAACTTTGCAACGCTGACATCGCAGTTGAATCAAATCCATCGATTTGTCGACCGCAGGTTTCGGATGCCTCATGAAGGAAATGCTCGACCAGCAATGGAATGTCGCCTACCCGCTCACGAAGTGCGGGTAATACGATATTGACCACATTGATTCGATAAAACAGGTCCTGACGAAAATCCCCGTCTACAACAGACTTTTCCAAATCTTTGTTAGTGGCAAGGATCACCCTCGTATCAACGGAGTCCGTGACAGTACCACCCAATGGCTCAAATCGAAATTCCTGCAGAACACGTAGTAATTTGACCTGCATGGCAGGTGTGGCGGTAGCGATTTCATCGAGAAAGAGAGTTCCACCGTCCGCGAGTTTGAACTTACCCGCTTTGTCTTGATTGGCACCTGTGAAAGCCCCGGAAACGTGCCCAAACAATTCGCTTTCCAGCAGAGTGTCAGGAAGAGCCCCGCAGGCGACCTCAACAAACGGTCCGGACCGTCGTGCGCTCCGGGCATGGATCGCTCTAGCTATCATGCTTTTACCAGTACCATTTTCTCCCGTGATCAGTACTGAAGCCTTGGCATCAGCGACACTGTCAATGACATCGAAGATTTTCAACATGCGATAATCATGACTGAGAACATTTTCCAATCCACTGCGACGATCAAGCTGCTCTCGAAGCAATGCATTTTCTTTCGAGATTTCACTTTGAGCCACAGCACGTTGGATGGCGAGGGTCAGCTCGTCATCTATCAGCGGCTTTGTTAGGAGGTCAAATGCGCCAGCCCTAACCGCTTGTACCGCGGTCTCAGGGGTAGCATATCCCGTGACAACCAACACCGAGGAGTCAGGAAAATTCTCGCTTGTGTATGAAATCAGTTCAAAACCGTCTTCAGCTTCCAATCGTAGATCCGTGATTACCAGATCAAACGATTGCTTTTGTAATGCCGTCTTCGCTTGACCAAGGGTGGAAGCTGTTCTCACCTCGTGAGACATCTCCCGCAACCACTGAGCCATGGACTCAACCAAGTGTTGATCATCATCAACTAATAAAATCGAAGCAGAATCAGGCATGGCAGGATAGTTCAAGAATGGGCAAATAGGAGCGGATGACTGTCAGTGAGATTCAGCAGACCGCGCGAACTTTCATCCGATACAAAATGAAACGGATAAAGACTTCGCCTAGGAATGTTTAGGTCACGAAATCAGAATGGTCAAAAAATCCCTCATATTGACCGCCGGCTCACGAACACTTCCCCCTAAACCAATGACAGCCACTCCCCCCAAAAGAGCCCCTAGCTGTCTCTCTGCAAAGGGTTTAGACACTCGAGTTCACTTGCTGAAGCTGCCAGTTTTTGGCAAAATTTTCGCGGTAGGGATAACAGGGGTCAGTCAGGCTAGTGTGAGAGCCTTGAACTCAGCCCACAGGAGGGTCCAAGAATGGAATACCTCTTTCGCTGTAGTGGGCCCCACCAAGCCTGCGAACCAATGCTTCAGTTGGTCCAGCACTCCGCCACGCGACTTTGTACCCTCAATTTCATGGGGAGTTACAGATTAAGGGATGCGTCCAATGGTGATTCAGTAACTTGCGGTCGTTTAGTGGATTGTTGAACGTATCCCGCGTTTTACTTAATACGCGTTTTTCAAAAAAATGCAAAAACTCTTTACGATCACAGGGGCATCAAAACGTGGTTTGGAATGTACTGATTGTGGATGACCATGAGGTCTCACGCGTAGGTTTACGCTTACTTCTTGACACTGCCCCATTTCACGTTGTTGCTTCGGTAGCGAATTCTTCTGAAGCTGTAGAATGTCTCGAAACGCACCCAGTTGACCTTGTCTTAACAGACATTCAACTTTCTGACGGCAGTGGCCTGAGATTGCTTGAGCAGATTCGCAGATCACATCCAGAAGTTTCAGTGGTCGTCTTCAGCGCGTATGAGAATCCGACGTACATCGCCAGAGCGGCGGCTTTGGGTGCTGCCGATTATTTATTGAAGACGATTTCCTCGACAACACTACTAGATACTCTGAAGAATATCGCGACGGGTAATTCTGCTGATTCAGAAAGCATCATGTACCTCATTCAGCAAACGATGCAGGAGACTGTGGATGTCGGGATGCTACCAGCCGATTTCCCATTAACAGCAAGAGAGGCGCAGGTGTTACGCCACATTGCACTTGGGCTCAGCAACAAGGAAATTGCAAAGTCACTATTGATCAGTATTGAAACGGTCAAAGAGCATGTCCAGCATGTACTCCGCAAAATCAATGCAGCGGACCGAACAGACGCAGCGGTCAGGGCAATCAAATCCGGGATCATGACGTAGTGGCTCTGCAGAAAACTGTCCACACTGCATCTTTCATTGCCTGTGTTCAGAACTGCTAGTTTGCGACCGCTCCGTCTCTTGCTCCAGCAACGCCTGTTCAAACACTGGGTGTAAGCACCTCGCATCCCACCCACGGTTGAAGCACTTTGGGAACGTTGATACGACCGTCCGGGAGCTGATGATTTTCCAAGATTGCGATCATGGCTCTCCCGGTCGCGACAGCGGTTCCGTTCAGCGTATGCACGAATTCAGTTCCTTTCTGCCCCGTTTTCTTGGACCTTACGCCTAACCGTCGCGCTTGGTAGTCCGTGCAATTGCTTGTACTCGTCACTTCACCCCAAGCACCTCCGTCACCACGCCCGGGCATCCAAGCTTCGAGATCAAACTTGCGGTATGCCGGCCCACCAAGATCACCAGTAGCAGTATCGATCACGCGATAAGGAACTTCCAAAGAATCAAAAATCTCGCACTCATAGTCGCGCATTTTCAAGTGCACCTGGTCACTGGACTCCGATGAAGTGAATGCAAACATTTCGACTTTCGTAAACTGATGAACACGATACAACCCTTTTGTGGCTCGACCAGCTGCTCCAGCCTCAGTTCGGAAACAATGACTCAAACCACAAAGCAGGACCGGTAACTGGTCCGCGTCGAGTGTCTGTCCAGCCAGCATCCCACCTAGCGTGATCTCGGCTGTACCGACCAAATTCAGTTCCGAATTTTCGACGCTGTAGATTTGGGTTTCTGGTCCGCGCGGAGTAAAACCGATCCCTTTAAGAATCGAAGTCAGTGCCAGATCAGGCGTTGTAATGGGGGTAAACCCTTTATCTGCCAAAAAGCTGATCGCGTAGTTCTGCAACGCCAAATCAATTCGAACAGCAGCATTTTTCAAGTAGTAAAACCCTGCTCCTGCAACTCTCGCACCTGCCTCAAAATCGAACAGATCATGTTTTGCACCCAGTTCGACATGATCAAGCGTATCAAAGTCGAAATCTGGCTTCGGTGTTTTTCCGAAAGAAATTTCCTTCGCGTCATCCTCCCCCCCCGTGGGCACATCGGGATGCGTCATATTCGGGATTGCAGACTGCAAATCAATGATTGTGTCGTCGAGCTGATCACGTTCACGTTGCACACTTTCCTTCTGAAGCCTCAGTTCCCGTCCTTTTTCAATCAACTCGTTGCGTTGTTCAGCATTCTCTGCCTTGGGAATTTGCTTGCTGGTTTCGTTGGCTTGGCGGTTGAGTTCTTCCGCAAGCTTCAGTTTTTCCAAACGCTCACTTTCCAAGGCAACAATCTGGTCGATGTCGCAAGAGACACCACGCCGTTGACAGTTCTCGCGGACCTGATCCGCATTTTGAATGATAAATTTTCGATCGAGCATAGATCACTTGGTGAGTTAGTTGAGTTTACCGATTTCGTCCCACAGCATGGCTGAGGCACGAATGCCTCGATGGTAGTCTTCTACCCGGAACTTCTCGTTAGGACTATGGGCGTTGTCATCAGACAAACCCCATCCGAGTAACAGACAATCACATCCGAGCACTTCTTGGAAGCGGGTGACAATAGGAATGGAGCCTCCTTCGCGAATTAGCACAGGCAAAACGCCAAAAGCTGACTCGATGGCGGCATTCGCTGCGTGAACAAAACGACTGTCGGTTGCTGCCAGCATTCCAGGAGCTCCATGATCAGCTTCCAAATTCCATTTAACGCCCACAGGACAATGATCATCGAGGTGCTGTTCAACGGCAGCAGTCACTTCGCTTGGATCCTGATCTGGCACCAGTCGAAAGCTGAATTTAGCCTTGGCTGTAGCAGGAATGATTGTTTTGACCCCTTCGCCTTGGTGGCCGGAGGTGAGACCATTCACGTCGAAGGTAGGTCGCGCCCAACGCCGTTCATCAGTGGTGTAGCCTTGCTCCCCTGACAGCTTGTCGACACCAATCGCGGATGCAAATTCAGAATCGTTCTGTGGCAGCCCGGCCCACTGATCTCGCTCCTCCTGACTCAAGTCCCGTACATTGTCGTAATAGCCGGGGATTTGCACTCGCCCCTGTCCATCAATCATGCTCCCCAGCAACTGACAGAGCGCGATCGCCGGATTCACCACAGCTCCCCCAAACGATCCACTATGGAGATCTTGGCTCGGTCCGTTCACCGTTAGCTCGTAAGTGGCAATCCCTCTCAATCCGTATGTGATCGCTGGTTGCCCGTCAGAATACTGTCCGCTGTCGCTAATCACCACGCAATCACAAGCCAGCTTTTCCCTTAATTCAGGCAGCATTCGCTCCAAATTCTCGCTGCCGACCTCTTCTTCACCTTCAATCAAGAACTTAACCTGCAAAGGAAGCGGCTGCCCACTGGCGAGCCAATCACACACACTTTGGACATGCGTCAGCACCTGCCCCTTATCGTCGGTGGCACCCCGGGCGTACAAATTCCCATCTCGGATGGTCGGCTCAAATGGTCCATTGACCCACTCATCCAATGGTTCAACAGGTTGCACGTCGTAGTGTCCATAAACCAGAACAACCGGAGCACCGTCAATTTTTGGCGACTCTGCATAAACCATCGGGTGCCCCTCAGTGGGCATAATTTCAACGTCGAGCCCAGCACGCTCCAGCTTCTCGGCCACCCAGCTGGCGGCCTGTTTTACCTCATGAATACGCGTACTATCACTGCTGACACTGGGTATTCGGAGCCATTCGACCAACTCGGCGAGGTGCCTAGGAGCGGATTCTGCAAGTTGACCCAGTAAATCTTTGGAAGCGGTCATTACATTAAAGCCTTGACGTTTTATTCAATTCGGGACTGCCGATGGGCAGCGGTTCGCGCTACAATATACGCGCTTGGCTGTGGGGGAGAATCACCGGTCTTTTCCCAGCGATCTGTCGGTTTGAAACGAAAGGAGCATGATCTGCGATGGCTGATCAGCAAACAGCGGTGGCCGATCCTCTAATCGGCACCGAAAAACAACAAAAAAAACGCCCCAAGAAGCAACCTCGCTTCCACGTCATTTTGTGGGATGATTCTGATCACAGCTACGACTACGTCGTTCTGATGATGAAGCAGGTCTTCAGGCATCCAATCGAAACGGGTTTTCAGATTGCAAAGGAAGTCGATTCTGGCGGCCGCGCGATCTGTTTGACCACCACTCTTGAACACGCCGAACTCAAAAGAGAACAGATACACGCTTTTGGTAAAGATGACCTGATTGCGAGGTGCAAAGGCAGCATGTCGGCCACCATCGAGCCCGTCCACGAGTAATTTCGGCCGCATGAACGCAAAACTTCGCGTCGCGACTTTGGGTTGCAAAGTCAATCAGTATGAAACGGAATTAGTTCGGCAAGGGCTTCAAAGAGTCGGCTACACTGAGTGCGAAAGCACGGAAAAAGCAGACGTTTGCATTGTCAACACCTGCACAGTCACATCTGAGGGTGACTCCAAGAGTCGACAAGTAGTTCGTAGACTTAACCGTCAGAACCCAGACGCCAAAATTGTCGTCATGGGTTGCTACGCAACACGGGCACCACAGGAAGTTGCAGAACTGCCCGGCGTTGCCGAAGTCGTGACTGACAAACGCGAATTGCCTGATCTGATGTCACGCTTTGGAGTGATTGACGTACCCACCGGTCTGGATGGATTCTCTGGTCGTCACCGCGCCTACGTCAAGGTTCAGGATGGCTGTTTGCTTCGTTGCAGCTACTGCATCATTCCCCATGTCCGCCCCAAGCTGACAAGCCGCCCCCATCAACACATTGTCGATGAAGTGAGTCGTCTGACGGAAGCCGGACACCGTGAAGTTGTGCTGACCGGAATTCACCTTGGGCACTACGGGGTGGATTGGAATCGTAACAAGCCGAAAGAGGAATGGATCCGCTTAGCACATTTACTGCGGGATCTATGTGAGTTGCCTGGGGACTTTCGAATCAGACTCAGCAGCATTGAAGCTACCGAGGTCACGCGCGAATTGATCTCGGTGATGCGGGATCACACCAACCGGATTGTGCCTCACCTTCACCTCTGTCTGCAAAGTGGCAGCGATTCTGTGCTTAGACGCATGAGAAGACGTTGGGGAACTCGTATGTTCTTGGATCGCTGCGAACTACTGAAAGAATCGCTGGATAAGCCGGCCATCACAACCGACGTGATCGCCGGTTTCCCCGGTGAAACCGAAGAAGAATTTGAGCAGACCCTGAAAACATGCGAAAAAGCTGGGTTCTCAAAAATCCATGCATTTCCATTCAGCCCTCGACGAGGCACTCCAGCTGCAGACATGCCGGACCAGATTGCCAAGCAAGTCCGGAGCCAGCGTGTCAAACGTTTGACGGAACTGGAAACCAAACTCAGAGCTAGGTACTACCAACAGCTAATAGGATCCGATCTTGAGCTTCTCGTAGAATCTTCCAAGGATCTGGTAGAGATGAACAGAGGTGACATCCACCTTGGCGATCCCAATAAGAACATGGCAGGATCACCAACTGACCGACTGCTACGTGGCACCACCTGTCGCTATGCTCCGGGTGAATTGTTGGTGCCAGCGCATGCAGAAGCAGGCTCCCATTTGCTCAACGTGGGTGACCTTCTACCTGTGCGTATCACCAGTGCTTCCGACAATAAACTCATGCTCGGTCTGCGTCATTGATGCTGACTGGAGACTAAGCGTAAACAGCGAGGCAACTGGGTGACATGAAATGTGAAATCCTAGCTTTCATGCCCATTGCCACGCATCTTTTCCCGTGCTTTGGTGAGCACCGGCCCAATACTGTTTACGGCAAGACCAGTTGTTTTACTGATCTCATTGTAAGACTTTCCTTCCAAATGATACATGCGAACGATCGCAGCCTCACGTTCATCAAGCTGAGACAACAGCATCTGAACTTGCTCAGCATTTTCAATACGCTTGGGCGATTGATCGTCAACAACAGGTGGTTCAGGCGGACTGGCAACCGCAACATCATGCCTTCCCTTATTCAGCCTGCGAATGATGACGCGACGCGATATCACAGTCAGATAGGTAGCCAAAGAACAGTTACGACGGAATCTTCGCAGAACAGAAAAATCATCAGCAATCAAGACAAGAAAAACCTCAGCAACGAGGTCATCGCGAGTGGCCTGATCTAGCATGATCCCGCGGGACTCTGCCACATGATTAGCAACATGGATGACCAATCCAAGAAATCGGTCCACAAAATTCTGCCAAGCTCGAGGTGCCCGATCGAGGCAACACTGCAAAAGCTCGCGATCGAAACCGGAAAGACTCACACCAAAATTTCCAATATTGGACCTGAATGGCTGCGAGAAAATCAGCCGAATGACAACGATTCCGCAAGAGCCAAATCTATCCGCTGCAGGAGAATCACACTTTCTAAGCAGCGAGAGTTGGCACCCCGACACACCTCATCGTAGGTACGACGGGTCGCACTAGCAACCATTCGAAGCGATTAGAACGGAATCCCCCCAACTGGCGATGTCCAAAATTTCGCTTCAGTGGGTAAACAAGGTTCGCTGCTAACCCGGTGTGAGGTCGCGTTCTGGAGAGTATCGGTTGCATCTTTTCGGCAATGCTGCATCACTCTCATGACGGAAACAAACGCTGCAGGTTTCGCGAGCAACAGCGACACTACAGTCAAGATCGCCAAAAAGCGGCCTTAATAGACTCCAAAAAGCGGCTTTGGACGAGTCAAAGAGGCTAACTGATGGGTGAGATTTCAGGCAACACAGGGGATTCACCTCTTGCGATCGGTAGCCGGCCCGCTATCGTTCTGTGAAAGATTTTCAATCCGCCCCGCATACGGAGTTGTCTAACGTTATGGCCTTCACACTACCTTCCTTGGCGTATGCCTACGATGCCCTTGAGCCGCATATAGATGCGCGAACGATGGAAATCCATCACTCCAAGCATCATCAGGCGTACATCAACAAGGTGAATGACGCAATCGCTGGCACAGATCTCGATGGCAAGTCCATCGAAGATCTGATTTCCAATATGGCAAGCGTCCCCGCAGATAAGCTTGGTGCCGTCCGCAACAATGGCGGTGGCCACGCGAATCACTCGCTGTTTTGGAGCATCATGGCTCCTGGAAAAGGTGGTTCCCCAGATGGCGAGCTCGCTGCTGCAATCGACAGTACTTTTGGTTCACTCGACTCGATGAAAGAACAGTTTTCCACTGCCGCGGCAACTCGCTTCGGAAGCGGATGGGCGTGGCTGTACGTTGATGGTGGAACACTGAAAGTCGGCAGCACCGCAAATCAGGATAGTCCGCTCATGGGAACTGAGATCGCGGGAATTGGCGGAACTCCGCTGCTCGGGTTGGACGTTTGGGAGCACGCCTACTACCTGAACTACCAGAATCGGCGTCCAGATTACGTCTCAGCCTTCTGGAATGTTGTCGACTGGGACGCAGTCGCTGCTCGCCTTGCTGCAGCCTAGCCCGCTGCGTCATGCGAGAATCACTCAGGAGGGAGTTTCCGGTCACCACCGGGAACTCCCTTTTTTTGTGCCATCACACATCCTCAGCATTCAGATCCGCTAGACTCAGAAAGTCCTCCGCGTTGAATGCCAAGTGCTTTCAGCCAATTCATTGCCCACCAAAACGAGCGTGTAATGCCACTAGCAAATCATCGAACCACTCGTCGCGATGTCCTCGCTCAGGCTGCCGCCATCTCCGCAGTGGCTGCCCTGCCTAAAGTATCACATGCGAGTCCTAATGATCGCATGAAAATTGCGTTCATCGGTGTAGGTGGCCGTGGAGGCAGTAACCTGCAAACGATCGCCAAGACCGAGGGCGTCGATGTTGTGGGCCTTTGTGACGTTGACAGCAGATTCTTGAGCAGTGCTGGAAATAAATTCCCAAAGGCAAAACATTTTCAGGACTTTCGAAAACTATATGATGACATCGGCAACGATGTGGATGCTGTCGTCGTGAGCACGCCTGAGCACACGCATGCGTATGCCGCCATGCCAGCACTGCAGCTCGGAAAACATGTTTACTGCGAAAAACCACTCGCCTACAACATTGATGAGACTCGTCGCCTCACGGAGGCTGCAGAGAAAGCGGGTGTGGCCACCCAAATGGGAACCCAAATTCATGCTTCAAAGAACTATCACCGCGTTGTAGAACTCATTCAAAGCGGTGCCATCGGCGATGTCAGTGAAGTCCACGTATGGGTGTCGAGAGCGTGGGGACTTCAAAGTCCGGAAGCAGCAAAAAAGAATCGAGACATCTCCAACGCTTCCAGCAGGCCCAAAGAAACGATCAAGCCTCCCGCTTACCTCAATTGGGATTTATGGCTGGGACCAGCACCCTATCGTCCATTTCACCAAGCCTATTTTCCCGGACCAAAATGGTATCGCTGGTGGGACTTTGGCAATGGAACCATGTCTGACTTGGGTAGCCACTGGAATGACCTGCCGTTCTGGGCTCTGCGTCTTGATGCCCCGAGAACTGTGGAGGCAAGTGGTCCGCCAGCACATCCGGAAATCGCTCCAGCTTCAATGACCGCTGTCTATGAGTACGACGCAAGAGACATCCCCAATGTGGGTAGACTCCCCCCCGTAACCATGACTTGGCATCAAGGAACCCACAAACCAGAAATCTGGGAGCAAGGTGACATCCCTCAGTGGGGAAGTGGGGTCTTGTTCATCGGTTCAAAAGGGATGCTGCTCTCCGACTACCGCAAGCATCTGCTTCTCCCCGAAAATGACTTCAAAGGTTTCACCCCGCCTGAACCATTTTTACCGGCTCCCGCCAGTCACCATCAGCAATGGCTTGATGCATGTCGAGGTAACGCCGTGACAGGCAGCCCATTCAGCTATGCAGGACCACTCACCGAAGCCAATCACTTGGGTAATGTGGCATATCGGCTGGGTAAAAAAGTCATTTGGGATAAAGATGCAATGGAATGCACTGGCTGCCCCGAAGCACAGCCACTACTCAAACGAGAACCGAGAAACGGTTGGTCACTGGGCTAAACATCAGAAATAGCGAGAGGCAGGCAGCACCAGTTTTTGGCTGACGCGGCTAATCATCTTGGAATGCATGGCCGAAACCGCTGTCTGTGTAACATGTGCCTGGAAAATTTTTCCGATCAGTTAAAGGTTACGGCCAGTGTGGTCGATGACTTCAACTGGGGTGGAGGATTCACGCGTCTACACGTGCGCCGGCAATTCCGTGAAACTCAATCTTCTGGGTTCGACCCCTTTCCTTCTGCTCTTCTTGCTAAGCAGCTTCGGATGTTCTCTGTACCCGGTGACTTACCAAAGGGAACAGATTCACAATCCGTTTCCGCAAGTCCAACGCGTCGCTGTTCTGCCGTTCTACAATCAGAGCAAGAACCCAACGGTTGATACCGACTTAGTGGCGGAAAAATACTACGGTGCTTTGCAAGCAATCCCGGGTTTTGAGGTATTGCCTGTCGGTGTCACAAAAACCCAATGGATCATTTACAGCCAACAGCATGGTGAGCCCGAAAGCGGTGAAGACTTCCAGAAATTAGCGGATTTCATGGGTGTTGAGGCATTAGTCGTGGGTTCAGTCACTGATTTTGATGCCTATTATCCGCCGAGAATGGCGATGACGGTGCACTGGTACGCCGCCAATGAGGGTTTTCACCCTATTCCCAATGGCTATGGCCTACCGTGGGGTACTCAACAGGAAAGTGACATTCCATCACGGATCGTTCGAGATACTCAATTCGATCTCGCTCGCAGTCAGCTTGCCACACAAACACCGGCACCTAAAAACTCACATCAGGCAAATTTGCAAGACAACACGCGAGGTAACCGGCTCAGAAACCACTTGCACGAGACGGCTCTCGCATCGGGCGAACTGGAACCGTTGCCTGCTCATCCAGATTTGTCATCTAACGCTCCACTGCATCCCCAAGGCTTACCCATGCCCGCGCCAAGCGGTCACCACGCGGGCATGCAGAGCTTTGGCCCGTTGCGACCAGAGCACTGGCCGAACCCGACGGACTTGATTCCAGATCCGCCGTCACCCGTTCACCCCAAGCTGATTGTCAGTCACGAACCGATTCTGAACCACACTCGAATCTACCGCGGGGATGACCCATACTTTACTGAAAGACTCTCAAATTACATTGAGTCTTCAGATGATGCCCGTCCGGCAAGCTGGCAGGGTTACTTAAAACGTAGCGATGATTTCATTCATTTCTGTTGTCACCTGCACATCACAGAAATGCTTGAATCTCGGGGTGGAAGAGAGGAAAGCGATCTCATCTTCAGGTGGCCATTGAGCCGATATTGAGCCTTGGCAGGTTGAAATACCTGCGCGATATACCGCTCAACGCTTCGGGACAGCTGTCAACATGGATAAAGAAGTCAACGTACTTGCGTTGGTCAAAGGGGAAGAAAAATTCATCTTCCTTTTTGACGATGAAAACCGAGACGAAACTCTCCGACAGCTCGCGAGATTCGCAGCTGATCCCGAATTGGATTTCAGCTGGTACGACGCTGCGATGCTGAGTCGAAAGATTCGCGACGCGGTACCTAACGACGACGATTTGCTTGCAAGTCAAGAGTTTGACAGTTTGTCCATGGACGACTTTCATTAACCAATGCGCAGTGGAATCGCTCAGTTTCTCCGATACCTTGCTACCGAGCGTAATGCCTCGGACCTGACCATCAAAGCGTATCGTGAAGACCTGTTCGGTCTGATTGACTGGCTTGAGACGACCCGTGGGAAAATCCCGCGCCCTGATTCGCTCTCTCCTCAAGATTTACGAGCTTTTCAAGCGGCGCTCCAAGAAGCGGGTTATGCGCGAACGACGATCGCGAGAAAACTAGCTTCTCTGCGGAGCTTTTATCGATTCGCGATACGACAGGGGATCGCAACCGATAATCCGGCCAAACCACTTCGGAATCCACGTCAGCAGCGCAAACTACCGCTTGTACTCTCAACGACTGAGGTTGGCCGACTTTTATCCACACCGCCGGCAAACGAGACAGCTGGACTTCGAGATCGAGCCATTCTGGAAACGATGTATTCAGCAGGTTTACGTGTCAGTGAACTGGTGGGTTTGCGCGATGGCGATTTGGATGAATTGGAACAGGTCGTCCGTGTTCGCGGAAAGGGCAGAAAAGAACGTATCAGCCCGCTCGGCTCCTACGCTATCAGGGCCATCAAAAGGTATCGTCGCCAGCGAACACGACACCCACAAACCGAGTCACTAGGGCGGCAAGCACCGGTATTTGTAAATCGCTTTGGACGTATCCTCACAACTCGAAGCGTGGGAAGAATGCTGGAAAAGCACATTGCGACTGCCGGGCTTGATTCCCGAATCAGCCCACACTCGTTGCGACACAGTTTCGCAACTCATCTGCTGGACCGAGGCGCCGACATTCGAAGTGTGCAAGAGTTACTGGGTCACAAAAGTTTAGCAACCACGCAAATCTACACGCATGTCAGCACTGCGAACCTTCGCCAAGTGTATGAGCGAGCTCATCCGCGGGCCCGTTAATTGCCGTAGTATTTCTGAGCCAGTTGCTCGACGGATACGCCTCTGCAATAGGCAAGCTGAATCATCCAATTGGTCACCGTTTGCCGTACCACACCTTTTTTCTCCCACCTGCGTGCACTGACTTGTACCGGTCCCTCCAATAACACTGGTGCTTCGATCTTACGCAATCGATGCGAAAGCTCGACATCTTCCATCAGAGGCATCTCAGCAAAACCACCCAGTTCCTCAAAGAGTGAACGTCGCACAAACATTCCCTGGTCCCCAAACGGAACTTGCCTCCATCGGACACGCAAATCATTACCCCACTCAATCAAGCGATATATTTTCCGATGTGAATCGATCTGTTGCTGGAAGGCGCCCCAAGCGGCATCTTCCTGCACACAGATTTGCTCGAGAGCCTGCTTTGACAATTCGTTATCAGCATGCAGAAACAAAATAAATTTCCCGCTCGCCAACTGAGCCGCTGCATTCATTTGACGTCCACGTCCTGGTAATGATCGCACCACCGATGAGGCTCCCGCTTCAGCCGCCCATTCTACCGTGTGATCACGGCTTTCCCCATCAGACACAAGCACCTCAGTAGCACCGGCAGAAACGGCAGACTGCACTGAACGACGGATGGCCTGCTGTTCATTCAGAGCAGGTATGACCACAGTGATATCGGCGGGATTCATACGAGGTGTGATTCGCGAAAACGAACATACGCAATAGGAGCCACAACAATCAGCGGCAGCCATGCAGCCATCGAGGGTGAGAGCCAAATCCCATTCGAACCCAGCGTGGTCCCAATCGTTTTGACGACAAAGAACCCAAGCACAGTGAACATCGCCGCTCCGACCATAAAAAACAGCGCACGGCCATGCCGATTAATGACAATTGGTAGTCCCAGTAAGATCAATCCAAAGTCGAGAGGAACACGCACCATACGCTCATGCAACATCACCTCTAAACTTGGTGGATTGAAGATGGCGGGATTACGCATACGACTGATTAAATCAGCAAGGCTTGCTCGACTCTTGGCATCTTTGTTGGTTCTTAATAATTCCGGGTGCACCGTGGTGGTGAAAAAACACTGTCCCTTTTCCAACCACGCAAAGTCCTTCGGAGTCAGTAGGATCATACGATCCTCTAAGCCTACCGATCTCAGTTCGTCGATTGACACTGGAAATTCCACATCATTCAGCAAGTACCCGGCGCCGTGCTTCGCATCGGCTTCCAACCACTGCGCGGTGTCCGCGACCAATAGTTCACCAAAACCGGGGTAATCACCATCAAGGCGAAAACTGGGATGGAGAATCAAGTTAGTTTTGACATCGATCCCCTCACCATCCAGATACACCTGGTTCATGTAATCTTTCTTGAGCGAAACAGGCTCTCTATCATCCGCGAAGACCTTCTTTGCCTTGAATGACAGTGAATCCCGATAGTTAGGTAGAACCAATTCCCGATTTGCCAATTGAACAAGAATGATGATCAAACTGGAATAAATGATCGGCTGAAAGATTCGACCGTGTGAGATTCCCGCCGACAAGATTGCTGTCAACTCACCGGTACGTCGCAACCATCCGACCGTAAACAGAAAAGCCATCAGCGTGATAATGGCACCCGTCATGTCAAATAACAGCAACATGTAAGGACCATAACAACGGATGAACACGGAGACCAAACTGCCTTGTTGCTGCCCCTGCCGCAAAAGATCCTCCATATGCGAAAAGGCATGAAAAACGACAAAAATCCCTGCGATCGAGCAAAAACAGATCAGCGCTGTCCGGAGGAACAACACGAGAATGTACCGGTCAATCTTGGTCACTGGATACGCTGACATTGCTGCTGGGAAGTGGGAAGTTCAGCTCAAATATCGGAAAATACACGCCCTCAAGGCAATACCGCTGCGAAACGCCCCAATCTACCTCTGTAATTGCTTCGCTGCTGGAGCTTAATGACAACACCTGCGACAAGGTTCATCGTCGTTAACAATCAAGTGATTTTCATTTCACTCAGGACTATCAGCGATTCAGGCCCCAATTGTGATTAGACTGCTAGCAAAAGGCCACTTTCATGAACTGATTCGTTTTCCCGAGCCCAAGAGAGAAGAAAATAACGTGGCAGAGCGAGGTTTGAAGCAAGCCCGCCAGAAGCTGAAGAAGAGCAAACTGGCGGAAAAAGGACGTTTGATTCTGATGTGCAATGATCGTCGTGAGGCCGGTTGCGCCAGCGTCCAGCAGATGACTCAGTCGTGGAAATATCTGAAACAACGACTCAGGGAAGAAGGCCTATCACAAAGTGGCGGTACGGCACGTCTTGGCCTGCAATGCTGCGGTGTATGCAAAGCGGGGCCCATTGTGATGATCGTTCCCGACGGTGTTTGGTATGGTCGATGTACACCCGAGGTGCTGGAACGCATCATCCAAGAGCACCTGATTGGTGGGAACATTGTCGAAGAATTCGTGATTGGAGAGCAATGTTTTTCTCCTGTACCTGATTCAGATTCCACGACCTGATCCCGACAGAATCACGTTTTGGCGATATCATCACACTCTGAACGCGAAGATTCTCACAATCAGGACCTACCCCATGTGTGCTCGGACGCCATTTTGGCAAGCCGGAAGTAGCTTTTCTCGACAGTTTTCACTCACACTCTCGATTTCGCTGCCACTCCTCTCGCTGTCACTTATCACGGTTTCACTCACCGGCTGCAGTGACTCGAAGCCGCTCCCGTCAGCAAATCTACCCACAAACGCTGGCACCAAGATCACGGAGTCAGAGCAAGCCGAGAGAGAACCGGCTGGCTCAACATCGCAAATCGGCACCAGAGATACATCAAGCACAGATCAAGCTTCAACGTTGCAAGATTCACTAGCCGCAACGGATGCTCCCATTGCCAATCAGACAGATGCCCCTAACACCGGACTAAGCTTGCAGAAACCAAGTCAGGAGCAGCAATCCGTGGTTAGACCAGAACTTTCACCAAAGCAGCTCCGAAAATTATTATCTGATATTGATTACAACTTACGGGTGCTCATGAGTGGGCAGTCTCCCATTTCCGATCCCCAACAAGCACGCTCGAAAATGCTCGAGTACATCAACTTGAAGCTTGAAGCATCGCGCCGATTGGCAACCCATGAAGACGCGTCCCCAAAAGAAAAGTCCGAAGGTGGACGAGGTGAGCTTCAAGCGATGTCCCATCTTGCATCTGTGGGTAATGTTAACGCTGCCAACGAATTGGAAAAAGTCGCGAAAGAAAATCTCACCTCGGAGGATCCCGGCCTTGCCTCGGACAGTCGATTAATTCTGATTGGCTTTGCATTGGAAGACCTCAAGAATGGAAAGAAAGAAGCAGCACAAACCATCATCAACTATTTCCAACAGATCAAAACAGCCAAGGCGAAGCCCGACGTCCCAACTTTAATGATCATGGGGATGGCTCGCGAAGATTTAGCAANCGGCGGCTACGATAATCAGGCGCAGTTGGTGCGAGAGATGATACTCGATTTCTACGCTGATTCGCCTGATCCCGCGATTGCCGAGATGGCAGCCAATGCGGCAGGCAGTGTCACCTTCGAAACAATCGAAAAACAACGCGAGGCACTAACCAGCGGCGTCCCCGAAACAGCGGCACAGTTCACAGTAGAACAATGGTCAAAGTCCGTCGAAACTCTGATCGCAGAATCACCTGACTTACAAACCGCTCAGTATCTTGCCGCCGCTGCTCTGGAATTCGAAGGTTTAAAACGCGAGGATCTCGTGAAGGCCACATACGAGTCACTTGAGACTGCATTCACCGACTCATCCTCCGCAATCAACCAAGAGATCCGATTGGCCCAAGAGGCGCGCCAGACAAGAAAAGATGTGATCGGCAAAGAATTTAGCTGGGATCTGCCCACGACGGATGGCAAGAAGATACGACTCTCTGATTTCAGTGGAAAAATTGTACTGATGCCATTTTGGGCAGAAGGGTTTCCGTCATCCTTGAACATTATTCCCCAACTGAAAGCGATCTGCGCAAAACACCCTGATCAAGTTGTTATTGTGGGTGTAAACCTTGACCCAGAGGGCGTCGATGTTCAGCCGTTCATTAACAAGAGCCAACTGGGCTTTATCAGTCTTCGTTCAGAATCATCGCCGACCAAGGAAATATCGAATCAGATTGCCCACGACTTTGGAATGGTGTCGCTTCCCTTCGTCGCAATACTGGATCATCAAGGTATTATTCAGGATTTGAACTTCACGGGCCAGAACCTAGAGAAACAAGTAACCCACTTGTTAAATCAGTAAGTCTCATTAGTTGCCGTCGATCCCCCAACGCGAAATACAATTACCGCTACGTCCCTTTCTCTTTTCCGGTATCAAACATGAAAANGCAATTCATTGAATTGACAGGCAAAACATTGCTCGATGTAGTTAATGAGGGCGAGATTGACTTTAAACAACTGCATGATGCTGGCGTCGTGGGTGACTCCATTCTGCGAATCAACCCTCATGGCGAAATCGAACTACGATGCAAATCCAAGTGGATGCTTGTCGGAGGATTGATCGGCAATTTTGAGGAACGTTTGACGGAATTAACCGGTCTCGACTGGGCCGAGTGATCATCGCAACTGGTCACCCCGCTCACCTCAAGTGACTGAATTACGCAACTAAACAATTACGCAACTAAACGTTGACACCACGCCTGAACCAAGTCGTGTGCGATTCTAGTAGTCCGTGTACCAGAGCAAACATCCCCCCTGACTCCGAAGCAATCAGGCATCCAACCGAGCGTCTGCAATTCATCGACAACTGACCTACGGACTGAGCCTGCAAGTGCCCACCATAGATTTTGCTGGCGAGCAAGCTGATGGAGCTTACTTAGCTTCGGGTAGCCCAGATGATCGACGGTTGACCGCCCATCTTTCTGGTAGGTATCGATCAAACAACGCTTGAAGCCGTGTTTGCTCGCCAACTGGAAAATAGCATCCGGTTCAGGGCATTTGGCTGACTTCCAATCGGCATAGGCAACCGCTACCAGCTCGGTTGAATCGCTAATTGCATGCCGTATTTCATCCCATAAAATGCCGAGGCTCGCCTCTGAGCCACAGTTACTGGGCCCGACTTTGGCGAAGGCAAAAGTTGCAGGTAGGCTCGCGGCAACTTCTCGGGCTTGGTCCTGCTCACCCAGAGCGGCCGATAACAATCCTCCGGATTGTCTACTGGAATCTCGCCAGAGTTCGTCTGCAAACTGCCACAAACTCACATCAGCAGGGGCCAAGGGGCCTCGCCGAGGCTCCTTCAGATCAATGATCCTGACCGCTGATTTCCTAACTTCGAGCAACTCACCTCGGTCCCGAACACTTACAAGAAGGTCAGCGATATCTTCCGAGACGCTCTTTTCACCGGGCAAATCGGCCCCGTTTGACAAGTGAATTTGGGGATTTGAAGACGAAGTCATATCAAAAACATCGGTTTGAAACAGGAATAAATCGCCTGATCCGGATAGGCGACTGTCAGTATCGAGGTTATTCTCCTAAGGCGAAACGTCCCGAAATTCCATTGTGCCATCAAGCCTAACGTTGCAATACGATTCCATAAACACTGCCGAAGAGCTGCAGCAATTTTGTTCAGAGATTGCCGACTGCAAACAAATCGGCTTCGATACTGAGTTCGTCTCAGAAGACACCTATCGTCCACAGCTCTGCTTGATTCAGGTTGCTGCGGATGGGCGTTTGGCAATCATTGATCCCGAATATGTCGAAGATACAACCCCTTTCTGGAATCTGCTGACCGAACCGGGTCGCATCGTGATTGCTCACGCAGCCCGTGAAGAGTGTCGATTTTGTTACCGTTTCACGGGCAAGCCGATTGCCGGATTGTTCGACACGCAATTGGCCGCCGGCTTTGTGGGCATGGAATACCCAGCCTCTTTGGGTAACTTGGTTCAACGATTGGTCAACAAAACCCTGCCCAAGGGCGAAACACGTACAAACTGGGGACGTCGACCTCTGAGCAAAGACCAGATCACCTATGCATTGAACGATGTGGTCGATCTTTCAGAAATGCACGGCAAGCTGNCTGGCATGGTTGTGGACCTTGAGCGTGAGTCATGGCTCGAGGAGGAGACTGCTGCTTTTCAACAAAAAGTCATGGATGCCGAGACACGTGAAAATTGGCGGCGGGTCAGTGGCTCATCAGGACTCAATGCACGACAACTTGAAACGGTACGCCAACTCTGGCTATGGCGTGAGAATCGAGCAAAGACCATTGATCGGTTGCCAAGGCGTGTTCTTCGAGATGACTTGATCGTGGAATTGGCAAAGCGTGGATCGACGGACCAAAACAAAATCAAGAATATTCGCGGGATGGAACGACGCGGCCTCAACGACCACTATGGCAATATTGGAGCTGCGATTCAGATAGCGTTAGATGTCCCCGAGGAAGACTTGCCGCGACGCCCTCGAGGCTCGCGAAGGGNTGTATCCCCCATGCTGAGTCAGTTCCTCTCCACCTCGATCGCCTGTATCAGCCGACAGCAGAAACTCGCTCCACCCATCGTGGGAAATGCTGACGATGTCCGCGAGCTCATGGGTTATGAACTTGACCGCCGCAAGGGTGATCCAACTCCTGCGTTATTAAAAGGATGGCGCGGCGATATAGTCGGCAAGACTTTCCGACGCTTGCTGGCTGGTGACTTGGCAATTCGAGTGGCCAACGTCAAAGAAACACAGCCGCTCGAATTTATCGAGCCCTGAACCTGGCGTCTCTGATAACGCCTTCCTGTTTCAGACTCAGACACCCCGGTTGGGGATCAAAAGCAGGCACTTATGCCAGCTTGCGTTCATGAACAGAGTGTTCACACTTTCGGGATCTCGTATCCCTTTCGAGTTTTACGTGCGAACAAGCCTTTTGCCTGCTCGTCTCCGATGATTTGCTCGGTTTCAGGGTTCCAACGGATTTTCCGTCCAAGCCGCGCGGCAATCGCCGCCAAGTGGCAAGTATTCATTGCCTGAACATGAGTGTAAACATCCGAAACAGGTAATCCACCCTCGCTGATGCATCGGTAAAAGTTATTCTTATGTCCCTCTGCGGGCTTCTGTTTATAAAGCCGTTGCAAATCAGAATCATCAAATTCATTCGCATCCCACTTCTCTTCGATGGGCTTGCCTGTGATTTTCCCTCGGTTCACGAACAAACGCCCCTTGTCTCCCTCAAACAGGATGCCGTTTTCTCCGCGGCTGGTGACATTCATCTCGATCCCATCTGGAAACCTGCAAACCACAGCGTAGTCAGTCGCACTGTTATAAGCATTATCTACTGTGGGAAATCCGTCTTTGAAGGGAACCGGATGCTTTGCGTCAGTACCATCAATGGTGGTTGGCCCCATTGCCTCAGCGTCAGCACTGATCGCCCACGTCGCAATATCAACATGATGGGCTCCCCAATCAGTGAACTTGCCACCGGAGTACTCATACCACCAACGAAACTGTCCATGGCAGCGTTGTTTGATGTAATCCACCCTAGGAGCCTGTCCCAACCATGCATCCCAGTCCAACCCGGCTGGTGGATCTGTTTTTTGAAAGGGACCACCCACGCTGCCGCCGTTGATACCGACGGTTATCTTGCGAATTTTCCCGAGCAATCCTTTCTGCACCATATTTACGGCACGCAAAAAACGGCCACGATCACTTCGCTGCTGAGTACCAATGAAGAACACCTGATCGGGGTGTTTTCGACAGGCGTTCCGTACCAGTTGATTCTCTTCCAAGGTTAACGTGAGGGGTTTTTGGCAGAAAACATGTTTACCAGCCAANAGTGCCTCAATCGCAATTTTGACATGCCAATGATCGGGTGTTGCGATGCTNACGACATCAATGTCGTTACGATCAAGCAATCTGCGATAGTCGGTGTAGACGTCGGCCTTCCCCTTCCCAATCCGTGCATCTGCATTGGCGCGCTCCGCATGCTCCTGATCCACATCAGCAATGGCAACAATATCGCCAAAACCAGCATGCTGTCGGCAGTCACCACTCCCCATGCCACCAAGTCCAATGCCTCCGATCCGTGGTCGATCATTCTTAGCCTGGTTCGCAAACACTTTTTCAGACCAAGAAAAATAAGCGGTGGTCGTTGTCGCGGAAGTTGCTGCGACGGCACTCGCGAGAAATGAGCGGCGAGTTTGAATACGCGAGGATTCTGGCATGGCATTGGCTCCGTGAAAGGGCAGATTGAAGTGGGCGGAACGGGAAAAGGCAGATCGGAAGAGTCGGATACTCGCAGCCCACGAACGGACTTCCTCGCAAATAGCATCCCCAACACATTATATTGCAACAGGAGGCTGTTATTTATTCGCCTTATGTGGAGACTCGACAAAACATCAACTCAAACAAAAAACAGTCGCTTCAGCCCATCAAGGCCAAATCGACTGTTTAACGACTGCTTCAGTGAACG
The DNA here is from genome assembly GCA_002689655.1 of Rhodopirellula sp. GTDB lineage: Bacteria > Planctomycetota > Planctomycetia > Pirellulales > Pirellulaceae > Rubripirellula. Next base: position 77,194 of record NZHC01000096.1, on the reverse strand, counting down.
CTCAGTGAAAGCTTCAAATCTCCCGCTGATTTAGCGAGATCCTGCTTCGCTGCTGCGACGACTTACTCGTTCACTTTGTGAACTCATGTAGTGGGTTGCTTCCTCCGCAACCAACATCGTATCTCCCGAATGGACCTCAGCTCTGAATCGATGATGCCCCGCTTTCTCGGCTTGAGCGATAACACGCAATCGCACCTCGGCTCCGGCACCGATTCGTGGAATGGCGTTGAACATCACCTGACCCGGAACCACTTCGCCGGCATACCCTTCGATGCGTTTCGGCTCAATTCCATGTCCAAACTGTGCCACAGCCCGGACATTTGTCGCTTCCTTGCTGCCACGATTCCTGATCACCATTTCGTAAGTCACATCACTTCCGATCGGAGCTGGCGCAGGTGGATCAGAAACAGTCAACACGAGGTCCGCGATGGACTCAACTTGAGTGGCGATTGAAACGTCCGTCATACCGGCTGCTGTTCCAGCACAATCAAAGGCGAATACATGATCGCCAGTTGAAATCATTTGGCAGCGGAATTGATAATTCTGCACCGTCCCCGGCTTGAGAGACCCCAAACGCCACTTGAGAACATTCCCCTGAGCAACGACACCCTTCATTCCACCCAGATACTTGACGCCCGCAGGCAACCGAAGAGTGGCAACAACATTTTCACTTGCAGCAGATCCATTGTTCTGCAACTCCAAGCCGTACATCGCCTCAGTGTTCTGGTATTTGAGTTGTGGGCCGCTCAACACTGCTTCAAGCTTGGCGGCAGCAACCCGGATTGTCTTGGAAGCCTCCGAACTCAGTTCAAGATCGCCGGATGCCAAGCCATGAATTTTCAAATCCCCAAGATCTTGAGCGGTCAACTCAACATCGAACTGTGCTTCCTTCCCTGCCGGAATATCGCCAATCCGTTGAGTCTGTGGAGTGGCTGAATTGGGCGACAGCGTGAAGACCACATTTGGTGCTGTCCCATCACCAGGATTCAACACACGAACTTTGTACGTCTGCGACATACCATAAATGACCTCGTCCGGCCCTTCGATTGACAGATCAAGCCTGGGCTCATGCACGCGTACTTTGGCAACACTTTTCTGGGGTTGCATGGTCCAGTCAACACCCAAGCCGTAACTGCCACTGCGAGCGGCAATCAAACGTATGAACATTTTCTCAGATGTGCCTGCTGGCAAACGGTCAATGGTCCAAACTAGATTGTCAAGGTTCTCCTTGGAATCTGCATTCACATTACCGGCCGTGACGTTCTGCCCCTTCATGTCAGCCCAATCTGGAATAGAAGCCCGAACAATTACGCCTCGGGCATCGATCGCGCCACGATTCTCCACTCGAATTTCGTATTCGTTGACCTGACGAATCGTAACTTCGCTAGGACCGAAAGTTGCAACTCGGATGCCGGGCAACTCTGAGGACGAATTGGTCAAACCACTTGCTTGCCCCGGATTTCGCATCACATTCTGACCGCCAGTGGATGAATTAAAGTTGGTGGCTATGCGAGTTGGATTCCCGCTGAACATCTCTGGCTTCGCTGTCTCACTGGCTGGTTGCCGAAGTGGTGATGTATTCAAAACAAACGATGGCGTTGACGATTGGCTGCTGCCGTTCTTCGCGTCATTTATCAAAGCGTACGGATCAGGATGTGGCTTGGAATCCAATCCATTAGTCCGGAGCGGTGTTCGGTTACTTGCAGCAATACCCGATCCAATTGGAGCCGATGTTGCAATTCGGCGATCTGGCAGTGCTAAACCAGCTTCCTGTGATTCAACTTCGGTTGAGTGAAAAGCATTGGCTGGCGGACCAGCACGATGCGATGCTGCCGCAGCAGGTGGCCCGAGGACAGGTGCAGAAGCTATATTTTTTGTCACTGCCGGTGACACGGGAACCGTGTACGCTGGTGGCTGAGTCGCAACGACATTCGGAGCAAGCACGGGCTGAGGAAATCTGCTATCAGACTCCGCACCTATGTTGGCCTTGATTGTTGGAAAAGTGGTGATCTTAGGCACATTTGCCAACGGTGCCTTTTCGGCCAATGCTGACACCTCTGGCACGGCAGTTGTTGCCTTTGAAACCGAGGGACGAACGAGCGTTGGAACTGCTGATAAACCTGGAACTGAAGACTGGCTCGTACTGACGTCGTCAGTACGAGAAGATGTTGCGACCAGCGGAGGACCAATCGCAGCTACCGCGGTTTGCGACTCGCTACCCTGGTTCGATGCCTCAGTGGATGCTGGGGCTGGTACAAGTATCGCTATGTCTTGGCTGGGAACCTGAGTGACTGGCTCAGACTTGCGTTTTACGACGCGTGGGCTTTCCGGCTCGACAACGGGCTTGGCTTCGACAACATCAGATGGGAGTGCCTTGGAATCCTGAGTCTCGGGCTTATTTTGTGACGCACCATTCGTCTTGTCCTTGGAAACAACCTGACGGGTCGTGTCAGCTGGTGCCACCGCGTCTGAACTCGTATTCGTCGCAACACTCTTCTGAACAGCTTTCCGCGAGACACGTGGCACAAGCTCATCAGAGGAAGGAACACGACCGACCACTCTTGGTTCGGCGGCTACTTTCTCAGGGAGTGATTCTTCACCCAAGGAAGGCCCGTGACTTTGTTGCGACAAAGGCTGCAACGTTCGCCGATTACTACGTCGACTGCTGGAAGTATTCGAGAAATATCGAGAAGCTGGAAGAGTTGCAATATCACGAGGTGGTTGCGGCACAGCCATCGTCGCAGAGGATGTATTTGAATCCGCAGTCGATGAGTTGCGTGTGGAAGCAGGTTGGCTTGCGATGGTACGCGAACCGCCTCGGATGATTCTGATCCCACGATCTTCCGCTGCAGTAACGGAGGGATCTCGTATTGGCTGAGGTGCAGTATCTTGACGTACCGCGGAGGCTGAATGATATGGAATACCGTCCCAATTCACGCTATCCGGTCTCGACTTTGAGCTGGCTGCCGTCTTGGCAACTGTAGGCTTGGTACCCGGGGACTTGCTGGTGGAGGACTTGCTGGTGTTATTCGCCTTCGCTGGACTCTTCTTGGTACCAAGTTCAAGCGAGAACAAGGGACTAACGAGACTGAAGCCTGAATCCCGCGAGCCCGTACTCGTGGGCTGGCTAACGGTCTTTCCCGTCGTTCGCGATTTCGGTGTCCCCTTACTGGAACTACTTTTCTTTGCAACCGTTTTAGAATCCTTATTGAACAACACATCGAGCAACCCTTTTGAGTCGCTCTCAGGCATATTCTGATGCTGGTGATTCGCATTCCCCTTGGGCTTTGAACCCGCCAGAACCTCAAGCAGTCCTGGGCGAGTCTTTCGCGGTTGCACTTGCTTTCCAACCACCTGCCGGATCGCATGCTGCTCAGGAGCAAAGACTCCCACCGCTTGCTGGATGCCCGCATCGTCGGCGGGCTGTTGAATACCCCCGTTCTCAACCACTGGTTGGGAGCCGGGAGCATCCGCTCGACAAAAAGAGAGAAGGGTAACCATGGCAAAAGCCACTAGGCTGACAGGAAGTAGTTTCCTACTTTTATTGACGCGGTCCATGCGTACATCTCGCCGTGAATGCGGAATCGGGTTGTCTCATGGGTGAGAATCGGCAGGTTTCATTGTTCCTGTTGACGAAATTTTGACGATTAGGCAGATTCCAAAAATAAATCCGATCAGCAAGTAGATTCCGGCCAGCTAATATCTACGTGCGAGGCGCTCCTCACAGAGGCGATCACGAACATTGAGATGTGCAGTGGTATAGTCACCGCGTCAAGCACTGGACTTCTGAGGACAATTCATCAGCCAGACCACGAGACCCATGGCCCAAAACGTGAAACCGAGTCAAACTTTCGTGAAACACAATATTTGTGGAAATACAAAATGAATCGGCGAGAAAAAATTGAAGCGATGCTCGAGGACGATCCCACAGATATGTTCCTCCGATACAGCCTTGCGATGGAACTACGAACAGAGGGCGAGAACGCACGCAGCCTCACGCAATTAGATGAATTGATGAGAGAAAAACCAGCCTGCGTCCCGGCCTTTTTCATGGCCGGACAACAATTGGTTGATCTTGATCGCATCGACGAGGCTCGAACGACTCTCCGGAATGGAATTGAAGAAGCCAGAAATCAGGGCGATGCCCACGCGGCTGCAGAAATGAGCGATTTTTTAACGTCTCTGGGTGAATTGGGCGAATTGTGATTCACTCGCAAAGATTCATCAGGAAGGTAGGGTCCAACACGGATCATGCCGCTTTCAAGTCACTGCTGAGCGGATTTGGCTGCTTTTCAAATATTGAAAGCGAGTCTTCAATTGGCTGCTGAACAATCCACAGCAATTGTGCTGCGAACCATTGAATTCAGCGAGACGAGCTTGATTGTCACGCTATTGACGCGTGAATTTGGGCGGGTCTCAGCCATGGCAAAAGGGGCTCGTCGCCCCAAGGGTCCGTTCGAAGGCGCGCTTGACCTACTAGCCGTTTGTCGTGTAGTCGTTCTACGGAAGAGTTCCGATTCGCTAGATCTGCTGACCGAGGCAAAGCTTCACAGGAGATTTCGTGGCGGTGAACGCTCACTTGAACGTGTTTATGGTGGCTACTACATCGCAGAGATGTTAAGGCTGCTGACGGACGACCATGACCCCCATCCAAACGTGTACGACCTGACAATCCGAACTTTGCAGCAAATTGATGGCACTGGAGAAGTCGCTTCTTCATTGACCTATTTTGATGCGCAAATCCTAAGGATGCTTGGTCACTCCCCAGGCACAGACCGCTGCACTGACTGTGGAAGCGGGGTTTTGGGGTCCAGCCGGATTGCGTTTTCATTGTCGAGCGGTGGCATCGTTTGCAATCAGTGCCGCGGCAGACAACGTCAAACAATCTCTGTGCGTGGCAGAGTGATCGACGAAATCAAGAGATTGCAATCTTCAGACGCAGAACTGCCCACAAAAGTTCCAGCAGAGCTGTACGGCGAACTACGCGCCATTTTAAATCGATATATCCAAACAGTGGTTGGTAGCGTACCTCGCATGCAACCATTTCTACCCTCCGTGACGAGAACGGAAACGAACGTATGATGCGAAAAAATCAACGGATTGATTTTAGAAACACCAACGCACAACGCAGCCACCAACAACTGTGTCTATGCCTCTTGGCAGCCAGTATCTGCTGGACAGTAGGATGTCGCGCGGTGCTTGGTCAGAAAGGGGCAACGACACCGGAGAATGCTTCGCCCCAAGCACCCGCATCGCAAACTGATCGAGTGGCCGGCGATGAGACGAACAACCCCATCGCCCAGGTGTCTGCAGAGTCACCACTTGCCACGCCACCCACATTGAAGTCCCAGCCTGAAAGTGAATCGATCAATGAGAAGGTGACGGAGACAACAAAACAGGTCTTGAACATGGTCACCGGTAGAGAGCAGGAAAACAGCGGCCGCGCGAAAGAACTGTACATCGAAGCCGATAGTCTGTTCCGAAGCGCAGCCTCACAAGCAAAAGACGAGCAGATTGATACGTTCCTGGAGGCAGCGGAGCTATTTGGCAGTGCAGCGGAAGCAGCACCAAGGACCGCACTGGAGCAGGATGCACTCTTCATGCAGGCTGAAAGCCAATTTTTCGCAGAAGATTACCGAACAGCGACGGAAACTTATCAAACACTGCAAAAGAACTTTCCGCGTAACCGACACATCGACCGAGTCGCCGCACGCCTCTTCTCAATCAGCGATTACTGGATCAACCGCGTTGTGAGTGAGAAAGCTTCGTGGATGAATTTCAACTTCACCGATAACAAACGGCCTATCTATGACATGGACGGCCACGCCATTAGGGTTTTGGATCAAATTCGCTTTGATGATCCCACAGGACGCCTTGCAGACGACGCCACCATGCGAGCAGCAAGCGAATATTTGAGACAACAGAAATTCGCTGAGGCAGATGAATTCCTAACCGATCTTAGAGAGACGTTTCCGGATAGCGAACACCTCTTTTTAGCACACATGCTAGGCATCCAGTGCAAACTGGAACTTTATGCCGGTCCCGCCTACAGCGGCCTCGTGCTGGAGGATGCAGAAAAACTGGTGCGACAGACACGAGATCGTTTTCCCGACAAAATGCAAGATCCTGCCAACAGCGAAACCGTTGCAAAAGCATCAGCCGAAATCGCATACCACCGTGCCGGAAGGTATGCCTTTCGGGCAAAGTACCGCGAACGTCAAAAGAAGTATGGAGCAGCCCGTGTCTATTACAACCTCCTGCTGCAAGAATACCCGAACACTCCACAAGCCGAGACTGCTCGCACGCGTTTAGCTGCCATCGAACAGTACCCCGATGTGCCCAAACAACGGCTAAGCTGGTTGCAAAAAGTCTTTCCTGACCAAAAGCAAACCACTCCGTTGGAAACCAAAAAGCAATCCACAGATCAGGCTGAGACAAAACTTCGATGAGAGATGCAGTCTCGACTTTTGCGACACGTTATCGTCCCGGGGCAGCGTTGCTGCTGACCATGGCTGCATTGACCCTGCTAACCACGGGTTGCGTGACATACCGCTTTGGCTCCGCAACCATGTTTCGGACCGGCATACGAACCATTCATGTCCCCATCGTTCGAAACGATACTTTCCGGCATGATCTTGGAATCAGGCTAACCGAAGCGATTACAAACGAAATTGAGAATCGCACACCGTACAAAGTCACCGGTGATCCCAACGCTGACAGTACACTGACGTGCAGAGTGACTCGACAGACTAAGCAGGTACTGTCCGAAGCTGACACCGATGATCCCCGAGCTCTTAATGCTGTGATTTCTGTCCGATCCAGTTGGGTCAGCAGAGACGGGGAGCTACTCATGCAAAATAGCGTGGTCCCAAGCGATGACATCGGCATCAGCTTCGCTCAGGAAAGCCGTTTTGTACCGGAGGCCGGCCAGTCGGTTGGCCTTGCAACTCAAGCTGCAATCGAGCAACTTGCAAGCTCGATCGTGTCTCAGATGGAACTTCGATGGTAAGTAAAATCTGGCATTTGGGAACGCGGCAACTGACAATAAAACAGTCGCCGTTGGTCATGGGCATCCTTAATGTCACGCCTGATAGTTTTTCCGATGGCGGGAAGTACGAAACCTCACAAAATGCTATCGCGACAGCTTTGCAAATGCAGCGTGACGGTGCGGACATCATCGATATCGGAGGTGAGAGCACGCGTCCCTACAGTGATCCGGTTGGTGTGAACGAAGAAATCGACAGAGTCATTCCTGTCATTGAGGGGTTGGCGTCTGAACTCACGATACCGATCAGCATTGATACAAGCAAAGCTCGCGTCGCAGAGCTTGCTTTGAATGCTGGTGCCGAAATACTGAATGATGTAACAGGGCTGGAAGGCGATCCCGAAATGATTCGTATCGCCATCAACAGCGATGCAGGGTTGTGCCTGATGCACATGCAAGGCAATCCGCAAACCATGCAGGACGATCCCTCGTATGAAGACGTGGTCGGCGAAATCGTGGATTACCTGATCGCAAGGCGAGATTTCTGCCTCGCAGCCGGTATCGATCCGCGTCGCGTCTGCCTTGATCCAGGAATCGGATTTGGCAAGACGCATGAACACAATTTTGCACTGCTGAAGAATGCCGCTCGATTCCAAGAAACGGGTTGCCCTATCTTGATTGGACACTCGCGAAAAGGCTTCATCGGAAAAATCCTTGGAGACAAATCAGCCGACCGCACCGCGGGCACGCTAGGTGTTTCGCTGGCCATGGCAGCAGCAGGAGCACAGGTACTCAGGGTTCACGATGTAAAACCAACCGTTGACGGCCTTAAGTTGTTCCAAGCAGCAGGCGGTCTTGACTGCAGAGATTGACCCTGCAGAGATTGACACAGCAGAGATTGACNCAGCAGAGATTGACGCAGCGTGAGCCGATTCTCTTGAGACGCCACCTCCGTGCAGAGCGTCATTTTAAGCGATCTTACGGTAACGGTATCTGCAACCAGTCGGCCAGCAGCCAATCAATCGACAGTGCCCCACGCCGCGCCACGTCCACACGCAAACAGACGAATGAACATCCAGATCCTGACGCACAGCATCCGCAACCCAGAATAGAGTCTCGTCCGTTCCAACCACTGCGTCACCTTCTGACACCTACCGGAACGATTCGGCTATATTTTTTCTTCAGCGAGTGCCGCTTGAAGAGCCCGAGTTCGAACGCCGATCAAGGTCGCAGCCCTCGTCCTTGCCCGCATCTGCTGCGGGTTTTGGTGTGGGCAACCCGAGAACCAACGTCTGCTTGACGCCGTGAACTGACTCGATGGTGAAAGTCATCGTATTCATAATTTTAGTGCTCAATTTACAGGCAACTACGATGCGCAAAACTTACTCATGCAAAGTCGACAACTGGTGGTCGTTCCGGGACCCCAATTCTCTTCTGCTCAGCTAACATCGACGCACCGAATCGGTTTGCAACGATTATTTCGATCATTCCAGGCGAAAAACTAAGATTGTGACCGCGGCACCACAGAGCGCTACAATCGCCTATAACCACATCACGAACTCGAACTGCTTTCGCCGTTTCCATGACTCAAAGGAAACAGCAAGTACCGTACCAATTCCCTCCAACGGAGCAATTGAAGGATGAAATCGTTTGCTTGCATTGTCCTATTCGCTGGTTGTCTGCTACGGCTTACTTTCGTCACCCATGCGTCTGCCACTGCGGCAGAACCAACCAAGCGGCTGGTGAAAAACATTGAAGGTTGGCAGGTCTCCGTGGATGCTGAAATGCTGAAGGCGGAAAATGTGGAAGTCAGCAATGAGGCACTAAAAGCACTCGCAAATCATTTACAGAGGGTGAAATATATCGTCCCTGAAGACCGGGCAAGGAAACTCCAGACACTACGAATCTGGATCGACTGGAACCACAAACTGGGAAACATGCAATATCACCCAAGTCGAAACTGGCTTGAAAAGAATGGACATGACCCAAGCCTGAGGAAGCATGTTCACGTTCCACGAGCCAAACAACTTCTATCCAGATCACAGTGGGCCAAGCATCCTTATGTCATCCTGCATGAACTAGCGCATGCTTACCACGACCAGATTATAGGATTTGACCACCCCCAAGTCCTCGAGGCTTTCGAAGCAGCCAAAACAGCGGGCCTTTACGAGGAAGTGCTCTTGTTCACGGGCCGTAAGGCTAAACACTATGCGCTGACGAATCACAAAGAGTATTTTGCGGAATCGACGGAGACTTATTTTGGGGTGAATGACTTTTATCCTTTTGTTCGCGCAGAGCTGAAAGAATATGACCCCAGAACCTATCAATTGATGGAAGATATTTGGGGCAAGATTCGCTAACCCAAGCTGCTGCCGCTGTCAGGTTGAATGAACAGCCCGCCATTCAGGGCGTAATTAGTAGTCCGACTTGTTTTTCTTATCCGTGACCTTCATTCCGGCAAACGATTATCACGCTTATGCAAATTGACTTTGTCATTACCGAATTGTTCGTGGGTGGTGCGGAGCGTTGCTTGACTGAATTGGCAACTGGGATGGCAAATGCCGGCGATGAGGTCAGAGTATTTTCACTTGGCAGTCTCCCGACCGATGAGCGTGGCTCACTTGTCAAACGCCTGACAGATTGTGGGATCGAAGTATCATCTGCCGACGCGAAAACAAGCCTTCAATTCATGGCGGCCTACAGCAAATTGCGAACATGGCTATCTAAGTCAAACGCGGACGTCTGCCAAACATTCCTGCACCATGCCAATGTTCTGGGAATGTTCGCTGCGAAATCAGTTGGTATTCGGACTCGCGTTGCCGGAATACGCGTTGCGGAATCCAAAGGACTCCGCTGCAGGATTGAGAAATACGCGTTGAAGTCCAGTCAATCAGTCATTTGTGTAAGTGAGGCAGTGGAAAAATTCGCTGCCAGCAAGCTGGGCTGCTCCCCGTCAAAACTAACCGTGATTCCGAACGGAGTGGATGCGAAAGCTTTTTCCAGCGCGAATGGATTTGACTGGTCACAAATCGGATGGCCCGGCGATGCAGCAGTGAGTCTATTTGTGGGGAGATTACACCCGCAGAAGGGAATCGAACTTCTTCAGTCAAAGGTGGATGAATTGGCGCCTCAAGGCTCAAATCGGCGACTACTCTTGGTGGGTGATGGCCCACTGAGATCCGATTTGGAATCATGGGCCGCGAAGTGCGGCCCCCAACAAGTGCAGCTGCTGGGCTGGCGTCCCGACGTTGCATCATTGATGGCAAGCAGTCGACTCGTCGTCTTACCGAGCCGTTACGAAGGAATGCCCAACGTCATTCTTGAAGCGATGGCAAGCGGAAAACCTGTTGTTTGTAGTCGCGTCGAGGGCAGCCATGAGTTGCTTCGACATGACTGGCTGCAACAAACTTTCGAAGTAGGCGACAATCAACAAATGATGTTGCTCGTCTCTCGTTTTCTGGAGAACGCATCAATTGCAAACGCAACGGGTGCTGCCAACCAGGAATTCGTGAACCAATACCACTCCATGGTCAGCGTGGTAAAGCGGTATCGTGACCACTACGAAACCATGCTCCGTCAATGATCATGTGGGCACTGCCAGAGATCATGTNGGCACTGCCAGAGATCATGTGGGCACTGCCAGAAATCCAAATGACTTGTAAATTATCATTTNGCAAAGGTGATGGAATGATGGTGGATTGGGATCCTGCCGTGGGTGCTGGACCAGTAACTTGCGAAGAAGATATCCGAGCCCGACATCTCCATAAGTCCTCCAACGGTCGATCATTGGGTTCTATTTGATTGGAAACATTGGGTTCTGGTTGACTGGAAAGTAGAGGCTCTGCATCGACGACTCTGCCTGCAGCATCAAGCGGGGTGACAAGTACGGGCACAGTGGCCGAGGTCTGGACCGCGTTGCAGACTTCATCGCTGCTAAACACATCTTGGGTGGTTCCCGCTTGTGTATTGAATTTTGAGAATGACGGATTGGTGGAGACTGCTTCCGTCTCCAAGGCCTCACAAATATCAATGAATCCCTGAAGCACCACGGAATCACAAGCATCATCACATCAGCTTTCATCGAAAGCTTTTGGGGATGGCAACAGGCGATGCAGGTATCTGATCAGAACATGCATGCTTCTCTTGAATAAGTTGTGTTTCCGTAGATTACCCGCACAGTCGCATTGCAGGCACTCACATTGCTGAACAAGCTGGCAATAATCACCGTTGCCACGTGACGCGATTAGCTTGAAAGTTGCAGCCTCTTTCGGTTCCACACCCTCAGAAGACCGAGCATTACGAAAAAAATCAGCCGACAAATACAGACAATTACAAACATCGTTTGGGTTCATCGCATCGTGCTCGAATCTTAAGGGCGGTCACTATCTCAAGTGTAGATCGGGGGGGACAACCTCCCGCCATAATTAGAATCACTACAAAGAGCCGCAAGAGTCGGGAAACTCCCCCAGTTTCTCACGAATGAAAATCGGCCCCGGCAGACAAATAATTCCCAGATCGTTACACTTACCTTCGTTTTGGCAGGATTTCAGCACAAATCACGTAGAGAGCAGCACCGTGACCTTCGACCCCTTCGGCGCCCGAGACCAGTTTGACACCGGACACGGCACCGCAACCCTTTATCGTCTCAGTAAGTTAGAAGAGGCTGGTTTAGGAGAGATCAGCCGCCTTCCATTTTCGATCCGAGTTCTGCTGGAAGCAGTATTGCGAAACTGCGACGGTTTTCTGGTGACCGAGCAGGACGTTAAAAACCTTGCCGCGTGGAATGCCAAGGCTCCCGCCAAGCAGGAAGTACCATTCAAACCGTACCGCGTTGTCCTTCAGGACTTCACTGGCGTACCCGCTGTCGTCGATCTGGCTGCCATGCGTTCAGCAATGGAGAGAATTGGCGGTGATCCGGAGAAGATCAATCCGCTGATTCCAGTCGATTTGGTCGTCGACCACTCCGTCCAAGTTGATTTTTTCGGTAGCGATGGTGCGTTGAACAAGAATGTTGACATTGAGTTTGAGAGGAATAAAGAGCGATACGAATTCCTACGGTGGGGACAACAGGCATTCAACAACTTTGGCGTGGTCCCACCCAACGTTGGAATTGTTCATCAAGTCAATTTGGAATATCTGGCTCGCGTGGTTGCGTTGAAGGAAACCGAGGACGGACCGGTCGCCCAGCCGGACACACTGGTGGGAACTGACAGTCATACGACCATGATCAATGGTTTAGGTGTACTGGGCTGGGGAGTCGGCGGAATTGAAGCAGAAGCCAATATGCTTGGCCAACCTCTCTACATGTTGATGCCAGAAGTCATTGGCTTTGAGTTGACCGGTTCGCTTCCTGCGGGCGCGACTGCCACAGACATGGTTCTTCGCGTCGTAGAAGTACTGCGTGAAGAGGGAGTTGTCGGCAAGTTTGTCGAGTTCTTTGGTGATGGCACCAACCGAATGAGTGTTGCGGATCGTGCCACAATCGCAAACATGGCACCCGAGTATGGTGCGACGATGGGATTCTTTCCCGTTGACGACGTGACCCTCGATTATCTGCGACAAACTGGCCGCGATTCCCAACAAGTCGATCTTGTGGAAAGGTATACGAAAGAGCAAGGGCTATTCCGCACCGACGACGGTCCAGAACTCAACTATACGAAGAAACTTTCTCTGGATCTGGGTACCGTCGTTCCAAGCTTGGCTGGCCCCAAACGGCCACAGGACAGAATTTCGTTGAACGACATGAAACAGTCCTTCAACGAATCCCTCACTGCGCCCATCGGTAAGACGGGATTTGGCCTCGAAAGCAGCGACTTGGATCGTGTTGCCACCATCACCGANAATGGACACAGCAGCCAGATATCACATGGTGCAGTTGTCATCGCGGCCATTACCTCGTGCACCAATACGAGTAATCCCTCCGTGATGATCGGTGCCGGCTTACTGGCAAAGAAAGCCGTTGCCCGAGGGCTTACCGTGGCATCACATGTGAAAACAAGCCTGGCACCTGGATCGCGAGTTGTGAGTGATTACCTCGACAAAGCTGGCTTGACTGATGACCTGAAAGCATTGGGCTTCCACACAGTGGGCTATGGTTGCACAACCTGCATTGGAAATAGCGGTCCACTGCCTCCACCAGTGGCGGAAGCAATACGCGAAGGCGACTTGATCGCATCGGCAGTTCTAAGTGGTAACCGCAACTTCGAAGGACGAGTGAATCCATTGACCAAGGCAAATTATCTTGCCAGCCCTCCCTTGGTGGTGGCTTATGCCCTTGCTGGAACGACCGACATTAACTTGGCGTCTGAGCCCATCGGTCAAGACAAGGACGGAAAAGACGTCTTCCTGACAGAACTTTGGCCAACTGCTGAAGAAGTCAGGAATACCATTGCAACATCAATTCAACCAGAGATGTTCACAGACGAATACGAAGCGGCAGTGAATGGCAACGAATTGTGGAATGCAATTGATGCAGCGGGTGGAGCCATTTACCCATGGAACGATTCCAGCACGTACATCCAACATCCACCTTTCTTGGACTGTGTGGCTGGAGACGCCATCCCAGATATCAAGCCAGTAAAAGATGCACGCGTCCTCGCGTTATTGGGAGACTCTGTTACGACGGATCACATTTCCCCCGCTGGCGCCATCGCGTCAGATGGACCTGCAGGAAAATACCTGCAGGAAAACGGAGTCGAAATCAAAAACTTCAATAGCTTTGGATCGCGGCGTGGAAACGACCGAGTCATGGTACGCGGTACCTTTGCCAATATTCGCATTCGCAATCAGTTAGCGCCCGGAACCGAGGGTGGCGTCACACGTCACCTACCCGATGGTGAGGTTATGAGCATCTATGATGCATCAATGAAATATCAGGCTGATAGTGTACCTCTGGTAGTTCTCGCTGGCTCAGAATACGGCACGGGTAGCAGTCGTGACTGGGCCGCCAAAGGCACGATGTTGCTCGGCGTCAAAGCAGTGATTGCAGCCAGTTACGAACGCATCCATCGCAGCAATCTGGTTGGCATGGGTGTCCTGCCACTGGAGTTTGCTGATGGTGCCACCTGGCAATCCTTGGCGCTCACTGGAGAAGAGACCATTGATATTCCGGAGCTCTCCAACGAGCTTCAGCCACGATCAACGATCACGGTAACCGCGACATCTGACGACGGCAGCACAACCAGTTTTCCGTGCGTGGTAAGAATCGATACCCCTGTCGAGATGCAGTATTACCGTAACGGCGGAATTTTACCGACCGTTCTTAGAAACCTTTCCAATTAGCCGTCGGCCCGGCGGCTCACGCTTTACTGAGTCTGTTCCCTACTTCACAACCGAGAAAATCATGCCCAGCGCCAGTGCACGCCACATCCTTGTGGACTCCGAAGAAAAATGCAACGAACTGAAAGCACTCATTGCCGGTGGTGAAGATTTCGCCGCGCTTGCTGCTGAACACTCCTCATGCCCCTCGGGGAAACAAGGTGGAGCACTAGGAACGTTTTCCCCTGGGCAGATGGTTCCCGAATTCGATCAAGCTGTCTTTGGCGGTGACGTTGGCGTCGTACAAGGACCGGTCAAAACCCAGTTCGGCTACCATCTGCTCGAAGTAACCGAGCGAAACGAATAAAACTGTCGCATCGACGGCACTGCTGAAGTTGCTGACCATTGGCCTGTTTGAAGCAACGCTTCTGGAAGTCAATGATGCGTCGGCCAGATACAAGTATCTTCATCAAGAAAATGCTTTTCGCAGCATTGCGAGACTTTTTGGAATCGCGGTCTCGTGTTTCTCCTTGCCTTCAAATTCCAATGAAATGTAACCGCGGTAATCCACACCGCGGAGTATTTCCGCTACCCGATCGTAGTCGATGTCCAGGGTGTACCAGGTACCGCCACCAAAGTAGGTCTTTGCCTGAACGAAGACCGCCTCAGGTGCCAGTTCTGCGTATTGCTCGTACTGACTCTCAAGGAAATTACCAGTATCAAGGGTGGCTCTCAGCCATGGCGACTTGACGGCGTTGATTACTCGCAGAACACCTGCCGCAGTACGCCCCAGTCCCCAGTGGTTTTCCAAGCCAAGCACCACCCCACATTTTTCTGCTGCGGCAAGGCATTTCTGCAATCCGTCCTCGACCCACTTGAATCCTTCGTCGTCGGTGTAACCCTTCAATCGAGGCTCGATCCCTTTGTTGGCCATCAGCTCATCGAAGTTTTTCGAGGTGCCCCAGCGTCCGGTATTCACACGAATGGTCGGTATTCCAAGTGCGTAAGCCAACTCGATGCATTTGATGGTGTGGTCGACATTTTTCTGCCGCTCGGCGGGATCAGGACTTACAAAGGACTGGTGGGTGGACAGTCCACACAAGTCCAAGCCATTCCGAAATGCACGCTGCTTGATCCGCTGCAGGGCGGCATTCGACTGCTCCTGCATCTGCACATGTAAGATTTCCACACCGTCGAATCCTGCATCTGCAGCAAGATTGATGCATTCTTCGATCCCAAGCTTACTGTCGTCCCTGTAACGCCAATAAGAATAGGTTGAAACTGCAATGAAATTCGGCCTGACCTGCGTTTTCTTAATGAAGTCTGGCTTCGCTTCCTGCCCTGCCAGCCTTTCGGCGAACAACGCGGCAACCGAAGCTCCAGCCACGCCAGCTACAAAATCACGACGATTGGTTCCAGAAGACATCATGAAAACTCCAAGGTATCGGCGAGTCGCTAATATAGATATGGGAATCGCTAATATAACGACCTATCGCGGCTATGCACAAAACCTAAGCTATCACCGCACATAAGTTCTGGCAAAAGCATCACGTAAATGGCAACCTGTTTTCATGAGCCTGAACGAGCATCTACGAGACATGGCAGATCAGCGAGACGTCACACTATCCCGCTTGAACCTACCGCTGCGCTGGAAGCAGGCTTGGCTGACGAGATTGCCAACATTTCACCAACCTATGCGATCCCAAAAGCATACTTCCGCAACCCTGCCCACGAAGAGACAGCTTTCGATCATACGGTTGGTGCATTGGCAGCAAGAGTTGCAAGATCGTCTTTCCCGACACGAGTACAGAATGTGCCAAGTGACTCGTCTTCCTCACGGTTCGCCTTGAAAGCCGCAAAGATGGTTACCAACTCGTCAACAACAACATCA
Source organism: Rhodopirellula sp. (assembly GCA_002689655.1). GTDB lineage: Bacteria > Planctomycetota > Planctomycetia > Pirellulales > Pirellulaceae > Rubripirellula. The sequence continues at coordinate 61,061 of NZHC01000096.1, read as the reverse complement.
TCTGGAACCATATCCTTGTAGATGTAAGCAAGACGATTTCCCAACCATCCGCCTCCGGCATACAACGTGTACTTTCCCTTTGCCTTTCCAACCAACGCCAAATCTGCGTTGTAGGGTCGGGCGCAGCCATTAGGACAACCAGTCATCCGTATCGTGAACCGCTCCTTATCCAAGCCCAACTTGGCAAGCGGAGCCTCCAGTCCATCAATGATACTTGGCAGGCGACGTTCACTTTCTGTGATGGCCAGTCCGCAAGTCGGCAAAGCGACACACGACATCGACCACCGCCGTACCGTACTCGTCTCCTCCGTGGTCGGAACCTTATGCTGCTTGACAAAGCCGATAAGTTTCTCTTTCTCGTCCTCATCAAGATCAGTGAAAATCAGACTCTGATGTCCAGTCATCCGAATTTCAGTCTTGAACTCTTTACAAATGGCACGAAGAGTGGCTTTCAACTGTCGATCGTCATTATCATATAGACGTCCGTTTTCAATATTCAGCCCATAGGACCACTTGCCGTCACCTTGTTCCTGCCAACCCATGTGATCATCAAATCCATGGACATCATCTTCGGTACAGTCCTCAAGTGGTTGGCCGTAATACTTTTCCACTTCTGCGCGAAACTTCTCAATTCCCCAATCGTTGATCAAGTACTTCATTCGGGCGGTCTTCCGATCCTGACGATTCCCGTTGTCTCGCTGCACTTTAATGATCGCTTTGGAAATACCGACGGCTTGCGGGGGTTTGATGAACGCCAAACGTTTTGCGAGTGCCGGAAAGGTCTTCTTGGCCGATGGAGTTGTCCCCATGCCACCGCCGACAAGTACGTTGTAGCCGATAATGGCACCATCACGCACAACTGCCAAGAAACCAAGGTCCTGCGTATAGATGTCGATGCAGTTATCCTCAGGCAACGCGATCCCCATTTTAAATTTCCTGGGCAGGTACGTAGGACCGTATAGCGGTTCAACCGATCCGCCTCCCTCAAGGGTCTTCTCGCCGGTTTCAGGGTCCGTCAGCCATAGTTCGTGATAAGCCGGAGTTTGTGGTGCCAAAGCTTCCGTTAGTTCATCGGTCAATTTTTCCATGTCAGCATGGATACTGCCGGCCCTCTTCGCTGGGCAGCACATGATATTCCGATTGACATCGCCACACGCAGCCAAGGTCGATAGAGCAATCTCATTGATGTACGCAATCGTTTCTCGCAAATCGTCCTTCAGAATGCCATGCAATTGAAGAGTTTGCCGAGTAGTAATCTTCATTGTCGCGTTGCCCAACCGCTCGCAAAGATCGAGCATCGACAACATCTGATCCGGTCGGATCCGACCACCGGGGATCCGCAGTCTTACCATCATGGAGTATGCCTTGCCCGCACCCGTCTTTTTGGCGGTCAACCGTGCATCACGATCATCTTGCTGGTAGGTCCCATGAAATTTCAGAAGCTGTATATTGCTTTTGTCAAAGTGATTAATGGAACCCGCGATCTCCTGGTCGATCGTCCCTTTCAGGTAATCACTGCCCTCTTTAATGGTTTCAACTGGACTCAATTTTGGCGCGTCGGTAGACATCGGGGCTCAAATCCTGTGTGATTTCGTTTCACGAAGTGGCGGAGTGCGGAATGCAATTCCATTTGACAATGGATTTTCCGCAAACTTGGCTTATTAAGCAACCATAGCGGCCAGTGGAAAATGCCACTACGGCGATCCCCATGAACAGGATGAATAGAATCCATGACTGCTGATCTACTTGATGGAAAACGAGTTGCGTCAGAAATTCGTTCCGAAATTGCTGACAAAGTGCGGCAATTCGTCCGGAACGGAGGCCCTCAGCCCTGCCTGACAGCCGTTTTGGTTGGCGAAGACCCAGCAAGCCAAGTTTATGTTCGGAACAAGAGCCGAGCTTGCGAAAAAGCAGGTATCGACGGCCGGACCGTACGACTGGACGCCGGAATCTCTCAACGCGAACTCCTGGAGACGGTTCAAACACTGAATGAGGATCCAGCAGTCCATGGAATCCTTGTTCAACTGCCCCTACCGGCGGATGGCAATGGTGGAAATGGGTTCGACGAACGTGCTATTCTCGACACGGTGGCGCCCCTGAAAGACGTTGATGCATTCTCGCCAGTCAATGTTGGACTGCTGATGCAGGGGCGTCCCAGATTTTTACCCTGCACACCGCATGGAATTGTGCAATTACTTCATCGTTGCAACCTGAGTGTCGCTGGCAAACATGTGGTGGTTGTCGGGCGAAGCGATATCGTGGGCAAGCCCATGGCAATGATGCTTGCTCAAAGAAATGGCTCATGTGGCAGCGAAATTGCGAATGCAACCGTGACGCTTGCCCACAGCCGAACGGAAAACTTGAAGGCTGTTTGCAAGACAGCCGACTGCCTGATCGCTGCGGTCGGGGTCCCCGAGATGATCCGCGGAGACATGATCCATGAAGGAGCAATTGTGATCGACGTCGGAATCAACCGTGTTGGTGATAAACTAGTCGGTGACGTTGCATTCGATGAAGCACTGGGAGTTGCCTCCGCGATCACCCCTGTTCCAGGAGGTGTTGGACCGCTGACCATTGCCATGCTACTGCACAACACACTGCTTGCAGCGAAACTCCAATTCCACTCTTAGACGCTCCACGCATTTAATTGGGCACCTCGGAGTCTTAGAATTTCAGACCGCAGCAGCATCGTTTCCAATTCATTAGGAAGCAAAACCATTTGGATGCGATTGGTGCCATTTCCAGGCGGTCTCAACGATCGCGTCGACACTTTCATACTGCGGCATCCAATCCAAGAGTTTTTTCGCGAGGCGATTGTCAGCCACTAATTCAGCCGGATCGCCAGCACGGCGATCGCCCATGATGGTTGGAATCGGATGTCCAGTAACTTTACGACAGGCTTCGACAATTTCCTGCACACTTGTCCCACGCCCCGTACCAAGGTTGGCGCAAATTCCCTTACCTGGCTCGATTAATTCCAAGGCCCGTAAATGTGCGCTGGCAAGATCATTGACATGGATGTAGTCTCGTAAACAAGTTCCATCGGGGGTAGAAAAATCATTACCGAAAATGGTGATGTGGTCCCGTTGGCCCAACGCAACCTGCAAGACAACTGGAATCAAATGTGACTCGGGATCGTGATCCTCGCCGATCGATCCATCCGGGTGAGCCCCAGCTGCATTGAAATACCGTAGCGCTGCGTAGCCAAAACCATAGGCACTTGCATAATCAGCCAGAGCATGCTCGATGACCAATTTTGTAAATCCATACGGGTTGATGGGCTGCTGCGGCGTCTCCTCACTGATGGGCATGGTATCTGGCTCACCATACGTAGCCGTCGTGCTGCTAAACACGATCTTACTGACCTCAGCCTCTTTCATTGCGTCCAGCAACTCCAATGTTGCAATCACGTTATTGCGGTAGTAAACGCTGGGCTCATTCACAGATTCATTGACCAAAGCGAAAGCGGCAAAGTGCATCACAGCATCGATCTGACGATCTCGAAGCACAGAAACCAATTTGGCCCGGTCGTGAAGCTCTCCCTCGACCAGCAGCCCATCCGGAACAGCCTCCCGGTGCCCGCGAGACAAATTGTCGTAAACCGTGACTTGATGCCCAGCAGCCAATAGGAATCGGACCGCGTGCGAGCCAATGTAGCCGGCGCCGCCGACGACCAGAATATTCATGGCAAACGTTGTTTCTTTAGCAAGAGGAATAAATGTCAGAGTTTGACACGAGCTGGAATTATGGGGCCCACCCCGTCGATTCAATATATGGGGTGGCGAATCACGCGACTAGACAGACGCAGTTGGCCTAAACGCATCTTACACAGAAACCTTCTAGTAAAAAGAAACTTGGCGAAACGATTTACCAAATTACAGAAGCTTAAACAGACGGGTGCACCAGCAAACAAGAGTCGTGCCACGGAGACTGTGTGCAATGACTACCTAGACTATCTTCGCGGCGAATGCCACTTGGCAGACAATACCATTGCTGCTTATCGTCGTGACATGCAACGATTCACAAATTGGCTTGGTGGGAAGAATCTGGCAAATCTTCGCATCAATGAACTCTCGGATTACGTTGCCAGTCTTCACCAGGAAGCACTTGCCCCCTCCTCGATCGCCCGAAACATTGTGGCAATTCGCACCTTCTTTAAATTCTTGCAATTGGAGGGTTTGATTGGCGAAAATCCCGCCGAGCTGATCGCAACACAAAAGATGTGGGAGCGAATTCCCAGTGTGCTAACGACTCAACAAGTCGACGAATTCCTTCGCTCACCGAGGAAATCTGACAGCTATTGTCTACGTGATCGCGCCCTACTGGAGGTACTCTATGCGACGGGCTGCCGCGCTTCTGAGGTCTGCACACTCAGGATGCGTGACATGTCACTCGAAGAACGCCACATCAGATGTCAAGGCAAAGGTGGCAAACAACGACTCGTACCCATTGGCTCGCGAGCCATTGTTGCAATTCAGAGTTATTGCGAATCGTTGCGTGGCAAACTGGCCGCCAAAAACACTCACCCTCCAGAGGAATTGTTCCTGTCACGAAGCGGTCGCGCACTTGACAGAATACAGCTTTGGCGTCTTGTGAAGCATTATGCAAAACGCGTTGGCATTTCCGACGAAGTTAGCCCCCACAGTCTACGCCACAGCTTTGCCACCCACCTGCTGGCAGGCGGCGCGGACCTTCGACTTGTGCAGGAAATGCTGGGGCACGCTAGCATACAAACCACGCAAATCTATACTCACGTCGAACATTCTCGACTCAAGAAAGTGCACAGCCAGTTTCACCCACGTGCGTGAGCATCGCCTGAATCCAGCACTTTGTGGTCAACGAATCTCTACCTTCTCAGTGCGTTGATCAGTCATCGCTCCACTTGTGACTCCAGTCAATACTTCCTGATCAGGCCGATTCTGTCCCACTTTGATCGTGTACTTACCTGGCTCATAAATGGCTGGTCGGAAGCGGTCTCCCTTAACTCGGACACTGTACAGCACCTCACCATCCCTCTCACGAATAACCTTCACGACGGGTGACTCTGCGTCAGCAAATCGCAATTCAGGCAAGTAACCTTTGACCGTTCGGCCATCATTTTGGCTTGTGCGTATCGTTACAGGCCACCCTGGAAACTGGGCTTGATCACCATCATCAACGTCGGCAAACCTTGACCAGCACTCAAAGGTAATTGTCTGGTCCTTCTTGTTGAACCTGACAATCCCGTGTCCATCTGCTCTCTGTGTCTCATCATTGCGATCTTCCGGATTCGCATAAGCCAGCATACGAATCAAATTCCCCAGCCCATCTTCGTATTCGCCTGTCCATGCAAGAGGACTGTTGACGACAGGATTCTGCCCCGGTTGCTCGTCTTCGGGATGCCACCAGCGACCATAAATCGTGTTAACAATAGCAGGAGATGTAAATGCATAAGGACCATCGGAAGCCGCCTCCAAACCATGTTGGACCAACACAGCTAAATGCTGGTCTCCGCACAAATGGGGCGCCCAAACCCTCCGAATTCTTTCCAGTGCCACGTGCCGCCCAGTCTGCGGCCAGCCATTGCAATCCAAATCTGCCAACAACCTATTGGAAGGGCTTCCGTGAAGGTGCACAGCACCACAAAAAGCAGTCTGGCTCAACACTGCTTTCATGGTGGCTCCGGTCCAATCATCAGTCCACTGATCCAAGAACAGAAGTTGTCGATCGCCTAGCAGTTTAAGCTCGGGAAGGTCAACTGATGCACGATCGTAAGCGGGATCATTAATATGGTCTGGTCGTGGGCCCATTTTTGGAATTTTACCTTGCGGACCGCTCTTGAACTTTCGGTCTTCAAGAATGGCAAAGTCAATTCCCCCCAGCACTAAATTGGTGTAGTAAACGTCGATACCACGCTCAATCGGCTTCGCATCAAATGGATCAGGCAAATGCCAAGTCTGACATCGCTGCACCATGTTGACATACGAAGCAGGGTAGAAAAAACCTCCTGCGGGACCAGCAGGTGTTCTCGCCTTCTTGCCATTCTCACCCCAAATATTTGCTTGCCCAACATCGTGATCATCAGGGATCGTGATCGTGGGACGATCTTTCATGATCTCCCGAAATTGCATCCCGAACTCAAGCCACCCAAAAGTGTGTTGAGTATGGTGATACGACTGGTCGCCAGCAAAGAACAACAGATCAGGATCCTGCTTAATCAGATTCTCAACCATCCTGGGACGAGGCCCCGGAGTCCGACTACTGTTACAGGACAGCGACCCTACCACAATCGTTTCTTTATCATTGGGATCCTTGCGTATCACCCCCTCAAACGTTGCTTTTTCACCGTGACTCAAACGGTAATCAAAATCCTGTGTTGCATCCCAATTCTTGACACGAAAATGAGCTGACCAGCCTGGGTACTGCACTTTTTCAACCGCGACTTTCCGCCATGCTTCATCCCCCACTGATCGCACTTCAAGAGTCACCTCGCGAGACTCATCAGGCAGCAGTGGAAATAACTGTGCTGTAAGTTTTAATGTTCCATGTGCAACGGTGTAGACAGAAAAGCCAAGCACTTGGTCTCGAGGAACCATCAGACGTGGTCCATTGCCACGCTTACCTTTGGTTTTCCACCACTCTCCAACTGCATCCGAATCAAGTTTTGGAAAGTCAGGCCCAAATGGCTTGTTCGACTCACCGTTCACCGATCCACAACAAGCCACGACAAGAACTGCAACACACAAGGTACGAGCAAGCATCCATTAACTCCGGGTCATAACAACATCTTCAAGCAACGATTTCCGAGTGCACATGATACCCCAACGAAGACAATTCGGTGTACCTTGTCCGGCAGAACCAACGAAGTGATTGCGTTACTGCTAAAGCCAACTAGCCCGAGGCAACTGCTGGACCAAAAGTCTTCCAGACTGTTACCTACTCGCCGGTCACCCCGAACGAAAGGACTGCAGAAAGCCGGTTCCGACGGTCTCTCACGGACGCAGGTCTCGCCGCGGACTACCCACGTAGCCGTTCTGGTGCGATGAAACCGGGTGCTCTGCTCAAGCGTTTGCTGACATCACGCTTGGCGTACAATTCATCTGCCAATCTAAAGTCAAGCAAGTGACATTTCCTGGAGTCGAGACTCAGCATGATATTGGCAGGCTTGAGATCACGATGCACGAGCCCAATCTTGTAAACCGCGTGCACCCCTGCAGAATTTCCTTAAACAGCTCTGTTCCCAACTCAAGCGAAACTTGCCGATTTCAAATACGTTTTGACAGAGTCTGCCCTGTCAAATAGTCCATTACAAAAAAGGACGGCCATCGATTTCAGCCACTTCATAGACACAGACGACGTTCTCATGTGAAAACCTCGCCATCGCTCGGGCTTCTTCGATAAACGGGTCAGCCAACTTCTGCCGATTTTAGCGTTTTGATCGCGACAACTCTGTTGGGAACACCGTCCGCCCCGCAATAGACAACCCTCATCCCACCGACGCCAATCATCTCATGAACTGCATAACGGCCAAGACGCTTCGGGAACAGGATGTTTTTTTATGAATCCTGTATTCCTGCATCGACTCGACTTCCACCCGTGTTGGATGGGAACCAATCAAAGCTTCCTGAATCAGACACAGGATTCGAATCAGCACCACTATCTGCAGCGACAAATGTTTCGTCAAAACTTTCGGCTATTGCAACCGACCCAAGATTCAGACTTTCGACTTCTGGTGGGTCTCCATCAAGGGCAACCCGCTTTGCCTCGAAAGTGCAGAACGGGCGCTCCTGCTTTGCGCAGGTCACTTCACGAATGCCAGTATCTTCCTTGTAGAAATCAGCAATACCCTCGATGATCCCATGAGCGAGCGTACAAAGGCCCCGCCTCGATGAGTCGACAATCTGAGCCACACCGTCACTCAAACGGAAGGCTTGGATATTTCGTGGCTGTGCTGTCGGATCCTGCATCCGAACAGTGCGATGGATCAAAGACTTAACCTTTGAAAGTAATTCAAAGATTTTCCAATCCGGATGCAACATCGTTCCCGCGAAGCCAATCATCTCAGGCCTAGGGAAACATCCCAGAACACGCAGTAAGTCTACCAATTCAACCTGCAGCAACTCACAACTCACAATCAGCACCTAGCACCTATTGCAGGGCGAACACCGCTTCATCTGGATAAGTCCCGATCGGTGACAGAACCAAGCCCTTGTATCCTGCATTCTCCAACATTGCCTCCCATACCTGGGGGCCATGATTCGTTTCCACGAATTTCATGACGATACAGCAAATGGATCCGTGCATAGCTAACTTATCCGATATCGAATCCAATGACTTTCCACGAGCTATTGAAATAAGTTCTTTCTTGAAAATCGGGCAAGGGTACCTTCGACGCCGTGATCACGACGAACACATGGAAAGGATTTAGTGTGCATTGGTAACTTTAACTAGCGTGGTATGGTTACAGTCAGAGCGAGATTCCAATTCTCAACTTAAAGCAGCAACGAATGGTGTTACCGAATACAATTCGTTGGGTTCTCTGAGCGGCTTATGTCGATCAGCGGTCAGATCAGGCACAGCGAGAGAGCAGCGTGCCGAATGTTCTATGAGTCTGGCCAATCTGGGTCTGCGATTTGGCGAGCCATATTGGCAAGCTTTGACTGAGTGTCAAGCATTCGCTGCCATGACGCCATTTTCAAAACGACCTCCTGACTATTTTCATCCGTTCTCGCCGCTTCAATCAGACGCTTCAACCGCGACTGTAGATAGTCGAGAATCTCACACAGTTGAGCTTTCTGACCCGGTGACAAATCAGCGGGGATATCCGGCACCTCCTGCACCTGAATGATTTCTGCGGGATGCGGTGACTTGGGTTCAGCACCGAGATTCAATGCGATCGATCCATCGCCATGTTGTTCGTCACGACTCACAGTTGGATTTTCATTTCCCATCGCTGCAAGCCGCGCAGCAATCTGGGTTTCAGATCCAACTAACATCAAACTTCGCCCAACCGAAATAAGATCACCATGGCGCAAAATTTTTAGTTGGCACTCAACACCATTCACCTTAGTACCGTTGGTGCTGTCGAGATCTGTCAAAACAAGACGGTCGTTGTCTCGCTGCACCTTGAAGTGACAGCGGCTTACACGTTCATCATTGAGTTGAATCTCGTTACCTTCCTCACGCCCAATGGTCAAAGGCGGAGCAAGATCTTCATAGATCTTGCCACGGTCGGCTCCATGCAGGATTTTAAGCGTTACGCCCGACATAGGGGCACTCCACACGTGGGATATTCTTCGAAGAGGCTTGAATTCGAAGAATTTGAATTCGAAGAGCTTGAAAAGGGCCGTTTCTATTGTACTCGGGATCCATACCATCGTCATTCGAGTATTTCTGAATCCGCACTACATTATACCCTCGAAAATCTGGGGATTTAGCGAATTTCCGCTATCAAACACTTCAGATAGTCACTCTCGGGGCATGAAATGGCGACAGGATGGTCTGGCGAGGGTCCACGATTCTCCATCACGACCATGTCCCGACGCCGCCGACGCCCTACATCAAGGAGCATATTCAGGAAATCAGCCCTAGAAACGCGTCCCGAACAGCTGCAGGTGACGAGAATGCCTCCTGGGGCAAGAATATCCAATGCGAGGGAATTCAGCCGCCCGTAAGCCCGTAAAGCGCTGTCGATTTGATGACGCGACCCAGCAAAACGTGGCGGATCCAAGATCACAGCCTCGAATGCTCGCCCCTCGTGACTGTATTTTTTTAACGTGTCAAAGCAGTCACCCTTCTCAAAACCGATCGACTGCAGTCCATTTCGCTGAGCAGCTGACGTGGCTGCCTCCAGTGCGACTTGGCTGGAATCAATTCCCAAAACCTCTGCTGCTCCCTGCTTGGCAGCCACTAATCCAAAACCGCCGGTATAACAACAAACATCCAAAACGCTGCGACCTTTGAGATAGCGAGCTACCGTTTCATGATTGCATCTCTGGTCCAGGAAACCACCCGTTTTTTGGCCACTTTGCAAGTCAACCACCAAATTCAAGCCATTTTGTCGATACAGAACCGGAGACGAAAGTGGTTCGCCCAAACAAGTTTCCAACTCATCCACGCCTTCATGCTTGGCTGTTCGGGGATCGATACGCGCGACAATCGAGCGTGATCCGAGCGTCTGCTGCAAGTACTCAAGGATCGAGTCCCTCCACCTCAGCAATGCCCCTGACGTAAACTGAACTCCCAGACAATCGGCATATCGGTCAACGATCAAGCCACTGATCAGATCCGATTCACTAAACACCAGCCGCTCTGCTGCCTGTTCGTCCAGCGGATCCATCACGCGTCGGCGACGAACAGCGTCGTCGATTCGATTCTGCCAGAGCATCTCGTCAATCGCAATCGCCGAATCGAACGCATATAACCTGATTCTCAATCGGCTAGCTGGATTCAAGATCCCGCGCGCGATCCAGTTGCCATCATGATCAAGCAAATCAATGACTTGGCCACAAGCCAGATCACGACCATCCTCAGCCAAAGCATGGGCATGCACCCACGGATGACGTGCCAAAAAGGGAAATTGCCGCGTGGGCTTAAGCCGAAGCGGGATTGGTTGCTCAGAAACCGTCACGGCTATGCTCTCGAATCTTGTTTTTGGCGGGGTAGTGGGGGCTCGGTACAGAATGGTGACAAAATATGCTCCCCAGCATAAGTCGTCGATTTTTCGGCCCAAGCTGCCTGATCGTGAAAATCAGTCTGGCGTAGGAGCCGGCCCATTCGCGAGAATCCTGCCAACTCGTCACATTAGGCAGTTTGAGGTAGAGTCCTACGCTTGCCCAGACGATATATTTACCGAGGTTCACCGGTCGAATCGATAGCCGGTGTCCGTTCGCCAGATTTGAATAGCTTAGAAAGGTCTGATTCATGACTCACGTCGTAGCTGAGCCCTGCTCAGGATGCAAATACACCGATTGCGTGGTCGTATGCCCCGTGGAATGCTTCTACGAAGGCGATCAAATGCTCTATATCCATCCGGAAGAGTGCATTGACTGTGAAGCCTGTGTGCCCGAATGTCCAGTGGAAGCAATTTTCCATGAGGATAATCTGCCAGAAGAATGGAAGAGTTATCTCGAGCTGAACGCCACAAAGTCCGAGTCAGGTGAATGCGATGTCCTGACAGAGAAGAAAGAGCCGCTGGCAGATAGTTGATCCGTTCGGCGATGCTGATCGAATAGCAGATAAAAAGTTGACTACAAATATCTCGGGCCGCTGCAATGTCAGCGGCTGCTCTGCAGTTGACCAGTTGCTGGGTCAAGCCGCCTCACATGCTCCGAGAGCGAGGGCATACGGTTGATCTTTCAGCTCTCAGGGGTGCAGTCTCGCTGCCTTACGCAACCCGATCCACCAGATCCAGAACAGGTTGAAAGAGGTAACTCGATTCGCCGCAGTTCCTGCACCCGCCGTATTCGCAATGACTAAGTGTGTTCGGTAAAGAAGGCAACCGACCGCACCGCACATCCGCAAAGGACCATCTCGGCGAGTCATCTGCATCGACTCTTCCGCAAACGGCTCTCTCGCGAGGACTGTCTTGGTTGCCTGGGTAAGCTGCAAATCCGAGAAGCCAACCGCATTTTCAAACTTACGAGGATGCCGATGAGTGGCTCCCCGTTAACCCGCAGCGTGCACGAAAGTCTTCCAGCACTTATAACGTGGATCTTCTACCGACTGCGCAAGAATCGGGTTAACGCGTGGCTTCTGAGGCCGTGAAAGCAACTTCATCCGAGCCTCCTTGGGTGTGCGACCTCCCTTGCGACTGTTACATCTAAGACAGCAGCAGACGATATTTTCCCAACTCGTCGAGCCACCATGCGAACGAGGCACAACGTGGTCCATACTCAACTTGTGCAGGGGTTGATTCTGTCCACAGTATTGGCACGTATGTTCGTCTCTAGCAAATAAATTCTTGCGGTTGAACCGAATCGATTGCACCGGCATCTTGTCGAAACGCGTCAAACGAACAATGCGTGGGACCCGCAGCTCGAAATTCACCGCCCTGATGTAATCTTGCCCTTCATGCTTTTCGAGACATGTCAACTGACTAAGCTCGCACCAACTTTCAAAATCGTAACTCGCGTACTGACCGTTATCATTCTCGATCACTTCCGCGCAATCACGATACAATAGCGTGAAAGAGCGACGTACATTGATAACGCGTACTGCCATGTAAAAGCGATTCAAGACAAGCACATTTGTTTCTAACAAACTCTGTGACATGGTCGCTTCGATCCCTGATCTACCAGTGGAAAAAAAACGTAGGACACTGAATCGCACCAGCACGATCGCCCCAGCACGTTTCGTCAAACTTGCTAAACGACTTCGCAGCCCACAAAAGTTCGCAGACCTCAAAGTAGTTTCCAAGTGCCCAATTTTCGCGGCAAGATTGCTAAATCATAAACGAATGAATGATGACGCCGCTCCGCCGGTACTATTGTCGACGCCACTGGTACTGTTGTCGACGCCACTGGTACTATTGTCGACGCCACTGGTACTATTGTCGACGCCACGCCCCCCCCCTTGGGGTCCACCCCATAAACGGTAAAACGATCGAGCAGCACGAAAAACATCTGCAAAAGCTGTAGTCTCGCGATGAGGAGCTGCTGCACCCCATCACGAACCGATTCGGAATGGTCTGAATTAACTCAACCTGAACGGGATATTCCATGATTTTTGAAATCCCCACGGCTGGCAACGTCAGTCTGAATCAGACAAGTCTGAATCAGGCAAGTCTGGCAGCCTCGGCACCATTGTCGCTTTGGGAGCCACTTTTTTCGGAATCAGTTGCTTGGACAGTCTGGATGGAGCCAACGGGCACTGTCCTGGTTGCGATTACCGTTGTCTTACTGTGCATGATCGCGTGGGCAGGGAATCTGATCGCGTTACCAGGCAACTGGGCCGCGGTGTTGATTCTGCTTGTCTATGCATTTGTAGGTCCGGCAACCGGCAATGCCTCGATTGGTTACATCCCTGTAGTCGCCGCATTTTGCTTTGCCCTGCTGGGCGAAGGTTTCGAGTTCGTTGCCGCCGCGTTGGGAGCTCAAAAAGCAGGGGCCAGCCGAAAAGCAACCCTATTGGCAATGATTGGCTCCATGGCTGGTGCCATCCTTGGTGCAATCGTCGGATTACCAGTTCCGATTGTCGGACAAGTGCTCGCGGCAATTCTGTTTGGCGGGCTCGGAGCAACCCTCGGGGCCATGCTAGGTGAATGGTCCAACGGTAGCTCATGGCGAGAGAGCCTCCCCATCGGCCATGCAGCTTTTTGGGGGAGAACGATCGGCACGTTAGGAAAAGTCGCAGCTGGAGCTGTCATCGTGGTCATCGCAATGATCAGTGTGGTGGTTTAAGCACTCAAAAGAAATTTGTGCTCACAGCGGTCAGCGTCAGAAGACTGAGATAGAGTCAAAAGATCGCGATTTTTCCATTGATTGATAGCAACTAGAGCTCAATTGACTCTGCCGTCAGCATTTTCCTACCGTGTTCAGATCTATCCCACCATGCCATAGCACGCTCGACGCCATGCTTGGGACTTTAGCAACCACGCAAGTGATTTCAATCACGCCACCCCATGCCCACGCACCATGCAACAAGGCCGCCGCACCAACGACCGACGACGCCGCGTTCTCTATTCGGCCCACCAAGCTGAAAATGAATCGACATCTGCTGCAAGTCGGCGTGCGGCGGAGAAGCTTCGCGAAGCCCGCTGCCCACAAATGGCATACGGCTCGCGCGTACATCGTCGGATTCGCGGCCGTTGGTTTTCACTGGTTCCTGTCCGTCTCAGATCCATGCTACTGGTAACCGGCAGCATTTTTCTGCTAGCGAGCATTCTATGTGTAGGTCACTACGCTGCGGTCACTTGGACACCACTGTCGACCCGCCCGCTGATCGCTCGCCCGCTACGTTTGGATCGACCCGATAGTTTTGGCAGGTGGTGCATGATAGCGATGTTCACCGTCACTGCTGGCATTGCCTTGATGACATACCAATTACGTCGATATCGCAATGACGACTTCGGAGGGCATTACAGACTTTGGAGGGTTGTTATCGTTGTTAGTGTTCTGGCAAGCCTGAACGTACTGGCATCACTAGTTGACTGGACAGGCGCGATCATCGATGCCGGCTTCGGGAAACGTGTCGCCTTAGCCGGAAGCGACTGGGTAAGGCTCGTCGTCACATTTGGTGGAGCAGTACTGGCACTCAGAATGATTGCAGAACTTTGGCATTGCCGCACAGCCTTGGCATTGATGGCGACGAGCTGCATTTTGTTCGTGATCCCAGAAGCAGTCCAATGGAATATCCTGAAGCTTGAATCTGCGGGACACTGGACTTTGGCAACCACGGCTCCAATGCTCGGTTGCACCACGCTTTTGATCGCCATGCTCACTTACCTGCGGATGCTTTACCGGGAAGTCAAACAGGTGGAAGACGTTTCCATGTTGGATCGTTTTCAGCAAGTAAAAATGAATCTTTTTCAGTCTTCTTCTAATCAGAACAAAGAATCGAGCACGCTTAGCGATGGGACCTTGACCCACGCGAAAACGAAAAATCGATGGTGGCAACGGGGCAGGGCAGACGACCAACTCGGATCCAAGGCCGAACAGGATAATTCGCCAGCACCGCCCAAGCAGAACAGCGGCACCAAGCGTGTTAGTACCAAGAAGCGAAAGAATACTTTTTCTGAAAACGAGACTGTGAACGAAGGGCTGGTCAAAGAAGAAATGAAGCAGTCGCAAGAATCGATCCCTGCCAACAACAAGCGGCGGTGGTTCGGCCTGAGAAGACCGAAAGCTACCGACAGCGACACAGGCACTCAATCAGGTGCGAAACCAACTTCGGCGGCAGGTCAGACGGGTGAACATTCTAGCATTCCAAATAAGCTCACACGATCATCCAGATCCAAAACGAAAGCAACCGCAAGCAAGTCACAACAACGCACCGATGCGGCGGATGAAACAGAACCAGATCAAATAGATGCGCAAAGCCCGCGCAAAGGGCTTATGGGCTGGCGTCGAAAAAAAGCCAGCAAACAACAGAACGAACCCGAGGCAGAGGCTCCGAAACATCAGAGCACACAAGCCCCAACTGGAAGCAAATCGACAACACAGAAGTCTCAAAACCACGCAAAGGACATGTCATTCGAGGGAGACGACATCGACTGGACTTCAATGAGCAAAGCCCAGCGACGACGACTTCGGAAACAACTGAAGCGACAAAACAAAGCTGCCTGAATCTCTGTATCGAACTCATCCCCGCTTTGGTCTCGGCACCTTGGTTCGCCCCCCTGCCTTGATACCTTTTCGTCGTTTCCGCTGCTGCCCACCAGCCTTGCCTGCCGGCTTTTCGATTTCAATTTCGGATAGCGGCTTGCCAATATTGTCTTTGAGCTGCAGAACTCGATCTCGCAATGATGCAGCCTTCTCAAATTCGAGAGCCTCAGCAGCGGCGAGCATTTCCCGCTCCAAGTTATCCACGTATTCAACAGTGATATAAACAGCTTCAGACTTTTCCTTGGCGGCCGCAATGTTCTTTTGTCTTTTCGCCGCGTCCTGTTCGATACCTGCACTAATTTTCTTTTTCACGGTTTCAGGCGTGATCCCATGCTCTTCATTGTACGCCTGCTGAATCGACCTCCGGCGTTCGGTCTCATCGATTGCAAGTTTCATCGAGTCTGTCACTTTATCAGCATACAGGATCACTTTTGAATTTGCGTTTCGAGCGGCTCGCCCAATCGTCTGCACAAGACTGGTTTCGCTTCTCAAGAACCCTTCTTTATCAGCATCAAGAATCGCTACAAGTGAAACCTCAGGCAGGTCCAAACCCTCTCTCAGCAGATTCACCCCTACCAGACAATCGAATCTCCCTGCCCTCAGTTCCTGCAATAAGTCAACACGTTCAAAGGCATCCAGTTCACTGTGGAGCCAGCGACACCGAACATTCTGTTCTTGAAAAAACGTGGAAAGATCTTCGGCAAGCCGCTTTGTCAAAGCTGTCACCAACACACGCTCGTCTTTCTCTGCCCGCTCCCGAATCTGCTCCAACAAGTGTTTCACCTGCCCTCGTGCAGAAACGACCTCAACCACAGGATCCAGTAAACCTGTCGGTCGGATAATCTGCTCTACAACTTCACCTTTGGTGCGTTCCAACTCATAGTCATTAGGGGTAGCGCTCACGAAACAGATTTGCGCGGTCCGGTCCTCCCACTCGTCAAACTTGAGCGGGCGATTATCCAAAGCACTCGGCAATCGAAAACCATGGCTGACCAGGGTCTCTTTACGGCTTCTGTCTCCCGCATACATTGCCCGCACCTGAGGCACAGTCACATGTGACTCATCGACGAACGTGATGAAATCATCCGGAAAGAAATCGTAGAGTGTGTCGGGAGTCGCGCCAGGAGGTTTACCTGAAAGCGGACGGCTGTAATTCTCAATCCCAGGGCAATGACCGACCTCAGCCATCATCTCAAGGTCAAAACGTGTTCGCGCCGACAGGCGTTGCGCCTCAAGAAGTTTCCCCTGTGACTGAAATGTCTCTAATTGCTGCGATAATTCCTCACGAATCACTCGCAGAGCGTTCTGGATGCGATCTTCTGGCATGACAAAGTGCCGAGCCGGATAGATATAGACGTGATCCAAGGTTCGAACAGTTTCTCCCGAAACAGGCTTGATGATTGAAATCTGCTCGATCTCGTCACCCCACATTTCGATGCGATAAGCAAACTCTTCGTAACTGGGCCATAACTCAATGGAATCACCACGAACACGGAACTTACCCCTTTCAAACGCCACGTCATTCCGTTCGTAGAGAACGTCGACAAGTTTCAACAACAAATGGTCGCGACGGGTCTTCTCGCCACGATGAAGTGGCACAATGAGTTCCTTATAATCCTTTGGCGATCCCAATCCATAAATACTGCTCACCGAAGCAACAATCACGACATCACGCCGACTCACTAATGAGCTTGTGGTCGCCAAACGTAGACGGTCAATTTCCTCGTTGATCGACGAGTCTTTTTCGATATAGACATCCCGCTGAGGTATATACGCTTCGGGCTGGTAGTAGTCGTAGTAGCTGACGAAATAATGGACTGCATTCTCGGGAAAAAACTCTTTGAACTCACTGTACAACTGCGCTGCCAACGTCTTGTTATGACTGAGCACCAGAGCAGGTCGTTTGAGATTTGCGATGACATTCGCCATCGTGAACGTCTTTCCTGTGCCCGTGGCTCCGAGCAGTACCTGAGTGCTGCGTCCTGCCTCGAATCCACGTGTCAGAGATTCAATCGCCTGCGGTTGATCACCCGCCGGTTCAAAGGGTCGCTGCAGATGGAACGGGGCGGGTTCAAATTCCATCGCTGCATCCGTTCGCCCTTTGCAATCATCTGATTCTGGGTTGTTATCTGATTCTGGCATCAAGAACGATCCACTTACGTTTGAAACAGAGCGAGGACTCAAAGCGGGTCCTCACCACGACTACTTCATCCTAGCGAAGCGACGACCTGACACGTAGGAGCCTGACTGTAACCTACATGGAAGAAGCAACCAACTTTACCCAATGATGGCCGCTCTACTCAGTGACAATCGCCATTCCGCGAATATCGGCGATCTTCCTCGGGCCAATGCCACGAACACGCTGCAAGTCATCCACTGATTCAAAAGCACCTTTCAAGCTCCTGTCTGCCACAATGCGACTCGCCAAAACAGGACCAACACCATTTAGCAAAGCCAACTCACGTGCACTCGAATAATTCAAATTGACTTGAGCAAGCCAGCCCTTTTCCCGGATTCCCGGACTTGATTCCACCGTGCTGCCACCTTCTACACCAACTCGCTGCGACAAGCCTCTCGAATACATCATTCCCAGAATCACACACGAAACAGCGATGACAATCACCCACTGTACTGGCCGCTTCGCAAACACAAACTCGTACTCAACCTTTGATTCATCCATTCAGAAGTCCCTCCTTCAAATAATCGAACCAACGACCGGCGTCACGCTAGCAGTGGATTCAAAGCTGGGTTGTAAACCAAAGATTGATTGTTTGGGCTCGAATTCCAATTGTTAGGAGCAGAAAATTATCACAGCAAAGCTGAGCCTTCTAAAAACGATGCAGAAATTTTGAGCCCGGCAATTTGCATGCAAAACGCGACTACACCACGCTAAATCTGCTCGTCTGCGTTATTATCTGTCGGTGAACACGATAATCTGGCGACGACCACAGCATTCGTTACCCCACCCCACCAAGTCGAATGCACAAACCCATCCTTCCCGGCGACCCGTTTACCTCCCAAGTTTGAGTTTCCATGAGCGACGCATCGTCACGTAATCCAGCCAAAGATTATCAAACTGTTTCGGCCGACTCCCTCTTGGAGACTGATCTACGATCACTCGTCCGACTTTCAATTGCAGAAGATCTGCGTGATTCACTTGACTGGACCACTGTGTGCCTGATTGAACCGGAGACCCGAGGTGGGTGTCAAATTGTTCCCCGCGAAGCAGGGATCTGTGCTGGACTCGCTACAGTGTCGTGGATCGTGGATGAATTCGATGCTGATTTGGACGTGGAACTGGCCCTTGAGGATGGTCAACGGTTGACACCGGGCCAACCTATCGCAACTTTGCGAGGTAGTGTTCGTGACCTTCTGACGAGCGAACGTACCATTTTAAATATCGTTGGTCGTTTGTGTGGAATTGCGAGCCTGACCGCCCGCTATGTTGCGGCAATCCGACAGTCTGATGCCCGTTTATACGATACCCGCAAAACGACTCCAGGTTGGCGTTTGCTAGAAAAGTACGCCGTACACTGCGGTGGTGCCCACAACCACCGAAGCGGACTTTATGACGGATTCTTGATCAAGGATAACCACCTCGCGCTGGCGGGTGATCACAAGGGACCAATTGCGGCAAGCACTGCTGCGAAAAAAGCACTCCGCTGGCGTGGTTCGCAAATCGAACGTCTGGCCGCACCCGACATTGTCGAAATCGAAGTCGATAGCCTGGAACAGTTCAGAGAGGTATTACCGATCAATCCCGATATCATTTTGCTTGACAACTTCCCGATCGACCAACTGCGTCAGGCGGTGGTGATCCGGAACGACATTAACCCATCCGTCGAACTAGAAGCATCAGGCAATGTGCGAATCGAAACACTACCGGCCATTGCCGCCACGGGCGTGGACCGTATTAGCAGCGGTGCACTAACACATCAGGCTACCTCACTGGACTTAGGCCTCGACTGGTTCGACAGCGAGTCATCCTGAAGGCGTTGGCCATAAATGCGTGGGCAGGTTGACGTATGCTCCCGCGAAGACACCGTTCGACTGCAAAAGGATCAACATGAAGATGTATCCTCAGCAGTCAGAGCATTTAGCAGGTAAACGACGCTCCACGTCAAGCTGACGGCGAACACTACCTTTGATTGCCAAAGACTCGCATTCCGTAGTAAAGCAGCGTCATGATGGACTGCAACGTGCCAGCAACGTAGGTCAAGGCCGCGGCGTTCAAAACCTTTGCCACGTACTGTTCTTCGTTCCCGGCGATAATTCCCTGCGAGACGAGTTCCTCGCGAGCACGGCTACTGGCATTAAATTCCACTGGCAGATTGACGACCTGAAAGAAGACCACGCATGCAAAGAGCAACAAGCCGATGACTGCGAGCGGGGGAAAACTCAAGAGCAACCCCATGATCAACAAAAATACTCCTGCACTCGACCCAAAGTTAGCGGCTGGAACAGCCAAATTCCGGATCGCCAGTGGGGCATAGCCTTTCGCGTCTTGAAACGCATGCCCAGCTTCGTGACAGGCAACTCCAACAGCCGCCATTGACTGGCCGTTGTAGACATCCGAGCTTAGCCTGAGAACCTTGTGCCTAGGGTCGTAATGGTCACTCAACTTCCCACCAACCTGTTCTATCTCCACATCGGACAAGCCGGCATTATCCAGCATCCGACGAGCAGCCTGAGCACCACTCATCCTCGCAGGCACCTTGCTCATTTCCTCAAAGGACGACTTCACTTTCCACTGCGCGTAGAAGCCTAGAAGCAAAGGTGGCAGGGCAAACAGAAAGTAAACAGGATCCAAGAAGAACATAAATTTACCTGCAAAAACGTTCGAAAGTGAGGCTAAGTCACAACAATGGCAGTGAGATCAGCTCTGTCGGTCAAGGCAGCAATTCTCGGGCCGTTATCGCATTAAAAACCAGAATCACACTTGAAGGCAGCCAGTTGATTCGTCAACACAAACAAATATTGGTACCTCCTCCCAGAATCACCCCAACCAGAACACTCAATCTCTTGACGAGGGTGTTACCTTCATCGTCACAGTCTTGGCTCCGCGTTGGACAACGATCCGAACCTCTTCACCAATTTTCAAGGCCTCAATCGCGTAAGTGTAATCGTAGATATCTTCGATCTTGCGTCCAGCGAGTTGAACAATGATATCTCCGCCTCTGACTCCTGCTTTGGCGGCCGGCCCATCGGCAGCAACACCGCTCAGTTTGAGCCCTTTGACATCGCCTGCGACGTAGTCCGGAATGGTCCCCAGATAAGCCGTGAGCCTCGCCCGTGGCGCGTCCTTCTGAGCCTCGCCTTCCTCCAATTTGAATTCTGGAGCCTCGGAGCCCGTCAAAAACCCGCGTCCGATCAACGCAAACAAACGCGCAATGTCTGCAACTCCCTCGTAGTTCAACTTGTCCGGGGTATCGCGGGGTGTGTGGTAATCTTCATGGGCACCAGTGAAAGCCGACAGAATGGGAACATCACGAGACACAAAAGCAGAAGCATCCGTTGGCAAGCGGGTACTCGTTTTGTCGAGCGTCAACTCGAGGCCAACAGGAAGGTTTCTTCGCTGAACTTCACTTGCGAACCCCGGCGAGGAACCGATTCCCTGAATCACTAATTTCTCGCGCAAGCGACCAACCATGTCGAGGTTCATGTAAGCTGCGATTGCTGTCGTCAACGGCGTGGCATCCGTGGTCGTGCCGTGAGCATGAGCGACCGCATCAACGGACTTTTCATCCGTCTTCGGCGGCCGTGGCGCGTCGGGATAGAGTTGGTAGAAGTCATCCGCAAATGCCTGAGATCCAAACAATCCCAGTTCCTCACCGCTCCAAGCAGCAACCAGCAGGTCACGTTTTGATTTTAGCCTTCCTGCTTTTTTCTCGGCAGCAAGATACTGGGCAATTTCCAACATGGCTGCGACACCACTGGCGTTGTCATCCGCACCCACGTGCACCTGACCACGCTCATCATCCTTGGCCAGACTGCCGCCCCCACCTCCTGTCCCAAGGTGATCGATATGAGCCCCCAAAATCAGCACAGGTGCAACATTGTTCGGCTGCTTGCCTGCATTCATACGAGCCACGACGTTTCTGCCTTCACCACGTTTTCGCTCAATTCCAACAGTTGCAGATGCCTTCGCATTTTGCAAAGGAAAACCGAGGTGCAACGAACCGTCATCGAGTTGCTTTTGACTCTTAGCCAAGTCCTGCTCTGCAGCCCGAAAAATCTCCTCCGCTACGGCATTTGTAATGGAAACAGCACTGATGCTAACACTTGCCTGAGAGGCTGCTTGGTCAAAGCGAATCAATTGATTCTTGACTTTACTTGTGGGGCCAGTAACAAAAATGATTCCCTTTGCACCTAAGTCACGTGCTATCGATGCCTTCCTTCGCGGCGAACTGTATCTCGCCATCTTCTGGCGTTGTTCAGCAGTAATATCCTGCGGCATATCACGCAAAACCATGACCCACTGACCACCAACAGCAAGATGCACATAGCTGTCATACTCAGGAGTCCCATCGCTCGCGGGAATTTGCATCCCATAGCCAGCGAAAACAATACCGGTCTGATCCGTCTCACCTTCTTTTGAGAAAGCCAACGGTTGCCAATCCTTGTTGAGTTCGAGCTTGCTGCCAGAAACAGTCATCTGATTTGCGTTGGTCAAAGTCGAGCCGGCAGGAAAGTCAAACGAGTGAAAGAAAGTACCGTTCTCACCAGCAGGCTCAAACCCGAGACTCTCCAAGTAGGCAGCCACGTAAGCAGTAGCTCGCTTCTCACCGGCAGTCCCAGTCAAGCGTCCCCCCAAATCTGGCCGAGCCAAAAAGTCGACATGCCTCATGGAATCCGTCGGCAAAAAGCCTGGATCAGATGACTCCGCCGCTGCCAAAGCTGCTGACTTGTCTTCGTCTGTTATGTTTAAATCCAGATTGAGCAATTGTCGAGCGGCGGCGTCGTCCCAGTCCGCCATGAAGATCTGTGACTGCTTCGATGCGGTTCTCGTTGATGTCCATGAAAGCCGTTTGCCATCTGGCAAGAACACCGGCAAACCATCAAAACCATCCGTGTCGGTCACACGCACTGGCTCTTCTTTACCGTCGGCCCGTACCAAATAAAGTTCAAAGTTCCCGAACCCGTGCTTGTTGGTCGTGAAGATCAAGTAGTCACCGCTCGGGTGATAATAGGGAGCCCAGCTCATGGCCCCAATGTTGGTCAGACGTTTAACGTCACCGCCATTGATGTCCATGGAGTAGACCTCGGCAGTGGCCCCATTCTCCGCAAATCGACGCCAACAGATCCGCGTACCGTCAGGTGAAAAGAACGGCCCACCATCGTAACCAACTACATCAGTCAACTGACGAACGTTTGAACCGTCTGCGTTCATGACGAAAATATCGATCATTGACGCTGGATCAATTTCAAACAGTTCCTTTTCACGTTCAGACAATTGACGCGTGAAGGCATTCCTGTTCGATGCGAACGCAATCAAGTTTCCATCAGGGCTGTAACTTCCCTCTGCGTCATATCCTTCGGCATGAGTCAGACGCCGAAACGTACCATCGGACAGTTCTTTTGCGTAAAGTTCATATTGATTGTCATAATCCCAGGCGTAGCGCCGCTGCTTCCCGCTTTCTCGCAGTTCAATCTCCGCCTTCTGCTTGTTGCTTGCTTCAGGGTCATCCTGAGTACTCGCAAAAAGGACTCGATTGCCGGTCGGGTGAATCCACGCACAGGTCGTCTTGCCATGACCAGGCGAAACTTGCTCGATGTCACCAGTCTCAAGGTCCGTGACATAAATTTGATAAAAAGGATTCGCCGCATCACGCTCACTCTGGAACACCATCCGCAAACCGTCAGCGCTAAAGTATCCTTCGCCCGCCCGTCTTCCCTCAAAGGTCAACTGGCGTGTCTTGGACAACAGCGTTGATTCGTTCCCAACACCTTCATCTGGCTCGTTTGCGGTCAGGTCAATCGTTTCTGCCGAAACCCGGTCCTTTGGCACCGTCGAATCGTCTTGCCCCCAGACGAGTGCCATTGGAACGGAGGCGGTGAGTACCAAGACTGTTAGCTGGTGATTGAACGACATGTTAACCATTCGAATGTTCTTACTTAACTTTGCTGTTGACAGTGATGACCCGACGGGCTGAGCCTCTGGTGTTCAGAACGTACTGATCCCTGAACCGGAAGCACAGCACAGTTGGGCATATTCAAGTTTTCTACGCTCGAAGCGGTGGTTTGATCGAACGCAAGCAGTTTGGGCACCAGAATGCGGACACCCGTAAAACTTTGGGACTCAATCTTACCGCGCACAGTACTCATGAGTATCGAGGACTTCGTGGGTAGGGAGCTTACCGCGCGGAAAGCTCGTGGGTAGCGAGGCCATGAGCACCACGTAAACAGATCAACCCGTCGCTCCAGCGAGCAAACAACTCAATCCGCTCCTCTTCCTGCTCGAAGAACCGCACGGTGTTCACCTTGTGGCGAATATCGTCCTTCACGAGCCCAAAAATCTCCCGATACTCAGCCTCGGGTGCGACCCCATCTTCTTCCTCGTTTTCCGGCCGGACTCGTACCGTGGCGTCAAATCGGAAAACCTGCAGCCAGCCGGGGCGTTGGACCGCGACGAGTCGCACATTCCGCAATCGAGCCGTCCCACCAAAAAAGCCATTTTGCGTCAGGTGCTTACGAATCGTCGCTTCCATCTCATGATCGCCACACCAATCTTCCCAACGCTTACGAAGATGTTTCACGAATGCCAACATAAATCAACCTTTTCCATGTGCCGGACCTGCTCTCTGACGATGCATTCTACAAGTCCGCAAAGGCCTTATTTGCGAACGCAGGAACAGAAAACCCGAGCACCCCAACCTCAAAACCCCAGAGGGAACCTCTGCAAGCAATTACCGGTCAGGCATCACTCACTAACACTACAAGAATCCAGCGCGTGCCTGGGAACCCTCGCGAGCTGACACCATATCCCCCGATCAGCATCCTTCTGATGGGTATTGGCCGAACAAGACTTTTCATTCTTCTGTTAAAAACTCGAAGCGTTGCTCTGGCCAGACACGCGATCAGGAACGGCATCCAATGCTGCNGCTCGATCCTTTTCGTCTAATTTTGGGGAAATGGTTCCCAATCACCTATTTGTTCGGCAGATCGAAATCACCACTAAGGTCTCGCCACACGCAGTGGATATGGTTAGCAGGATTCCCCGCAGCATCAGCCTGAGTATTTGCCAACTCAATGAGAAACCTTCGGCCGCGAATTCGGTAGTAGTGGCCAATTCCCGGTTCGGTGGCTCCAGCCCAGGCGAAATGCACATTCTCCCAACCGTCTTCGGCAATCAAGTCGCGGCGTTGCTTTGCAACGTCCTCGGTGACTGCATTNACATAGATACCGACCAGTTTTTCGAGGTTGACCTTTTGCTTCGCGTTGAGCGCTGACTGGGGGATACCTTCTGGCTCGCCAACGACCGCCTGAGCCTCGCCAGCAAAACGAATTTCCTTGAGAGCTTTTGGGCTAATCACGGCACGTTCACTCTGCGAACCANTCAGTGAATTCACAAGTGCGAAAGCAAGGTCTTCCTCATCACGTAAAACACGTGTTCCTTTTCCCAAAGGCCCGGAGACCTTGTTCATGACCGTGCCAGGATTGGCCGCGAAGAATTGGGGAGTACTATCAACAATCTCGCCACCACGGCAGGCGAAATTCAAGGACAGATGGTGCCCCTCAAAACTCAAACCCCATGCATCTGTACTGCTCGGTGCCCCAAAGATGGTNAGATAATACTTATCCGGATCACGAGCCCAATTTCTTTCCTCGCCCTCAAGCTCACGCAAAACTGATTCCAATTGCATGATTTTGCTAGTCTTGTCGTACCCAGCCTCGCTCAAGGCTGCCCGCACCAATCGTAGGGCAGCGGTTCGTTGAGCAGCATTCATTTCACTGAGAACAAGTCCTTTACGATTCTTCTTCGGGATGAAATGCCAATCCACGCGTTTCGGTGAGTCGTAAGACATGACCGCGACCGATTTCTGATCCGCATTCAGGGTGGACAGAAATGAATCTGCAAAGGTTTGCAACTGCTGCCCCGGGGAATCAGCAACTTTCCAACCCGCGAGGACCAGCAATCCGAGTAACGCAGAGGCAAAAAGGACGGTACGAGCGTAGCGCATGGTTTGAAAATCCAAAAGGAAGACAATGTACTGGAAAGATTTGGGGGGATCACTTGGTCCTGAGACTGCCAACAATCGCCCGGCGGGTTCAGAATTCTAGTCGAACGATGCTCTCGAAGAGCGATGGGCTGCGAGATTTCTTTTCAATTTCGTGAAAATCGGTTCCCAGAGGCAAACTTCGAATATTGAACAGAGTCACACAACGAACTTGCGAACTGCCGCGACGAAGAATAGCGAAGGGCTTCGCCGATCGCACCTGCACAGCCTCACAGCCCAAGCCACCGATAAGTTTGCATCGATTCTCGGCCCGCTTGCTGGATCAGGAAGCCATGATTGAGTTGAGGATGTTACGATTTGACTCCTACAGCCGTTGGACACACCCAATCAAAAGTCCGCATCAAAAATCCCACATCATTTGCCCGCGGCAATTTCGCATAACACCAATCACCAAACGTCGCCTGATAGCTCAACACCTCGATTCTCAACACCTCGATCGACCCAAAGCAATAGAAAATGGACAGAACTCCCGAACCGGACACTTTTAGCCCCAGCGATGAAGCTGCGGAATACCATGCCATGGACCACTCTGGAGTCAATCGTCAATTTGTGGACGAGTTGCTCAAAGGCCCGACGGGCCCATTGGTGTTAGATCTGGGTTGCGGCCCTGCAGGAATTCCGATCGAGCTGTGCCAAAGATCGAAGGATTATGAAGTGATCGCGACCGATGGTGAGGTTGAGATGCTAGAAATCGCGAAACAAGAGATCGATATCGCGGGCTGCCTTGGACAAATCTCGCTTAGCCACACTGCAGTCGAGTCCATGGAGCAATTTGAGGACGGAATGGCAGACACAGTGATTAGCAATAGCTTGCTACACCATTTAGCGGAACCACGCGTTGGACTGGAGGCAGCGGTTCGCCTAACTCGAGATGGTGGCCGCATTTTCATTCGAGACCTGGCCCGACCTGCAACAGAAACGGAAATTGAAAGCATGGTCCAAGCTTACAGCGGTAGTGAAAGTGAGAACGGTCAGCAGCTGTTCCGACAGTCTCTGCACGCTGCCCTGACCTTGAACGAAATCCGCATCATTGCGAGGGGCCTTGGCATCCCGGAAGATCACGTTCAAATGTCGAGTGACCGGCACTGGACGATCGATTGGTGTCGACCAGCCTGACAAGTGACGGCACCGGAGAAAGCGAGATGACTTAAAAACTCGCAAAACCAGAGAACAAACGCACTTGGTGTGATTCATGCGAAACTATCTTCAACTACTCGACGAAGTTCTCAGCCATGGCGTTGATCGCGATGATCGGACTGGTGTGGGAACCCGCGGCCTCTTCGGTCGCCAAATGCGATTTGACCTTTCCCAAGGCTTTCCGCTGCTGACCACGAAAAAGGTCCACATTCGATCGGTGATCTATGAATTGCTTTGGTTCCTCAAAGGTGACACCAATATCAAATGGCTCACCAAGAATGGCGTCACCATTTGGGACGAGTGGGCAGACGAAGAAGGTAATCTGGGACCGGTTTACGGCCATCAATGGCGATCGTGGCAAAGTCCGGACGGAACAACCATCGATCAGATCGCTCAGGTAGAAACCGAAATCCGAACAAACCCGCAATCACGGCGACTGATCGTGTCAGCTTGGAATGTCGCGGATGTGGCAGACATGGCCCTGCCTCCCTGCCATCTGCTATTCCAGTTCTACGTGGCAGGAGGTCGTTTATCCTGCCAACTTTATCAACGCAGTGCCGACCTTTTCCTTGGTGTTCCCTTTAACATTGCAAGCTACGCGCTGCTGACAATGATGATGGCCAAGGTGACCGGCCTGCAGGTTGGTGAGTTTGTACACACACTCGGAGATGTACATCTGTACAAAAACCACTTTGAGCAGGCTCGGGAGCAGCTCGCAAGGCACCCACGGCCGCTTCCTAAGATGCAAATCAACTCCACCCCGGCATCGGTGAGCGATTTCGCTTTCGAGGATTTCACTCTGATCGGCTACGACCCGCACCCNCGCATCAAGGCTCCGGTGGCCGTTTGAGCGACAGAAGCAATCATTCCCGTGATCAAAGCGGAGTAACTGCCATCGTTGCGATGACACCCACGGGTGTCATCGGGCTAGACGGCGACATGCCGTGGCGATTGAGCAGCGACCTCCGTCGCTTCAAACGGTTAACCATGGGAGGCGTTCTGATCATGGGGCGGCGCACGTATGACTCGATCGGCCGTCCTCTGCCCGGCCGGCGGACGATCGTTGTCACCCGGAACCAAGACTGGTCATCCGAAGGGGTCGATTCAGCCTCCAGTCCTAAAAAAGCCATGGAAATCGCAGGGCAAGGTCGATGTTTTGTGGTCGGCGGTGCAGAAATTTACCGACAAATGTTACCTCATTGCCATGAATTATGGCTGACACGGGTCTGGTCGACCGTCGAAGGCGACACAAAATTGTCGATTGACCTATCGCAGTTCCGGGTCATCGAACAAACTCGTGTGCCAGCAAGTGCCCGGGACGACGTCCCGACCGAGTTTCTCAGAATGATTCGATAAAATTCTTGCAAAAAATCATGGTCTGTCCCCATTGAGCAAATAGGGGGCCGGTCGGTATATTTTGGGACGACTCAGTCGAACAAGCTGCGATTTCCGCCGCTCAGACTCGGTTTACCCTTGCCCTGATAAACATTAGACCTTTCTCCGGAGTCCGGTTATGCCCCGCTTGATGGGCGTCGATATCCCCAACGACAAACAAATTCAATATTCTCTCACCTACCTTTATGGCATTGGCTTGCACAGTGCACGGGAGGTATGTGAGAAATTGGGTATTGACCCCGCGAGGGCGGCAAGTGAAATCCAAGAGGATGAGCTGGGCCGGATCGCTGCAGTGTTGGAGCGTGATTATACGGTCGAAGGTCCACTCCGCCGTCAGTTGGCTCAAAACGTCGGTCGATTGCGTGAGATCAAAGCCTATCGTGGGCTACGTCATCGCAACGGCTTGCCTGTTCGTGGGCAGCGAACCAAGACCAACGCCCGCACCCGGAAAGGGCCGCGAAAGACAGTTGCCGGCAAGAAGGGTGTCAAGGACTTGCGTTAGTCCGCGATATCCTCGTTTTCCTATCCCGCACTCCAAATTTCCAAGAGATTCTTTGCCGTGGCAAAGTCAAACAAAAAGAAACGTGTTCGCCGTAATGTCTCAAACGGCATCGCGCACATTCACGCAACGTTCAACAACACAACGGTGACTATCACTGATCCGAAAGGCGATACGCTTTGCTGGGCNAGTGCAGGGACGAGCGGCTTCAAAGGAAGTCGTAAAAGTACTCCGTTCGCCGGCCAGTGTGCCGCTCAGCAGGCTGCTGAAAAGGCGGCCAAGTTCGGCATGCGGGACGTTGAGGTTCGCGTGAAAGGTCCAGGTTCGGGACGTGAGAGCGCAATCACTTCGCTTCAGGCCGCGGGCTTGAATGTGAAATTGATTGAAGATGTCACGCCGATCCCGCACAACGGATGCCGACCTCGCAAAAAGCGTCGCGTCTAGTTCAGAGCGTCCTTTTTCAGGACGACTCCAAACAGCAAATCAATTCATCATTCGTTTCGTTTGATGAAGGGTATGAACACCNATTAAACCCAGCAGCTTCACCTCCCACATCTGTTTTTCAGAACTGAGGTAATCATCACGATGCATATTCGTTGGCGCGGCATGGAACTTCCGAGTGCTTTGGAAGTTGATCGCGAATCACTCACCGAAACCTATGGCAAATTTTCTGCAGAACCATTTGAGCGTGGTTTTGGTGCAAGTGTCGGCAACAGCCTCCGCCGTGTGCTGCTGAGCAGCCTGATGGGCAGCGCTGTGACTCAAATCAAAATCCGCGGGGCTCAGCATGAGTTCACGACGATCCCTGGCGTGCTTGAAGATGTCACGGAAATTGTCTTGAACGTCAAAAGCATTGTGGTTCGAAATCACAGTGAAGCGACCCGTGTTATCACCGTTGAAAGTGATAAGGCGGGAGTAATCACCGGAGCCGATGTTCAAACGGACTCGGATGTGGAAGTGATCAACAAGGATCACGTCATCGCAACACTCACCGACGATGTGCCATTCATGATGGAAATGGTGGTGGAGAACGGCCGAGGCTACGTTCCTAGCACCGAGCACAGCACGGTGGATCATGAGATTGGCATCATTCCTGTTGATGCTGTCTACAGCCCAATCACTCGAGTTCGTTACGAGGTTGAAGAAACCCGTGTCGGGCAGAAAACAAACTACGACAAGTTAAATCTGGAAATNTGGACCGATGGGTCAGTCAATCCGGAGATGGCTTTGGTGGAATCGGCAAAGATCCTGCGAAAGCACCTTAATCCATTCGTGCAGTACCGTGAACTTGGACCGAGTATTTTCTCGGCCGCCCGCGGTGGTGCTGGATCGCCAGAAGCCCAGCTGGAAGCGAAGCTAAACATGACACTTGCTGACTTACGATTGTCAGTTCGTGCCAACAACTGCTTGGAGAGCGAAAATATCCAGACCGTACGTGACTTGGTTCAAAGAACTGAAGACACATTGTTGGAAGTACGCAATTTCGGCGATACAACCTTGAACGAGGTTCGCGAAAAGCTTTCGCAGTACGGCCTACACCTTGGAATGCGAGTTCCTAACCAACCACTCTTTTAGAGAACGGTTAACGAATCGCAGTCACCTAATTCTTTAACGACATAATTTGACGGACTTGATGCCATGCGTCACCGAAGACGAGGCCGCACCCTGGGACGAAGCCCGAGCCATCGCAAAGCGATGCTCAAGAACCTTGCGAGCGCGCTATTTTTGACCGAACGAGACGCGAGCCTCGATGAGAATGCTCCGAAGGTGGCGGGTCGTATCACGACCACCCTTCATAAGGCGAAGGAGGTGCGTCCTCTCGTTGAAAAGTGCATCACGATTGCCAAGAAAAGCATTCCGTCGGCAGAAGCTGCTGAACAGCTGGAGACGACAGCTGAACGCGGCAGCGACGAGTGGAAAAAGTGGCGGCAGAGTGAAGAGTGGCAGAAATGGGCCACCGCTCGTGCACCTGTCGTTGCCGCACGACGACGAATCATCCAGCTAATTGGCGACAAAGAAGCTGCGAAAATCCTGTTCGACACGATTGCTGAACGTTATGTCGACCGTCCAGGTGGATATACCCGCATCATGAGATTGGCAACACCACGCCTCGGTGATGCTGGCCAACGAGCTATTCTGGAATTGGTCGGTAAAAATGATCGCGAGAATGTAGCTGCCGAAAAGCCTGCTTTCGATGATGACGAAGCAGACGACGAAGCAGACGATGAAGTAGAGACAACTGCCGCTGCCACAGCATCCGAAGATGCAGGCGACGACGAGTAGTTTTTTTCATGTAGGGAAAACAAAGAAAGCTTAAAAAAGAGTAAAAAAGGCACGTGTGAAACACGTGCCTTTTTTCGTACCCAAACCAGTTCATCAAACCAGCCACAGCAACCTACACCCGAGCATCGCTCACTGCCTTCGACACTATCCGCTAGGCCCGTAACCCTTGAGCCATACGCCAAGCCCGCATCTGCTTGCCCCTGCCCATAGCTGAAGTGAGGTCGGCCCACTGCTCAGCCACCTCATCCATAGCCTTCTGCGCCGTGACTTCCCCATTCAAAGCACGGCGCACGTTTTCGTCCAAGGCAACGAGGTAATCCGGCGCACCATTCAACTGGGGACAAGGCGCGGTCAGGGGTGCCTGCAACTGCTCTGCTAGCCATTCATCGTAGGGCGATGAAGCACCGCTGTATGATGCGACACCCCGCAAGTCAGTCATGCCAGCAACCTGACCACGTACCAAACGACTACCTTCCCCGCCGCACAGCCATTGAATGAAGCGTTTTGACGCGGTCGTCTGCCGACAACTCGCGGATAGCGAAACCACCGGCGAGAAGGGATCAAGTACTATCCTGGAAAGCTCTATTACCCCCGGAAGAGAAAACACTTGAGCATTGCTTTTTGCAAGCGACCTTCGCGCAGGAAACCCGATTCCACCGGCAAGCTCTCCCTCACCGACCAAGGCCCAAATCTGATCCGGCGTCTGATCTTTTTTCGCATATCGCTCATTGGTCCTCAGCATTAGCTCAAGCGACGTCACATATGGTTCAGTGTTCACGAGCGGCTTCAGACTTTTTCGCTCAAACAACCAATTTTTGATGCCACTGCAACGCCACAAGAACATCATTCCCGCCCAACCGGCGGCAGTGGGCTCTGCTGCGGAACGTGCCCACTCAGTTTCCACAAGCTGATCATAATCCTCCCATGACTCGAGCGGGTCGACCTTGGTCTGCGCGACCACAGCAGGCAGGGCACAACCAAGCGGCAGTGCATAGGTAGTTCCGCCGTAACGAGCCCCGCCATTCCGAGCAGTTGGAAACAAGGGTCCAACTTCTAATTCGATTCGCTTAACCTCATCAGCCGTCATCTCTACCACTGCATCGTTGCGAGCTGCCTCACCCACAAGCAAAAGCGGATAGATCGCCACATCAGCTTTTTTCGATCTTGCCAGCAAAGCGTCGCCGATGCCGCTCGAATCAGCTCTATCCAATGGTAGCACATCGATCTGAAGCTCCTGCTCCGACACCGCCTGCCATCCCCTTGAAATGGCATTCTCATCATCGGTTTCACCGACCAGCAAAACTCGTAACGGTACATTTTGACGGGATTGAGCCGCGGGCGTCACTACTTGCTTCTGTTCGCTACAGCCCACTTCGAGACTAGCGACAACGGCTGCTGCTCCGACCAGAAATCGGCGTCGGTCCGAGGGGAAGTCAGCTGGCGTCACAGATCAGGCTCGTGGTGGCAGGGGAATCACATCGGGAATCGATTGAATCGGGCAACAACGCAGGCAATCCTCTCCCGCGAGGGTTAAGCCCAGCGTTGTTACGCACTATAGTGGCACGGAGTTCACACAGTCTTTCGCAGTACGAGGCAGGAGAATCCGAGACATGAGTTACTACCTAGGAATTGATATTGGTACTAGCGGAACCAAAACACTTGCAATTGACGTCTCGGGCAAAGTCCTCGCTGAATCAGTAGCCGAATACCCGCTCCATCAGCCCCGCCCGGGCTGGACGGAACAGGATCCCGAAGATTGGTGGAAGGCCACCGTCAAAACGGTCCGTGCCGTCATGCGGAAAGCCAAGCTGAAGCCAGATTCGGTCAAAGCGATTGGCCTGAGCGGGCAAATGCATGGCTCAGTTTTCCTTGACAAGAACGATCAAGTTATCCGCAAGGCACTGCTGTGGAATGATCAAAGAACAGCCGCAGAGTGTGACCAAATCACGACCGCAGCGGGTGGTCGCAAGAACTTGATCAAGCTGGTAGCCAACCCCGCATTAACTGGCTTCCAAGCACCAAAGATACTTTGGCTTCGAAATAAGGAAAAAAGAAACTTCGACAAATTGGCGAAGGTCCTTCTTCCGAAAGATGACATTCGTCGACGCTTGACTGGTGATTTTGTCACGGAAGTCAGCGACGCCAGCGGAACCCTGTTACTGGACGTTGTGAAACGAAAATGGTCCAAACGCCTACTGAGCAAGCTTGAACTTGATGAACAGATTTTACCACGAGTGGTAGAGAGTGATGAAGTCACCGGCACCCTCACAAAGGAAGCGGCTAAGAAACTTGGTTTGACGATGGCTTGCAAAGTTGTCGGCGGGGCGGGGGACTGTGCCGCAGGTGCTGTCGGAAATGGCGTTGTACGGAAAGGAATCCTTAGCACTTCGATTGGAACCAGTGGCGTGATGTTCGTTCACAGCGATGAACCCCAATACGATGCAACCGGCAGGCTTCATACTTTTTGTCACGCGGTGAACGGCAAATGGCACATGATGGGTGTCAACCTCACAAGCGGCGGCTCGCTTCAATGGTGGGTTGATTCCGTTCTCCAAGGGCTAGCTGGGATTGCCCCAAAAAATCGCTACGCAGCGGCAACTACTGAGGCTGCCGCGATCGCTGCCGGAAGCAATGGCTTGCTGTTCCTACCATATCTCAATGGCGAGAGAACACCGCACGCAGACCCTAATGCACGAGGCAGTTTCGTTGGCATGAATCTCACTCACACTCGAGGCCATATGACACGAAGCGTGATGGAGGGCATCACGTACGCGCTTCGCGACAGCCTCGACATCATTCAATCTCTTGATGTGCCAGTACGTCAAATCCGAGCTTCGGGAGGCGGCAGCAAGAATCCGATGTGGCGGCAGATGCAAGCAGATGTATTTGGCAAAAAAATTACCACACTGGAAGTAGAGCAGGGACCAGCATTCGGAGTGGCCTTACTTGCAGCTGTTGGCGATGGAGCATATCGCTCAATTGAATCTGCCTGCAAAGCGACAATTAAAGTTGCAGATGAAACGCCTGCCAACCGAATTGCAACGAAACAATACAACCAGCTGTTTCCGATTTACAGAGACCTTTATGGCCAACTGAGTGGTTCAATGGCCAAAATTGCAGAATATCAGGATTCGCAAAGCTGACAACAATTCACGAACGGTATATCCACCAATCAACAAAACCCGGTCTTCCTTCAATGGACACTCAAACATGGCCGCGACTGATTGACACGAACCTATTCACGCTACTCATTGGAAAACCTGAAATGCAACGTCTGATCAAATTAATTTTGACTGCCACCGCAATCGTCACACTTGCGACGAATCTCAGCGCAGAAGAAAAGCTCAAAGCCCTTATCATTGATGGTCAAAACAATCATGGTGCTTGGCCAAAAACAACGGCCATGATGAAAAAGTACCTTGAAGAATCAGGACGCTTCACTGTCGATGTGGAACGCACACAGTTCACATGGAAAGGAGGTGCACTACTGAAGGAGTTCCCTCTCAAAGACGGGAAGTCATACCAGGACCTGCCTCAGCCGAAGCCTGACCCGGACTTTAAACCAAAATTCGATAACTACGATGTCGTGATTAACAACTTTGGGTGGAATGCTGCACCTTGGCCCGACGCAACGAATCAGGCGTTTGACAAGTTTGTACGCAATGGCGGTGGTTTGGTAGTTGTTCACGCTGCTGACAACTCATTTGGTGACTGGCCAGCTTACAACAAGATGATTGGCCTCGGTGGCTGGGGGGGGCGAAATGAGAAAACTGGACCCTACGTTTACATCGATGATGCTGGAAAAACGGTCCGCGACACCACGCCGGGCAATGGAGGCTCACATGGCCCGCAGCACGAATTCAAGATTGTCATACGAGATCCAGAACATCCCATCACCAAAGGACTGCCACGAACGTGGCTTCATGCCAAAGACGAACTCTACCAGCAACTTCGCGGACCTGCAGACAACATGACGATTTTAGCGACAGCGTTTGCCGACAAAAACTTCAAAGGCACCGGTCGAAACGAACCGATGATGATGACAATCGACTACGGTAAAGGCCGCGTTTACCACACACCAATGGGGCACGCTGACTACTCAGTCCAATGCGTTGGCTTCATTACGACTTTACTGCGGGGTGCCGAGTGGGCTGCGACCGGGACCGTCACGATAACCAACGTACCGAATGATTTCCCGACCGCCCAAACAACAAGCACGCGTGACTTCAAATGAATGTACCCCAGCCGTGATGCTGGGCAATGTGATCAGAAAGACCCGGTTCAAGTTGGGGTTGGCATTGCCTCGGCATGCTTTGATGTGCGTCTGCCTTCACTCGAGTCTCCGGATCATGCTCCGCACGATGCTGAAACTCGACTATCGCTGCCGCACATTGACGAATGGTGGACGCCAACTTGGCGCGAGAGTTGCATCATCAACACTCACTCCTGCTTCGACCTCGCCTCGGTGGTTCAGGAGCGGGTGATCAGGCATTGTCTCCAACGCAGCAAGCGGGATAAAGCGTACGCGCCCGTCTTCGTAAAGCACATTGATGCCGGTTCCGTGATGCCCCACGACTTTACCGTGCTGCGTCGTTCCTGTGATGCCCGGCAGAGGGGCATCTGACATGATGGCGAAAGAGGACCGTGCCTCAAAGCGTGGTGACTTGAGCCGATCTTCCTCGATGACACCGAGATTGTAAGCGTATTGCCCTCCCGCGTATTGCTGAATTTGCTTCAGACGATCAACCGGAGCATCATGGAGATCATCTAGCGAAGGCACAGTGGCCAAGTCCGTTAGAGCAGCATCCTTACTCTGGGGCTGATCGAGAGATGGACACCAACGCAAATCCGTATCGGTCAACAACCCCGCTTCATTCAGACGGATCATGAACACACCCGCAAAGGCTTCACGTCCCTTCTCAGCTACCGCTGGCATTCTTTCCTGCGGACTGTGGCTCACGTACTGTGTGATCGCGGTGCCGAACTGCCGCAGGTGATCCTGACATGCCGTCTTTCGAGCCTCCAAACGCCCTGCAGCCAACGCGGGAATGATGACGGTCAGCATGACGACCGCAGCCGCGGCAGCCCCTAACCAGTCAGTCCAACCATATCCACGACCGCCTGCATTTTCCAGACTGGGGTCAAGCTTCGGCAGTTCAACGATTTCAGAACTTCCAGAATCAACCGGATCCGCAGTCTTTTGAGCCTCGGACATACTGGAGGCTAGCCCATTGGCATCGGGCGACGGCATGGGGGGTAGGGCCGCAAGCGTCCTCGCAATTAGATCTGGGGGTGGTGACTCAGGCGGTTCATAGGCTTCTTCCAGCGGCCGGAGCGATCTCTCAAGCGATTCGAGCTCCAGTCGTGCCTTGGGGTCATCTTCCAACCACTGAGCCACTCGACGCATCTCGTGCGGCTCAAGAGCGCCAAGCAGGTAGCCGATCAGGTCTTCGTGCATCACCAGCAGACAAAAGCGTAGGGGAAAGAAATCTCGTACTGAAGGTAAACCGCAGCACTTGGCAACCGTTTGTTCTACGCGCACACGCGATCTTCGGTTCATCATTTCCGGGGAAATCGATGACTACTCGTCGATCTCGTGCCGAGTTTCATCCCAAAGCAGGCCCAGACGCTGCACAGCAGCGTGTAAACGGCTTTTCACGGTCCCGACAGGTATCCCCAAAGCATCAGCCGCCTCGCGATACTTGAGCCCTTGGTAGTAGACCAAATGGATCACCTGCTGCATTGACTCACTCAGGGAGTCAACGGAATCATGCACCCATCGGCTATTCTCTTGATCAGATGCTGCACGATGCGGATCTGGTGAATCCCCAACCAGCTTTTCTGACCAGCTGTTCCCTCGTTCATCTTTTTCGCTAGACGATGATCGATCGAGACTAACCATCCGATGCCGTTTATTGCGTCGCTGCACATCGATCGCTTGATTTGTTGCAATCGCGTATAACCATGGGCGAAAACGACGAGCAGGATCAAATTGGTGACACTTCAAATGAACCTGGAGAAAGGTCCCCTGAAATGCATCTTCGGCCATCTCGGCATTACCAATGTAGCGTCGAAGATAACTGTACATCTCCCGCTCGTACCGTCGCATCAGGGTCTCAAAAAGACCTCGATCTGCACTTTCGCGATACTGGGCAATCAGACTCTCATCGGATACATCACCCTGCAAGTTCACCGAAGCAGTTGGTGCTAATGCATTCATCGAATGACCCACCATCGTTAGGGAATAGACAAGTAAAATAAAAATAAGGTCGTGCATTAAGCACAAAAATGGCGTGTCTCGATATCGGACACATTGACCTACGCGGCGAAAAATCGTGTACCCCGCAAATCATTTACCGTAAACCACCGCTTTAGTATCCCCAAAATCTCTCTAAAGTCAAAAGTGAACCCATGGGCCAGACCAAACCACCCTGCAGAGCTATATGGAATAGGTTAGGTATGCCCATTACAACATCGTGTTTGAACTTCATCCCTCGAGACGAATTGCCTTGAATACACAAGAAAACCGCCGAATAGCCTACCGATGGGCCCGCCTCGGCGATATCAACGCATTTTTTGGGTTAATGCTTGATAATATTGCTGGCCTAATCTTAATGGTAGCGCTTTTGAGCGGCTTTGGCTTTCCAGTAGAGTTTGTCGTCTCTGCGATGATCCCGGGCACGGCATTAGGTGTGCTGATCGGGGACGTGGCGTTCTTCATCTTGGCATTCTGGCTAGCCAAACGCACGGGCAGGGATGATGTCACCGCGATGCCGCTGGGCCTCGATACCCCCAGCACTTTTGGAATCATTCTGTTCATTCTGGGCCCGTCCTATCTTCAAGGCCTTGAGACAATGGGTTTGAGCGAGCAGGATGCTGCTTACCGGACATGGCACATCGGAATCTGGTGCATTGTGATGAGTGGCGTTCTGAAGTTCGCGTTGGCACCGTTTACAGAAATCGTCCGGCGAGTAATTCCGCGAGCTGGACTGTTGGGATCCTTAGCAGCAATCGCCCTGGTATTGATCAGTTTCATTCCGCTGATGGAGATATTTCAGCATCCGTTGCCGGGGATGATTGCTTTGGTGATCGTACTGAGTGCCTTAGTCGGCCGAATTCCACTTCCAGGCAGAACGCCCGGTACTCTGGGCGCGTTGTTAGTCGCAAGCATTGTGTTCTATGCCATGTGCTTGATCCCCGGTACCAACTACGAATTTCCCGAAACTCCGACCGGGATCACGTGGTTCCCCACCCAGTGGCTGGAGGCTTGGCAATTCAATTGGCTTGCCGACTTTGATGATGCACTTGCCTATTTACCGATCGCCTTACCTTTTGCGATTGGAACCGTTGTTGGTGGTATTGATTGCACAGAGAGTGCGGCAGCGGCGGGTGATGAATACGACACAAGAACAGTGATCGGAGTCGAGGCTTTTGCAACACTGATCGCCGGATTCTCGGGAGGTGTCATCCAAACCACCCCGTACATTGGGCATCCCGCCTACAAGGCCATGGGTGGTCGTGCGGCATATACGCTGGGAACGGCATTGCTAATCGGATCAGCGGGCTTGATTGGCTACTTTGGCTGGATCAATGCTTACATCCCTGCTGCTACGGTATACCCTATTCTGGTCTTTGTCGGTTTAGAAATCACCGCTCAGAGTTTTTTGGCAACACCCCGAAAACACTATGCCGCTGTCGCTTTGGCTTGCTTGCCGGCACTGGCATTTCTTTCGATGAACTTCCCCAATCAAATCTTCGGTGATGCAGCGCTCCGAGATGCAGGGATTCAACTCTCGAATTTGCAGAACAGTGTGCTACAAACGAACCTCAAAACTGTCGGTATGCTAAGCAGCGGTTTCATCATCACCAGCTTGCTGTGGGCTTGGGCGTTAGCAAAAATTGTGGATCGCGAAATCAAGGTGGCAGCCTTGGTGATCGCATTGGCTGGTGTACTGACAGCTTTTGGGGTCATTCATTCACCACTGCCAGGTAATCAGCTGTTCGTTCTGTTTGGACCGAAGAGTTGGGGCAATATAGTTCTCGACGATGCCAATCGTGGAGCCGTCATTGAGTACGTTGCAGGCTACTTTGCATCTGCCATTCTGCTAGCCGCATGGTCCCTCAGTCCAAGTATCGGGGCATCTATCACAAACGACGAGGACGCGAGCGTCCCACACGAGTGAAGCAGTGATAGATTCCCGACTGGCAAGCAGGTTTTACCTTCTACCGAGGAGCTGTACCGATCGCGGCACGTTGCGGACAGATGCCAGTGTTATCAGCTCAACATTGTCGGGCAACGATGCCAAGCCTGCCACAGCTGCCTTCTGTGATTCGAACCAAGCGAAAACCCCCGGCCCCCAACTACTCTGCCCGTGCCCCAGCACCCCTCGATCGCTTAGCCACTCAATCACCTGTGTAACAGCCTCACCGTTGTAGGATCCTCCTTGGACACTCGCAAATAAACGCCCACTCAACTCGTTGTAAATTCGCGTACCATTGGCAAATGCATTGAAATGGCCCCGTTTCGCAGCCGGCATGATTTCCTCGATTACCAAACGCCGCAATTCATGTCCCACCTTCTCAGAGGCTGGTTGCAGACGTGCAAACTTCTCACGCTCCTGCTCACCACTAACAGCAAAAACGTGATCCAGTGGCCTTAATACTGCAACACGCCATTCCTCCGGCAAGTAAACTCCCTCCTGAACAGCATTGAGGTTCCCACCCACAGCCTTTTCATCTGCTTCGCCATCGCCTGCTTCGCCATCGCCTGCTTCATAGATCATTCCACCCTGCCAGTAACCATGAGTGCCAACCACAGATCTTTGTCCACGACTTGCCAGAGCATTTGCGATTGTGCTTTGATCTACTGTCAAAGCTTGGTAAAGACAAAGACTTTCAGTAACTGCCAACGCAAGCTGTGTTCCACTCCCTAGCCCACAGTGAGTTGGTGCAGTTCGCAGGACTTCCACGCAACATGATGGCAAGGTGGCTGCACCATTGAGTTGACGAATTCGCTCAGCAATCGGACCAATGCGATCCTGATAATCATCTGGACAGCGAAACCTTGCAGCTGTCGAAACCACGACTTCCGTGGAAGGCGTATTGAGCATGACGCCAACTCCGCCAAAAGGCCGAACGGTGTCCAGCAAGCCAAAATGCAAACGAGAGCCAGTACAGATCCGCACCGAGAACCCATTACCATCCGAGTCTTGGGGATTAATGGTTCGTGATGCGTTCATCGATCGTCTTTCGAAGGAAATCGAACGCTGTCCGTTCAGTCTGACCGCCCGTCTTATCGATCAATGGTTGCAAACGCTCCAATTCTTCGTGAATTTGACCAGCAGACAGCAGATGTGTTCTCGTTGCCAGAATAGCAGCTTCGATCACAGCGAACTTTGCGCGATTGAAACCAAAAAAAGGTTTCTCGATTTCGGAATGAACGACGCGGCAAGTCATTTCTACACGAGGTTGCTCTTCTGAGACCGCTTCCACTTGTACAGCCATCCAACGATGGCAACTTCGCAACCGCCACCAATCAGAATGATCCCACTGTTTCACAAGATCCGCGATCTCGCTGG
The DNA here is from genome assembly GCA_002689655.1 of Rhodopirellula sp. Lineage (GTDB taxonomy): Bacteria > Planctomycetota > Planctomycetia > Pirellulales > Pirellulaceae > Rubripirellula. The sequence goes on along the minus strand of NZHC01000096.1, from coordinate 20,629 downwards.
TACTGAGTTTGCCAACCGCGGTCCGCGCGATCAAGCTGACATCATCCGTGACATGCACAACCGCCTTTCCAGTGGCCATCAGATTTTGATAGGTCAGTGATGATTGGAATGGTTTGAGAACCAATCGCTCCGGCGTCTTCTGATCGCCGAAATCATCAGCGACCACTGGTCCCATGGGGGCCAGGTTGACGGTTCCATTTAAATCGATCGAGGTCACGATCGCTTCAAGGATCACGAGGCCAATTCCCCACGTGTCGAATCACGAAGTGCTTTAGGTCGCATTTCATTTGGTGAATGGTGCAAATCTCTGCGTTTTGCCATCACGACAAAATTTTCAAGCAACGCCATTCCATCTTCGGTGAGCACCGACTCTGGATGGAACTGAACTCCATGTACTGGTCGCGTGACATGCTGAATCCCCATGATCACACCATCATCCTGACTACGAGCCGTCACGACCAATTCGGCAGGCAGGCTGTCTTCATCGACTGCCAGTGAATGATATCTCCCGACATTGATTGTGTTGGGAAGACCGGTGAACAAACCGACAGAGTCATGCGTGACAGGGCTCGCCATACCATGTCTTGGAGGACAGGGACCGACGGTTGCACCGAACGCGGCCGCGATAGCCTGATGCCCAAGACAGACGCCAAGGATCGGTATTTCAGCGTCAAGATGCCGAACCACATCCACCGAACAACCTGCCTCAAATGGCCCCTTGGGGCCAGGCGACAAAACGACGGCAGCCGGATCGAGACGTTGGCATTCGTGGCGATCAATTTGATCGCTACGCAACACGAGCGTATCAGCACCCAACAGCCTCAAATAACGGGCGAGGTTATGGACGAAGGAATCGTAATTATCGAGGAGCAGAATCACGGATTATCGGCGTGGTTTGGCAAACTTGATCTTTTCAATCAGTTTGACAACTTCGTTGCCCTGTTTGTACCCGCTTACAGCAGTAATTGAGCGAATTACATATTCATAGCGGAGATTATAGTCTGTATCGATCTCGATCTCAGGTCCATCTTCACCCTCAACAGGCGCAGTGGTGCCAATCAGTTCAACCACGTTCGCACGCAACTGATCAAAATCTGTGCCCAGATTGATCTCATTGAGTGACATCGTAGTCAGTTTGCCATTCTCATCAGCCTGCAGCCTTAATTTCAGGGGCAGGTCAGTCGGATCCATCGTCATGGAATCGCTTCCCGCCAATGGCATGCGAACACTGAAGTCGCCCTCGAGTTCCACAATTTTGAAAGTCATGACGAAGAAGATGAGAAGCAGAAAGACAACGTCAATCATGCTGGTCATGTTCAAGCCACTTTTCTCAGCTTCTCCACGATTTCGGATTTTCATGAGTTATCCTCCTTTACCCGCAAGGCAAAGTTCTCAAGCTGTTGCTCTTGGGCAACTCGGATCACTTCCTGCACGTCCCCCGCCGATGTGTCCTTGTGAGCTCGGATGACAACATTAGCGTCTTGAACGGTTTTTCCTTCTGCTTTGATGACCGCCAATTCTTTCTGCAAACCAACTCGCAGCGTCTCTGCGGTATAGTCATCGCCCCCGAGAATGATCTCACCATCTTGCGCCACATGCAGAATGATGGGAAACTCCAGAGGTACCTCGGGTGGCTTTACCAACTGACTGCTGGGTAATTTGACGCGATCATTGGACTCAGTCTGAGCAAAATTGATCAGAACCATGAAGAACGCGATCAGCTGAAACACCATGTCTATCATTGGCGTCAGGTCACCTTCAGCCAAGTCGACTTTCTTTGACTTGACCTTCATTTAGTTCTTTGCCCCCTGAGGCTGGACATCTTCGAACCGGCTCATGAGGTTCTCACTGGTGACACCAACTTCGAGGAGCAAACGAGACACGCGGTTGCGAATGATGTTGTAGGCAGCGATCGCGGGAATCGCCACAGCAAGCCCAACTAGCGTTGTGAACAAAGCGGTAGAAATACCGTTCGCAAGCTCAGCCGGCTTCGGCGAGGCACCACCCTGAGCAATGACTTGAAACGATGCAATCATACCTTGAACCGTACCAAACAATCCGATCATCGGACTGAGGTTGCCAATCAGGGCCATGTAACTGAGACGATGCTCCAGTTTCATGCTTTCCTCTTCGCCAACTTCCTGCATGCCTTCAATCGCCTTGCCATAGCCTCGTGACAATTTTGCCAGACCGGCTGAAAGCACCTGCCCCAGAACCGACTCATCGGTGCGAGCCATGTCGTAAGCACCTTGGAAGTCTTTTTCGTTCAGACGTTCCTCGAATGCATCGACCAACTCCTGAGGACACAAAGTATCTCGCCGTGCTGCCAACATGTTCATGACAAAGAGCGAAACCAGAGTGACGGAAAGCGCAAGGAAAACCAACAAGTATTCCCATCCGAGGGAGCTGATCGTCCAACTCAACAGGTTCTGGTCAGCTTTGCTGCTACCACCACCACCCGCGTCGGCATTGGCGTCAGCCGGTGCAGCTGGTTCCTCAACAACCTCAACGACATCTTCAGCGGCTCCACCGAATTCATCTGCCGCGTCCTGAGCGAACGCAGGGGTGTAAGTGAACATAGCTGCGAGCATGACCATCAAGATCGCGAGCGATCTTGATAATGAGTGCGAAAAAGGCAACTGAGGAAGAGACGCAAAACTGGGAAGCATTCCGCAAGCATCGAACATCAACGAGGCGCTCCGGGAGAAAAGTAGTGATTGGGAGGCGAAGCTAATTGACAGGTAAAGTTCTGCAAAAGCCCTCTCGCCTAACGATAGTCTAGCAAACTTCAATTAACAGGATGGACCCCCGGAACAGCTAATCCCTTGAATAAAAGAGTTAGATTGGGGGGAATGACCAAGTAGTAGTGATAAGCTGTAAACCAGAAGCAGGATTAAAACCCGGGATAGCGGTTCTGCAATTCCTGTCGAGCCTGCGCTGCTCTTTCGGGCTTGCCAACCTTCGGCCACAGTTCGACCAATCGTTTCAACGCTTCTGCGTGCGCATCCGGCTGTGCCGAAAACATCAGATGAGTGTGAAGATAAGCCATGATTGCACCCTCAAGATCGTCACGAGCCTCACAACTGGCGCCTCGAGCATTATAAATCCTAGCTGCGATCTCAACATCAGCAGCGTTCATCTGAGCAATCAGAGAGTTCGTCAATTCATTGGCTTGATCACCATTTCCTTGGAGAGCCAGGGCGACAGCTTTGCCAGCCTTGCTCAAAGTTTGAAGACGAACAATTTGCGTGGTTTGTGATTTAAGACCAAGAATCTGGTCAAAATCAGCAACGGCTGCTGCCCCTTGTTTCATTTTGAGTCGCACAAGCCCCTGTAAATATTTCGCCTCAATCTTGGTCGCCTCAGCAGGGGCATTTTCAAGTGAGCCATAGAATTTCAGCGCTTGCTCACTGTTATTGGATGCCAACGCAAGATCTCCCAAGAACTTGGCTGACTCGTAAAAGTGCCAAGAGCCTTGATTTCGAGTCGCAAAATCGAGCATTCGCCTGGCCGCATCATCGATTTTCCCCTGCCCGCTCAGTGCTAGTTTGGCTTCACAAAGCGCATAATAAAAGGCAACATCTTGCTTGATCAAGTCTCTATTGATCGTGTTTACTTTCACCTTCTTCAATTCAGCCAAGGCTTGATCATATTGCCCGTCAAGTGCGAACGCCCGGGCCTTGGTCAATTGGGGAGGATCGCCTTCAAACATAATTTTAGTGATTTCTCCGGCTTTGAAGGCCTTGATAACCCCAGCCTTGTCCAGTCGCACGCCATCTTTGCTTCCGTCAAGCACGGCTCCACTGATATTGTCTCCTTTCATGTCATAGACACGGTCGATCTGCGCCTGAGCGGACGGAATGGCCAACATCCAGGCACACGCGACAACGAGAATACGCGGCTGATTGAAAATGCGTTTCATGGAGATATTTGCAATCTTGAGAGACGGGAGAATTCTATAAACGGAAAAGATAGTCAAACGGTGTGCTACTCGCTCACTTCTCTACGGGCTTGGGTAGTCCTTGGGCTGATTGTCCCAGGTCAGTTTCTATCTGCTTCAAAAGCTGATTGAATTTCAGGTAGTGCGTTTCACCGCCCATTGCAGGGTACAGTGCATGCACCTTGGTGATATCGCTTTTGGCTTTTTCCATCAACTTCTCACTCTTGGACTTTTTACCAGCACGATAACGGCACAGGGCAACGTGGTACCGGGCGTTGAAGAACATGTCCTGATATTTCGCATCACGACTGGTTAACTGACTCACTTTACCCCAGCCCCAGATCAGGTTTTTGCCTTTCGCATCGGGTTTGCCACCATTGAGCGCCTTTTGATAGGCCGCGACAGTGTATTTTTCAGGCACAATTTGCGCCCATTGCTCGTAAGCAAGAGCAGCATCAACCTGCGCGTCCAACATCGTCGGCTTCTTACTCAGAATGGCTGCATAACCCTTCACCGCTGCGCCGTAATCACCGAGTAATCGTTGTGCTGTCGCGAGCTGAAACTCGACCTGCAACGGTACATCTGGACTCCCCGCCTTGACCTGCTGGAATGTGCTGACAGCTGTTTTCAACAATTCTGCTGATTGACCAGTAGCCTTCATGGTTCCCGACGGCATGGACGTTTTTGCCAAATCAACAAGAGTCTGCCCAACCCACTGCAACGTGGCAGCATCCTTCGTTGTTTTAGCAATCTGTGCGAGAAAGACTCGGAATGCTGAAACAAGAGCCTGCTTTGCGGGTCCAGTGGAAGATTCCAAAGAATCACGAATTTCGCGGGACGCGCGAATGTAGATCGCAGTGAGCTTCTTCTGTGCATCAGGCCCCACAACGCTTCGGCGAAGTTTGTCCATTACACCCATGGCACGCTTCAATAACGCATCAGTATCATCCGGCGATGCTGCCATTCTCTGAACAAGCACCTGCAACTCAGTGCTGTAGGTATCGCTTTCAAAACTCTGCCCCGCGTTTCCAAGTCGGTCAATGATAGCCGTCGGCCCGTAGGTTTCATTTTCCATAACAATGGATGCAGCCTCAGCATCGTTCATCCGCAGGTTAATTTTCATGAGAACCAAGGCAGCTTTTCCTGCCTCAATGTTGGCAAGTTTTCCGTCGATCGCTGACAATCCCTCAGCAACCCGAACCCTTGCTCTCTCTAAAAACTCCTGTGCTTTGGCTTCCTCGCCAGCACTGCGTGTTTTGATGTACTCATTCCAAAGAAGAACCCCGAGCAATCTCATGTACGAAGCGCGTTCTTCCCCTTCCGGCATCGCAGAAATTCGTGTCTCAGCCTCGTCCCACTTACCATCTTTCAACGCAACTTTGATGATCACGCCTTGTGCCAACGCTGCCTTGGAATTACCCGGCCAATACTTGAGCATGAAGTCGGCAAGTGACTCCAATTGGCCCGATGCGGCGTTGTTGCCAGAATCCTCCACCAACAACAACTGCAACGCGTTCAGCGCGACCAAACCACCGCTCAGACCAGCCTCCGAGCCAGGTGCGTTGCGAGCGAGAAACAGTCCCACCACAGTAGCATCACGATAGTGCTTCGATTTGAAGAGGAGGAACGCAAGATATTGCCGCGATTGATTCACCAACTCTAGCTCTGACTCCAGCTCAACAAGGCTCAAACCCCGTTGTAAATACTGAATCGCAAGCAGACGATTTTCGACCAACTGCATCCGCACTTCTTCCAGCTGTTTCTTCTGCTCAGCAGTTGTATCGTCCTTATCCAAGGCAGCAATGGTCGACTCCAACTGATCCATCGCTGCCTGCAACTCACGGGCACTCTCAAATGCATCCCGCAAACTCACGGGCTGTTCGGCGCGGGGCATCTCGACAGGTGCTTCCCGATCAATCCCTAGGTCCGCTAAAAGGGCAATGGCTTCGTCTGATTGCGTACTGGGAATCCTGCTGGCAGTATTTAGCAACTCGCGAGCTCTTGCCTCAGCTCGCTTGCGTTCTACTGGCTTCTTCACTTTTTCAGTATCTTTCGACCGCAGCAGATACGCTTTCGCTAATGCTATCCGCAAATTTTGCACCGTGGACGCCGTGCGTTCGTTGGGTCGAACGTCCTTGACGATCGGATCTCCACGATCAATCCCCATTTGATAGTTGGGTGGACTCTTTTCCAAACCCAGGCGAATAATCCCATTCATGGCTTGATACTTTGCATCTCGCAAAGCATCTGCATCAGGCTGCTCGAGCATTCGAAGGTAACTATCTAATGCTTTCTCTTTTTCGCCAAGCTGCTCTTCGACCTGAGCGCGTTGCAGCGTGGCAATGGCACCCTGTGCATAACGACCATAATTCTCACTCAAATCAACAAAGGACTTCAGGGCTCGTTCAAGAAGTTCCTTGCCATCTTTGATCGGATCAAGATAGGTACCCGCTGCCAAACGTCGTGATTCCGCGGCACTACTCATCGCCTGCAGAAACTCACCTCGGTATCTATCTCGAAGCGTCTTCGCTTCAGGACCTGGTGCCTTGGCGCCTGCCATCCGTTTCAGTTTCTCACGCAGGTCTTCCACGATCGCGTCAAACGTTTTTGAGGCGGCTAAATAGGATTTGGCCGCCTCGGAACGTGTCGCGTCATCGGGTTCACCAGCCATCAATTGGGTAGCGCGAACCAGCTGCAGTTTACCGAGCTTCAAACGAGCTTCCGAAAGCCGCGGATGCCCCTCTTGTTTCAAAAATGCCGAAATTTCTGCTTCGGCCAAACGAAAATTTTCGTTTCGGATATCCCCGTTACGCGAGCTGATCGCCAATTCTATGTACGTTTGGGCCTTCTCCAGAGGAATTGCATCCAAGAAATCCTTCGATACTCCCGGATACTCTGAAATCCGATCTAAATAGGTCAGAGCCGTGTCAAAGTACTGCGCTGCCCGCAATTGTTTGATGAAGTCCATCGCGGGCTCACCAGCAGCGAACACCTGGCTAGTCACCGAGAAAACCAGCAGAAACAACTTGACGTGCAACGAACGCAGCGTCCCTCGGAATCCTGAAAAGCTCGGCATAGGATTTTGCATGTCTAGAGGAGAAAAGGTGTCACGGAGATATCTAAGCAAACGGTTTTTTTAAAAGCTGAATGCAAACCCGCCCACAAACACTAGATTAAGAGGGGTAGTCGCCCGATTCAAGCATAGCCCACTCACAGGCCACTCGATGCGGATTCCATCACAGTTTGACGATGACAGTCTTTATCGCAAGAAAATCCCCCGTGGGGAGTCTGTCAAGACGTTTCGCAAGCTCATTCGACTCGCCCTAGGACTTGCTTTGGTCGCCGTGGTGATGCTGCAAGCCGCAAAACCTAATATTTATCGTCCTTTTTTTGGACACTTGCCCGCAAAAGCTGGGGGAGCAGCGGCAAACTTGCCCTCTGCCGTGGCCCAGCGGACCCAGTTTTCCGCGACTGAAAATGCAAAAGCCAAACAAACTCCGTACTCAACCGAAGATCGCCAAACTGCCGAGCAGTTGATTTTGCAACTTTCTCGCCAGGAACAGGTCAGCTGGACGGTCACTCTTTCGCGTTCTCTGCGCGGTTTGAAAAACGAACAAGTACCAATTGGAATCGCTACAACCGCCCAAAAACTCAAATTCGCCCCTGATCTGGGGCATGCGAAGCGTGCTGAGTGGGAATACGCAATTCAGGATTTAGCAGGCAGCGTGCCATCCCGCATGGCAAATCCTCGCTATGGTCGGGCCCAGCAGCACGCTTTGTTGGCTGCACTGGACGAAGCTGCCATAAATCGTGTCATTGATGGAAGTGTTTGGAGATCTGATGACTTTGATAGTTTCTACCGAGCCCTCGATACGGCAAGCCAATTACCAGCCTCGGGAACCGCGTCTGTTGGTGCCTTGCCGTTATTGCAACAACCCGATGTGTTTTTAAATCAGATAGTGACGATCCACGGCAACGTTGCCTTGGTAGAAAAAATGAAAGCCCCCGAAAATCCCTATGGGATCGAAGACTACTGGCAACTGTGGGTAAAACCGGCAGAAGGTGCGGATCGGCCGATCGTCGCATTAGTCCCCGAGATACCACGCTCAGTAGCGGAACAAGCGGAAACACAAATGCCAGTGCAAGAAGGAACGCAAGTCTCTGTTGTCGGAAAATTCCTCAAACGCCTGGCTTATAAATCCGGTGCGGGAGCAGATTTGGCTCCTGTGGTGATTGGCAGAATCACTTATGCACCGTTTGCCCAAGGCGAGCAAGCAAGCACGCCGACCGCAAAAGAAACAGCCGTTTCAGCGAGCAAGTTCTGGCTCATTGCCTCAATTTCATGCATTGGGGGTGTCGGATTGGCGATGCTCTTGATGCGGCGAACCAGCGTCTTGGCCAAACAATCGCGAAAGCTTCGCGCGGCTTACCGACAGGATCCGGAGGAATTCCTAATAGGCCTGGGCGAACAATCGCCCACAGAACCTTCCGCAGAGGGGCAGGGAAATTCATGAAAAGTCGCAGCAACAAGAATCGACTCGCTCTCAACAGCTTTTCATCGCTTGCCAGGCATTTCCAACTGCAATCCGTGATAACCCTAGCCTTAATATTCTCCAGTAGCAGCATCGGCTTCACCGGTGAGTCTGTCATCCCACTGCTAAGCGGATTTGATCAGGAACGCGTTGCGGCCACCTATCCCCCGACTGATGGAAACACGCTTGGTGAGCTTGCAAAATTACTTTACCGGTTACGTTCAGTGGATCCCACCAAGTTGCAATCCATGGCAACCCAGCATGAGCGGGAGCCTGGGGCATCCCAAGCAATGTCTGTCGGCGATGCTGGTTCCCTTACCGGCACGATCAAGTCCATGCAATTGGTGCCAATTCCAAAAAAACTGATCGAGTTTCTCGAGTTCCAACAACTTCATGTGCTGACGGTGCAAATCACAGACGAACAAGCGATCAAGGTGATTACTTTTCCGCTTCCCGAAGGTGCGCAAGTCGGAGATCAACTTGAAGGTGCAGGCGTCGTATTGCAAGTCAAACCATCATCAGAGAACGCGTCACCCCTCACTTCAGCGATCCTATGCAAACGACTTCGTTGGCTACCTAAATCAGCACCGATCACAGGCTGGAAATTACTGCGTGACCAAGGAGTAGACATCAGCCTGCTAGCTGACTTGGGCACAAGAAATCGCCAGAAACTACTTGCTGAGGATGGAGACGCTTTTTATTCGATGATGGCGGCCGCAGCGGACTTGGAGCAAAGCAAAAAAGAAGTCCCTGCGCCGAGTGAAATGGCACCCGTCACTTTACTACAGGGCTCATCGAAGCTTACTGGGCAATGGATACAGATGAATCTGGAAACGGTTCTGATCACGCGGATCTCAGTGATGGAAGCTCAGCGACAGGCTGAATTGGGCAGTGATCACTACTACCAGATCGACGCGGTCGGCGACTTGGGCAATGTCGTGGTACAAATCGAGCGTCCTGCCGGTAACTCTGGTCCCCCAGCCACGTTCAACAACCGCTATCCAGTCTCCGTTGTCACACGGAGCCTACCTGTTTTTCTGGAGAGGCAAATTCAGCAGCAAGAGGGCGGGGATGCCGTCATCAGTGAGCTAAAAACGAAGATTCAAATGGATGGTTTTTTCTTTCGGCTCTGGAGCTATGAAACCGACTTCATGGCACAACATGGCGGCGGTGACCAATTCGGCCCACTAATGATCGCGGCAGCAATACGCAACAAACAACCCGATTCCACCAACCACACGGGCGTCAATTGGATCGGAAGTGCTTCCGCATGTGCCGTGATTTTTGGCATTTTTGGGATTTGGGCATGGCAACGACGGAATGGTTCTCGTGACCGCGATGTGCGGAACAGAAAAAAAGAAAAGGAAGCAGAAAGCCTGCGAATCCCCTGAATGCTGGCTCACGCCGCACAATCAAGCTGATCGACTACTTGACCAGAACGCCACAAGCGACAGTATATCAGTCGCCAAGAATTAATCACAAAAACAATCCCGCCATTTACTTGAGAGGCCGACAACATGCGCCGCGCCAAAATTACTGTCATCGGAGCCGGAAACGTAGGAGCAACATGTGCACATTGGTGCGCCGCTGCTGAACTCGGCGATGTGGTGCTACTGGATATTCCCCGCACGGAAGATATGCCACGTGGAAAAGCACTTGACCTGATGCAAGCCTCGCCCATTTTCGGATTTGACTCAAATATCGTCGGCACCACCTCCTACGACGACACCGTCGACAGCGACGTCATCGTTGTGACCGCCGGTATTCCTCGTAAACCAGGCATGAGCCGTGATGACTTGCTCAGCACGAATGCCAAAATTGTCACAAGCGTCGGTGAACAAATCAAAGCGACTAGCCCAAACGCCGTCGTCATCGTCGTCAGCAATCCACTGGACGCCATGGTCCAGCAAATGTGGAAGGTGACTGGATTTGACTCTGCACGTGTCTGTGGGCAGGCAGGTGTCCTCGACACAGCACGCTACCGAACTTTCCTCGCCATGGAATTGGGGGTAAGCGTCGAAGACATCAGTGCACTGCTTATGGGTGGTCACGGAGACACAATGGTGCCAATTCCAAGCTGTACCAGTGTGGGAGGTATTCCAATCACCCAGTTGATCGATTCGTCTCGCCTCGAAGAAATCGTCGATCGAACACGCAAAGGGGGTGCTGAGATCGTCTCACTGCTGAAAACTGGCAGTGCCTACTACGCGCCTGCTGCGGCCTGTGCCCAGATGGTAGAAGCAGTGGTACGCGACAAAAAACGCGTCATTCCTGTAGCTGCGTTATGCAATGACGAGTATTCCGTCGGTGGTTACTACGTCGGCGTCCCTGTCGTCATGGGGAGTGGGGGTGTGGAAAAAATCATTAAGCTAGACCTCACAGACAACGAAACGGCAGCCTTCGAGAATAGCGTTGAGGCAGTGAAGCAATTGGTAGCAACGATGGATCAATTGCTATCGGCATAGGTGTCAGTCGCATATTTAGCTTTGCAAATAGCAAAATTGACTTTTTCGCCGCCTTCGAATGTCATCAGCGTTGACATCACTCCAAAGGCGGCCTTAGGTTCTGGGTTGAACAAATGCGTGACGGCGTTTTTGCGTGCGTCCTTTCTTAAATCGCCTCTCTTTTCGTAAAAGCCATGGGTCGTTTTCACAAGCCGATGTCATGGAGCCAATCCACGGAATCGGATTCCGACAAGAAGAACGCCCACACTTACCCGTGGCAAGCGAACAAGGTAATTTCAAACAACTCGAATACTTCGCTTGGTCTTGCCGACACTTGGTCTCACAACACTTCTCACCGAAGTTTTTTTCTACCGGTGCATTACTCTGAAAATTATCAATACCCGTTGGTGGTTTGGTTTCATAGCAATGGCTTCAACGAGCACCAGATTGATCAAGTGATGCCCCACATCAGCCTTCGAAACTACGTGGGTGTGGGAATTCGTGGAACCAAAGCAATCGACGCGGTGGGGCACCGCTTCGACTGGCACCATAGCCCTGCAGGCATTGCCACCACCCAAGAAGCGGTAATGCAAGCAATAGAGGCTGCTGCTGGACGCTTTTCCATCAATGCATCACGCGTGGTTTTGGCTGGCTATCGTGAAGGAGGAACGATGGCCCTACGCACCGCGATGAGAGAACCAGATCGTTTTGCCGGTGTGATTTCGCTTGGCGGACGCATGCCAAACGGCTCGATCCGAAATATCGAGCAGTTGCGTCAACGTCGCATGCCAATGCTCTGGCAGTGGGGCACCGAGAATACCCAATTCAACCAGCAAAATCTGAAAACCGATTTCCAAATGTGCATGGCAATCGGTAGCCGAGTCGAAGTGCGACAATACCCCGGTAACGATGAGATGACCACCATCGCACTTCATGATCTTGATGAGTGGACAATGCGACATGTCGTCGCGGATTCATCAATACAAGACTCAGATCGCTGGGCATCCAGCCCGTCACTTTACTCAAGTAATTGATCTGGTTTCACACAATGCAGAGCAGGCTTGACTGACACAACGGTTCCACTTTGTTCAGTTTTGGAAGTACGAGTGATGCCGAGTCGTCAGCCATGAGGTACACTTGTGGGGCGAACTACGTCCGCTCGGTATAAGTGCAGCAAACTTGCACATGACGCCAGAAACCAGAAGTCACTCCAAGAACACAACCCACGACGCCATGCCTTCATCCGATGATTTACACAACAGTGATCAACCGGAAGCAACAATAAACTCTGACCCCAGCAGTTCACGTAGCAAGACAGTATTGCTGGTGGATGATGATCTTGAGATTGTCGAAGCCGTGCGTTATGCGTTGGAAGGTGCTGGCCACAATGTGGTAGTCGCCCGTGACGGGAATCAAGGTTTGGCACTTGCGGAGCGAGAGAACCCAGACTTGATTGTGCTGGACATGATGATGCCTAAACGCAGCGGTTTTCTTGTTCTTGAAAAACTCCGGCGTCTGCGTACCGACCCTCTGCCGGTGATCATGATCACTGGTAACGAAGGAAGTCGCCACAAAGCTTATGCCGAACTCTTGGGTGTAAGCGATTACATCCGAAAGCCATTTCCGATGGAACGCTTAATATCCTCCGTGGACAAGCTGATCGGATCATGAGTTCCGACTCAAAAAGCAAATCGCTTGAGCGACTTTCCCGCCAAATCGTGATCATTGCCGCAATCACAGGAGCTCTTGGAATCGCGATAGGCGCCTTCGGTGCTCATGGCTTGGAATCACTCTTCAGCAGCCGCGGCTACGATGCTGCTTTTGCAGCGAAACGCTCGGATCAATTCGATGTCGGTGTACGCTATCACTTGCTGCAATCGGCCATGCTCTTGGCTTTAGGTGCCCTAACTTTTGGTGCTCAACGATGGCGAATATGGTCACTGTGTTTGAGCTTGGTCGGGCAAACTCTTTTTTGTGGCAGTCTCTACCTGCTGGTTCTCACGAACACGCCCAAATTGGGAGCAATCACTCCATTGGGTGGAATATGCCTAATTTTTTCATGGCTAATGCTGATCCCGCTGTGCTGTAAATCAGGGGACGAATGACACTCGGACGTCAGTACTCGACCAGAAAACGAAGTCCGGGTCCTCCCCGTGAAGGAGTGAATCGCTTACGGTGTTATCAGGTCAGTTCTCATTGCTCTTGCTCCCGCAATCTCCGCCGATGTCCACCGCGGTTCAACCAGATATCGAGTTTCCAAAAAACTGGCATCGCCGTCATTTACTTGATTTGGAAAGCCTGTCCCCGGAAGAAATCTCTACGATTCTGGACGTAGCGCAGCGACTCAAGGAACTAACCCAGGGGTGCCGGCAAAAGATCTCGCTGCTTGCGGGAAAAACCTGTGCAAACTTGTTCTTTGAGAACAGCACACGTACCCGAAACAGCTTTTCACTGGCTGCCAAACGACTTGGTGCCGACACGGTGGAATTCAGTAGTGTTGGTAGCAGCGTTGCCAAAGGCGAGACCTTTGTGGACACTGCCAAAACAATCGAGGCCATGGGTGTTGAGTGGGTTGTGACTCGCCACGGCACACCGGGAACACCTCACTTGCTTTCACGCGAACTGAATTGCTGCGTGCTCAATGCGGGAGATGGCCCTCATGGTCATCCGACCCAAGGTCTGCTCGACATCCTGACGATCAGGCAGCATCGGGGTGACATCAAAGGTCTGACAGTAGCATTGGTAGGCGACATCGCACACAGCCGTACTGCGAGAAGCAACATTTGGGGACTCAGCAAACTGGGTGCACATGTCATCATCTGTGGACCTCCGACCTTAGTGAGTCCCAGATGGACCGAACTCGGTTTTGAAGTCGCGCACCACCTGGATGACATCCTTCCACGCTGCGATGTCCTCAACCTACTCCGTATTCAGTTTGAAAGACAGCGAGCGCGACCCTTTCCGAGTGTCCATGAATACGCTGCTCTGTACGCCATGAATGGCGTTAGAATGCAAAAGGCAAAGGATGACATCCTGATCATGGCCCCCGGACCAATCAATCGCGGTGTTGAGATCACACCTGAAGTCGCCGACGGACCACACTCCGTCATCTTGGAACAAGTCACCAATGGTATCGCTGTTCGGATGGCAGCACTTTGGCTACTGTCGGGTGCGAACGAACGAGCCAAAGCCAATGCCGAAAGCTCACCCGCCGACTGATCAACACAGCCCACCTGAAGAGCAACCACGCGTCAAAGCCGAGCCAAGCAACACAACTCCATGAACGAATCAGCCAAGAGAGACCTGCTCATCGAAAATGCCCGACTGGTGGACCCCAGTCAGGATTTGGATCTCTCGGCAAGGCTCTTGGTCATCGACGGTTGTGTGTCAAAAATCAATCCAACTGATCAGGAAGTACCTGCCGCGTGTGCACGCCTTGATGCCATGGGCAGGATTGTTGCTCCGGGGCTTGTTGATCTGGGTGCTGAACTTCGCGAGCCGGGCAGTGAAGAAGACGAGACGATTGAGTCTGGCAGCCACGCTGCCCTAGCTGGTGGCTTCACTTCTGTACTTTGCTGCAGCAGTACCAGACCATGCATTGATTCACCCGGTGCAGTTGAGTTTGTTCGGCAGAAAGCCACCAAAGCGAGAGGCGCACGAGTTCATGTGATCGGGTGCCTTAGCAAGGGTCGCGAGGGCGAGCAGATGGCCGAACTTGGCTTGCTGTCCGTTGCGGGAGCGGTGGCCTTCAGTGATGCCCCAAAATCGATGCCCAACGACGCATTGCTTAAACGCGCGCTAGAATATTGCCGGATGTTCAATCTCCCAATTTTTGATCGCCCTGAAGTCCCCGAGTTGGCTGAGGGCGGCATGATGCACGATGGTCAAGTTTCCCTTGTGCTTGGCTTAAAAGGCTTACCGACCGAGGCAGAAGACCTGGCAGTCGCTCGCGATGTACGCCTCGCCGAAGCCACCGCAGGACGCCTGCACGTCGGGCCAGTGAGCACCATGGGGGCAGTCGACATGATCCGAAGAGTCAAATCACGCGGTATTGATGTGACAGCCTCAGTTTGTCCACACAATCTATGTCTTTCCGATATCCAACTGAGATCCTTCGATTCCAAATACAAAGTGCACCCACCACTGCGCAGCGACAAACATGTAGAAACTCTTCGTAACGCATTGGCTGACGGCACGATTGATGCCATTCAAAGCGGACACATGCCACGCAGCCGAGAGAAGAAGATGGACGATCTTGATCTCTCACCATTCGGTGAAGCCAGTCTGGAGACGACGCTTGCAACCACAATCACCTACATGGTTGCAAAGCAGTTGATCGACTGGAAAACGGCAATCGAACGGCTTTCAACAGCGCCGGCACGAATTGCCGGAGTCCCAGGTGGCACACTCAAACCAGGTGTTCCGGCTGACATTGTCATCATCGACCCCGAAGCCACTTGGACCGTCGATGGAACCCGCTTTCGCTCAAACTGCATCAGCAGTCCCTTGGACGGCCACACGCTGCAAGGCAAAGCAACCCACACCATCGTGGGAGGTGAAATTCGTTATCGCTTGCAGCCCGAGTTAGAACACCTCGCCTGAGCCGTGTGGCGGCGACATTGCGTTTGCTAGTCAAGCAGGCGAAACACCGAACCCGACCTACTCGCCTGATGCGTCGACTCTCACCTCGGCCTTCGGTGGCTCGGCATGTCCCGTTCCCTGACGAAGAACAATCGCTTGGTCAATGCTTGATACGGGGAAAACCTCTCTCTTTCCACCCGGCCACGCAACCGTTATCGATTCGACTGCTTGCACGTCTGCCTGCACGTCACCCAAACCGAAAGTGACCGCCTTTTCACACTGGCTGAGGTAGCTTCGAGTTGGCATCACACACTGCCTCAGCACTCGCTCCCCAAGTGCGAGTTCAACAATTGCTCCGATCCCGTCTCGGTTGGCATCAGTTCCCTCCAGCCTGACTCGCAACCAGTGATTCCCAGTGCTTTGATCGTTTCGGAAGACTGCTGGCTTTCCATCACTTACGGCTATGACAACATCCTGATCCCCATCTTCATCAAAATCACCAAACGCGGCTCCCCGTCCGACAATCGGTTGGTAAAAATCTTCACCAACAGATGATTCGGGTGCCAGCACGAGCTCGCTTTTGGCGTCCCGTCCTGCATTCCAGAACAGCTGGGGTGGTTGGGCATAACGCTGGGTTGCTTGGACCTTGGAAATTTCTTCTTCGAGGTGCCCATTCGCTCCGAGCAGGTCGAAACGACCATCAAGGTCGACGTCGAAGAAAAACAGCCCGAATGTCAGTCCCTGCCGTGTTGGTGGACCAAAGCCCGTATACATCGCTGCATCCGTGAATTGTTTTTTGCCTGCCCGTGCCATGTAAAGTGCACTCGGCTCATTCGCAAAGTTACCGATTCCGATCGCAAGCGTTCCGTTATCTCGGAACTGAGCCGTATCGATCCCCATCGCGCCACGGGCATTACCGGTACTACGATCGAAGGCGATTCCACAAATCCGGCCTACCTCGGAGAACGTCCCATCGCAGTTGTTTTCAAAAAGAAAATTCCTGACCGTGTCATTCGCTACCACGATGTCCAGCCAACCGTCACCATTAAAATCGACTGGCGCTAGTCCCATTGCTTTGCCGAGCGGGACGCCCGTGTCATCATTTCGAATCTGTATACCTGCTGTCTCCGAGACATCAGTGAAGCTTCCGTCACCGTCGTTGTGGTATAGATACGAGAATGATCCAGAAAAGGCCTTCGGGGGGCCGTAGGCACGTGACTCACCATCGAGTGTAAATTTCTGACTCAGGTCCGCGTCTTTGCTCCACGTCACGTAGTTACAGACGAATAGGTCCAGCAGGCCATCATTGTCGTAATCAAAGAACCCACAACTGGTGCCCCATTTGTCGTCTCCGCCTCCCACACCTGCATCATCGGTCACATCTTCAAAAACCCCTCCCTCATTTTTTAGCAGGCGATTTTTACCGACTGCCGACAAAAAAATGTCCGTGTCTCCATCGTTGTCGTAGTCGCCCACCGCCACGCCCATTCCATACAAGTTTTTTCCAATCTCCGCCTCTTCGGTTACATCAGTGAACTGAAACTTCCCATCACCTTTGAATAACCGGCACGGAGAGTCGAGTTGCCCACGAGTATCCCAGGGCCAACGGGTTGAATTGACAAACAGCAGGTCTTGGTGCCCGTCGCCATTGTAATCCAGCACGGCTGCGCCGCTTCCCATCGTTTCGGGCAACAGCTTCTGACCTTCACGACCTGAGTCATGCGTGAAATCAATACCCGACGAATTTGCCACACTCTTCATTACCAGTTGCGGCATTACCCGATCATTTTCCTCTCGTTGCTTTGGCAGAGTCACTTCCGACTCAGTTGAATCCTCCTGCCGTACACCGATGTTCAGGTAAACCAAAGCCGCGATGACTGGAATACCCAAGATCATGAAAACTACCAAGGACGCTCGTAACGCACTGGCGATCACTGCATCATTTTGCACGTCATCGTCATCATCAAGCTGGTTTTCGTCAAGGTTATTCATCAATTCCCAAATCAATCGGCAGAGGCAACATCCGGCTTAACGTCTGTCGCAACTTCAGGGCGTTGCATATCATAAATCACAAGTGCTTCAGCTGCGTGATTTGCCGCCGGGTAACGTCGCCGCGCGGCAGGAATCGCAACTTCCGCTGCATTGTCGTCGGGTTTATAGCGGGTGTGAAGCATGCGGTGATGTTGTTCCTGCTCGGTGTCACCGATCAACCCATAAATTTCAGCCAAATTAGCATGGGCAGTGACATTCTCGGAATCGATCTCAAGTACCTTTTGAAACTGCTGAATGGCGTCCTGCGAATATTTTTCAAATCCTCCTTCAACATCCATCACCTCAGCACGTTGCGCCAAGTCAACTAATGTCAAGCCCAACGCATTACGGACCGCGTAGTCGAGAGAGAAATCAAAACCTCGTTCAGGAACCTTGGTTTGCAAAACAGCCCGCAGCGACTGTGCCGCCGCCTCAAGGTTTCCCTGCTGACGGTTGACAATCCCACTTAACCATCCATGCGTCCATGAGGGAGGTGGCGGTTCCACTCCAGCTGCCCGTGTAAGGGATTCGGTAGCCCCATCCAGATCCCCCTCAGCGAACTGGACTCTCGCCATATTCAACGGTCCGTCAAATCTCCCCAACGCCTCAACTTGTGCAAACGCCTCGCCTGCCTGCTTCAATTCAGCCTTACCCTTTAATAACAATCCTATGCCGTAGTCGTTCCATCGCTGCCACTCTGGTATTTCTACCGAAGAGGACTCAGCAGGCGCACTGTCAACATTCGGATCTATCTGGTCGACAACATTTAGAGAGACGGTGTCAGTGGCAATTTCAATGATCGGCAAATCGTTGGGGTCACCAACCTCACCCAAATCCAGTGGATCAACCGCCGGATCACGATCAGCACGGATGTAATCCAAGTACTCCGTGTCAAACTTCCGGTAAAGCAATCTCGCTGTAATCACGATTGGTTCGTCCGTTTGCTCGGGCACAGTAAGCTTGTAATGAACTGTCTGCCCGGCCCCTGGAGGCATCTGGTGACTGTACAACGGAGTAAAAATGTTCTGTGCGTTTCTTCGATTGATCCGATTACCATCTCGGTCGAGCATGAAGGTATTCACAAAGTGGGACCATGAATCGACAACTTCACGATCATCACGGTGCCCGCTTTGACCAATCAAGCGATCACCCTGCGTGGCTGTCATCTCAACCCAAATCTGATTTGAGTCAGTCGTGCCTTGGCTGAAATGGTGCCCTAACTTCATCGTCCTCAAGACAGTTTCGATCAAGTACGTTTTCCCCTTCTCAACCTGAGCAGTATCAGACAGAGGTGCTTGCAGTGCACCGTCGATCGCCCCCCCTTGCTTCAGGCCAAAGAGATCAACACGCAGCGTGCCCTCAAGATATTTCCGATGCAAGTCCACCTGGTCCTGATCACCCATCCAGTGTCCTAGAGCAGAATTGGCACTTGGAAACGAATGAGTATGGACGCCAAGACCACCGAGTTGCTCCATGTACTTAGCCCCAAACTCATCACTCGCGACTGCCGGCATGTGACACTCGTTGCAATTGTCCTGAGCTTTCGGTGGATAATAAAAACTCCTCGCACCGTGGCCGGAGACTCCACTCAAGAGGTAGCTGTCGTAGTGATTTTGCCCTCGCAGAAATTCCTTGTAGGCAGTGACTTCTCCGGGCAATGAAACCTTATGACAAGATGAACAAAACTCGGCGGTCTTGTGCATGGGTTTCAGCATTTCATGTTTGTGAAACGCAGGCTTTGCTTTCACCATTAACGAGTTAAGTCCCGACAGAATCGGGTTATCGCTGTAGGCAAAGGGATAGTGCTTGGGTTCGTCGATGGTGTAATCCGCGTTGCCAACACTGCTATCAACGGATTGGATGGCATGACAAACCGCGCACGAAATACCAGCGTGTGCTGTCGGATCATTCACGTCATCGTAGTTGGGATCGTCAAAACGTCCTGAGAAAAACGGAACGGGATCATGACAACCGGCACACCATCGTGAAGCCTGCAGACTGCCAACTCTTTCGGTCGCTACTTTTCGGGTCTCACGGACGGAAGCACGGTAAGCAGGATTATTGAAACTGCTCAGTTTATGTGCGCTATGTAACGCCGAGTCATAGATATCCTGATGACATTTCAAGCAGTACTCATCATTCATCAACGTCTTGGCGGAAATGAACTTTCCGGAGACCGTTCTTGCCAAAGAAGGCTCAAAATATTTTTCACCATCGACGGGGCCTGCATCCCCGCTAATCCTCGGGTCCGAAGCTTGAAAGCCAACCATCAAGATAACAATGGCACCAATCGCCAACCCGACCCGTCGACCAATGTGCCACTTGATCCGCGGACCCACCAACCGATGAAGCCAGTAAAGCCAAACCGCGGCCAGAGGTGTCAGAAAGTGCATCCAATAAACCACGTTGCGAGTCGTCGGGTTCACAATCGACAGTGAGCCCACTCGCATCAAGAGCAAGCCGCTTACCAAAATGACCAAGGCCACACCAAGCAGGGCATAACCAATCTTCACAGCCCGCCGATTCCGACGGTTACGCGCCCGCCACATGTGCAAGAACCCGAAACCGACCACGGGCGAAATCAACAACAAGCCCAAGCCCAGATGCATCAGAAACATCAACTGATAGAAATGTGTTTCGTAAACCTCTCCCGTGAACTTCTGCAACCATGTGATGGAAGTTAGATACAGCCCATTTGCTGCGAGCACTCCGAACAATGTTAGCACGACATATAAAACCACTCGCAGCCTGGGAGTCACCGGACGCACAGGAGCTTTCTTCTTCGTAGGCGCTTCAGGGGCCACTAAAGAGGCGGGATCATCTGGGGAGGCGTTGCGGGGGGCCATGCGAGATTTTCAAGGCTGGAGAGGAGAACCACGTTCGTGATACGCGGCGAGAACCACGATGGTTTTGTCAAACCCCCACGAATGACCAAACAACAGGTTAAATCGCCGTTTGAGCCAGTTCCTGTGGGAGCTGGACGAATTTTTGAGATTAACCGCCGATCACCGACTTTCGAAACTCATCCTTTCGCTCATTTCTGGCCTCGCCCAAAAAGACCGGAATGACTGCCGACGACGCAAATGCGGCGCATTCAACTC
>NZHC01000095.1 GCA_002689655.1 Rhodopirellula sp. | reverse complement strand
TCACTGACGGTCAATGGCGAAGATGGCAGCGACACGGTAAACGTGGATGACACGTCGGACAATAGTGATAACGCGGGCAATCTAACTGCGACCGCCTTGACTGGCTTGGGCATGTCAGCAGGTATTACTTACGGCACAGTGGAAGCGCTCAATATCTCTCTTGGTAGCGGCGGCGACACGTTCACGGTCGCCTCGACACATGCGAACAACACAGTGCTGAATACGCTTGGCGGCGGCGACACGGTTCATGTCCAGACGGTTGCGGGCGTTACCGTGGTGAACACCGGAGATGGAACTGACACGACGAATGTCAACGCTATCGCCGCCGCGACGACGATTAACGCTGGTGCTGATGCGGATACGATCAACGTTGGCAGCAAGGCACCGGATGTGAACGGCAACGTCAACGCGATCAGCGCGTCGCTGACGGTCAAAGGTGAAGATGGCAGCGACACGGTGAACGTGGATGACACGTCGGATACCAGTGGCAATACGGGTAACCTGACGGAAACCGCCTTGACTGGTTTGGGTATGTCGGCTGGCATCACCTATGGAACCGTGGAATCTCTCAATATCTCGCTTGGCAGCGGTGGCGACACCTTTACGGTTGCTTCGACTCACGCGAACAGCACGGTTCTGAACACGAATGGCGGTGGCGACACGGTTCACCTCCAGACAGTTGCTGGCGTTACGGTGGTGAACACGGGTGCTGGTGCGGACACAACGAATGTGCAAACAATTGACGCCAAGACGACGGTCAACGCAGGTGATGATGCGGACACGATCAACGTTGGCAGTAAAGCACCGGATGTGAACGGCAACNTCAATGGGATCAGTGCTTCATTGAATGTATACGGTGAAGCTGGTAGCGACACGGTGAACGTGGATGATACGTCTGACACCAGTGGTAATACGGGCAACCTGACGGCAACCGCTTTGACTGGTCTGGGTATGTCTGCCGGCATCACTTACGGAACGGTCGAAACGCTCAACGTCTCGCTTGGTAGCGGTGGCGATACATTCACTGTCGCCTCGACTCACGCGAACAACACAGTGCTGAATACCCTTGGTGGTGGAGATACCGTTCATGTACAGACGACTGCTGGCGTCACCGTCGTGAACACCGGCGATGGAGCTGACACAACGAATGTGAAGGCAATTAGCGCTGNAACAACAATTAATGCTGGTGCCGATTCGGACACGATCAACGTTGGCAGCAAGGCACCAGATGTTAATGGTAACGTGAACGCGATCAGCGCTTCACTGACGGTCAACGGCGAAGCTGGCAGCGATACGGTGAACGTGGATGACACGTCTGACACCAGTGGCAACACGGGTAACCTGACGGGAACAGCTTTGACCGGTTTGGGGATGTCGGCTGGCATCACCTACGGAACGGTTGAAGCCCTCAATATCTCTCTTGGCAGCGGCGGCGACACGTTCACAGTCGCGTCGACTCATGCGAACAACACAGTGCTGAACACATTGGGTGGTGGTGACACGGTGAACATTCAGACGGTTGCTGGCGTCACCGTCGTGAACACGGGTGCTGATGCAGACACAATCAACGTTGGCAGTAAGGCACCGGGTGTGAACGGTAACGTGAACGCAATCAGCACTTCACTGACGGTCAATGGCGAAGATGGTAGCGACACGATGAACGTGGATGACACGGCGGACACCAGTGGCAACACGGGTAACTTGACAGCGACTGCGTTGACTGGTCTGGGTATGTCGGTTGGTATCACCTACGGAACGGTTGAAGATCTCAATGTCTCGCTTGGAAGCGGCGGCGACACNTTNACGGTGGCTTCGACTCACGCGAACAATACGGTTCTGAACACGCTTGGTGGTGGCGACACGGTTCACATCCAGACAGTTGCTGGCGTCACAGTGGTGAACACGGGTGTTGGTGCAGATACAACGAATGTGCAAACGATTGACGCCGCAACGACGGTGAGCGCAGGTGATGATGCTGACACGATTAACGTTGGCAGTAAAGCACCGGGTGTGAACGGTAACGTCAATGGGATCAGCGCATCATTGAATGTATACGGCGAAGGCGGCAGTGATACGTTGAACGTAGATGACACGTCGGACACCAGTGGCAACACGGGTAACCTGACGGCGACAGCTTTGACCGGCCTGGGCATGTCAGCAGGCATTACCTACGGCACGGTTGAAGATCTCAATATCTCTCTTGGCAGCGGCGGCGACACGTTNACAGTCGCTTCGACTCACGCGAACACCACAGTGCTGAATGCTTTGGGTGGCGGTGATAAGGTTCACATTCAAACAGTTGCTGGCGTCACAGTCGTGAACACGGGTGCTGATGCAGACACAATCAACGTTGGCAGTAAGGCACCAGGTGTGAACGGTAATGTGAACGCAATCAGTGCATCACTGACAGTCAATGGCGAAGCTGGCAGTGACACGATGAACGTGGATGATACGTCTGACACCAGTGGCAATGCGGGTAACTTGACGGCGACAGCTTTGACTGGCCTGGGCATGTCAGCTGGCATCACCTACGGCACGTTGGAAGATCTCAATGTCTCGCTTGGCAGCGGCGACGATACGTTTACAGTGGCTTCGACTCACGCGAACAACACGGTTCTGAACACGCGTGGTGGTGGAGATACCGTCCACCTCCAGACAGTTGCTGGCGTCACAGTGGTGAACACGGGTGCTGGCGCAGATACAACGAACGTGCAAACGATTGACGCAAAGACGACGGTCAACGCAGGTGATGCCGCGGACACGATCAACGTTGGCAGTAAAGCACCGGATGTGAACGGCAACGTCAATGGGATCAGCGCGTCATTGAATGTGTACGGTGAAGCTGGCAGCGATACGATGAACGTGGATGACACGTCGGACACCAATGGCAATACGGGTAACTTGACGGCGACAGCTTTGACTGGCCTGGGCATGTCAGCTGGCATCACCTATGGCACGTTGGAAGATCTCAATATCTCGCTTGGCAGCGGGGACGACACCTTTACAGTCGCGTCGACCCACGCGAATAACACGGTGCTAAACACGCAAGGTGGTGGAGATACAGTTCATATCCAGACGGTCGCTGGCGTCTTTTTAGTGAATACAGGAACAGGACCTGACACGGCGAATGTTCGTACGATTGACGCCAAGACGACGATCAATACTGGCGATGATGACGACACAATTAATGTGGGCAATAAAGCACCTGCTTCGTCCAGCGAACTCAAGGGGATCAGCAAGGAACTGGTTATTAATGGCCAGCTCGGCGATGACACCTTGAATATCGATGACAGAGGAAACACTGACCCCGCCACGGGACAGATCAAGACCAGATCCCCCACGGAAGTCACCGGATTTGAAATGGCGGGTCTCATTCGTCATGAAACCGTTGAGGCTGTCAATCTAACAGCAGGGGATGCTGGGACGACTTTATTGATCGATGGTACTGCGGCGTACTCAGTCACGGATGTTTGGGCTGGTGATGGCCCTGATGTGATTAATGTTCGAAATACTGGCGGTGCGGTCAACCTGCATCTTCAGTCTGGTGATGACTTTGTGAATGTTGGTTCCGAAGCACCTGGGATTGACGGCACATTGAATCAGATCGGCGACTTGATCACTGTGTATGGTGGAACCGGCCTTGATGTTCTCAACCTCGATGACACCTCAGAAGGACAAGCTGATAGTGGGGCTTTGACTAATGCAAAAATCAGCGGTTTTGGGATGGGAGGAGGTGTTGCTTACACGGAACTTGAGAGTGTTGAAGTGTCGCTCGGGCAGGGCGCTGATTCGGTTGCAGTGACGGGTGCCATGGTCGGCAGTGGCACACCTGCTGTAAGTGTCTTGAATACAGGTGGTGGGTCAGACAAGGTTACCATTGACTTGGCAGTTAACGTCGATGGTGTGTTCGCACTGAACGCGGAGTCAGGTGAAGACGAGATTGATGCATCGAATTCAACCGCTCCGCTGATTATCTTTGGCGGTGCTGATGCCGATACAATCCTTTCCGGGATGGGGCCCGATCTTCTGATTGGTGACCGAGGTGTGGTCGATTATCGGGACGAGAACGATAAGTTGATTCGCCGTTTGGGAATTGGCCTTGCTGAGCGAACTGTTTACGACTCGAGTAAAACTGAAAGTAAGTTGGACGTTCCGTCGCAACAAACTGCGAGCGACAGTTTCGCGATGACAACCATCGGAATCCGAGATTTGGAGGTTGGAGGCAATGACACAATCTCCGGTGGTGATGGTCCTGACCTGATCTTGGGTGGAAAAGGTGACGATGACCTTAGCGGTGGTAATGATGGAAGTCAGGACATCATTCTTGGGGATAGCGGTGACCTTATCTTTGATCCGCAGGGACGACCCATCAGGATTACATCCACCGGAGACCAAAACGGTGGCGCTGATACGATCGACGCTGGAAATGGAAAGAACTACGTGATCGGTGGTGATGCAGGGGACACGATTGTCGCCTCAAGTGGACAGGATCTTGTGTTGGGGGATAATGGAAGTCTTATCTGGGACACATCGGTTGATCCTCCTGTTCTCACTCAGATTCGGTCCACGCAACCAGAGTTTGGTGGTGATGACAACATACAGGCGGGGGACAATGCAGATGTGATTCTTGCGGGTAGCGGCAGCGATGCAGTCAACGCTGGCACTGATGAACAGCATGACATAGCGATTGGCGATAATGGTTATCTGTTGCTGGACCTTCAAGGTCACGTTGTCGAAGTGGTTTCAACAGGAAGTCAGTATGGCGGAATAGACACGATCGAAACTGGCGGTGGCGAAGATTATGTCATTGCCGGTGATGCTGGTGATGAGATTGATTCTGCGGCGGGCCGAGACCTTGTGCTCGGCGATCACGGAACTCTCGTTTGGGACACCTCAGTCGATCCTCCTGTGCTGAGTGAGATCCGATCCACGGAACCAGAGTTGGGCGGCGATGATGTGATAGAAGGAGGCGATGACACGGATGTGATTCTTGCCGGCACTGGCGCTGACGTAGTTGACGCTGGTGGCGACAACAGCAGTGATTTTGCGGTGGGTGACCACGGATACGCGTTCTTTGATGATCAAGGTCGCTTGATCGAAATCGGCACGGCTTTCCATCAATTTGGTGGTGCCGATGACCTGACTGCTGCCGATGGCAGGGACTATTTGATTGGTGGTGTCGACTCTGATGAACTGACTGCCAATGGTGGCGAGGATGTGATTCTGGGTGATACCGCGCAATTAATTTGGAGTCAGGAATACGATCCTCCAATTCTGGTGCAGTTAACAAGTCCCTCAGAAGATACGGCTCATGGTGGCGACGACACCATTGATGCGGGTGAGGGAAATGACTTGGCGTTTGGTGGCACTGGAAGTGATATCCTCTATGGTCGTTCTGGCGATGACGTGCTGTCCAACTATCAGGCAAACTTCACATTACCTTTGCCCGCGATGCCAAGCTTCAGCGGTTGGGGCAATCAGCAACAGCAACATGTTTGGGACCAACCTTTATCGTTGTTCGCAACAGAAAACTTCGCTCCATTGAATGCTGGTGGTGATTCATCGCTCGGTACAGGCGAACTGGTTCCTTCGGATAACCAGATCTTTGGAGGGGGAGGCGACGATTTCTACCTGATCGTTCCCGGTGGGCAAGACACGATCGATGAGGGGATTTCCGCGGACGATCAGATGCAATCTTCGGCGCCGATGGCAGGTGCATCTGAATCATCCACTTCACCCGATCTTTCTGACACGTTCCTACTGCACAGTTGGCCCAGTGCCGCGCACACGATCTATCTTGATTTTGATGGGCACGTGACCGAGGGAACGACTTGGAACAGTGAGATTTCCAGTATTGTTTCTCCGGCTTTCGACCCTGACGGCGATGGAGCGAGTTTTTCGGACAGTGAGTTGAGTTCGATACAGGAAATTTGGAAGCGAGTATCCGAAGATTTCTCACCATTTGAAATTAATGTCACGACCGAGGATCCAGGCGTGGCTGCTCTGGCTAAAGGCGGGAATGATGACGAGGAGTGGGGCATCCGTGTTGTCATCACTGAGGACTGGATAGAGTGTGGCTGTGGTGGAGTCGCCTACTTGGAGAGCTTCAACGATACACAAGACGAACCTGTATTTGTCTTTAATCAAAGCGAGATTGGAGTCTCGGCGGCTACCTCACATGAAGTCGGGCACGCTCTCGGTTTAAGTCATGATGGGACCTCCAGTAGTACGAACGCAGGGAGTGATGATTCAGCGCACAGTCATGATGACCATGAGCATGTCATATGTAGTGTTCCACTTGAAAATGCCAATTCTAATACTGAATATTACGGTGGCCATGGAACCGGAGAAGTGTCTTGGGGGCCTATCATGGGCACCGGTTATTATGCCAATATCACGACTTGGGACACGGGTGAGTATTACCAATCAACCAATCAAGAAGATGACTGGCAAATTATCACGACGCAGAATGGATTTGGCTATCGTGAAGACGACCATGGTGGCATGGGAGTTTCCGCGAGCGCATTGGAAGTTCGGGGAACGAATAGTTCTAACTCGAGATTGATCGATCTCCGCGGTTTTGGAGTTATTTCGCAAGGTACCGACAAAGATTGGTTTGAATTCGAAATTGGTGCGGGGACAGTCGACTTAACCATCGATAGCTATGTCCAAGAGACATTTGTTTCGACTGCCAATGATTACAGACGCAGCATTGAAATTACGCCAGTTGCGGATCAGGGTAGTAATCTGGATATTCTTGCTACGATCTATGATGAGGATTTGAACGTCGTAGCGACTTCGAACCCGGAGTTGGAACTGAGTGCGGAGTTTGCAGGTGTCGAGCTAACGGCAGGTCGCTACTATCTGGGAATCGAGGGAACGGGATACGCAGACTGGACAGCATCTCCCCCCGAGGGTTTTGATGCGTCCGTTAGTCGCGGTCAGTACCTGATCACTGGTACGGTGCCAGTGGCTGTTGCGGAGGAAAGCAGCTATGACACGGTGAGTTTCCAGACTTCTGAGCGTGGGATTACGTTTGATCCTGACAAGCTGGACGAGGCTCAATATGTCGTCGACCCTGTGCGCGTCAACATTGAAGAAGAGACGCCGGCAACCGTCACGCTGACGCGTACNGANCCTCTGCCAGCNCGCAGTGCCTACGAGAACGTGATTGGCACGGCTTACAAAGACGTCGTGTACACCGACACCTTGCCTGTGGTNCGAACCTTCAAGGGTGGTAATCCAACCACGGGCGCCCCTGAAACTGCCCATGGTGACGAATTACGTGTACGAACCTACGGCAATCATGTGACTGACAACGGTCATGTCCTGTCGGTCGGTGGCGTGGGTGACTTGATGCACTACGAGTTTGAGACCATCGAATGGATGGACCAGGGGCCCCAAATCTCGGACAACGGGGATCTGAGTTTCAGTTACCAGGGAACAGCTTCTCTTCACGACGACATGGGTTTTGGAGGAACAGCCCTTCAAACCTATCGCAGAAAAGAAGGTCTTGCCCGTTGGACACTCGGGGGCATCAGCCCCGGCAAGTATCTCGTGTCTGTCACAGCTCCCGATGGATATGCCATCAACGGCGAGACTCGCTATCAGGTGCTTGACTCTACAGGCAATGTCTTACTGGGTGATTCGGACTCACTGGCAAAGCCTGATTACATCCATGGGGGTACTGAGTGGCGTGACCTGACTGACGTCGTTGAGATCCAAGACCACACGATGATCATCGAGGTACAGGCAGCTTCTACAACCTTCTTCTCGTACATTGATGCCATCAACATTGAACGCCTGCGTTACAACTCGCCTGAGATCAGGATCACCGAGTCAATCGAGGATGACGCCTTCCAAGTGAACTCAGGTATTTCTGAGGTAGATTTCGGCTCGGTTCCTTACCAGGGAAGCATCTCTCGCGATTTTGTGATTGAAAACCTTGGTGATGATGACCTTGTGATTGGAATCAATGATGAAATCAAGGGAGTGCCGTTCTGGCAGGAATCCGAAAGCGGTCCGCTGCTGGATCAGCTCACTGATCTTTCCGTCCCCAAGGGCTATCAGGTTGAATTGGGTGACGAACGTATCGGCCCCGGTCAATCAACCACCATGCGAGTGACCCTTCTGGGTCAGGAACCAGGAACCTACGACGGCACCCTTGCCATTCAAACCAATGATGTTGATGAGTCGATCTTCCGAATCGATCTCAGTGGCATCGTTGATCGCTCTGTTGAGAATGTCATTTACGCCGACAATGGAACGAGAAAGGATACGCCGGAGTATTTTTCGGTCACTCAGGGGCGAGCTAGCAACACGCGAAACAAGAATGCATTCGGGGAGTACGAAACCCGCATGTCTCGCACGGGTGAAAAACAAGTCGCTTGGGCTTGGGACGATCTGGCCCCAGGTGTTTATCGCATCGCCACAACATGGTACGGCAACACACGGTCCGCCGCTCCAGATGTTGCATTTGAAGTGACAACTGCGACATCGGAAAATTGTGGGATTCTGGGGTCCTGTGGCATCCAGTCCACACTTGTTGACCAGACTGTGCGACCTGGCGACCTTGAAGAATCATTCTTGGATGTTGGCAGTGACTGGGTATTTCTATTCGATCGCGTCACGGTTGGCGACGATGGCAACCTTAGATTGACAGTCACCAACTCGAACCAGGGAAATACCTATGTCGACGCAATACGCCTGGAACCAC
Organism: Rhodopirellula sp.; assembly: GCA_002689655.1. Classification (GTDB taxonomy): domain Bacteria; phylum Planctomycetota; class Planctomycetia; order Pirellulales; family Pirellulaceae; genus Rubripirellula. The sequence continues at coordinate 5,423 of NZHC01000095.1, read as the reverse complement.
TTGACTCCGAGTTCCTGGCGCCTGTCTCCGAGCTGCAGATCCTTGACTTAAGTCTGTTTGACGCTGGCAACAGCCTTGTCGCTTCAACGGTTACCCCATTTGGTGGTGACCTCACGTTTGAGCGAACGCAACTTGGCTTGCCAGTGACGCGTACCCTGCGACTCAAGAACAACGGCCTGGCAGATTTGCGTTTAGTTGAGATGCCGCTCGCCTCTGCCGGTTTCACCCTGCAATCTCCAACGGAAGGTTATCCTCAGGTTATCACCCCGGACAGCTATCTCGATGTCACTGTACAGTACGATGCACTGACCCTCGGTACTGCAGCGGGCACTCTGTTGTTGGAAACCGACAATCTTCAATTCCCAAGCATCTCAATCGATCTGCTTGGTGAGGCCCGCCAAGAGTGGACACTCGACAATGGTGATCGTTACGGCGTTAAACCAGATGGCTATGAGGAGAGTGGTAAGTTCATGCGTCGCCGTCGCAGCACGTCACACGAAGAGACCTACAACCTCAGTGTTGGTAGCGCCACCGGTGCTCAGGCAACCTGGGAGATCGACGACTTGCAGGATGGATGGTATGCCGTCTACACCACATGGTATAGCTCACGTTCCCATTCAACCAAAGCACAGTATGAAATCAGCAATGGAGTTGAAACTGTCCAGCGGACCATCGACCAGACTCAGTCACCGGATGATCTTCAGGGAGAACGTGCAAAATGGGAACTGCTTTCCCACACCTATGTTGAAAATGGAAGTGTCACTGTAACTCTGACCGACATGGACGAAAAAAGGGGTGTCGTAGCAGATGCCATTCGCGTCGAACGAATTCACCAGCCACGACTAAACGTTCACACCTCAGATTTAACGTTGCATCAGGGGTCGGAATTTGATTTCGGACTTGCAGTGCATGGCACGCCTGTCGACAAGACATTGTTGCTCACCAATGATTCCGAGATGCCACTGTTGATTGAGTCGATCCAGAGTATTCCTGATGGATTCACAACAGTCGGCTTTGCCCCGACATATCTTTCGCCCAGCGAAACGCTTGACGTCACGCTCCGGCAGACGGCAACTGACGTTGGGGTATTCGAAGGGAGTCTCGCCATCGCTACCAGCGATCCACAGAATCCTGTTTTCGATTTCTTGCTTAAAGGTGCCGTGCAAAGTGATGCATTGGTACTTGACGATCGTGATGATCGATTTGAGCACACGGGCATGTTGATTTCGATGAAAAACAACCGGCGTGGTTGGCACGAAGATACAGCAAGGCTGGCACCCACCAATCGGGTTGCCACCTCTGGCACGTGGACGGTGGAAAGCTTTGGCCTTGATGCTGGCCTGTACAACATTGGTGTTACCTGGGCTCCCTACAGTGGTGGTGCTTCGAATGTTCCTTTGACGGTCTCAGCGGGCACCAATCAGGAAGTCAACTACATCAACCAACAGACTTTCCCAGCCGAGCTGTTCGGATCCTACAACGACCGTGGCTCAGACTGGATCGACGTAGTTGTCAACTTTGAGTATTCCGATCCGAACAATCCGCTGAGCATTGAAATCAGCAATGCAAACATCGACGGCAGACGTGTGGTGATCGATGCGATTCGCATTGAACGTGTGGATGATGACGCATCGATTCCCCTGTTCTCATCTCCGAGTGATTCGCTTGTAATCATCAACCACAATGATGCCATGGCGGCAGATACGAACCTGGACGGTGAGGTGAGTACTTTGGACGCGTTGGTCGTCATCAATAATATTCAATCTGGCTTCGCTGACGGTGAATCACAAGGGCTAGCCCTTGCTGACCTTGTGCTGCCGGATGTGAATGCTGACGGTTCCATTACCGCTCTGGATGCGTTGTTGGTACTGAACCAGTTGAGCAACATTGAGTCTGGGGAAGGTGAAGCCCTGCAAGTTCAGGATTTACCCATCGATACCCATCTGCCAGCAAGTGCGTGGACCCAACATCGCGAGGAACTCTCCGTATTGGACACCAAGCCGGGTACCGATGAATTCGCTGAGAAACTGCCTTCCTGTCACCCTGAACCGTCGATGTCTGAAACACCCAATCCCAATGNTGCCGATGAAGTGTTCGGCGGTCACGTTGCATCAACCCAAGCAACAGCTTTGGCTGAACACAGTATCGATGAATTCTTTGCCGATCATACGCTTCTACTAGATAGCGAAGGAAAACGCCACTGAGAACTTCAAAGGGACCTGCATCGGTTCTATGATTTTGAACCAGCGGCAAGAGGAACGGGAAGTCAGGTAAGTAGATTAGATTCGTGAGAGAGCAGTCGAATGAAGCCAAGGGTCAGATTTCTGCGCTATTCATTGAGAACCCTGATGCTTCTGACCGCCGTGATTGCTGTCCTACTCGCAATGCCCATCCGCCAAGCATTGACCCAAAAGCGTGGTCGTGACTGGGTTGTTTCTCAGAATGGTCATGTGTCCTTCTCTTATAAGTACAATTCAACCACTAGGCAGTGGGTACACGAAGCGACGCTGCCATATCCACGCTGGTTAATCGACGCGATGGGAATCGATTTTTTTACTTCGGTTGATACGGTTGTACTCGACAACAAAGAGGTGGTGGATCTCTCGCCACTCGTCGACCTCCACAATTTGCGGTGTCTCGGTATTTATATTGAAATCAAACAGGGTCTCGACTTTTCACCCCTCTCTGAACTGCCACACCTGCAATCTCTGCATCTTGACTATACAGGCATCAGCTCTGATGAACTGGAGCGTGTACGTGCTTTATTGCCATATGTTCGCGTGCAATCAGCCGGCCATCCTGATTCCTAAGTGCTTCGGCGCGGTTCTTCTCTACCTGTTGTTCGCGACATAGGTAAGCTGCGTCATGATCAGGCTGTATCAGGGGCATAGATGTCTTTTTGTGTAAGCGACTAGACCGCCCATTCAACACTTGCATTGAAGCCTACTTTTTGGTGCCATTCGGACACAACAGGATGCTGCCTCCCCCCTCTGCAGTTTGTGAACGCCACCTTCAACGTGGATCAGTCAAGCGTACTGTGGGGTCATCCTTGTTGTAAATCATTACGAGTGGGAAGGGACGTGCCAGAAGCTCTTTGTATTACCGCTCAGCAGCAAAGCATACCGACACGCGAGAAATAAAATTTGCCTTTGCATAACGGCAGAAGTACCAAAACTCCCATCGCGTCTTCGCCTGCTGCCTGTCTGCCACGGAAGCAGTGGGTTATGTTAGAAGAGTCCTGAAGATTTACGCATTCAAATATTCTGTCCACCAGCGAAGCAGATAGTTGCCCTTCAGCACGATCACTCAGCGCTGCTCAAACCAAACACAAACGTGAATCGCTCCACGCGTCCAAATGCCTTGTGCACAGATCGCTCCATCGCACACTTCTCTGTCTTTCAGTTCGCTCTGGATACGACATGACGTTCGCAAGTAATTTTATCGACGAATAAACCGTCCCGCTTCCAACAGTGTTAGAAGGTACTTCTGATGCATAAATTCGCAATTTTTGTCGCGGCATCCTTGATGGGTGTTTTCCTGACGGTATCTCACGGATGGTCCGGCGGGCCCTATGATCGCCCGTACGGAGACCCGCATCAGAGCCGCTCGTCAGTGATATCGACACATGGAATGGTTGCGACCAGTCATCCATTGGCAGCATCGGTGGGCTTAGATGTCCTGAAGCAGGGAGGCAACGCAATTGACGCCGCCATTGCTACAAATGCGATGCTCGGGTTAGTAGAGCCCATGAGCTGCGGCATCGGGGGCGATCTGTTTGCGATTTACTGGGATGCCAAGACCGAAAAATTATATGGCCTCAACGCGAGCGGGCGCAGTCCGTACGCCCTGAATCGCGATGTCTTCAAACAGCAAGGGCTGACCCAGATTCCGTTGGAAGGGCCATTGTCCTGGTCGGTTCCCGGCTGTGTTGATGGATGGTTCGAGTTACATGATCGCTTTGGCAAACAGAAATTTGCGGATCTATTGCGTCCGTCAATCCAATATGCACGCGAAGGATTTCCAGTCACCGAGATCATTGCAGGATACTGGAGCAAAGCAGACCAGGCGTTTATTGATTACGCAGATTCCAAAGCAACTTTTTTGATTGATGGTAGACCACCAGTTGAAGGTCAGATTTTTCGCAATCCAAATCTTGCAGATACGTATGAGCAGATTGCCCGGGGCGGACGAGCAACTTTTTATCGAGGTTCCATTGCACGCCGAATCGTAGATTTCAGCCGAGGGCACGACGGTTTTTTTTCGATGAAAGATTTCGCCGACCATCGATCGACGTGGGTTGATCCTGTATCCACTAACTACCGGGGATATCAGGTCTGGGAGTTGCCGCCAAATGGACAAGGGATCGCGGCACTGGAAATGTTAAATATTCTTGAAGGCTATGACTTGGCGAAAATGGGGGCAGGCAGTCCCGAGTACCTGCACTTATTGATCGAGGCAAAAAAACTCGCGTTCGCCGATCGTGCCAAGTTCTTCTCGGATCCAGAATTCAATTTACTGCCTGTCAAGCAGCTGATTTCCAAGCCATATTCGGATCGACAACGTGCGAGAATCAACTTGCAACAAGCAGCATCAGACGTTGAAGCGGGTGACCCAATCCTGCAGCACGGCGATACCGTTTATCTGACCGTCGTCGATCAGGATCGCAACTGCTGCTCTCTGATTCAAAGCAACTACTATGGATTTGGCTCCAAGGTCACTCCCGGTAACCTTGGCTTTACGCTGCAGAATCGAGGAGCCTTGTTTGCTCTCGCGGATGACCATTTCAATCGCCTCGAACCACATAAACGCCCATTCCACACGATCATTCCAGCAATGGTAACGAAAGATGACAGGCCATGGTTGTGCTTCGGGGTCATGGGTGGTGACATGCAACCGCAGGGTCATGTTCAGGTTCTGTGTAACATGATCGACTTTCAAATGAACGTTCAGGCGGCGGGGGACGCGGCGCGCATCCGCCATGTCGGATCGCAACAACCTACCGGAGTTCCGATGGATGCCAGCGGCGTTGTAAATATTGAAAGCGGTGTCTCAAATGAAGCCATTCGTGGACTGTTGTCACGCGGTCACAAAATCGAGAGGGTTGCAGGCGGTGGCTACGGAGGCTACCAGGCCATCAGGATCGATGGGCTGAATGGTACGCTGCACGGCGCCACTGAGTCTCGCAAAGATGGCGTAGCAGTTGGCTATTAATAAAAAACCGTGTGAAGCTGGAACAGCAATCGAGTGAACTCCATCTTCCTCTGATCAAGTAGGGTGCGACTCTGACACATGGACAAATCCCGCAGGCATGAGTTGGAGAACAGCCTATTCCCAGTTGACGCTACCAGAGACGCCTGTGCTGGGACGCCTGTGCTGGGACGCCTGTGCTGGGACGCCTGTGCTGGGACGCCTGTGCTGGGACG
>NZHC01000094.1 GCA_002689655.1 Rhodopirellula sp. | reverse complement strand
GTTCACTGTCACTGCTCTGTTCACTGTCACTGCTCTGTTCACTGTCACTGCTCTGTTCACCAGCAGCAGGCAAAAGGCCGGCATCAGCAGGGAGGCCGTCTGCGGTTGGTGGAGTCGAGGCCTGCCTTTTGGAAGCGGGTGACTGGGCTGACAGGTTGACCTCTGGAGGCGGCTCGTTGGCTGCATCTGACTTCGAAGTCGTGGAAGATGACTTGTTTTGTTCGGCTGCCGGCTGTTGAGCTGCGGCCGATTGCAGCACGTCGCTGCCCATCACCGCAAAAATCAGAGTCACTGTCACTGCAGAGAAAAAAGAGCGGGCAAGCCAAATCATGGGAATCGCAGGGGGTGGGGGAAGTTGGAATCCTTCAAAGATACGCTCTTGCGGGCAATTGCGTTCGTCTGATTCGCACCAATATTCTGATGGAAAAACCGTTCTTGCGGGATGGTGCTGGATTTCCCGATGTGCCGCTATACTTCAGAGATGAATTTTCCCAGAAAAAAAAATACACGTCGCAGCAAAAGCGGCGTGGCTGCCAAGTCATCAGGTTCAACTAAACCCAAGCATGCGAGCGGCTCCAAGCCGGGCAAGCCTACCAAGCTACGCGTGATCGGGGGTGATATGCGCGGCAGGATTATCCACTACCACGGGGAAGAGTTCACGCGGCCGATGAAAGACAATATTCGAGAAAATCTGTTTAATATCCTCGGAAAGGCAGTCAAAGGCGCGATTTGCTTCGACATGTTCGCCGGCACTGGTGCGATGGGATTTGAGTCTCTCAGCCGTGGTGCCGTTTCAGCAGTTCTGGTCGAGCAGAACCGGCAAGCAGTGAAGTTCATTAAGAAAACGGCTGACACGCTTGATATCGAATCGCGGCTTCGTGTGGTCACTGGCGATACTTTTCGGCTTGCGGGAAATCTGCTCGAACCACCCCAAGACGACACACCCTGGATCGTGTTTCTCTGCCCACCCTACGTTCTTTGGGAAGAATCACTTGATTCATTGAACCGCATCATTCAATTGACCCTCGACAATGCCCCGCCTGGTAGCGTTTTGGTTGCCGAAACTGAGAAAAAGTTTGATGCCGATAAATTGCCACCGGGTGAATGGGATTTTCGCGAATACGGAGGCACTCGGCTTGCCTTTATTGAACCCGCTATGAAATGTGGGTTGCGGATCTGATCAGAAGTCGCATTCGAACGACCCCACGGGGGCCGGAGGCCTCGCCGTGTGAGGGATTTACTACGGCTTGCCCGGCATAAGAATTTCCCAGTGAGACCACGACGGCGACTTATCTTTTTCCCTGCTTTCCCTGTCTTGCCTGGCTTCGCTGTTTGGCATCCTCGGACTTGATTTCGTATCTCGTAATGTAGTATCAATCATGAGTTGGATTGAGGTTCTGGCTCGGTACTCACACGCTGAGATTCGTAATGTCGCGTTTTTTCTTTGGCATGTTGACTGGTGCGGCACTTCTGTATGTCGGGATGCATTTTCATTTCGTACGAGGTGATGGTGGAGTCTTTCTGGTTCCGAAAACCGAGAGCACGCTTTCTGATGTCTACGTCGATATTCGCGATTTTCGACTTGATCATTGGAAATCCCATAAGCCTTTGGCTCAGGCAATCATGGCAAGTAACCAAAAGCATCTGGCACAAAAAACGCCTCCATTGGCATTTCGTGACACGGTCGAAGATGTCGTCAGTGGTCTTTTGAGTCGATAAAAAGAATTGCTAGAGCGGGGTAGGCGGCAGATTTGGCCGCGCGGATGTATCTGACGCAATTCGTTGAAGTGATTTGGGAAGCTCAGCGACTTGCAGCGTCACTTCACAATGCTTGGCCTGTTTGGGTTGATTTTCTGGAGGTGCCAAGCGAGTTTGCATCCTTGGCATGAGCGATGTAATCGTCAATCGTGTCACGAACTGCATTCGAGTCATCATTGACGTTTCATGCTTCACTGTTCCCCCATGCATGATCATCCTTTTCTGCAGCATTGCGCCATGGCTTGCGATCTGTCGTGTTTGGAATTCGTTCGAGTTGTCGGTGATGTTTGACCGATTGCAAAACAAGTTGGGAACTTCCAAACAGCGTCTATTACCTCCCGTCGCCTTCATCTTTCGTTGCCTTCACGTTATCTATCGCTGACGTCTGGACGCACGAGTTTTGAGGTGGCAGCATAGGAACTCCGTAACCATGTCCATGCATCGCAATCGTTACTTTCTGGCAGGCCTGCTATTGATTTTGTTGGGAATTCAATTTCGGATGGTCGACTCATTTGTGTTGAACGAGCACGCAACCCGAGCTCTTGCCCGTGTGTCTGAGAGCGGAGCGGTCGCTGACGCATCTAGCGTGAGTTCAATGATGCTCGGAATTCATCCCAATCCAACAAAACGCGTGGAGCCGCCAAGGTGGCTTGGGTTGGCAATGATTACTGTTGGAGCCATTGTCAGTTGTCACGCCATTGCGATTCCCAAAACGTGATGCAAGTCGCTGGGGTTGCCTGCAGAAGAGTGCCTTTCCAGGGGCCGAATTCTCGCGTTTTTTCTGTTCGCGAGCAGGGAGCAGTATCTCCGGAGGTTGATTTTGACACGCAAGGTAAATGAACATCACACCATTGGATGCGCAATGAGGGGCGTGTAAGTCGTCGCCGGTATTTATCCAAGTGAAGAGCTGAACGCTCCTGAAGCGGAAGTTTGAAATTTGAAANTTGAAATTTTGTGGTAACCGGACAACCCTCCCACCGGATGCCACGCGGATCGGCCGCGTGCAGGTTTAGCCCTCCCTTCTGCACGCGACCGATCCCACCCCCAATATTGATTTGAAGGACTTGCGNATTCGTATCCAGTTCGGCTCCTGTCAGCGTCAAGCTGGTTGGTCAAACAGACTTGGATATCGCTACTGGTTGTCTGCCCCCTTTCACCGATCTGATTGGTTAACAGTCATGGATTTACTTATAAATTGCAAGGATCTTTTCGGGAAGCTCGTGGCGGATCGCCTGTGCCCCTTGTCATTGATGGCTACTGGCCTGTTGCACCGACTTGTTNTCTGTTCATTCGTTTGGCTNTCAGGCACTATGACGGACTGNATTAACGCAGTTGAGCCGCAGAGTGCATCTGAGGTTGCATTTGCGGGCGACGGGCGACGTATTGGCTACACTNGGCTTCGTGAGGGGACGCGAATCCCAGCAACTTTGGGCACGGTTGTCGCTTTGGGACCTCGCAGATGGGCATTCGTGCCAGCAGCAGCGGCTGCAACGAAGCCTGTTCAAGCCCTCACCGATTCTGAATCGGTTGANATTACTGGGAACCAAAGAGCAGGAACCGTGACACGCCGTATTGATTCGGTGACGCTNTCTAACAAGCTTTCAGCACCTGGCGGGTTGCCCCGTCGCGGGGACGCAGCNCCTTTAAAAGATTCAGATAGCACAGATAGCTCAATGGCTGAGCTAGGCAAGAGCGAGCCTGTCGTCCTGATTGCAGAAAACTTAATGCTGCAACGGATTGTTCAGGCGATCAGAGAAGATGAAGTCGACAATCTTTGGCAGATTACAGGGTGGGTGACTGAGTATTTTGGCGAGAATCGTTTGACCATTTTGACTGCCCAAAGAGGGCAGGCGAAGCGGCTACCACCCGCTGNTGTCCTTATCAGGTAGCGTGTTTTAACGGTTGCGTAAATTGATCTTTAACTGATCCCGAGAATTGCAGTTTCCACCGGGCTGCGACGGCGTGCCACGTTGTCGGTTGGATTCTCAAATGCTAGCGTATAAACNACGTAAGGTGCGGGGGCTCGCAAGNAACTGCGAAGCACACCAACTCGCCCTGCAACTGTCCTCAAAACACGCACAATGAGCGGATTCATGAGTCAGGTGGAAGTTGGCAAGACCGGGTTCAGTGGCGAGTCTCGGGTGGTCTCTTTGACCCACGAAAGTCTCAATACGACCGGAGTTATAGCGGAGTGCATGGGGATTCTGGCCGAACTTGGGCAGGGAACCACCGCAGGCTGCTCCGAATCATCCCTGNTTGTGGATATGTCTGAGATCGAGCGAATTACCAGCGAGGGTTTGAACGAGCTGATCGGCCTCAACAGTGAGGCTCGATCCCGGGGGATTTCTATCCAATTGCTCGACGTTTGCCCCAATGTTCGTGACGTGTTNAAGCTGACGAGGCTTGAGAGAATGTTTGAGTTCGGAACCGTTGCTTCTAGTTAGGAAACTTAGCTTTTCGGCTGGTTCCGTTNCAGTCCAACGGTTGATCAGCATCCAAGCCGCCCAGCATCCAAGCCGCCCAGCATCCAAGCCGCTGAGTGCAAAAATCCGCCAGCCCGCTGATGCTTCTGCACACGACCTTGCCAAGCTATTCAAGGATATCGCGGCTCTATTCATTCTAGAACTGCTGCAGAAAGCGAAGGTCACCGCTGTAAAGGTCGCGGATGTCAGTGATGCCGTGTCGTCGCATGCAAAGACGCTCTACCCCCAAGCCAAACGCGAACCCGCTGTAGACTTCCGGGTCGTATCCAACAGCTTCAAAGACGGCGGGGTCAACCATGCCCGCGCCCCCAAACTCGATCCAGGCCCCGTTCCAGTAAAAGTCTACTTCGACACTCGGTTCAGTGAACGGAAAAAAGGACGGGCGGAATCGTATCTCTACATCATCACCAAGATAATTTGTGGCAAAAACTCGCAGTACGGTTTTTAGATTTGCCATCGTCACGTGTTTATCGACCAGCAAGCCTTCCATCTGATGAAACATTGGAAAGTGCGTCGCATCCGGAGCGTCGGGCCGATAAACTCTACCAAGAGAAATCACGCGTACAGGAGGCTGTTTGTTCTCCATCACGCGGATTTGGACGGTACTGGTCTGACTACGCAAAAGTTGGCTACCTTCCAGTGTCCGGTCGCCAGATCCACTTTTTGCAGTCGCCAGATAGAAGTTGTCGAGTGGGTCTCTCGCGGGGTGATCTTCGGGAATATTCAGAGCGACAAAGTTATGCCACGGATCCTCGACCTCTGGGCCTTCAGCGGCCTCAAAGCCCATGCGACCCATGATCTCCATCAAATGCGTAATCGTTTGGGTCACAGGGTGAACATGCCCTATGGCTGGACGTAAACCAGGCAAACTCGGGTCAAAGGTGGGGTCGGCGCCGGTTGAAGCAACCCCGCCCAGTCGTTCTTTTGCCCTATCGAATGTACTTTGAACGTTCGACTTGAACTGATTCAGACGCATCCCAGCCGTCTTACGATCAGCTTTATCAATCGACCCCATTCGCTTCTGCACGTCGCGAAGTGCACCGCTCTTCTGCCCAAGGTAGCGTACGCGTGCTACCTCAAGGGAATCTGAGTCGGAAGCTGTCTCGAAGGCAGTAGATGCCTCCTCTTCCAAGCCATCGATGGTCGATAAGAAGTCCTGAAGCGACATGAGCTACGCCGTCGCGGATTCCGCGAGTGTTTCCTTCACCTTATCACAAATGTCTTTGAAAGCTGCTGCATCATGAATCGCCATCTCTGAAAGCGTCTTACGATCCAATTCGATGTTCGCGAGTTTCAAGCCGTAAATGAACTCGCTGTAACGCAGGCCGTGCTGACGTGTACCAGCGTTGATTCGTGTGATCCACAGCTTGCGGAAGTCGCGTTTGCGTACCCGACGGTCACGGAAGGCGTATGCACCGCTTCGCAGCAAAGTCTCTTTGACAGTACGCGTCAGTTTTCCTCGTCCACCGCGATAGCCCTTGGCCCGCTTGAATAGACGTTTCTTGGACTTGTTTCGTGCCGAACCGATTGTGGTACGCATGGTTCTTTCCTGTCTTGGATTACTTAAATACGGTTTGTTTGATTGACTTGTTTTTCCAACTCAGGTCCCAAGAATTGTCACGCAAAAAGACGTGTATCCTGAAGTTCTACCCAGCTGAATTGAAGGAAAGTTCCTTCAGGGGGGATCGCTCTATCTGCGACGTCGGTCATGGTTCACACCCANGTGACCGCTCGTCCGATTGCTACGGGTTACNGAGAGCGTGCAATCTCATCGAAANCACGACTCCCTGCTCCTCTTCGTCTCACACCTTCATGTGGAGATATCGAGACGCTGTTAGTAGCTATTTCCGTTCAGTGCAGCATGGATTGTTGCTTCCATGCAGCCATCGACCGACGTGGTTCCACGCAGGTTNCGCCGTCGCTTCGAAGAAACTGCTTGAGCCAAGTGGCTTGTGCCGCTGCTGCGATGCATCGCTTTGCCTTTGGCTGAAAGCCGAAAACGCTTCTTCGTGCCTTTGTGCGTTTTGATCTTGGTTTTGCCTTTAGCCTTAGTCATCACTCTCGCCCGAATGGGATGTCGTTAAATCTATATCTACGGTGCATTTACGAAGGCGGGAGGATAGCGGAGCCGCCCCAACTTGGGAAGTCCTAATGCCGCAACCTTTGCAGATCTCGCCAAAGTCGTACTCAGCACAGCTTTGCTTCGGCTTTTGACGTGTGCCTTCACCAGAGGATTTTAGCCGATCAACGGCTGAAGTCACCACCTCTCGCCTAAAATTCCGGTATCTCACAGCCGCTTTTTGATTCACTGGTTGCCGTCGAAAATCCGTTTTGAGACATTTTTTCCAACCATGCACGATTTTGCTCGGCTGCCAGCTAGCATCAGGCTCTGCTATTGGCTCCAGTTCTTAGCCGTTGACGGCTCCGGACGCCCTATCCTGCCTGCTTTGCCCGTGACANCTAGTNCCCTGCAGCGGCCCGCTGCACCCCTTCCGATAAACCGGGCATTTACAAGTCTATCTCTCAAGCATCCATTCGATGCCNTGCTTCCCGATGCCAGGCTTCAAGCCCAGCATTTTCACGCACTTGTTGGCTCCCCGCAAGGATCGCCAACCGAGGACGGGCTCTTTCAGCACGGCGGTCGAGCAGGCCCGTGGAGCAGGGTAGGCGTCTTCTGGCCGATCACTGGCTCAACGGTTAGCAGTTTTGATGACATTCATCATGCTCAGGCCCTGGCAAACGGTACCAGTTGGGGGGCTTTGCGCTTTTCGCGTGACCAAGGGCAGGGTTTGCGATCCAACTTATCGTCACAATTGGAATTCTCATCTGCCCGAAGCCGACAACGCCGCCTAGCCGCCGATANATCACGTAAAGCACTAGTGGGTCACCATTAAGATTCAGAATCTGCGCAATTCCACTCCGGAACTACGGCAACAACATGCCTAACTTTGATGAAAACGGCCTGCGAAAAGCTGCCATTCTGTTGATCAGTATGCCAACGAAGAATGCNGCTCAAGTTCTGGGCCAACTGCCTCCCAGCTATATCGAGGCAGTTAGCATCATGATTGCCCAGATTGATTCGGTGGGTGGTGACGATCAGGAGATCGTCATTGCCGATTTTCTAACCAGTAAGGCCAGCTCCCTGTACGCCAGTCCCGGCGGGTTGGAGCGGGCCAAGGAGCTGATCAAGGAGGCGCTCGGACGCGATGCAGGTGAGCTGATTGGCAACCTGCAACAGACGATTGAAGCGATGCCATTCAGCTTCATCAAAAAAGTAGAGCCCCAGACTCTGCTGCAATTCATTGGTGACGAGCATCCGCAAACAATCGCTCTCATGTTGAGCCACTTTCCAAGTAATTATGCAGCCGAGGTGATTGCCGGACTTGATCCCGACAACCAGTTGGAAGTGATTTGCCGAATTGCTGCGATTGGACGCACGAGTCCCGAGGCGGTCACAGAGCTTGAACTCGGCCTCGAGATGCGATTGAGTAGCATGGTCAATCAGAAGCATAGCAATGAAGGTGGCGTCGAAAGTGTCGCGGAAATTCTGAATGTGTGCGAACGCTCTATTGAACGTACGATCATGGATTCAATCGGACGCCAGGATCCAGAGCTGTCAGAAGAAATACGTCGTCTGATGTTCGTGTTCGAAGATATCTCGAAACTTGCTGATCGGGATATTCAATCGCTGCTGAAAAATGTTGAAACCGCGCAGTGGGCGATGTCTCTCAAGGGTGCGAGCGATGTTCTGCAGGAGAAAATCATGAGGAACATGAGCACGCGTGCATCTGAGAACCTCAAGGAAGAGATGGAATATCTTGGTAGCGTGAGAGTCAGCGAAGTTGAAGCTGTACAGCAGAAAATNGTTGATGTAGTGCGGCAGCTCGAAGATAGCGGCGAAATTTCGCGTCCAACGGGCGACGAGGAAGAGGAGTACGTCAATTAAGGACGCACGCGGGACCAATTGGCGAATTGAGCTCGCTACGCGGGCCGACAGCGGGGTGTCAATCGTTGCGTGAGCGGTTCTTGTCGGGAGGCATGCTTTTTCAGATACGCACTCTGCAGACACGCACTGTTCCAATCGGCACCCTTCAGTGCTGCGCTGCAATCAATTCTTGATGTCGCTGCCTGCAATGCACTGTGGCTGTCGGCTATGTTTGCTCTTTGCTTCCCGGCGTCGATTCGCGAGTACTCTGCTCACTACGATTAGCAGTTGAACTCTCTTCACTCTCCACGCCATGCAAGCTTGCTTCCGTAGGGTTCCTGCCACGCAGGTGTTTCCCCAGTGAGATGAAAAGAGCAAATGCCGTCAAGGGAAGTACGCCATAGAGAACGACGCTGCCAAAACGCTCTTTCAGATCCGGGTTGTTCGCTGCAGCAATCAAAAATGCTGTGTAAATGCCATAGTAGATCAGGAAAAGTGCCGCTTCGTGTCTTCGGATCACATTGCCGGATAAAAAGATTGGGAAACACAGAACGGCCACAGCTACCATGATCGGGATGTCGAAAATGATGGCTTCTCCCGTCACGTTGATGCCGGTGGGCGACACCACGCCAGTTAACCCCAAGACACACAAAATGTTGAATAGATTGCTTCCCACAACGTTACCGACCGCAATGTCCCGTTCTCCACGGTAACTCGCGACGACGGAAGTCACGACCTCGGGTAGCGAGGTGCCAATGGAAACGATGGTCAACCCAATCAGTAGCTCGTCAACTCCGAGACGAGTTGCAATCGTTACAGCGCCGTCGACGAGCCAATTGGACCCCAATCCCAGCAGGATCAAGCCAGCAACGATCAACACCATTTGTCTCAGAATGGCGATCCAGCCATTGACTGATTTTGAGTATTCCTGTGCGAATTCATCCACGACTTTCTGCTCTTCACTACGGCTCTTGCGTATGCAGAAAACTATGTAGATCAGCAAAGCGACGAACAGTAACACACCTTCCCAGCGAGTGATGATTCCATCGGCTGCGACAGCCCACATCGCGAGTGATGCGGCGATCATTAGCGGAACGTCAATCCGAATCAATTGGCTGCTGACCAGCAGGGGCGTGACAAGAGCGGACGTTCCAAGAATCAGTAAAATATTGATGATGTTGCTGCCGATCACATTGCCAACAGCCACATCTGCATTTCCGGTTAACGCAGCTTGCAGACTCACACCCAGTTCCGGTGCGCTGGTGCCAAACGCAACAACGGTCAAACCAATCACAAGTGGCGAAATGCGAAAGGTCGCTGCCATGGCCGAAGCACCGTGCACCAGCAATTCACCGCCGCCTACCAACAAGAACAAGCCGACGACTAATTGCCCGGTCACCAGAAGCGTATCGTTCAAAGCTATTCAGCCCAAAATGAAGATCGGAAGCGAGGTCGCATGTGCTCAGGCGGTCACGGATGCCTGAAAATCGGGCAGAGAAACAGTCAAAGCGAGCTGATCGGCTCGTGCCTATCGCTGTTTTTGTCCATTACGTTGGACACTACCAGCACAAGGTAGCACACTCAGCCCAACGGCTCGACCCAGCGATCAGAACTCGATCGCGCAAGTGCGAGGTGAGCTTGTTTGCTCCACGTATAACTCAACTTGCGAATCTGATCATCGTGGCCGCCACGGTCGGACGATAATGTGCGGAAGCTTCGCGTTAAGGAATCGCGGACAAAAATAGGTCCAAGTCGATTTGAAGTTCTCAGATCGCCTGCAATAGACGCACCCAGTTCAGCAGCGTTATCGAATCGGTGTTTCCACCGAGTACGATGGGGTAGCCTGCTTTCGTCATCGCGCGACTCCACGCCGGAATTTCCTGCTCGGAGGACAAGGGCAAAAGTATTTGCAATGACGCAGAGGGGTCATTTTCTTTGACTCGCACAGCGGGACTGCGTGTCTTGGGAGATACCGAGACGCCAAAAAACGTTGCGCCCTGCGAGACAGCGACAGCCAAGGCCATCGAATCAGCAGCCTCAGCATCCGTTTCATGGATCGCACCCGGTGCGGCAATCGCAACCGCGTTGGGGTTGATGGCAGCCTTTTTCATGACCGCTGCGGCAAAGTTGCCGATGGCGTTGATTTCTTTCGGCTGCCATCGGCGGCTATCCTCGGGGGCAACTGCACAAATCACGACTCCCGCCGACTTCGCCGCTTCACGCCAGTTCTCCAACATGTCCGTTGGCGATCCTCCGCTGGGGTTGATCAGCAAGACGAGCAGTCCGAGGTCCTGTTGTGTGTCCGGCGTTTTTGGGGCTACGAAAGCAGCCGCGTTTCCGGAATCAGGCAGCTTGAGTTCTTCAGTCGTCCAATCGCCCGATCCTGCATCACCCCATATCGGGGTGGATTGTTTCAGGATTGGCCCCGAGACCATTGTTGGTGTAATGCTGAGCGTTTTATCGACACCGTCACGCGTGATTGACAGGTCAACTGCAGTTTCGGGCTCGGCCGACATCAGCAGGCTGCGGAGCACGGTCACACTGCTGATCTTTGCATCGCCAAACTTTCGCAGTTGATCGCCCACTTTGATTTTGCTTTCCGCAGGCGTGCCTGAAAGGACTGAGTTGACAATGACCTTTGTGCCATCATCCTCTGCCTGCTCTTCGCTATCGAGTTCACTGACAAGAGCACCCAATCGCTGCGGTTGCAGCGGTGGAATCGTTTCGGCCAACTCAGTGGTGATGTCGATTTCCTTACCGTCACGCCGTAGTTTGATGCGAATGGTTTCCCCCGCATCAAACCTGCCCAGAGCCTGCTTGATTTCCTGGTGACGTCTGACTGTTTTTCCGTCAATCTCGACCACCTCATCGCCAGCCTTGATTCCAGATGCTTCGGCAGGTGATCGTTTTCGAACAGCAGAGATCTCGGTTCCGTCGTCGTAGGGATCTTTCGTTTTTGACGCGATTCCAATCAGGCCGCGTTTGATATCTGTGCCTGACTTTAGTCGCTCCAGCTTTGTCTGAATTACATCACTGGGAATGGCAAATGCGATCCCAGAGTCGTACCAACCGGTGGGGTCAGAGTCAGCACCACCGGCAACGGCAGGAATCAGGATTCCCATCACGTTTCCATACAGGTCAATCAGCGGACCGCCGTAAAACGCAGCCGAAACGCGGGCGTCGGTTTGTAAAGCGACGCCGTCAAGTCGTTCAACTCCACTAAGTACACCCCGGCTGATGATCGGAGAGGCGTCGTTTCCAAACCGTCCTACAGCGACCGCGGTCTTTCCAATCTGCAGATCGAGTTTTGTTGGAAACCTGATGGCCGACAGCTGTTTGGTGGTTTCTATTTTCAGTAACACCAAATCACGGTGGTAATCACGTGAAACCACTTTCGCCGCGTGGCGTGATCCGTCGGGAATTACGATCAGGATGCTCGCTGCTGGACGCCGCACAACGATACTGGAAGCAAGGACATACCCGTCGGCGTCAATCACCACGCCTGAGGTTGGTGCGTCTTGTTCGACTTCACCTGACGGTCCTTGGGCAGTACCGACGATTTCGACGGACACAACGGCAGGCAGAACACTTTCTGCTGCGGCACGCACTGCCTTGGCCATCGCCTTTCGATACCCAGTATCTGCATGAGCAGGATTTCCGCACGGAACAGTGGTGCAGATAGTGGTGCAGATAAAGCTGAGTAACGAGAGCAGCGAGATGCTGCTAAGGGTGGAAAAGCGGCGCATGCGGATCACGGTTGCAATGTTACGGGAAGAATCTGGGTGTCACGTTGAACGGTAAGTTCGACATCGTCACGGCGGTCAATGGTGCGAAGCAGCGAACGGAGCGTGCGCTGACTGTCCACGCGTTGCCCATTGACGAGCAGAATCAAGTCATCGGGACGTAGGGATGCGTTGGCCGCCGGACTGTCCGTTGCAACGGTGTCGATGTAAGCGGGAGTTGTTTCTAGAACATCAGGAACCATCACTAATCCCAAGGCGTTCGGGTTATGGGAGTCTTTGCGAGGCAAAGTTGCAGTTGCCGAATCAGCCACTGTGGTTTTTCTGCCAGCGATGATGTCTCCAATGGTCGGGCGAAGAGCATTCCCGGGGACGGCATAGTTGAGCCAGACACCTGTGGTCGAGTCTCGCAGCTCTTTTCCCAGCATGCCCGCCAGCTTGCCGTCGCTGTCGATCACCGCACCACCGGCCGCGCCCGGGTTGTTGGCAATCAAATCCAAGATCAAGACTTCGCCTCGGTAGGGGGTCTTGAACGTTCCGCGTCGGGCGTTCAGTTCAGTGACCGAGGCAACTGTACCTTGCATCACGCTTGCCGGCTCATTGCCCGTCGCGATGTTGAACAAGTTGCTGACTGCAATCACTGGGTCACCCCAGTCCACGGTTGGCTCTTCGCTCAGTTCAAAAAAAGGTGTGTCGGTTGCTTCGATCTTCAGAACCGCTAACTCCAAAGAGGGTTCAAATCCGACGATTTTGGACTCGAATCGCCGTCCGTCATCGAGCAGTACCACGGGTTCGACATCAAGCACATAGCTCCATGCCGTGGCGATATGACCGTCAGGAGAAACCAGAAAACCGCTTTGATATGCTTCCAGCCCTTTCAGGCCGCCAGCGCCGTAGATTTTGACGACACGTTTTTGGGCATCTCGTACCCAAGTCCCCAGTGGAGCCTCCGCTCGTAAGCCTGAACTGCTGGCCGCGAAGAGAACGGTAACGGTGATTGCAGCGAAGCGAATCATGCCCTCACCTCATTTTTCCTGCTTGTGTTTTGTGCTGCACCTACAGCTTTCTTTAACTTCAAATTACCACCATTATTGGCATTTTTGTTGTCTGCCGACCATTCAAGCTCCGAGGCAGAAACCTCTTCCCAGGACGTAACCTTGATCTTCAGGATGCTGTCGGTGCCGTAACGCAGGTCGAGGGCGTTTGGCATCGCCTTGGGATCTCCATTTCGAAGTATCCACAATTCGGCGGGGTCTTCGTCGCGGTCAGCAAACACTTCGATCGCTTCCACCGCACCCGTATCGGGGTGGCTGAGCCAACGGACTTCCAATTCGCCGGCGATGCCGACCATCACATCGCGCAGTGGTCGCTCGCCTCCCAGAGGCATGGTGCCCAAGTAGTAAGATTCCCCGAATTTTCGTGGGCCATTAATGAGCATCCTCCGCCAAGCGTCTAACGCGGGCAGTAAGCCCGCTGCACTGCCATCGGTGACGACATCATACATCTCGCTTCGCTTGTCGATTTCGAATGTTGTTTGCCCTATTTGTAGCGACATTTTGTCGGTGGTAGCTTGAATTATGACAGGCTTCGAAGGTGTCTGTTGAGTTTCACCCTTGATGAGCCAGCCCTTCCTTTCTCCTTGCGCTGGGACCGGAGTCTGACTGTCATTCGCAGGAAACTGATTCCGTAGTGAGCCGATGAAGGCGTTTTGTTCGGCGAGGTTGAAGTGATAATTTGCGAAGCCCTTTCTTTCAGCAAGTTGCTCTTTGACTTCTTGCGGAATCTTTACCGGAGGCTTCCCGGTTTGCTGTCCCCGGGGTGCTCGTTGTGGCGGTTGGTTGTCGTCCTTCTCCGGCTTATCTTTCT
Source organism: Rhodopirellula sp. (assembly GCA_002689655.1). Taxonomy (GTDB): domain Bacteria; phylum Planctomycetota; class Planctomycetia; order Pirellulales; family Pirellulaceae; genus Rubripirellula. Next base: position 9,961 of record NZHC01000094.1, on the reverse strand, counting down.
GGTCAGGATCTTTGTCTTCTGGATTGGGTTGTTGGGGGCGAGGTGGCGGCGGCGGAAGCGCACCAGACATTTTTTTGAGTAATTCATCTTCCAGATGGACACCCATCATTCGAACGAGAGTTTCAACTGTTTTCCCCTCAGATCGGTAGGACATCTTGACTCGCCACCCGTTGGGCAACGTTGCCATCACGTTTTGCAAATCGTTGGCGGTTTGAACTACACGACCGTCAATCTCCAGAATCTCAGAGCCATAACGTAGGCCCCGCCGATAGGCGTCACTCGATTCAAGAATGTTGGATACAACCACGCCACCATCTGGCTCCGTTGAAACGGTTGCACCCAGGGTTGCATGGTCGACGATTCGACCACTGCGCAGATACCCGAGAAAGTTTTTTGCCTGATTGATTGAAATGGCGTAGCCAACACCAACATTGACGCGACCACGCTTTTCGAATGAGCAACGACCGATGATTCCCAGCAGTTTTCCGTCGGCGTCGTAAATCGGGCCGCCTGAATTGCCAGGATTGACGGAGGCGTCTGTTTGCAGGCAGTCACCGTACTCAAGCAGGGTCCCCGAGGGATACTGGTAACGTCCAACACCGCTCAGGATGCCATAAGTCACCGTTGGTTTGAGATTGGTCGCCAGCAGGAATGGGTTTCCGATCACCATGCACCAATCACCGGCTTCGGCGGCACGACTGTCTCCCAATTCAGCTTTCGGAAAGTCGCTCCGCCCCAGCAGACGAATCATCGCCAAGTCACCTACCGGATCAATCCCAACAATCACCGCATCGTAAACGTTGCCGTCACTCATGCCGCAGCGCATGAAGGACCCGGCCGGACTGGACACGTGAAAATTGGTAAGCGCATATCCATCCGAAGAAATCATGACTCCGCTGCCACCGCCACCGCCGCCAGGAACAAAAACGCTCACGGCTGATGGGACAGCTCGGGCGACCGACTCAATCCGGCCGCTTTCCACCTTCTCAATCGCTGGATCCAGTTTGAGGGGTTCAGCCGCGGATGTCGGACTGCCTGCCAGAATCGCTACGCCAAGCAAAAACAGACTGCAAAAGTAAGATATTCTTTGTTTGATCATCAGTCTAATGTGATTGAAAGTTCAAAGGGAAGTTGGGAGTCACGGTGTTGCGAAGAGCCGATTAGCCAACTGAGCTTTTGCATCAGGATTGTCTTTTCAGAACGAGTCACTTCAGCAAACGGGGGCTGAGAAAACGTATGTTGTCACCGACGTCTCCGTCGCCACCATGGTCGACTTCGAGTGCTACGCGCCGGGCCCCATTGGTGTCGAGTTCAAAACCTCGCGGCTCGGCGTCTCCAAGCGACTCGCTCCACACCACCTTGTCATCAAACTTGATGTTGACGGTTACATTTCCTGTCACTCCCGATGTGTGATCGCGTTGGACAGTCCCCGCAAATTTCTTGAACTGGGGAGGCAGGCGGTACTCAGTCATGGAACCACCATTAAGCACCAGGTCGGTCCTGGTCTTCAGCTTCGGCCCAAAAAAACGATTGAGCAGACTTGGGTCCACATTGGTAGCTACGTAGCTCTTGTACTTGGATGCGGTTGCTGTTTCCTCGGCAAGCATGCGAATTCCACTCGTCCAATCGATGCGTGCAATTTGCTCGAATGGAATGGCATGTTGCAGGCTGTCGTCGAGTTGGATCTCTATAGGCCTCTCGCCGTCATTAACGCTGTTCCCCGTCAACGCCCAGCTTGATCCATAAATGTCGGTAATGCGGATCGGTGGAGTTTCGTCGATATCTTTGCTGCCACCGAAAATCACTCCTTCGAGCTGGTTGATGGGGGCATCAATTTCCGTTCCGTCGAGATCAAACTTGACTGTCGTGGCATCGATGGAAAGGATGATCCCTTGCTGTGGATCCAAGCGGTTACCCGGTCGTCGGATCACGAGCACGTCGCGGTTGTTTCCGGCATTGGATAAGCCCAGCCATTGGGCGTCCGTGTCGGGTGACGCTTTCCGAAATCTTATCGTATGAACTTTTTTCACCGGGGTTCGCAAGGGTGGCTGCCGGCGGGGCTCGATTAGAATGCCTTCTTCGTCAAACTTAAGTGCCCCGGAGTAGATACGAGAGCCATTTGAAAGTGCCACCTGTGTTGCAGGTGGGACTTTGGGGGTGAACGCAGTACGCTGCATCGAAGCGAGCTTGTTGAAGGGAAGTTCCCGAACACTTCCGTTGGTCTCGATCAGGAGCGTGTTGGCGGTGATCCCTTTAAACTCTCCACGGATTTGTTCACCATCGCCGGTTTCGACAATCACCGGGACGATGGCCAGTGTGATTGCTTGAATGATTTGCAAAAGCCATTCGGCCGCATACAGATAGGGCAACGATTTCTCCTTCGCGATTTTACAAACCTGCAGTCGCGTGCAGCGACCACACCTTCTTCAGGTACCAAAACGCTCTTCAAGTACCGAAACGCTGGGCGGGTGGGGCTCTTGCCATGAAATTCGCGCGGCAAAACGACCCCGCCGACTTCCAATATGGTAGCAGGCGAGCCATAGGCGACTAGCGTCCACGAGTTGTGAGCAGTTTTTTGTGTGCAATGGGGCGGAATTTAGGTGATAACTTAGGATTTTGCTTGGTCTCGTCGATTTTGTTCGGGGGCTGGTCGGTACCCTGAGGATATCTGATTTTCACCTCAAATGGATGCGATTTAGGTTTTCTAGCCGGTGTGGCACATTTTGCTTTGCCTGCCTGTACTTTCTGTTCCGCACGCTTCGTGAGCCGCTTGCCCCGAGTACCTCGAGGCAAGCGACCTGTGTCGGCTACGGGACCATTTTCGCTTGCTGGCATGCGAAAGCCGCCTCGGAGAGATTCGCGTGCTCGTGTCAACCGGCTATACGCTGGGTCACGCAACCTGGGGTTCTTGATGCTCGTATTCGTAAGCGTGTTCTGTTGCGGGCGTGCTGCGATCATTCGTCGCGACTGGAGAGATACGTGTAATGTTCCAAGGCCTGCTCATACAATGAGACGGTATCGCCGGCTTGTTCGTTGTTGATGTGGCCGTGCTGCACTGCATCCTCAACCGCTTCTTGCAGTTTGTCGATCAGTTCGCGGCCTTCGTACTGAACGTATCCGAGGACCTCGCGAACGGTGTCACCTTTGACAATCGACTGTACTTTTGCGTTGCCGTCATGCACATCGACATGAACCGCATGAGTGTCACCAAATAGATTGTGCAGGTCGCCCAGGATTTCCTGATAGGCACCCACCATGAATACAGCTAGTTGATAAGGTTCATGGGGTCGGAGATCGTGCAGCAGAAGCGTTCTTTTTTGTTTGCCACCGTTGATGAATCGGTCTACTTTTCCATCGCTGTCGCACGTGATGTCGCCCAACACGGCGTGTCGTGTTGGTTGCTCGTTCAATCGATGCAACGGCAGTACCGGGAACAAGTGATTGATTGCCCATGAGTCGGGGATCGATTGAAATAGCGAGAAATTCATAAAGTAAATGTCTGAAAGCATGCGGTCGAGTTCCTTGAAGTCCTCGTGGACTTCGCCTTGTGCATTTGCCATGTCACGAATGCGATGGCAAATTGAGAAGAACAGGTCCTCCGCCGTGACTCTTTGTTCCAGTGGTAAATACCCACCGCTGAAGAGAGTCATGCACATGTCGAGGGAAAGCTGCGCATCATGGTAGGATTCGCGGATGTTCTCGGGTGTCAAATCGCTAAACGTCATCCACAGGTCGAGCACGGGTTGCTCATAGTGATCGGGGACTTGCATCGGGACTGCTTGGACATTTCCTTGAGACGTGACCCCAAGTGTTTCGACGACGAGCACGCTGTGGTGGGCAGCGATTGCTCGGCCGCTTTCAGATATCAACTGAGGGTGCGGCACTGATGAATCGTCACAGACCGTTTGTACGTGGAAGACAACGTCATTAGCATACTCCTGTACCGTGTAATTCATGCTTGAATCGGTGTCGCTTTGCGAGCCGTCGTAGTCGACACCCAGACCGCCGCCAACATCAAGGTATTTCAGTCCGGCTCCACGGCGATGTAGGTCAACGTAGATACGCGAAGCTTCCATGGTCGCAGCTTTCAGTTGTCGAATGTTGCCCACCTGGCTGCCCACGTGAAAATGGAGTAACTGGAAACAATCCCCCATGCCATGGTCAATCAGTCGATCCAGTTGGTTGAGCATTTCTGCAACCGTCAAGCCGAACTTGCTGCGGTAGCCGCCGCTGGCCTGCCATCTGCCTGATCCGCGTGTGGCAAGTTTGACTCGCATTCCCAGCGTCGGTCGTACTCCGAGCTCGTCTGAAATTTTTAGAATCAAGTCGAGTTCGCTGACCTTTTCCACGACTGGGATCACGGTACGCCCCAGCCTTTGCGCGAGCAGAGCCATGCGGATGAACTCTGCATCTTTAAAACCATTACAGATGATGGGGGTATCTGCATCGGTCATTGCGACCACTGCCAATAACTCCGGTTTGCTACCAGCTTCCACCCCAGATCCAAACGGTTGTCCATGATGGATGATCTGCTGGACGACATCGCGCTGTTGGTTGACCTTGATTGGATAGATGCAGCGATAGCCGTTTTGGTAATCGTGATCATCGATGGCTTTCTGGAAACATTGGCTCAGGGTTTTCAGGCGATCTCCCAAAATTCCGTTGAATCTGATTAGGATTGGCAGATCCAAACCACGCTGTTTCAAGCGGTCGATCAGCTGCTTTAAATCGATTCCGTCCTCTTCCTTTCGAGTGGGCGAGACCGTGATCGTTCCCTCGTCTGAAATCCTGAAATAGCCGTCGCTCCAGCGGTCGATTTCATAAAGGGCTGCGCTCTGTTGGGGCGACCAGGGGCGATTGGTGGCGATTTCCATTGTTTTTGCAGCTCCCCTTATGGGCACAGTGATGATCTTTCGCGATCGAAAGGACCAGCTTGGTGATCAGGGCCAACCGCTTGACGAAGCTCACCGCCCACCACGGCGTCAGTCCGCAATGCAGTGTATCGGCCAGCGTGGCTGCATCGCCAGCGGGTAATCGATTTGCATCGAAAGGTTGTTCAGAGTTGCCAGTTACCTCAGGAGGGCACACTGCTGCGGGAGGGTATACCATGATTTTGATCGTGCTCACGTGAGTGTGCTCCAGACCGCCGCGTTGTAGGGGCGTTGCGGGGAAACGCAGGCATGGCTGGTGGACAAGTGAGGACGCAGCCAGTGCGGCTTGCTCATCGTTGAGATGCGGAATGAAGCGGAGGTGGGGTGCAGATTGCAACAGAATGTTGGATCTTTGAGTTTTTGCGGAACCGATGATTGGATCGAACCATTGACTGTTTCTGAAGACGCCGTTTCAAGAATGCAGCGGTGAAATCTTTTTGTTGCTATGTTTTACTCATGCCTGATTTTTGTTCCTCTGCGTGGTATCGAAAGTGGTGCCTGGTACCTTGATGATTCAGGTTAGCGGGGGGAAGGTCGAAATTGCGATTTTGCCGCTGATTTACATCCGGGTTGAGATGAAACGAATAAACTGTCAGCATCCCGGTGCTCGACTGCAGAAGAGTAGAGATTGAGTTTGCGAACGAGACAGTTTGAATTCGCGAATCTAAGCCCCGATGATTGCTTTGGATTGATTGCTTAGGATTTGCGTCGTGTCCAGACGGTCTCGATAACCCGAACGAGGAAGAAACGCATGAAGAGTAAAAAAGAAGCCATCGCTGCGTTAAGCTCCGCATCGCAGCGGCATTTGAACGCACTGGATCGACGAGCCCTCTTGCAGAAGTCAGCGTTGATTGCAGCCGGGTTTGCTATTCCCGGATGTTTTGCCCAGGAGGTGACGAATGGCTTGGTACGAACAGCCAGCATGGTCGAGGGGCCTTTCTATCCAGATAAACTCCCACTTGATACTGATAATGACCTGCTTTTGATCAATGATGCTCTTGATCCTGGGGTAGGTGAAATCACCTATCTGTCTGGTCAGGTGATGGGTAAGAATGGTCAGCCAATCAGAAATGCATTTGTGGAGATTTGGCAGTGCGATTCCGGTGGAGCCTATCTTCACAGCGGTTCCAGCAATAAAACCAAAACCGATGGTAACTTTCAGGGTTACGGCCGTTATTTGACCGACAGTCAGGGACGCTACTTTTTCCGTACGATCAAGCCGGTGCCGTACCCAGGTAGAACACCTCATATTCACTTTGGGGTTAGTAAAAATGGACAACGCGTTTTGACCACACAGATGCTGGTCAAGGGGCATCCGATGAACCGACAGGATTTCCTGTTCAAACGAATTTCCAATCAGGCCGCACGCGATTCGCTGTTGGTCGGATTCAATCCGATCAAGGGATCCAAAATCGGTGAACTGGAGGCGAATTTTGACATCGTGCTTGGCCGCACTGTGCAGGAGCTTGATGATGGTACACTTGGTGGCGGACTTGCGAAGCCTGATCGTGCTCCAAGCTGATGTGTCGCGTCTCCGCAAAGTAAGACAATGGTGCTGAACGGAAGGGACCAGACGCTCAGCGATGAATCACCGGGCGGCTAACGCCGGGGGCTTTGTTGCTCTGTTTCATTGCTGCTCTGTTTCATTGCTGCTCTGTTTCATTGCTGCTCTGTTTCAACAGTGGTTAGTCCGATAACGAGAAGCTGAGCGGTTCGACTGAATCCGAACGCTGATCCCGCAAGCTTCTCGGGCGATGTACCACGTGCATTTTTTCCGTGGGTGCCATCACCATCAGATATTGGTTTCGGCCATTGGTGATGGTGATTTCCTGTTGAATCCCACCAGCTAGCGGTCCACCTCCGCGTCCCAAAGGCACGACTTGGACTTGGTGAACGCCCGCTGGCAGCTCTGTTCGCAGCACTTGGATCTCTCGGGGGAGCAGGCCCCAGCAGCGGGTGTCAGCCTTTTCCATTCCGCTCCAAGCTGAGGCGGTCGCAAAGTGAAACAGTGATCCCGCGGTGCCTTCAAGGCCCATGGCGTCACCAACGGCTGCGACGGTTGCCTCCTTGGTGACTCTTCGAACAATGGCTCGAGCGATCGTCCATGGCATCTCTGCTTGGTTTTGTCGAATCGCAAGGTCAGCGACGTTGGTGAGCGTTTCTGTTTTTCCGATGGGCTCGCCATTGACTATGATTCCCACGCTCGCAACTGGGCTCTCAGGGATAACGACCTCGGGTACTTTGACAGAGGCGATGTTCGGAAGAGCTGGCACCTCGTCTGTTTCCTGCGAGTTCCTGGCGTCACTGTGTTCTGTCGCTTGATGATCCTTGTCATGGCGTGTTTGATTGATTGCCGAGTTCAGTACAGAGGATGCAATCGCTAGCGTTGCGGTGGTGGTTGGGGCTGTTGTTTCTTGCAGAATCGGTCCGCGACCCACGCATGAAATGACGTATAAGACTCCGTTTCCTTTCGTGCTGTGGGTTCCATTCTTTGAACGTGCGATGTCAGCAGCCGCCGCAGAAAAATCTGGCTGAACTGTGCTGGCGAGCTGGTAGTACCTGGAAGCGTCGTCGTAGTCGTGGTGGGTTGCTTCCCGAAGAACTCCACGCAGATAAGGAGCGATTGCGATGGGTTGGTAGATGTCTCCGCCATCGAGTCCTCGCTTGTTGGCCTTGGCGGCCAACGTGGCCTGCCGATTGATCGCTTGAAGCGTATAGCTCTCGGCGTCGACCTGGTCACCTGCGAGTGAGCAGATGGCAAGCATCGTTCGGATCATGACCTCTTCGTATCCTGCAGGGCGGAACCGCTTCGCGTTGTCGTCCGTGAGAACTGCTGCTGTGTCACTTAAAGGATTGATTTTCTTGGCCGCATCGAATTGGTCTCTCATGGCTCTCAGGCGGCGTTCCGCTTTGGACGGCGCCCCTGTCGCAAGTTCAATGACTGCCATGTCCAGCTCGGCTGTCTCTCTGACTTGGGCGTTGTTGCTGGCAACCTCCTGCAGAGTTACCGATGCTGTCGTTAGATCGCCGACAGCAAATGCTTGCCGCGCATTACTGATGGTGGCGACCGATCTTGCACAGCCTGATAAGTGCGCAATTGCAACCAGCAGCAACAGGATTTTAGCGGGATGCAAGTAACGGGTAGTCATGAGAACGTTGTTTCGCAATGACTGGAGACTTGGCACATTCAACGCGAATAGTTGGTTTTGCTTTTGCGAAACTTTTGTGACTGCCGCCGGTGGACGTCTGGCAGTGAAATGGTGACAACTGCCAACCGATTGTGGCGATCAGCTCGTGCTCAATCAATTGGATTATCGTGGGCCGCTGCTGGTATTGTTCCGGTACTCTTTCAAGCAATGATGGCGAGTGCTTTTTTTGGAAAGCGTAAGCCGCCAGTGAGCTGCCTGAACTCGCTTGCCAACTGAATCAGCGATCAGCGATCAGCGGGCTCAGCCATCTGCTTGATTAAACCATCCGTAGTTCCACCACTTGCTGGCTCTGTTTTTGCTGTAACCTTTTCGGATTTTTGCCGATTCTTTCAGGAAATCACCCGTGTGCATGTTCACCATTTCCAGAGTGATTTCATAATCACGTTGACTGCTTTTATTACGGTCGGTTGTTCCCGTGGTTACCGTTGCGTAAAGAAGATAATCGACGGGTGCTCCCTGTCTCCCGAGTGCCGCTGCAAAGGCTGCCCGATTTGCGGGAAGGAAGAGTGCGTCGGGGCGGAGTCTTGTTTCAAGTAAAGCCGCGTCTACCATGCGTCGGCTGATTGCTCGGAATGTTTCGGCGGAGTTGATCTGAGTATCAATTCGCTCGTAAAGCTGATCTTTAAAGTCACCGAGTTCCTCAGCGCTTTTGTTTTCGATTCCGATGAAACAGACTGATCCGGGCCCGTTAGCCAGAGCGGCTGGAATTCCAGAGGTGAGACCCGAACTGTTGAATGCGGCGCCCTCCAACTGTGGGATATCATGCGCGAGGGTTGATGCATTTTGGAAGGTCGCAGGCTGTACCGCGGGAGGGCATCTTCCCAGTAATTGTGCAACCGATGCATCTACTAGTGGATTCCAAGTTGCTGCACCGGCAGCGTGACTGCCCACGAGGTCTTTGTCCTGCTTGACGAGAATATGACCATATTGGCTTGCACAGCCAACGAGTAAGCCGCACAAGAGCAAACAGAGCATGCTCAAGCGGCGGAGTTGGTGAGGCTTGTTCATTGGGGGTTTCCGAAATTTGCGAGCGTTTCCGGGGATCTATGTTGAGTTGGCGGGAAAGACAGTGACCGCCAGTTACCACGCAAAAAACGCTCAATCAGGGCGTTTTGTTGCTGTAACTTGTTTTCTCGAATACGTTTCAACTATCAAAATGTGATAATTGGCGGCTAGAGCAGTGACGGCACCCGCCGGGGTACCGCCGGCTATCGTGACGATGCCAAGCGGCCCAACATGGGGCGGCCCGCCGACCCCGGTAAAAATCGGCCATCAGGCCACCGGACGACACTCGAAATCAGTGGAAGCCAACGGAGCCGTGCTCTGCCTACTTCCGTTCCCATCGGTGATTGGTCATCATTCAGGTTGAAATAACCGGTCAGACTGTGAAAGTCGAACAAAACTGTGCTTTTGCTGTATCTTTCCCTTCTTTCCAAGACTGCCTAGCTGATTGGTGGGGTAAGATCCTTTAACTTGCTCACGCCGTACTTCTCCTGCTGAGATCGATTCCCACGATGGCGGAGCTTCGGTAAACTGGGCAGGAAACCTAACTCGACATCATTTTTTCCTGCAGACCCCAATCGTTGATCTTCGCCCATGGCTGTTGTTGATTCCTCGAACGCCGTTCTCGGTTTGTTTGTTCCCGCTCCTAATGCCGTCTTGCCGGATGCAGGCGGTGCCGCCGCAACTGTTGTCAATGAAGGTGCCACCGCACCTGTTGCCAATGAAGATGCCACCGCACCTGTTGCCAATGAAGATGCCACCGCACCTGTTGCCAATGAAGATGCCACCGCACCTGTTGCCAATGAAGATGCCACCGCA
>NZHC01000093.1 GCA_002689655.1 Rhodopirellula sp. | reverse complement strand
CAATTGACTGACCGACTCAGCTTCAATGCAGACTGTTGTTAATTCTGAATCGTCTGTCAGTTGAGTCAACCATGATCCCATCACTCCGTTTGCCAGTACTCCGGGTTGCAAGGGATTAGGCTCTTCAATGCGGTGCGAGGTTGGTTCCTGACGGGAGTTTCGCCACCCGAAAGCAAGCAGGGTGTCAACGACCGCTTGCATCTTTGGCATAGCAAGACTCGGACGATCACGCTCATTGGCCATGGTGGTGAATTCCCACGCATGTTTTGGCTGACCAAAGTTCATGAAATAATCTGGCGCCAGGCGTCCCTCGATATCCATGGTCAAATGTCCAAGATTCATTTCTCTTCCAGCAGCATGCCACGCATTGTCAACAATCTGCTCAGCCGCCAAACGACGACGGTACGGACCTTCGAAAAAACGATCCGACTCGCTCAGATTCGCTGGCACATCCTGAGCCGCACGTTGATAAAGCTTTGAATTCATGATTTGGCTGGTTAGCAAACGAAGATCGTATCCCCCACGGATGAACTCATCTGTCAAAAACGCTAACAAGGCGGGATCTACAGGTGGATGCCCTTCCCAATCATCAACAGGCTCTACCAACCCTGCTCCTATCAAGCGTTTCCAAACACGATTCACAATCACCTCCGCAAACCTTCGTGAGAAAGTCACGTTCGCTGCAAAGCGGACACGCGAATCCTGATCACTCGAAATGATACGGTTCATATCTTCATCGCTGACCACCTCAAACGGCCATTCTGGGTTCACCATTGATCCAATATCCAAGGTGACATCAATCAGGGACTCACGTCCTCCAGCATTAACATGCTCGAAAAACGCACTCGGCACACTACTCGTCGCAGGTACTTTGATCGGTTTTCGGTTCAGCATCGCAGCCAATTGGAACAACGTTTCCTGAGTTGTTTCGTGATAAGGTGCGTCGTGACATCTCGCGCACTTCATATTGACCCCCAAGAATGCTGTCCCAATGATATGGGCTTTGGCCGCCATCGGCACATCATTCAACGTCGCGACACCGAATCCTCCGGCACCACCACCCCAAGTACTTCCCCGCATGGTTATCAACTCTGTTGCGAACCGATCCATCGGTTTATTGTCTCTCAGGGACTCCAAGATCCAATATCGGAACGGTCCGGTGTTGTTCAACATCGGCTTGAGCAGATTCGGATTCTCAGCCAGCACATCCTGCCAATAACCCACCCAGTTATCAGCCCAACGCTCATCCGCCAACAGTCGATCAATCATCTGAGATCGTTTGTCGTGGTCACCATCCTTCAGGAATTGACGAATCACATTTACCGGCGGCGAAACACCTAACAAGTCGAGCCACACTCTTCTAAGAAAGGTCAAGTCATCGACAAGGGGAAGTACTTCCGTGATTTCAACCGGCGCAGAATCGAGGCGGCCACCTTCGGTGATCCACTCCCCCAATATCTCAATTTGCTTCTCATTCAAACCAGCCCCCCGGGGAGGCATCCGATCTCCGGAATCTGAAGTCACCAGTTCCATCAGATAACTAGCCTCTGGTTTTCCGGGCACTACCGCTGCATCACCAGATTCCCCACCAGCAAAAAGACGTTCCTGAGATTGCAGATTGAAATCCCCACGTTCTTTTTCACCATGACAACGGTAACAGTGCTCGGCAAAGATGGGGCTCACGTGTTTGTTAAAGAAGGAATCAGGATCACCTGCCTTCTGTTTTTCCATGGCAATCCGTCGACCGACTAGTTGATCAATGTTCCTGCCAGTTGATTCTCTGGTGAGACGCTCTGCTGCGTACTGATGCCTTTCGTCCCAATAAGCCCTTTGCTGATCGGCCTGTCGACGGTGCTCGACATCCATCGCATCAAGTTGCTTCCCTATACGGTCAACAAACCCCAGCCAACCCTCATCTGTCAGTGGGCTACCATTTTGCTGACCAGGTGTGAGCAACTGAAACATGTCCGTTGCATTGGAAATGGCCAGGCATGGCTCACCGAAATCAAGACGCAATCGTGGCCCACCGACCATGACATCCATCACGATCGCGTGGCGTCCACCCAAGCTTGAAAATGAAATGATTTTCTCGACATCATCCATCGCCGAGGGTCGCATCCCTGGTCGCACAACATCTGGGATCGACTTCACTAGATTGTGCGCACCTCCACCGCGTTTCTGCTTGGGCAATGAAACCATCTGTTCCCTATCGATGAACAATCTGGTCGCGGCACGACTTCTGATCAAAAACTCGTAATCACCAGGTTCCAGTTCAATTTCGGTGACAGCCCGAACCATCACAGCTGTCCCCCAGTCTTCACGGATCCCCCAATCATTGTATTTGAGTGGCAGGCGAAGGAACCCTAACTCTGACTGCTGCCAGGCGATAAGCGGCTCACCTGGATCATTTGGAAAAGATCCATCACTGCTCAGTGGCCCATGCATATTGACCTGCAAAACACCAGAAGTGGGATCAGGCAGGACTAACGGCGGCGGGACGTATTTAAATCGGCTTTTGAATATCTCCCCTGGGACCACGCGGCGGTATAAGGCGACCTCATCGAGTGTCCCGTGGAAAGAGTTACTCAGGTTTCCCCCCATCGTCGAACCGAGCCAAACTTCATCATCGTCAACCACAGGCGGTGCCGCTGTAGCCCCACCCATGTCCCACTTGCCCTCGACTTCAATTCCATCAATGTATGCACGCAACGAATCTGGTTTGCCAAAGGTATAGGACAGGGCAACATGATGCCAACCTGAACCCACCTCAAATCCAACTTTACTGGTCCAGCGATGCCAATCACCAGGCCCACGCTCACCTGCTCGACTGCGAAACAGGAAATTCACTCCAGCTTGGCCGCGTACTGATGTCAGCCGGAAAGCCCAGTTCTGGTTATCGCTCGGAAACCCGACGTTGGAAGTCCTTCCTTTCGTCAATATCGCTGAATACCCCTTCAAGTCAGCCGGATTGACCATGGCTTCTACCGAGAATGAATCTCCCTGATCAAAATCAAATCGCGACTCCATGCCCTCATCTGGAATCACAAGATGAGCACCGCCCTTCAAAGCAATCCCTGTATTTCCGACTGAAAACCCAGGGTGCAAAGGCCCCCTTGGCCCCGGAGCCAAGCTCGTACCGTCAGCCAATGCAACTGACTCTGTGAATGACCAGTGCGCAACAGGATTTGCTGACGTAATTTGCCCTTGAAAATCCGAACCCTCCTCTGCACAAGCCCGCGTGGTAATGGCCACAACAAAACCGATCAGCAGCACTATCCACACAGCAAAAATACAGGAGAGGCGGGTTTTCATCAGTTGGTATACCTGATTCAGATTTTTTTGGTGGGGGAATTCGAGCAGCAAACTCGATTGGATCATCTCGCAGTATATCAGAATACGGCTACGGGCCCAAAAAGCTGCCCCCGATAATTTGCACGCTCGTGAGATGACTTAATCGAACGAGATTGAAGATCAAACTTCGTTGTCCGCCATCCATCGGCTATGTCCAACTCGTCTGTTATTTGTCTTCCAACAGCATATGGGTTGTCATGTTTTTATTGCCTTCGATAGCAGGTCGACGGATTAATTGGCATTCCATTTAGAACGGGCAGGTCGCGTCTGGAAAACCCAAATGGAATGACCCCATTTTCAGATACACGCTTATAAAGGAATGGGTTGGGTAATTAGTTCTGGTTCGGTGTGCCGATTCGACGTAAGGAGCGCAGCGACTAGAGTTGAAGCGGCACACCGCGAGGCGAAAGTGGCGGGGGTAAGGCCATCAAGCGAACCGTGAGGCCGTCGGTGGTTATAGGCCTGCCTCCAGTGCTCAATGACAACACGTGCTTCCTGCACCGTCGCAAACTCTTCACAGTTCAGGCACTCATCGCGGAAGCGGCTGTTGAAACTCTCAACAAAGCCGTTCTGCCAAGGACTGCCAGGTTCGATGTAGGACGTGCCCACATCGATCGACTCCAAGAAGTCACGGACGCGCCGTGAGACAAACTCTGGTCCATTGTCGCTACGAATGAACTTTGGAACGCCACGAATCGCAAATAGGTCGATCAGCACTTCGACGAGATGTTCGCCGGTGAATTTGCGACCAACCTCCAGAGCGAGGCACTCACGTGTGAATTCATCGATTACAACAAGCATCTTCAGGGAACGACCATTGATTGTACGATCAAAAATGAAGTCGACCGACCAGACGTGATCCCGGGATTCCGCTTTCCGGCGAACAATCCCACCATCAGCAGAACCCAGTCGACGCCTTTTGACAGTCTTTTTCGGAACCTTAAGGCCCTCCTGTCGCCAAAGTCGATAAACGCGTTTCGCATTGACCTTCCAGCCTTCATTTCGCAACAAACGTGTGATCCGTCGGTACCCAAAGCGGGGGAACTCCAAGACGAGTTCCAGGATCCGCTTGATCAGCGACGGCTCATCTTCCTTCGCTGTTGGTCGGTATCGCTGTGTACTCAATGATTGATCCAATGTTCGACATGCCCGACGCTGCGACACTTCACACGTCTCTTGAACGTAATTGACTGCGTCACGCCGCCGTGCCGGGCTCAGTAGTTTCCCTCCAAGGCCGTCTTCAGAATGCGTTTGTCCAACTCGGCTTCGGCAAGCATCTCCTTGAGTCGCTGATTCTCGACCTCAAGCTCGCGAAGACGCTTTGCTTCGTCGGATTTCATGCCACCAAACTGCTTGTTCCACCGCTGCCATGTGGACTCCGTAATCTCAAGCCGCTGAAAAACTTCGGCTTCTGATTTACCGGTCGCCAGCATCACTTGCCCTTCTTGCAGCAGCTTGACGATCTGCTCNGGTTNCCGNCGTTTTCGTTTCTTGGTCATAANACTCTCCTTCTAGGAAACCTTCATAACGCACGCATCAGATTTTGGGGAGCACTCCAATCTTTTAGAACGCCGCCCATTGCACTAAGTAATCTATACGTCCAAGATCCTGATCCTTCGGAGACAACTTCTCTTACACGGACCACTTCTGAGCAAATAATTAAAAGGCAAAGCTTATACGGTTCATTTTCAACTCTCAGAACTACTTGGGGATCCCGGTAGCCGAGAATAATTCTTCAGTATCTCTAGAAGATCGCTAAGCACAATAAAGTCTGCAACTGCAAGGCAAAGCATGGTAATTATTAACAGTATGGTCCCAGTTCTCGTTTGATTTACGTGGTGGACGAACCGCCCCAGCAAAAAGATAACGCCTATCTGCCAATAGGTTGCGTAAAGAAACGTCGTGAGTCCGAATAAAGAGTAAAGGCTCCCGGTCGTGATAACGGTCAAACCACAGGCTCGAGAGAAATCCCTACTCGATCGCGTCGTTGGCCAGTGCGAGTTACTCAAGGCAAGAATCAGCAAACCAAACAGCCATAGCACAACTGTCCATCCACTAACGGGAGAACCATTATAGGTCAGCTTATAAGGTATGAATCTTTTCCCGACCTCCTTTTTTTCATAGGGATCTATAACACGATAGAGGGGAGTTGGAGTGATCCTCGGGCTTGTGGGAATTATCGAACGAGCGATATTTTCTGGAAAGCGAAATATGTTGGACAGCTGCTCTTGAGTGTCAGGAATATATCGCGAAACATAACGATGTCCGTAATGCTTCAAGCCGTGCTTGTATCCGCCGTGTCTTATCAAACTTAACATTAGCCCCATTAAAATTACGACAGAAAGCAGGAACCCAGAAAATGCTATTGATTTGGCTAATGCGTTCAGGTGGCCGTAGCCAAATTTCCTCAGTGCCACCCAGAGCATCCAGCCTACAAAAATGACATTCGACGACGTCGTTCCAATCGCGAGAATGCTAGCTAGGACAAATGCACACCAGTCCGTTTTTTTAGTAAAGCCTGCCGCAATTCTTACTGTGTAAAAGACAAGAGCTGAAACCACCGCTCCCGTGACAACGTAGGTATCGTTTATCGCACCAAATACCACCGTAGCAAAGCTAAAGTTTGACAACATGCATACGAGCGACGCGGTGCTAGAACTCCCCGTCAGAAGCTTCACCGCTCTGTAAACGAAAAACGCCCGTAACATAGCCATGCAGGGAGGGATCACATGCAGTGACAGGATTTTTCCTAAAAGAATCTCTTCGCAACCAAAGACGAGATACGCAGGTACCGCAATGCTCCGAGTAATTAAAAAAAACACTACATGTGTTAATGGGTGCATCCAATTGTTATCGTGGATCCTACTAGGGTCTATGTCGAAAATAACGTCGTATTGGTCTAAAATACCGATACTGGCGAATTTCAAGTTTAGCACTAGTTCAGCGGTGCCGCTGAGTAGCACCAACACGAGCATTCTTAATAGATCGCTCCTCGATCGCTGAAGAAATTGCGGGAATTCGGTTGCATTTCGATCCATGGTCTTTTGATCTTAAATAGTCGCTACTGAACTTTCTTTGTTGAACGCTGTTGCGTCACGGGAAATGAACGCATGACGTGCATTCAATCGATGCAAGCTGATTGATTACTTGCTTACTGCGAAAAAAACAGAGGCGTGGGGACCGTACGCGAGACCAAAAAAACGAACGCGATTATTGCCACTGTGATTAAGCTCGTTTTATCTTTAATCGCAAATGCAATTGGATCGTCATCCATCTCTCCTCTCGCTGTGATGATCCACAATCGGCTCATCCAGTAGGTGATCCCAATTCCAGCTACCCATAAAAGAGCGGGGGATTGATAATTAATGATGATCTCTTGATTCGAAACGTACTCAAGGAAAATAACGATCGAACAAATAGTTGTTGAAATTCCGGCAGGCCAAAGGAACTTCAAATCTTTCACCGAGTAGCCTCGTCCATCCGTCCAAGTAAGTTTGCGCGCTTTCAGTTTAATCAGCTCTGTACAGCGTTTTAGAATTGCGAGTGAAAAGAATGCGGTGTACGAAAAAGCTAATAGCCATGAACTTATTGCAATGTTGCAGAGCAAGCCCCCTAGGACGACACGAAAGTTCAGCAGGATCGCCAATACTAAGACATCTATGATCACCAGATTTTTGATGGCAAGGCTATAAGCTGTAGTTACGATCACGTACAAAAGCAAGCCAAGAAAAAAGCGAAAATTGAGCTGGTATCCGATCCCAAGACTTATCAGAAACATGGTGATTCCGATCACAATGCTGGAAACAATGCTTACATCCCCTGCAGCTAACGGCCGACGACATTTGGTTGGATGCCTACGGTCACTCTCAAGATCCCAGAGGTCATTGAAGATATACGTGGCCGAGGTGAGCATTCCAAACGCGACAAAACCGTTTATAAGATTGTAGATGGCTCCAGCATTTGCAGATGTCATGCCTGCGATTGCAGGTATGAACATAAGGCCATTCTTCAGCCAGTGGCTCACCCGAAATGCTCGAAGCCAAGTTGCCAAACCTGGGCGTGACGAAGCAAAATTTCCTGATACTCTTGTGAGATCCCCAGCCTTCTCGGCTACACCAGCTTTATTGCCAACAAGAATGCCTGCATCTGCTGCTTTCCAGATCTCTAGATCAGCCCTACTGTCGCCAGCATAAATGAAGTTGCCTCCAACCAATTCTTGTATTGCTTGTAGTTTCTTTGAGCCCTTCAGATTTACTCTACCGTCCGAGCTTAGAATATCATCAAATAGATTCAAATGGGCAGCGACCGCTGATGCAATCTGTCGATCAGCGGCAGTTGCTAATACGAGACGTTTACCCCTTCGCTTTTCTATCTCAAGGAATGCTAATAAATCCGCTCTGTAGGGAATTTTTTCAACATCCAATGCGACCAATTCGCTGACTTTTTGCTTAAACGCTGCTATACCAAAAGACAGGAATGCCCAACTACATAAGAATTGAAATGGCGATGTTCGAAATAACTTGATCAGAGATTCTACGAGGGTATCGGTTGGAGTGAGAGTTCCATCAAGATCAACCACAATAGTGCAAGAAACGAGTGCTGTGCGTTCCATTTTATATTTGATAATGAGCAACTGAATCAAACCCGGTACGCATCTTGATTAGTAAGGCTCAAATGTCCAGTATCATTTCGCGGCTATTTCTAGACATTCAATTCCTAGCTTCGGGAAGGTGGAATAACTGTTGAAGAGACCAATTGCGATGATATCGCCAATCAATTTATAAAATTGGACATGACCTCCCCCCATAGAATTGCACCAGATTGAGTGGGAGAATCTTGATCGGGCGTACCGCCCGGAAAGGACTTTCAGAATGCCTCAGAAACGTCACACAGTGGATCAGATCGTTGCCAAGCTGCGTAAAGCCGATATTGAACTCGGTAAGGGCAAAAAGGTGCCTGAGACCTGCAAGCTGCTGGAAGTCACCGAACAGACGTATTATCGCTGGCGTCAGAAGTACGGTGGCATGAAACCAAAGATGGCCAAGCAACTGAAGACTCTTGAGAAAGAGAGCGCACGGCTGAAAAAGATGGTTGCCGAGCAAGCCCTCGATATGGAGATCCTCAAGGAGGCTGCCAAGGGAAACTGGTAAGCCCTGAACGTCGCCGACGCACGGTATCCGCCGCGGTAGCCGTTTGGGGCCAGAAAGAGTCTCGGAGCGTCGTGCCTGCCGCGTTCTGGGTCGACCACGCAACACCCAGCGATACCAATCGCGTCGGGTGGACGATGAACGGGGCCTACTGCGCGAGATGCGTTCACTGGCTCGTCAACGCCCTCGTTTCGGATCTGGCCGCATTCATCGGTTGTTAACCCAGCGAGGTTGGACGGTGAACCAGAAACGTGTCCATCGACTTTGGAAGCGTGAGCACATGCAAGTCACGCGAAAACAGCATCGTAAGCGACGATTCCCTGACGGAAGTGAGAATGGTTGCGTGCGTCACCGTGCCCGCTACA
>NZHC01000092.1 GCA_002689655.1 Rhodopirellula sp. | reverse complement strand
CGTTCCGTTGGGGGTTCAATGTTCACGCGATACCTCGGCATTCGATAACGAGTCTTTCTCTACCAGAGCCTGCATCGCTCGAACCCTTCGCTAAAAACTTGACTCGTGCTGCTGGCTGTGAGGTCGGCTATGCATCCCCGCAACGGACTAGAGCATTTGCAGGAACCAGAGCGGGTCACGTGTGACAGTGCGGGCAAGCGAGACTTTTGGCTTGGTTGGAGACTGTCTAAACCACCCAACGCGATGCTCACAGGCGTCCTGTGCGTGCCTCCAGTTCGTTGCCTGCAGATGGTGTTATGTGTTGCGTGCGTTACAGTGGCTTCTACGCTGTGGCTCCTCTTTCCTTCTTCATCGCAAGTTCGATTCCTGTTGATTACTGCTGGGAGGAGTAGGTGTAGGGGATGTGTTGAGTTCACTTGTCTGCATGGCCGGCGATCCTCAAAAGCGGTTCGCAATTCCGCCATCTTCAAATTGCGGGGCGGTCTTTTTCGACCAATTATCAGGGTGGCCGTTTGCATTAACTTGCAGGCTCATGGAAAGGGTCTTGTACTTTCAGACGGTACATGTTGTAAACACTCGGACCACCAACATACCCTGCAGCATTTCTCTCAACGTCTGGCAGATCGCTAACCACTGTGTAACACTTGCTGCGATGATCCCTCACACAATCGACCTGAATAATGTCTTTTCCTTCCCACATGCTTATGAGCGACTGATTGGACAGTGGCTTGCCTCGGGACGCCAACTGCCAGTCAACCCTTCAATATTGCTCCCCTGACGATTCAGGAGCTTGTGAAGCGGTATCACGCCCATGAAATGGCCCTCCGCAACAGTGCGACAAGAACAGCACAGACAGCACGCTCCGTACACCCGTCGGTTATCGCTCTCAAGGAATGCTTTGGTGAATGAATGTGCCCCATGGCCCAGAAATCGCTTCGACAGCGTTTCGTTTTAAATTGGAACTCACGTCGTAATGTCAATGACAACGTAATCCGCATCCGCCGCGTCTTTCGCTGGGTGGACGTCAAGGCTGGCTAATCGCGACTATTAATTTCACGTTAAAACACCCATCTCCTAGAACTTGATTTAGCTATTGTGCCAAACACAGACACTCACAACGGAAAAATTACAACCGCAAAACCCACCCAAGGTGCAAACTCAGCAACAATCTGATTTCCATTCAATAACGACAGAAAAAAACACGCTTTTCCGTCTCGTTTTAAACGGTTGCCAAAGCCTTCCCCACCACTTACCCTCGTGTTCTCCTGACTTCCGCAGCGTTTCTCTCGATAGACATCATGAATCTCAAAATACGCTTCTTTAGTCCAGTTCTTGCCATTGCCTTTTTCGCATGCCAGCAAGTAAGCGGCGGCATAATCTTCTCCGAAGATTTTGCCAATATTTCTGACGGAACCAACATTGAGACATCAAACACGAACTTTGATTACCGCCGAATCGGAACCGGCGGTGGAGCAATTGTTTCAACCAATCCCTCTAACTTTACACAAGCTGCAATGTCGCTTGGTGGGGCTAGCAGTTCGAGTTTAAATGGTGTCGGTTTATCGTCAGGTTTGGGGAACAATAATTTTGTCGGGCTATCATTCAACTTTCGATCTGCGGATGTTTCTCAGGGCGACCTTGTGATTACGACTGGGTCAGGAACACGCTTTAGTAACAACAGCACTTTCTCCACCTCGGAACTTTTCTTTGGGGTCCAGTTCGACGCTGGCAATGTTGAATATAGAACAACAAGCTGGAACGACGCTGGTTTTTCACTGAGCAATAACACCAATTACAAAATCGAAATTTATGGAAATAATACTGGAAGCGATGTCGATTACGGCGGCGGTACGGTCGCAAACCAAACGCTAGACATTTTGATCAATGGTTCGACCATCGCCGACAATGTATCTTTCTCCAATAATGAACTTGCTGATGGCTTTCGGATCTATCAAGTAAACGGTGGGCAAACTTATGAGATCGACGACATCACTCTTGTAGATGGTAATTTCTCATCCGTTCCAGAACCAACATCGTTGCTGATGTTTGGGGCCACTACCTTGATTGGACTAAAACGCCGAAGGAAAACTTCAGGTACCTAACGGCGACTGGAAAACCAACGGCTTCGCAATTTAAAAATAGAGTGTGAAGATCGTAAGATCATTTTCGCGTACGCCATGTTCAGTTGGATACGTTCACACGAGACGCGCATTGAAAGATGGGATCAAAGAGTGACCCCATTTTCAGACAGACGCTTATGCAGGAATGGGTTGGGTAATTGGCTCTGGTTCGGTGTGCCGATTCGACGTAAGGAGTGCAGCGACTGGAGTTGCAGCGGCACACTGCGAAGCAAAAGTGGGCGTAAGGCCATCAAGTGAACAGTGAGGCCGTTGGTGTTGATAGGGTCTGACTCCAGCGCTCGATGACGACAGGTGGCTCCTGCACCGTCGCAAACTCTTCACAAGTCAGGCACTGAGCGTGACTACCCCTGACTGACTACCCCCAGTCTTTGCACCAGGTTCAGTAGTAGCCACAACCGTCAAATTTTTTTGTTCTTCCTGCCACGAACCATGCCTTGCTGAGAGTGCAACAGAAACTCGCATCAGCTGACGATAACGGACTGTTACCCACCCTTCCGTGAGCGATCTTTTATGCTGGACTAGTATGCTTTGGTTGACCCTTTGCTGAGCTATTCAGTGCCATGATATAGTGTAGGGCTCGCTAACTGATCGCATTTTCAAACGAATTAGGATTCACAAGATGAAGACAGTGCTTATTGCTATCGTCGTTTGCTTATCTCCTCAGGTGCTACTTGGTTCTGAGGATGGAACACCAAAGGAACTTAATGCAGAACTGAGAGCCTGGTGCAAGGACCACGTAACGGCATTCAACACAGGCGATTACGAACAGGTGAAAACGTTCTACCGTTTTCCCTGCGCCGTGCTTATTGATGGAGAAGTGGAACTGGCGACAGCCGAAGGTAAGCCGTTGGTTGACTTTGAAAAAGTAAAGTCAAGTGGGTGGGCTTACAGCAAAATCAAAAAACTTAAAGTGCTCTCGGCAAGTAGCACCAGGGCAATGGTCAGCATGACCTTTACTCGGATGAACGCAAAAGACGAGGAGTTATTAACCACCACGTCCTTTCTTGGCCTCACAAAAGTTGAAGACAAGTGGGGCTTGAAGACATTGTTTATTGCTGAGGACATCCCTCTGGACTGACTGTAAGCTTTCCACGCTTCAACTGTTGACAGTGGTGTTAAGTCCTAACGCACATACGCCACTTTCCACTCAACGAATTATCCGTACAGACGCTCGCAGGATTTACGATCTGATGCCGACCAAACTCGGGGCTACCATCTTACGCCTCGTTGCCTGAGCGTCGTGGAGAAAACACAACGGAACTTCGTCTCACGTGCCAACCAGCTTTATGAGCAACGTGCGATCCAAACCAGAATCGACGGTTACCAGAGACGCTGGCGCAAATAGGTGACGAGTGCACTCGGACAGTGCGCTAAGCTGCTACAGGCTTTTGACGACGTCGACGGTTGCCTGCGAACCCAAAGCCGCATAGCAGAACCATTCCGATAGCAGACGACGGTTCGGGTACGACTGCATTGCCTCCCGCGACGGTTAGTACTGAGCTAATTCCGTAAAACTGGAACGACGCATTATTAGCGACATTGTCCACAAACTGAATCCACTGTTTGTCTTTTTCGTAACCTAGCGCGATTGTTGCGTTTGGGTTGTCGTTTTCCGGGTCCGTGTTTCCCAGTGGTGCGATAGACGCCGTGCCACCGGACTCGGTACCCGTCCACATTACTCCGGTTGCCGACTCCCCTGTCTCATCATACCTCACTGCGAAGGTTAAATCGGCACTTGCTGTTGACCAGAGGTCACTGTAGGTGCTTGCAACTAACTGATCTTTGAGATTATAAATCGGAACGCTCGTCGCTTGCGCCGTTGTTCCCGTGTTGTCAATAGCGTCGACTGTTGGCGTGGACGCGATCGCTTTCCAATCAGACGCGATTGCATTGTCCCCGAAACCATCGACAAAGGTGTTATAGTCCTCGATGGAGGCCGACTGTGCCGTCCTGGGGTCGCTCGTGATGAACACCAATCGGTATTGATCGCCGGGATCAAGCCCTGTGGGGGTAGTAACAAAATCCGCATACGCGTTTTGGCATAACAGCATGGTCGCTGCAACCATTCCTAAACGAGCCTGTTGTAGTCGGTTCATCCTTTGATCTCTTTGACGCGCCAGCGTTGAAGCGGCTTTCGTGAGCATCAGTCATTCGATAATCTTAGAAAATTTTAACACGGCGTCGAAATAACACAAGCTGATCCGTGATGAAAGCGTTCCATATCCCAGACAACCGCTTTGCTGCCCCCCCGTCTAGGACAGTACGGACGCCCTGCCGCTGCACCGGCAGGGCGCACCCCCCCGTCTGATTTGCGAGATTGGACCCGACGGATACCCCGAGATACCAAATCGCGTTTCATATCAAACAGTTTTTGGCTTTACACGTGAATACGCAACGCCCTTACCTCGGGGATTTGTCGCCCATGAGGCTCCTTGATTGTGTTTGCGGCAGGTGCATTCATGGAAAGAACTAGTAGTACCTCCTGAATTTCAACCCGATTTTTAGCGAGCTCTCCGAATCGCAAAAGCGGTTCCAGCGTTCCTACAACTTATAAAGACGCCACTGAATCACCAACGCACCTGTCTGGGTGCCGCTGAAAAGTGCGTTGCCTCTCGGCCCACGCATTCGTTCATGGTCTGCCAGTACATTCTAGTTTGGGTATTATCAGTCCCCTGCGGATACAACGCCAAAAAGGCAGCCGCTGGGGTGTTCTTTCCTGTTCACTCAACTTCCGGGTACGGACACGTCCTAAGAAACAGAAGCTGGCCGGATTGATTGATAGCCGATAGGCTGGAGAAACTAGTTGACTACGCCTTGGACTGCTATGTGAATCCGCAGACGTCCCCGGTCGGTAACCTTCCAGATGCACATTGTGTGGCCTCGCGGCACCTGCCACTGCTTTGAAGTTCCTTTGCACGTCTCGCAAACGAGATCCTTCGGTGACGGATGGGCAGCTGGATTCGCGCCGCTGCAACTGACGGACCCCATATTCACCAAGCCACCGGATTAGGACTGTTTCCGGCGCAATTCCGTTACCGACGGTTGGGCAGCGATTCATTTCCCGTGGCCTTGAGCTTCACTAGCCGTGACCGTCTGGGGAACACCCGATGAACTTTCTAATACTGTTTTTTCATAGAGTTCACGTTCGACGGCTGTAAGGCCGCTAACATCGAGGTCGATCTGGCTGAGCAAACTTCTGGTGTCGCGGTACTCTTGCTCTTTACCGAGTTTCTCGTAAGCCATCAGGAGGTGAAAAAGGTACCTCGGCTCTTTCTTGATCGCGATAGCATCCTGCAGGTACCTAATAGCGCGTTCGGGTTCGTTTCTCTTCAGGTAGGTGACTGCAAGCGTGTCCATGATCGAAGAGTCGTTGGCGGCGAGCTGGTGAGCTCTCTCAGCGCATTGCACAGCGAGTTCACCCTGATCATCTATCTCGCTCAAACACATCGCCAAATTGTTCAGTATCAGTGGCTGGTCAGGGCGTAGTTGATTTATCTGCAACAGGTACTCCGCCGCAGACTGATGGTCTCCCCTCGCAAAACCCAATTGATATGCGAAGGTCAATAGTTCGATATTCTCGGGCGACAGATTCAAAAGGCGAAGTGAAAGCTGAACCGTTTGCTCGGAGGAGCTATTAAGCAAATATTGAGTGCAGGCCTGGCCAATTTTGCTCAGGTTTTCGTCGCTTGGCTGCGTCGCCAGCGCAGCATCGACATATTTGAAACTTTGATCGCCGAAACCTAGATCATTGAGTAAGGACAGGTAGGTCGGTAGTCGTTCTGGGTTGATCATAACAACATCTCGAAAGCGCTCCAATGCAACCTCGTGGGCATCAATACCGTGTAGCTCCATGCTGACAATTGCTTGTGCAACTTCCAACGGGTACTCACTTGTCTTCACCGCGGTATCTGACCATGCATCGATTCGCGCAATCAATTCTTCTCGCGACCTTCGGGACTGCTTCAGCCGAAGCTCTACTCGAAGTGCGAGTAACTCACCCCCTTTTTCCCTCGCAACATTGAGTAGTTTGCGCTGCTCCTCATTGCTTATAGCCGGAACCACGGACGCGAGTGAGTATGACTGCCTCTGAAAATCAATAGGAGTCTCGACTCTTTTTGAACAAAGCTTTTCATAGCTGAAGCGGACGTCCTGGATCATCCAAGCTGGCGTCATTTCTACTTCATCCGGCAGCGATTGGATCGCCTTCGAGACGTACCGCAGAAGGTCCTGCGCGGCGGTAACCGCAAGTGCACCGTCGCGCGCAGAGAGCTCACGCAGGTAGTCCACTGCCTCCTCATCCAGCTCTTTAACATCATCTAGCTGTTGGCAGAACCGTGCATAAGCCAATCTGGCAATGTCTGGTAGGTCATCTCCAAACTTATCCAACAACTGCCGACGAAAACGCTCCTTGTCGATGCCTTCATATTCGTTCTGACTGATCCATCCCGCAAGGTTCTGCTTAGCTATCACGGACTTCGGATAGAGTGCAACCGCCTTCAATAAAGTATTCTCCGTCTCATCCTGCAGCATGAGCGCTTTGTAACATTGAGCAATCAAATAGTAGCGTTCTTCTAATGGCGTCTGCTCGTTCGCTATCAATAGGGCTCGGAGTGTCTCACGGGTATTCCCCAACCGACGGTAGCATTTTGCCAACGCATCACCCGCAGATGGATTTGTCAAAGCCATCAATTTCAGCTCATCTAAAACTCGTTCACTGGCACCATGATCTCTGCTCACCGTTGCAATGCGATGGCGAAGGCCCAACACCTCAAGGTTCTTCGGCCCTAGGTCTTCTTCAATCGCCTCTGCGCAGTCGCGGGCAATCGCTAACAATTCCTTGTAGAGATCGGGGGATACACGCTCAGCACAGCTCTTTATCGCTGCATCGGCATAGAGCATAAACGTATCAGCTGTTCCATGTGTTCGACACAGTGAGTCGCAGTAACCTAGCGTTGACAACGAATTCGTAAAGGCTGGGTTATCCAGGATGTAGTTCCGCCAAACGCTCGAGCCACGCTTCTCTTGTTTGGCCAATTGAGTTCGATATTTATTTGACTCTTCTGCTTTTCCTCTTTGTTCCAGCAGCATGATAAGCCGCCGGTAGTTTTGAAACGAGTCATTACCGGAACTGATCGATAATTTGAAGAGCGCTTCAGCGATATCTTCGCGTTGCGTCTCCATGGCAACATCGGCTTGAAAGACTAGCAACTCAGGCCACCACGGAAATTGCGTCCTCATCTCCTCTGTGGTTGACCAGAGTGCTTCCAGCATCTCAGTCCTTTGAATACCTGAGGTTCGCTCCTGGAGGTCCAGGTAGAAATGTTTCATCGCGGAGATCAACGAACGGAACCGTGTGTCGCTGGATTCACTCTCCATTAAGTGCTGCTGGTACTTTTGAAATCGTTTACGGATGGGCTCTGCATCAACCTCTTTGGTACCCAAGCGAATCGACCGGTTCTTAAGGAACATGAGGTCGTAGACGCAAAGTTTGAAGACCGCTGACTCAGTCATTTGTTCGAGGGGGATGGTTAACAGAATCTCGGATGCTGCGAGGTTCCCGCCCGAAAACTGCGCTAAGTTCGCTGCTGTCAGTCTAAGTTCACGAGTCTGATTCGAATGGATGCTTTCTGCTTTCAGCAGTCGACGTATCGCAAACCAATATCGCCCCATATCCGCGTCAACCATGGACTCCTGCATCGCTCGTCGAAACGGAGATAGACCGCCACTATCAGTCACGGAGTCCAACCAGTCAGCTCTACGCTGCGGGGTCTCAAATCTCATGAGTCCATAAGCGATGCCATGAATCCACGCATTGTTTGATGTGCTTGTCGAAACCGCGTAAAGACGGTCCCGCATATCTTTTGATCCAAAATACTCTGAAAATTCAGTTCCATCAGGCGGCATCATCGCCAACACGAATCGGAGAATCTGTCGTGTGGAATCGTCGACGGGCTGATTGTTCGGTTCAAGCAGCGAGGCCTGCAGCGATTCTGCTCGCTCTCGCAGTGTTTCCGTCGACGTACTCTCCCGCTGCGCACGAATGGCATCGAGCGTTTGAACGAACAACATTCTTGCTTTTCCTGCTACATTGGCGGTCATCGGCAGATCCATCAAAAACATTCTGGCTCGCTTGCGATTTCCCGTTCTATACCAGGAATCGAAGCAACGGTTTCGCACGCGTGAATCTTTCGGATGCTTCTCCAGAAGACGTTCGTATAGCATTGCAACGTCATGGTAAAGGTCCTTCTTACGCAATAGAGTTGCCACACGATCCGCCATGCGCAACTGCAGCGCCGTGTTAATCCCGAGTCGTTCGCATCGTGCTAGTTTGTCGAAGAATGAATCGAAAGACCGCAACGTTTGATGACTAGCTGAAGCAAGTTCTATCGTAAATATCTCGTGATTTAAATCATGAATCGCAAGTATTAACATCAGGTGTCGGTAACCTGAATCCGTCTCGGATAGACCCTGCTGCCGAAGCGTGTTTTGTCGCTTAACAATGGAATCCCGATAACGCTGCAGTGTGGCTAGGCAGTTTTTAACGTGGGAACCTGAAACAGCTGGCCCAGCTGCTTCTGAGAGTGCCACAATGCGTTGAATTGCAAACCCCGAAAGTAAATCAAGAGCGGATAACTTGGAAAGCGACTCCGTCGCAGTAGCCTTTTCCAGAAATACTATGGCGGACTTTTGATCCGCTTGCGCCAGATGAATACGCGCTCTGGTCAAGTAAGTGCTAGCCCGCAATTCATCGGGAGCGTCGTCTAGGAGTTTGATGAGTTCATTCCACCAGCGTTGATGCCGGTTTGCGTTTTCTAACGCATGCCGCTGCCACGCCACAGAAAGTATGGAGGTGTAGGCATCTCTTTGATTCAAGCGAAGTTTCAGGTTCGACTCCGTGTCGCGAGCAGTCTCCAATTCACTGCACACCTCATTCGCTGCTTTTTCCCACTCAACGCTCAACTCGTTTTCATTAAGATCCTGGGCAATGGTTTTAAGCGTTAGAGTGAGCAGTGTTCCTTCGGGTGAAGTGTCACTCATCATCCGCACAGAGAGCATCTCGGGTAGAGAATCCCAAGCTGCAGATTCCCATTTTTTTTCTTCTGAATTGGACCCAAGAAAAACCTTGCTGTCTCGATGCGACAACAGAAACTTGTAGTAACCTATGTCACCGGGATCCTTGGCCACGCTTTCCTCTAACGTCCGGTCGAACCAGATCGATTCTTTCTTACAATACTGGTCAAGCAATTCCACGAGCTGTGGACTCTGCCTGAACGTCTTTGATGATGCATCAGTAATGTCATTCCTCATCGCCAAGGTGGCGTTGGAATTGATCAGTTGACGCACGATGGCGCGCCTTACCGCCAGTTGTCGCATTCTTTGCTTTGCGAGTGCGAAGTCCCGGCTAGCCGTCATCACTACTAGTCCTTTGTCGATAAAATCGATCGACTCCCCGAACAATGAATCCTGCATCGACGAGTCGTCCTGCCGCTTCCCCTGTGAAACAAGGATATCACTCGCTTCGATGTAGCGTCTGCAAAGGCGTTGAATCCAAGCCTCTCGGCTCATTTCACTCACATGGTCGATCACAGAATCAACAACCTCCAGCTGGCGAATGGCCAAGAATACTCTGGAAGTGCCTTCGCTTGCGTCAATCGCTTGAAGGCTTGAATCATTCGCGAGAGCGTATCGAACTTGAGCTTCCAGTGTTGCGGGTCCAGCCTCATTGTTCACTAATATCAGGTAACGGGCCAACCAACTCACTTCCCCACTGTAGTCTTCTTTCCGCCTCGCCTCGTCTGCCTTTGTCATGACAACACTCGGCATACTGATAGTGGTCACTCGATGCAGGTAGCCTGTTGTCACAGCCAGGCTGCCAATCACAAGCAGAGAGATCAGGAGCAGTCGGCGGTCAAAGCGATATTGCACCACGCCCTGAACCGGCTTCCTGTAGAGCAAGCGAGATATAGCCAGTGCGGGGGCTCTCATGAAACGACCAAGAAAGCCGGATTTGGGCCGAGCTCCTTGAGCGTTTTC
Organism: Rhodopirellula sp.; assembly: GCA_002689655.1. Classification (GTDB taxonomy): domain Bacteria; phylum Planctomycetota; class Planctomycetia; order Pirellulales; family Pirellulaceae; genus Rubripirellula. The sequence continues at coordinate 19,621 of NZHC01000092.1, read as the reverse complement.
ACTGGCGATTCTTCTATTGCCAGAGATGATTCGTGAGAGGAATCTAGAGAACATCGTGATCCATTAAATCGTGATACAATTCTGCGTCGATGTCACGTGTTTAACCGTTCACGGACTCTGCCGGCTCATTGTTGGCGGAGTTATACGTTCCGCGATAGTAGTAAGAATTTCCGTAACGATACTGGTACTGCAGTGGTGTGATTCCTGAGAGCACACACCCTAAAAGCCGGACCCCAACGGTCTGCAGGGTGTTGACCGTGTTCTTGGTTGGTTCCAGACGGCTCACATCCCGCAACAGGCTCAGGACGACTGAATCCGAGTATTTCGCTATCACCAAGGTCTCAGAGGCGTAATTTAACGGCGCGGTATCGACAATGATGTAGTCATATTGCTCACGCGCCCACTCGAATAGTGCATCAATTTGGCTCGATGTGACAGCGGAAAGATGCATGCTTTCGTTCCGCCCCGCTGGCATGACATCGAGAGTTTTATCGATGGTCTGGGTAGCATCGCCGAAAGACACTTCACCTCGCAGTGCTTCACAGACCCCCCGGCGATTCTCTAGTTGCCAAATTCGGTGCTGATCAGGACATCGCATGTCCATATCCATCAATAGCGTGCGATGTTGCTGTGATTCTGAAAGGCAATGTGCTAGGTCTTTCGACAGAGTCGTTTTGGCCTCGCCCTCAAAGGAACTTAGTACCGACGTCACCTTTCCAATCGTCAATTGATCTCCAAGCGTCAACCGAATCCGGAGGTTGTCCACCGATTGCCGGTGGATGTCACCAGCATAGGTGTAACTACGATACTTTTTTTCTGATTGTGAAGCCTTCTCTTGTCCGTCATTTAGATCCTGCTGGGGCCGATCGCTCAACGATGCAACTTCGCCGAGTATGTTGAGTTGTACCTTACTGGCTATCGACTGAATATTAGTGAATCTGTTGAGTTTGAATTCGAGTCCGACGGCCAGAGACACAGGCAAGAAGGCGAGCCCAAGAAGTATAAATGCGTTGTTTCTCGTGTAGTAAATTGACTCAAGTGGATGCTCGGGTTTTGTGGCGCGGCGGAGGGAGATCACCGGTGCAGCGTACCTGCTCTCCATTTCAATGCTGGTTGCTCTTTCCCGAAGCCCGTCGAGAAGGCCCTGAGCTGAGCCGAGATCATCTTCAGCGAACCGAAGTTTCAATGCTTCATCGCCAGCTTTTAGGAATCTAGCTCTCTCTTCATCAAAAACGGATTCAAGCATCTCCAGTTCGAACTGAGAGATATACAGTTCGCGTTCAAGTCCCTCGGTAACATTGTCGGACCACTTATCGAGTAAGTCTCGCCCTGCAATTTCTTCAGCAACCTCTAAGTCAGAAGTCACGCCGAGAATCTTGTCTTGGATCAGCTCAAGTTCTTTTTGTTTGACCGACTCCATGCCGCTCAGCTTTATACCGCGAATCAAGGCTCGGTAGGAATCAATCAGCGTCTTCAAATCACCCACTTCCGGGTCGTCCTGAACTGCATCATTGATCTCGCTGCGATTCGCTGGCCAATCAGCGTTGATGCGTTTCAGCTTGGCTTCCATCCCCACCTGTTCCAACATCAAATCGTTAATTCGCTTCCTTAAATCCGCAATGAAGGTAAAGCGTCCCTCGGTTTGACTACCTTGTACTTCACCTGCAGAAATCGCTGCGAGCGTCAGATTTTCAACATTCTCTTTTCTCTCTGCCACGAGATCTTCCCATTTCTGCAGCTCGGGACGGAGACTACGGAGGATAAGGTCGGCTTGTCGCTGCTCGTATTCCCTTCGATACTCCATGTACTCGTCGGCAACCGCGTTACAAACCACCGCAGCGGAAGTAGCGTCGGCATCGGTGAAAGCGATAGTAAGTCGGTCGTTGGTACCGCCTCCCGTAAGTTCAAGATGGGTCCGCAGACGCCGCTCCCGTTCCGTGGCGTTCTGAAAACTGGGTAACGCCTGCACCTCCGGCCGCGCAAGAACCGGACTGACAATGATTTCCGAAAGAATAATGGGTATTTCGGTGGAGACTAGATTCGCCGGTCGTGTCACGACGTTAGGACTTAAAACGCGATGCCTTGAAATTTCCACCCAGTGGGATGCTTGGTAGGTTGGCTCCTGGTACCACCAGATGCCACATGCCCCGCAGACCACGACAAAAAGCATGGCGGGAAGCAGCCAACGGTAATGTCGGCGTAACGTCAGCAACGCAATATCCAACACCGGCAACGCTTGAAAACCATCCGGCTCCGGCGCAGCGTTCAAAGATTGCATCTGCGTTGTCGCGATCACCTCATGCGGACGGTTGGAGCCGGGGGAATTGGAAGCCAGTTTAGATCAATTTAGATTAGAGTCGCGAAGCGGGGTGATCGGTTTAACCTACCGAGATCTAATCTAGCCGTCGCAAGCAAGACGTCTATACCTATTGGGTATTCTCGCGCAAAAACCGCATCTTCATCAGAATTTCACACACAGAAAACTCATCTGCTCGGAGAGGTCGGCCCCGCGACGCACAGTCAATGCGCAGTCCGCTTTCCGAGCACGATCACCGTCGCCGCGAAACCCCTTAGCGTGAATACATCCAACTGATGCGAAAACCTATTTCTGCGAAAGGAAAGTCGCATCCCACAATTTCTCACGGAAGTGGGAATGGTTGCGTGCGTCACCGTGCCCGTTACAAGACTCATCTATGGTCGTCTAACTTGGTGACGGGTCAGACCGAGGATAATCGCAAACTACGGTTACTGGTGGTGAGCGACGAGTACACGCAAGAGTGCCCGAGAAGAGAACCGGGGTGCCCATGTACCCCCCCCCGATCTAATGGTGTTTTGCAGAACCTGCTTCCCCTACGTGGCACCCCAGCAAACCTTCACCGTAGAAAAGGCCCAGAGTTCATACTCGAGGCAAACAATCGCCCTGCCGACCCGATTACTCTCATTCAACCTGGTGTAAACAGTTAAAGGCCCCTCAAATTAACGATCACTTGCCGGGCCTTGTTCCGAAAACCGTTCTAAGGTTCTCGATCGGAGTAGTCAGATGATTTGCCAGGAACTGACGTTCCTATCGCTGAATGGTATCCGCTGTGAACAGGCCGCCAACTTGTGAGAGTTGCGTGCAGCCGATTTATTTGTCTGCGACGGTAGCTCCGCGTCGCTGGTCAACGGTTGACAAGGATCGTTTCGTACCACCCTGCATTTTGCTAGGTGCATTCTCGGTACGAAATGAATCAAGTACTTCTTGTCGTTGTTGTCGATTGAGCCAGCAAGCAAGACTGATCAGCATCAAGTGCCATGGGCGCAGAACGAATTCCATCGGGGTCTCGTAAATTCCCACGTGAGCATTGTTGGCAAGTGACATGAAAAATTGTGTGGCCAATTCTGTGAGCGGTGGAGGTTTAACGCCGGTCCCGTGGAAAAAGATTCTGGGCACATTGCCGTCGTCAAGATGAGCGTCGGTACGGCTGAGATACATCAATGCCAAACGCTCGAAGTCCTGTTTCCGTAGCTGCTACTGCTCGGTTGAAATTACTGACGAAACGGCGTCAGATGACCAATGCGCTTCCCGGCACCTTGTTGGCGTTGCAACCATCCCTAGGCCGTGGCAATGGCCTGCGAGCCGAATATTGTTGCCCCAGTTGAGGTTCAACAGCGAGTTATCGCCCCGAAACCTACTTTACATATGGCAACCCCACCCAAAACCACTGCTCTGAGCTGCTGGTTTTGTTTATGATTGTTGCTGTTGATGAACTTCTAACCAAATGGGGCGAGCGTGAAGCGTTTAAGATCTGTCGTCGTTTTTTTAGCTGCTGCTGCGATAGCGGGATGTGACCAGAGGGGACCCACGCAGCCTGTTGCGGGCACTAATCAAGGACCAGAATCTACCAGTAATCGAGAACCCATTGGATTACCCGAATCAGCTACTGCTCTGGGCATGGAGTTCAAGTCAATTCCAGCTGGTTCATTCACGATGGGAGATGAAACTGTTTTTGGCGCGACACCCCATGAGGTGACGCTCACTAAATCGTTCAAGTTGGGCGTCCATGAAGTCACGCAACATCAATACGAACAATTGATGGGTAACAACCCAAGCCATTTCCCAGGCGCTAATAACCCGGTTGAGAAGATAAGCTGGGATGATGCGGTTGAGTTTTGCCGCAAGTTAAGTGAACTCCCCGGTGAGAAAGCAGCAGGCAATGTTTATCGCCTGCCAACCCAAGCGGAGTGGGAATACGCCTGCCGTGCTGGTACTAAAACGAAGTACAGCTTTGGTGACGATGAATCAGAGTTAGGTGATTACGCTTGGTTCCGTGACAACTCCAGTCGTGTGACGCATCCAGTGGGGAGCAAAAAACGGAACCCTTGGGGGCTCTACGATATGTACGGCAATGTCTGGGAGTGGTGCCAAGATTGGGATACCTCCTACCCATTTGAAAGTGTCACCGACCCTACTGGTCCAGCATCTGGCTCTTCCCGCGTTTTCCGTGGCGGCAGTTGGAGCAGCCCCACCGGGCTTTGCAGATCGGCGTACCGTCGCAGGTACGAGCCGGTTTTCCGCAGCGCCCACCGAGGCTTTCGTGTTTGCTTGACCCTGTCCTCCGAATCGCCCATATCCTCCGAATAGTCTGAGCCGCATCGGGTTGGCAAAGCCGTCAAGTAGGATAAGCTCGAACCAACGAGCGGGAGACGCGACCGAGGTTCAGGAAGACGGTGACAAACTTCGGTGTTCGTAGCCCCCAAGCGGCGGCTCCGCGTCAGGTCACGAGACCTGCCGGCACAAAATGCAGAGACGAACTGCCACCCCCACAACACGGACAACAGGAGCGATCTGCGGTAGCTGATACGTCATTATCATTATCCACCGGGTGCGTAACGCTGATACGATCTGTTAACACATACAGAGCAAGATAGCTATGGCCAGAGCTAACATGATGCAACCCTAACAGAATTCCACCTACCACAATCGGAAGGTCGTACAAAAACAGTGCTAGCTGCCGTGGTCCTCGCTATCGCTTCATTGATCGGCACGAACCTTACTGCTGGCACCGATGCAACAGTAATCACAGCCCCGGCGTTTACTGTTTCGGTTCCGGAACTGGCCACGATGCGTGTTCCAAAAAAAAGACTCAACGTCAGCAGCCATCGCCAGGTTCCAAGCCAAGTACCCCGGCTACAACTTGTCTCATGTGCGTGAGCTTCAGAATGTGTGGGTCGTGGCTTTCCAGCAATAACCGACGAAAACCAAAGGATCTGAACCAGAACGAATTTAGAATCTTGGATTACCGAAACGCCTGTCCACGTGAAGGCACTGTTCACTGTCTGCCTATCCAAGCACCCCAAGAACCAAAAGCCTTCGCAAAACTCGACGCGTTTTGTGCCCTGTCGCGGTTTGCCGACTAGCTTGGAAACAAGCCCAATAAGCCTACTTGGAGTGTATTGCTGGGCGTACTACCGAACACTTGTTCCGCAACTACTCGATCACATTGGCAGCGTTGGTCACCTTGCCCGTGTCGACTAACATCCCATCGTATATTCTTTTGTCAAGAAAGCCAAACTAGATTTACCGATAGTGAGCAGAGCCTATCAAACATCCCTCTGCACACATCACGTTCTACACAAAAACACCGCTCTCCATCTCCCCTCGGTGTCTATCGATCAGTCGACCCAACCCCCATCGCACTGACCCAAGTGGCCAAAAAAAATGCTGAACGAATGCAGGTGAGAGGGCTATTTCCTCACACGGCGTTTTCGTAAAAAACAACCGCCTACCCACATAGCTGACCAGACTGCTATCGAACCTGGCTCCGGCACAGTTGCGGCGCTCGCGACGCGAAAACCAACGAACACGATTTCGCTCGTTGGGCTTCGACCTGCCCGGAAGTTAGACGAAACGAGTGTCGGATTACCAGCTGAGTTGTAGGATCCTCCGCGTATCACGCGATCCAACGAGGCAGAGCTATTTGCCAGGTTCTCGCTTGTTTCTTCCCACTCGAATACGTTGCCACTCATCCCCATGATGCCATTAGGGCTCAGGCCGCCTGCTTGGGTGATGTCTGCTGGACCGGAGCTCTGGTTGCCCCACACGGCTTCATTGTTACCGTTGGCTCCGGTGCCATCACCGCTGGACACCGCCGCAGGTGGGGAGTTGCTGGCCGTGGCATAGTCGAAATAATTCCCGGATTCCGGATCATAAAACGCCGCCTTGTACCACTCATCCATGCTAGGAAGCCAATATTGAGCATCCTTGTGACGGTATCGATTCTCACCGCCTTGTTGCCATGCATCCGCTGAGTCCCATAACGCAATATTCTCGTTCACCCCGCCGGTGGTAAAGTTGTAGGCCGCCTGATGGCCCTCGCTTGTATTGAGCCAGTTCACAAAGCGGGCCGCTTCATTCCAGGAGACTAGCGTCGCTGACTTATCGGCGCCTAACGCACTTTTCGTTATCTGTAAGGACTGAGAAGCATTGAACTTACTGATCATGTCCTCCGAAACTTCATACTTTCCGATCCGGTATTTGTACGACACTGAACCAGCAGGAGTATTCGCAATCCCGGTGTTCGTGGTGTCGGCGGCGTTGCCCGCATCGCCGATCTCCACAAATGTCATTCCAAACGTGCTGCCCCCGCTGCCAAACGTAACGAAGTCCGCAAAGGCTTCGTGTCCCCAAAGAAACGTCGCAACCGCAAGAGCGATCAAGCCTTTCTTTAGAAAGTGGTTCATCAGCGTGGCCTATACGGTCGTCCAGTTGCCCAACGAGACGCGTGAGTTAGGAAAGAGAGGCTTTTAGGATAACTTATATTCATTCCCTTACAACCGATTTCAAGCGCAGAACCGCTATGAGCCTTGCTGGTCCAACACTTAACTTTTGCGGCGATTGATTATAGGGGGGGCAAAATCGTGCTTCAAAAGCAGCAGAAAACGGCGAATCATGGGAAACCAACGGGCTATCGGTCCCGTTCGGGCAACGCGACCCTGCTGGCTTTGCCAAGCATTTGTCCCCTGTTTGCCCCACTTCCATCGGCTGTACTATTTGCCGCACACTTAGAAAAAGCGAGCAAGGTTGCCGCAATTTGACGTGTGAACAAGCCCTTGTTGCCGGCGCACGTCAACACCTCGAGATGTTTGTTGGTCATCCTAGCCGTCTCGCTTGTATCGCATCGTACAAGCATCACCGGACCAGCGGGATTCAGCACCCTGAACATCACCGCACTTTTAGTAATGCTGAATTGGCCTCTCGTAACTCTCCGCACGAGCAGGAACTGCGGCGGTTTCGCGTTTTCATTTCGCATGGGCTGCCTGTGGCTCCCCCCGGACCTTGCGCCAGGTTGAGAGAGAGAATTGGGGTTAGTACAGCGACTGTGTTCTGGAGGCTGAGGCTTAGCCGAAGCCGGAAGAACGAAGCCGGCGGCATACGCGGCAAGAGTTTGATAATTCAATGGACTGTGGATGCGGTGATGGTTGTAGTCCAGTCACCAGCGGTCAATCACCCAGCAAGCTTCCTCCAAGATCAGGAAGATTTCACGATCGAGTAGCTCATCGCGAAGCGTGCCATTGAACGATTCGACGTAGCCGTTCTCACAAGGACTGCCTTTGGCGATGAACAGTGTTTTGACATCAGCTTGTTTCAGCCAACGGCAGCTTACTTTCGATACAAACTACGAGCCGTTGTCACTCCGAGTGTATTCGGGGGTGCTGCGTATGGCGAACAGATACTCCAAAACACTATTACATCTTGAGCGGTAAACGAACGCCCTACTTCTATCGCCAGACATTCTCGCGTGTACTCGGCAATCACCACCAGCAACCGAAGTTGACGATCCTCCTCGGTCCGATCTGCCCCAAACTCGTACGACCACACATGATTCTTGTATCGGGCATGGTGACGCGCGCAACCATTCTCACTTCCGCCAGGGAATCATCGCCTACGATGCTGTTTTCGCGGCAGTTACATATGCTCTCGCTTCCAAAGTCGATCGCCCCCTTTCTCGCTTGCCGTCCAACCTCGCTCCGTCAACAACCGATAAATTCGTCCCGATCAAAAGCGAGGCCGTTGAGGAGCCAGCAAACGCATCTCGTTGAGTAGACGTGGTTCATCGTCCGCCCGCTGCGAATGATATCGCTGGGTGTTGCGTGGTTGCACCAGAACGCGGCAGGCACGACGTTCCGAGATTCTTCCTCGCCCCAAACGGTTACGCACGGCGGATACAGTTCGTCGGCGACGTTCATGGCTTACCAGTTTCCCTTGCCAGCCGCCTTGAGGGTCTCCATGTCGAGAGCCTGCTCGGCGACCATCTTCTTCAGCCGCGCGTTCTCTTTCTCCAAAGCTTTCCGTCGCTTGGCCATCTCTGATTTCATGCCACCGTACTTCTGACGCCAGCGGTAATATGTCTGTTCAGGGACTTTGAGTAACGACTTCTAGCAACTTGCAAATTTCGGGCACCTTTTGCCCTTACCGGGTGCAACATCGGCATTACGAAGTTTGCCGACAATCTGATCCACTGTGTGACGTTTCTGAGGCATTCTGAAAGTCCTTTTCGAGCGGTACGCTCGAGCAAGTTTCTCTCACTCACAATGGTGCACTTCTATGGGGGGAGGTCAGTATTTTTCCTGCGAAACCTTTGCGGCAACGTTTGGCTGTTTCGCTACGTCAAGAAAAATTCGTATGCTGACAATAAACACTCGCGGTCTGGTTGTGTCATTATCTGCTCTGGCACGAGCCTGCGAGCGGGGTGCTTCAGCTTGGTGAATTCGCACCACAGACGATCCTGACAGTAACAAGTCTCATTGGATACGCTGTCAAAAACCGGTCCCTCACCCGCGAAAGGTGCCATCTCATAACGAACACAGAAATTCCTCAAGGGCCTTAGACTTTCCGGTACAGCGAGAGCGGGAAACCTGGGTACTTACCATCGAAGGAAGAGGCGGTGAAGTGTTGGCCCGCCAACATGCTTCCATTGCAATGAGGGCTGAAACGCGAGACTCGAGCAACTCCCCAACTGCTTTATGGAACTCTGCTTGTGAAAGCCCTCAAGTTGCGGCCCCTGTCGAACCGAGCAAACCTAGATCAACAGATCTATTCAACTCAAAAATTGGTTGCTGCATGTTTAACGACTGAATCATGAACTTCATGCGGCGATGGCCAAGTGATTAGCAAGGTTGAAACAGAAACGTCTCCTCGCTTAACCGCCCTGCGAGCTGCACTTCATCGGTATTTTCCAATGCGGTCCAAATTGAACAATCGCGAGCGTTTTTCTTCATGCTCAGGTACGCCAATCGGCTGTGTACTTTAACACTGCACCGAACTGGCTACACTCAATTCGCATCGGCCCCCCGAAATATCTGCGAATCCGCACTTAAATTGGGTGAAGTAAAGAGTTGGCACTTTACAACACATTATACTTTTAGCGAGACTGAAAACCCTCGCTTTCTCTTGTTGCAACTTTCTCTTCCACAAAAAAATATCATGTCATTGACAATCATGCGTCGCATCCGGTTCTGTGCCGGACATCGTCTGTTACGACACGGTGGTATGTGCGAACATTTTCACGGTCATAACTACGTAGCAGATTTTTTTGTCGAGGGAGATTCCCAAGATGAAGTGGGTCGTGTGGTAGATTTTTCCGAATTGAAAAGACGAGTCAAGGGTTGGATCGACGAAAATTGGGATCACGCTTTCCTGATCAGCCACGAAGATGACAACGCTAGGAAAGCGTTGGAGATGGTCGAACCCAGTCGCTTCTACGTGCTACCGTACAACCCAACTGCTGAGAACATGGCAAAATACCTTCTTGAGGAGGTCTGTCCTCAGGTTCTTGATGGGAGCGGTGCGAATGCTGTATCAGTTCGCATTTGGGAAACGCAAGACTCCTATGCCGAGGCGTCCGTAGATCAAAACTCCGGCCAAACATCAGTGGGTTCTGCCATCAGCTCAGCTGAGTTCTAGCGAGAAACTTGCCTAGTCTTATTTTGCAGGCGAACGAACCCAACCTGACCCTGACTAATTTTCACGAACCCGCGACCTTTGTTTCTGAAACAATTCATCAGGAAACTTGATCAAGGGTGCGTCAACAAACTAACCATTAAGGATTTATCATGAGTCAGGTCCCTGCTGAACAACCTCCCCAACAACTGCCAGACATTCAGTCGACAGGTGACGTTCGACGTGTAGCGATAGACAAGGTGGGCGTTACCAATATCCGCTATCCGATTTCTCTGCGAACCCCGGGCGCCGGCAAAGGGAACACCTTTCAGCACACCGTGGCGAGAGTCAACATGTTCGTTTCTCTACCGCATACGGAGAAGGGAACACATATGTCGCGTTTTCTTGAAGTGCTTAATGAACGGCATAACGAACTCTGTAGTGACTCCCTCGTTGAGCTGGCCATGGCAATGCGTGAGAGGCTCAAGGCCGAAGACGCATTTTTAGAGCTTCACTTTCCCTACTTCATTGATAAGAAGGCACCCGTGACAGGGATGCCAGGAAAGCTGGACATCGATGTTACGTTCGAATTACAGAGCGGAACGGAAGATGACTTCGTAATGACGCTCAGAGTTCCGGCAACAAGCTTGTGTCCCTGCTCGAAGGAAATTTCACAATATGGAGCACATAATCAACGCTGTGAAATGACGGTAAAAGTTCGCATCGCCGACGGCGTTAACTTCTGGATTGAGGAGCTTTTTGGGATGATTGAGCAATGTGCATCCACGCAAGTCTTTTCAGTTCTCAAACGCCCGGATGAGAAGTGGGTCACCGAGCGAGCCTATGAAAATCCGAAATTCGTGGAAGACATCGTTCGCGATATGGCCGTAACACTTCGCGATGATGACCGCGTCGTCTGGTTCCAGTGCTTCTCTGAAAACTTCGAGTCAATCCACAGTCACAACGCATTCGCAATGGTCGAACACGACAAGCGAACGCAATAGACATGCATCGTCCGTAGGAGGCGTTGATTCTTTCGCTTTAAAGTGCACGAAAAAAACACTTGACTAGACAGGAATTGGCGAGCATGCCGACGGACCTCGGAGCATCATCCAACTACGCACTAAAAGCGTACGGTAGAGGTTCGACATGGATCACGAACCCTGGTCACCATCATGCGATTGATCGATTCCGGGTCGGTATCTTCCCCCCTTGGCAACGAGTTATTGAAGCGAATGCAAGAATACCGATGCGTGCTCGTGCATCTGTCACACGTCTTCTTCCGTGCGAAGCTTCAGCCCAGCGTCACTTTCATCTGAGACGCATGCCTTGTTCCGCCTAGCTGGTGGTTTATTCACTGATACTGTCTATCCACGATGCCGAAACACAAGCCTCCAGAGGTGGAAAAACCGCTGTCTCATAACGGCACGTGGAATGACTCCGTTTTCCAACACTCGTTTGTGGGGGAATGTGTTGGTTAATTCTACGTTCGATGTATGACGTGCCCACATCGAGCGACTCCAAGGAGTCACGGACGCGCCACGAGACAAACGCTGGTCCATTTGTCTTCCTATCAACTTTGGAACACCGCGAATCGCAAATGAGTCGATGAACACTTCGCTAAAATGTTTACCTTTGATTTAGCGATCAGTCTCCAACTCGCGGAGATCACGTGCGAATGCATTGTTGACACCAAGCATCCTCAGGGAGCGGCCATTGTTGGTACTCTCCAATATGAAGTGGATCGATATCCGACAACTTTTAGCCTTTTAACGATCAAACACGCTGCGGAACTGTTGGCGGTGAGCCCACAACCTGTTCGCCAACTGAACGCACACTCAAGGCAGCGCAGATTAGATCAGGTTCACAGCGAAAGGCTTGCACAATCAAACGCAGTACAAATTAACAGCGCTGACGCAGACCCTCGAAAAATCAACCGCACTATCAAGATGCCGGGGGGACAGTAATGAGTATGACATCCGCTGAGGACTTTGAAGCGAACCACTGTACTGTAGATAAAGATGTCGATGCTGCCCAGAATTTGGCCTCAGCCGCCTCCAAAGGAAGTCTGGCCCTCCGTTTGGGCGGTTAAGAAAGCAAGTTCTTCCATTACGGTTTTCAGGCCAACACTAAAAGCAATGCACTTACAGATGGATTATGCTTTTCCGAACGCGTGTGAATGACAAATGCACACTTGTCTAAACACCGTCGAAGATTTAGCAACTAAAACATGCGTCTCTTTACAAGACCCACCAATCAAGTTCCCCACCGATCAAGTTCCCCACCGAGGAGAGAGTTATGCGAACGAAAATGCTGTCCGTGCTAATTATCAACGTTGCAACGTGGTGCAGCGTCTGGTTCACTGATCCTGTTCATGCCCAATCCGTTGAAGCCAGCTCCGCAACTGAAGAGCTTTGGCAAAGTTTGACAGGTCACTGGGTCCGATATGCAGGTGACAATATCGTCCACAAAGTAATAGCCGACGGACGAGAAAAACACTACGGCGAATCTCAATATGGGGACCCGAGTTTTGAGTCTATAAATCAAATGACGTTATCAACCGAAGGTAACATCAGCTTTTTCACGAAACTGCATTCAGAAACGAAGCAACCGACTTACAGGGGCGCGATCAAAGTCCACAATGGGCTCTTCTACGAATACAGCCGGGGACTTTTTGCAGGTACAAACAATGCCCCACAAATATGGAAGTATTTCCCAAGCGACAACACGGTGCACCAGCTCCATATGGCATCACGCTCAGGAGACATAAAAAAGTTAACCTCCATTCTAGATTCAGGCGTACAACCAGATCAGACTCTCGAAAATTCCTACACTGCGTTAGGCTATGCAGCTGGGGCTGGAAACGTCGATGTGATCAAACTGCTTGTGAAGCGGGGAGCTGATGTGAATAAACGCGCCCGATTCGGAAAAACGCCACTCAACTACGCGGTCGGCGGTGGAAGTCCAGAAGCATGTGAGCTGCTGATCACGCTGGGCGCGCGTCTCACCGAACTGAATTGGAACGGTGCCACCCTGCTCCATGAAGCCGCGTTCTGGGGCAAGCCGAACATGATAACATTCTTTCTTGAGAAAGGACTCGATATCAACGCAGGAAGCAAGTCCGGAGCCAGTCCCTTGATTTACGCAACTAATCGCGCAATGAACGCAAAGTCTGACAAAGCGAGAGCAAAATTTCTCGAATGCATCAAGGTTTTTCTTACCAACGGTGCTGACCCAGATTTGAAAGCTGATGACGGAAAGTCAGCAGGCGACATCGCAAATCAGGCGGCGATCCCAGCCCTCGAAGCACTTTTCTAAGTGCAGGAAGTAAAGATCTCCATTCAGCTTCAACACTTGAGCGAATTTTTCTACTTGGCGGTTCGTCGTTGCTCCTCATGCCGAATTTCGATGGGATGAAGCGACTTACCGCCTAGTGTAAGAATCGAATAGAGTCGGCGTTATCGTCAAGGAATAGAAACGTTAATCCAGCTATCATGCATTCCGGATAGGCCTGTGACCTCCCCCAAAGAAGCGCACCATTGTGAGTGACATAATCTTGATCGGGCGACCAGCCCGGAAACAACTCCCACAACGCGGCAGCAACGCCACACAGTGGGTCAGACCGTTGCCAAATTTCGCAAAGCGAAGGTGGAACTTGGTCAAGGCAAAAAGGTAACACCCTCAACCCGAGAGAATCTCCGCTTCAATCACACACCTGGTGAAAAGAGTGGGGAGGACTCACAACTCATTCAAATGTTGACGGAGGAATCGGCGAGTCACCTCCTACCGCCATGGACTTGCTATTTTCCTCAGCGATCGCATCACGCGTATTCTTTTGGACGGTAACCGCAGTGAATATGCAAAGCACATAGGCGATCCCATAAAATCCTTTCTCACTGAGTGCTAGCGTGTTCGCATTGTAAAGGCCAATGACGAGCAGGCCGATTGCAGTGGCAATCGCTGCCCAACTTAAGCCCAAGTAGATCTGGGAAACTTGAATCCCCTCAGCGCGATCCCGCACGCACTTTTGGATCGAGATAGCCGAATACATACCGAATGCAAGGATTGTAAAATAAAAGCCTTTCTCATTCATGTGCATTTCGGCATTCCACAGACCCACGAGGTAGCCTGCCGTACCAACAGCCATGGCGGCCATGGATGCGATTGCAAATGCTTTGCTGCTAGGTAGATTGGTCACGGTGTTCATTGGTCCGTCCATTGGTTCGCCCTTCGGCTAGTTGGTCGCAAACGTATTTGTGGTCCGTCTGAAGAGCCCCATTACGCTCTTCTCTTCGTTCCTTTCCTGCCTTTCCGCGGCGAAAGTTCTTTATAGGCAGCTTCGCCTGAACCTTCCCCGTGCAAGCAAGCCTAATGGTGCGCGTAGACGTTGTTTTGGAATGGACCGACTCTGGGAACACCCTCTATCGAACCTGGTAGCCATGGACCGCACGGTTTTGTTGAAACCTTCAGCAGTGGTGTACGAGATGAGCGTCTCAACCTAGAAGAGTTTCTGACGGTGCAGGGAGCACCCGATATAAATGACCACTGGAGGGCCATCCATGAACCACAGACGGCCTCACGGCACGTTTCTTGGCCTTAGCCCGCCGCTCTCGCCTCGCGGTGTGCAGTCCCAACTGAAGATGCTGCGCACCTTACGTCGAATCGGAACACCGCACCTGAATCAACTACCCACCCCATTCCTTCCTAAGCGTTTCCATGGAAATGAGGTAACTTCCGGCACATAGCGAACCAATTCTGGTTTGAGCCGTGTCGTCTTTATGGTGTTAGTTGTCATCGATCAGCCATAAACAGACTACTCTTCACGACTACCCACATCTCGGGCAACCACATGCATATCATCCGAGAAACATTACCAGCGAAACACCAATGAACAATGTCAACCCAATCTCCCAGGGTTTACAGTTCATCTGATACCGCAAACCCCGCTGCGTCTGATCTCGCCTAACTTCGTGACAATCTTTCCCACGGTTGACCGCATCGGCAAACACCGCAAGAACAAAGTCAGGATCAGAACCACCGGGGACTGTGAAACGTGCGACTGGGCTGTCGATCGCGCTGTATCCTTTGCTGTTTACGGAAGTCCGTTCCAGAACCACAACGTGTCACCTGTTAGCATGACCATACCAACCCAAATAATAAACGCTATCGCAAAGACGCAAACCAAGATCACCCCGGCGACGACCGCAGACACGGTAACAAGTATAAGTTTGGCTTTATAAAATTCCCGGGGATTTGAGCCAACCAGAAAGATTGCTTCGTATGTTGCCCAAAGAAAGACGAGGGCAGGAATAAGGAAGATCAAATAAAAAAAAGAAGTTTGGAACAACTGGACTGCAAACACATTACGTGGATCACTCTGAACCAGCTTGTTTGCCTCGACAACGCTTCCGCCAATCCACGCCAACAGCAAGATTCCTGACAAAACGGTGAACACGTAGAAACAGCTACGCTTGAAAGCAGAATTGTTCATGGATGATCCCGTTGAGTTACTTGCGTCCCGTACGGGAGCCTGCATCGCTCAACTCCTTCGCGAAAACACGAGGGATGCCGCTGCACTTTGGCCGCAATTCTATCCCTGCAACTTATGGCAGTCCGTTCCAGAACCAGAAGGGGTCGCCTGACAACACATAAAGAGCAAGCCAGAAAATTAGGACCATCAAAATTGCGAGGGCTGAGAGCAACGCACCCGCAATTGCCAAACCCAAACCTGCTATGCCGCCGACCCAGCCCAAGGCTTTCATGAGTGTTGTGTCTGTATGCTTTTCGCGGATTCTTGACATGAAGCAACCTTATTCAAGCCACATTTAGTGCAATGGAATTTCGCCGCTTGCAAAACCTCTGAACAACGCAATAAACACGAATGCAAGAAGGCCAATTACGGACAAAACAACGAAAATCCCGATCGCCCACAGACTCGAGAAAAACACGGTAGCGGCGCTAGCGATCCCGTGCCCCTTGCTATAATCGCTGTCCCCCGTCCGCGCCCACGAAATATCTCCACCGTGACTCCAATGAGAAATAGCATCTCCCGTTCCCCCGGACACACGCAGAGCCATTAATCTTTCCTGCTCGCTTCGCTCCAACCCTTCAATTGGTCGAATTGCAGGAATTTCGTTCTCGCTGATATCCATTAATCTGTTCATTAGCTTTCCGGCCGTCGCGTGATCGCTCTGCCGACAAGAGCCCGCATGGACCAAATGCTTCGCTAGAACATAGATGACGAACCGCATGCGGCCACATCCCCATCTAGTTGACCTGTTTTGCCGCGAAACGTAATTAACGAGTTCCAGCCCCGACTCGTCACTCTTCCCCGAGCGCTGCGGTTTTTCTTTAGGCTGCTGGTGATGAATCAACGCTTAGCTATTTGGGGCAGCATGAATCTTTTAAAAGCTGTTATTGCTTTTTTGCTGCTGCTGCGATTGGCGTATATGACCAACGATAGCCCATGCTACCTGCATTGCCTGAATCCGCGAGAGCCATGGGCAGGGAGTCGAAACTCATGCGTCGATCGGCCCGATCAATCAGAACCAACAGCCGCAACAAAACCTACGGCCTAACCTCACACCACGACGATGTAGTGCACTGTTACTCGCGATACGTTCCGATGAGAGAAACTGATGAATGCATTGGTTGATAAACAAAGCATTGCAGTGCAGGAACGGGGCATGCGGCTTTGCATTGCTCGCTCCCTGTATGTAACGATCCCAATCGCTTTTGTAGCAACCAGAGAACCGCTCACCGATCTTCGATCCCGCAGTAGCACGCAGCCGGCGGTAGGACATCCGCACTTCTCCATGCCAAGCGAAAAGCACGTTCGGCGTGTTTTGCCTCAGATAGCCTCTCCTGACCGATCAATGAATCGCGAAGCCCTAGTAGTGCCCATCCATTAGCCGGATAGATCTCCAAATCACGCAAGAATACCTTCTCTGCTTCCGCATACTGTCCATCCAAGTTCAGTAGCGCTCCGTAAGGATGACGGGCGGGCATCATCCACGGTGCTGGTTCGGCGTACACGATCTTTTCTTCAAGTTCGACAGCTTTTTTGAGCAAAGCCAGGCCTGCACTCCGCTTGCCGGCTTTAAACGAAGCCTCGCCGCGCAAAACGTACTGCGCTATCTTTAACACTTCGCTCGCAGGTTGATTTCCGAGCAGACGATCGCTTTTTACCAATCCTGCGATTGCGTCGTCTAGTGCCTTAGTTTCGACCTCCGCTTCCGCCAAACGCCCTGTGTTCGCAAACGCTACACCTCGGGCATAATGCCGAATGGCCTGACAAACAGAGGCCCACTCAGGAGGATCAGGCTCCGTCAGTATCTCCTCCCACATTCCGAATCTGACCATCACGTGCCACTTGCTGGAGGCAACTCCGTCACTAAATTGAGCGAGAGCTTCCATCAGCGGTGCGGGAACTTCGTCCTCGATGGCACGGGAAGCAAATAAAGCCTCACGCCGCCTCCCCTGCATCGTCGCCGCCCACGCCAGAAAATGCCGATTGTGAGCCATATACACTCGATACTCACCCGCAGTTGGATCACTCTCCAACCAGGCATCGTCGAGTGCAGCTGCTCTTCGATTACAATCTGCCGCGTCGTCATACCGGCCCGTCTGCATCCAGATATGTGATGGCATGTGTACTAAGTGACCGGCGGCGGGAACAAGCTTGACCAGTCGATCTGCTGCGGGCTCAGCAAGCTGGGGCCAGGGGGAAGATTCCATCGTGTGAATGTACAGGTGATTGGCCGCAGGATGATCAGGGTGGCGGCGCATGACTGCTTCTAGAATCGCACGGAACATCGGAGTCCGCTCGACAGGCTCACCTTCCAGCGTCCAGTAATTCCATGGCTGCATGCAGATCATCGCCTCTGCTGTCCAAACGGCAACGTCTGGATCCATTGGGAATTGCTTTCGAACCTTCAACATGGCGGAAAGGTATGCTTCGTTCTGGTCACTCAGGTCCTCGGGTAACGGATGGGTGTACCGAAACGACAGTGCTTCGATGAGTGCACGATTCGCACCTCGCTCGCGTTCACGCAGTTCGTAGGCCTTCCGAGCCGCAGCAAAAGACCAATCGTCCTTGGGCTTGTCAATCTGGGGATTATTCTGATTTGGGCCACATGAATACCCGATTCCCCACCATGCCATCGCGAAGGTTGGGTCGATCCGCGTGGCTTCACGGAAAGAAGAAATCGCACCATCGAAGTTGTAACCGAGCATCAGCGCCATTCCTTGATTGAACCAACGCCGAGCCTCCTCCGAGTCGGTGGCCACATCCCGTCTAAATTCGCCAAGTCGCTCTAAGATCATCGGCGGTGTTATTTCATTCACTGGCGGCAGTTCGATCTTCTGACCTTGCGCGTAAGCAGCAAAAAGAAAACCAAACACGGCAACGATTGGTGGCACACTGAATGAACGAAGTCTTCTTTTCACGATTAACTCACTTTTGCAATTACGTCTAATAGCCAATGTCCGCAGCCTTGCACGTCCAAGAACCGACTGCTCGCCCTGAGCATGGACTGCTGGTGGTCTTCAGGGCATCCATGGTGTTTGGGTCCTAACGTCCCAAGCCATGTTAGTTGATTCAATGGTCGCCCGCCGATCAAGCTGCCCTTCGTTTTTTGATCACACTAGCTGGCTCCGCTTAACCCGATTCTGGTCACGTCGCGGTTGCAACGCGCTCCCATCACCAGACCATCTGTGCTAGCGAACAATCAAGTTCAACACCCGACCAGTCGTGGAGTCCACCCCTGCCCCGACCGGCGATCCTCCGTACAACTAGCTAGCACCCAGAGCATAACCTTACTACCCAAACGTAAGGGAGTTAATTGTCTAACAGACTGAATGACCTATCCCCGATGGCGTGGATCAGACCAGTGATGGCTGCCAGTAATCATTAGCGCTCCCTTATTGCCCTTATGCGTTAGTTTTTTGTTGGCTACGCATTCTTAGTTAGAAAGCATTAATGAGCGTGCGTATTCTGTGGCGACTGGATTGTTCTGTAACTTGTTCCTCACTCTCCTTCCCATGATTCGCTTAATTGCACGACAGAGCCTCTCTGAATTCATCCACCACTGGCCGTTTCGAACTCGGAAATTTCACCTTGCAGTCAGATGTTTTCTGGGAGGCATTTCTCGGTTTTCGCGCCTATGGGTCACTAAATGAAGAACGAGATAATGTGATTGTATTCCCAACGTGGTACACCGGTGACTACCCCCCAGTGTTTGCACCAGGTTGAGTGAGAGAATTGGGGTTGGTATAGCGGCTGTGTTCTGGAGGCTGAGGCGTAGCCGAAGCCGGAAGAACACAGCCTGCCGCATATGCGGCAGGGGTTTGATAATCCAATGAACTGTGGATGCGATGATGGTTGTAGTCCAGTCGCCAGCGATCAATCACCCAACAAGCTTCCACGAAGCTCAAGAAGATTTCCCGGTTTAGCAGCTCATCGCGAAGCGTGCCATTGAACGATTCGACATAGCCGTTCTCCCAAGGGCTACCCTTGGCGATGAACAGTGTTTTGACATCAGCTTGTTTCAGCCAACGGCAAATTACCTTGGATACGAACTCTGGGCCGGTGTCATTGCCAAGGTTGTCACTGCGAATGTGTTCGGGGGTGCCGCGTACGGCGAATAGGTACTGCAACACACCCATCACATCTTGAGCGGTAAACGAACGGCCCACTTC
>NZHC01000091.1 GCA_002689655.1 Rhodopirellula sp. | reverse complement strand
AGCACCCGCAGTGGGAGCTGAAGGTGTTTTCTATCGCAACTCGGTAAATAGTGCTGCTCAGCCTTTCAATACGATTGGCTACGGCGGCGAGGATTTCCGGGTAGTTTTCATGGCTGCGCCGTTTGAGGGGATCAGTTCCAGTGCTGGTGATCCGAATAACCAGGCGTTTGTGATGGATAGGGTGATAGAATTCTTGATGCCACCGATCACTGCTACGGGTGATGTGGTGGTTTCCGCTCCGAGTTCCTCTGGCGTGACAACGGAAGCAGGCGGTTCAGTTGAATTTACAGTCGTTCTGACGGAGGCTCCCGTTTCAGATGTGAGTTTCAGTGTTGAGTCGAGTGACACGAGTGAGGGTACTGTTGATGTAAGTCAGTTGACTTTTACCTCTGTTAATTGGAATGAAGCTCAGACTGTCACTGTGACGGGTGTAGATGACTCGGTCGTAGATGGTTCAGTGGACTACTCGGTTGTTCTTGGTGTCGCGGTTACGTCAGATAGCAATTACAGCGGTTTGGATCCTGCTGATGTTTCTCTTAGTAATGCTGATGATGACATTGCCACCTTGTCTTTGGATCTGGGTGCCGCTTCAGTCTCCGAAGGATCCACTTTGGTTGGAGTTGTTTCTCGCAACACTGACACGGGTTCCCCTTTGACAGTGAACTTGGTGAGTGGTGATCCGAACGAAGCGTCGGTATCTGGCACTGTGACGATCGCATCCGGTTCAACATCAGCCCAGTTTGTGATCACAGGAGTGGAGGATTCTTTTGTAGATGGTGACCAGCAGGTTTTGATCAGTGTTGATTCTTCTGGCTATACCGGTGCGTCTGGTGCTGTCACGGTAGTTGACACGACTACTCCCGCTTTGAGTCTTTCCCTGGCTGATGCTGCAATCAGTGAGTCTGGTGGAGTGACGACAGGAACCGT
The DNA here is from genome assembly GCA_002689655.1 of Rhodopirellula sp. Lineage (GTDB taxonomy): Bacteria > Planctomycetota > Planctomycetia > Pirellulales > Pirellulaceae > Rubripirellula. The sequence continues at coordinate 21,120 of NZHC01000091.1, read as the reverse complement.
GACCCGTAATTCATCCGGTGACGCGGTTGAGTTGACGATTGTCAGTAGCGATGTGACCGAAGCTACAGTCAACACCTTGACGATTGCTGCGGGTCAGACGAGTGGTACTTTTACGGTTACTGCGCAAGATGACGATCTGGTTGACGGTGATCAGGCAGTTACGATCAGCGTGGATGCCACAGGCTATTTAGGTGATAGTGGATCAGTGACGGTCACAGATGATGAGGTTGCTTCGCTGACCATTTCGATTCCCTCTTCCGACATTGATGAGGGCTCAAGCACGACTGGTACAATCACGCGTAATACCGGTACGTCAGGTGCGTTGGTGGTGAACCTTGCAAGTAGTGATGCAGGTGAGGCAGCGGTTTCGTCGTCCGTGACGATTCCGGATGGCCAGTCGAGTGTTGCTTTTACCATCAGTGGTGTTACCGATGATTTTGTAGATGGCAGCCAGACAGTGGCGATTACTGCTGCTGCCACCGGTTTCGAATCGGCAACGGGCAGTGTTACTGTGCTGGATGTCGATAGCCCAACCCTGACCGTGGTAATTGCGGCAACGGAAGTCGCTGAGGATGGAGTTGTAACTGCAACCGTCTCGCGTAACACGGACCCAGCTTCTGATTTACTGGTTGCTCTGTCAAGCAGTGACAGCGGTGAGGCTGTGGTTGCCCAGAATGTGGTGATTCAGAGTGGCTCACTGAGTGCGAGTTTTGACGTGTCGGGGCAATTGGATGGCGAGATTGATGGGACCCAAGTTGTAACCTTGACTGCCAGTGCGGGTGGGTTTGCTGATGGAAGTGCTTCGATCGATGTCACAGACATCGACTCGGAAGTTACTGATCAGTTCTACTTCTCCCGTAAAAACAACGGGACGGTTGCCGGGGTTCTGTTTCAGAATGAAGATATCGTCGCTTATAACGGTAGCGAATTTAGAGTGTTCTTTGACGGTACACCTTGGGCGAGTGGACTGACATTGGATGCGTTTTATATTCAGGACGATGGTGACATATTGATGTCCTATAGTCTGGCCGGGACGATTACCGGTGGTGCACTTTCGTTTGATGATTCAGATATTCTTCGGTTCTCTCCAGCAACGCAGGTCTGGGAACTTTACTTTGATGGAAGTGATGTTGGACTAAGTAGTAACGGGGAAGATGTCGATTCAATAGGTTTCGCACCAGACGGCAGGCTTGTGATCTCGACGAGTGGCTCCAGTTCTGTGAACGGCGTCAGTTCACGTGATGAAGATATGATTGTCTTCAACCAAACTTCATTGGGTGCGAACACTGCGGGCAGTTTTGAAATGTACTTCGATGGCAGCGATGTGGGGTTGTCGACGTCATCCAGTGAGGATGTAGATGCAGTCTCTATCACTAGTGATGGAACGATCTATATGTCAACTGTTGGCAATTTCAGTGTCACCGGTATTAGTGGTCGCGACGAAGATGTGTTTGTGTTTGAACCCGCCTCGCTGGGGGCGAGTACGAGTGGTACATTCCGACCAGGGCTGTATTTTGATGGAAGTGCGTACGGTTTCGGAAATGATGTCGGAGGCTTTCAGGTCGTTGATCTTCCGGCGATGGGTGGGGGGGCGGCAGCTGCCGTACCTGGGTTGGGGGCGGCTGCTCCCGATGGCCTGATGGTAATCATGGATGTTCAGCCGCTTGAGGTTCTCGGCCCCATGACGTTTACGCAGTGGCAGTCGGCTACAAGCAGCGTGCTAGTGTCGGCTTCATCTATTCAAGCTCCGCAAAAGGTTATGCAGGATAATGATAATACAGCACAAACGTCTGATGAGGAGACACGTTTGATGTGTCTGGATGAAGCGTTTTCCGAGTGGGGAATTTGATTTAGACCTGGCTGCTGCTAGCACTTTTTTATGAGGTGTGATAAGCAGGCAAGAGATGCCCTTTTGATCGGTGGCGAGGCGGTGCCGTGGCTTGGGAGGTTGTAGGCGACTGTGTGCAGTCGCTGAGTTTGAATGGATCGCTGAGTTGTCAACTGATGGGCTGCGGCNTCAAATCGCGAGAGATTCTACTGCTATTCCACGACTCGCGACTCGTTCGCTCTTTTCGATTATGTGGTTGCCTTGGTGACGAGTTCACATCGAGATGCAAATGTGGGCAACGTCTACTCAGCAGCACTGCATCAGCGCTTCGTCGACGATCTGGTCGTGTTCTTGTTTCGCTTTGATAAGGAATTCGAGTTGTTCGCCAGTTAGAAAACCCAATTGCTTGGCGAGTTCACCAAAGACCATTTGACTGCTCTTTTGTTCATTGCAAATGCGAACGATCTGGTCTGTCGTCAGGAGGCCATTCTGCACCGCGATCTCGCCAATCGGTTGCACTCTGATTCGAATTGACAAAGGTATATCTTGCTGATTTGATTTCTGGGAAACCATTGCGTGCTGCCCTGTAGTTAGAGAAGTGTGTTGCTGAATTAACGGAGCTACCCAAGGGAAACGTACTTCGTCAATCGAGAGCGTGGCGGCGTAAGCAATGGGTTTTGTGAAAATACGCTTGGAGTGCTGTAACATTTTCAGCTTTGTATGGCCCCCATGATGGGGTAAATGGCATGTCAGGCCATTTACCATTAACCTTTTAAGCTAAGCGTGATCGTTTGTGTGCCTTCCATCACTGAGACGGTGTTTAGTAGGAATGTAGAATTCTTTCGACGCGACGCATTGCCACCGAAGTGACGCGTTGCCTTGGTTTGTAGCGAATTTGAATTGCGGAATTCAGGATCACAACGGTGGTCTTATTACCAAGTGCATCACAAGCCATTCATTGGTTTCCATCCTAAGACATGCTGGTCTTGTTGCGGCTGTAGNCACTGTGTTGGGTGTTTTNGAGCGTTTCGAGGTACCGGGCGCAACTGTAGAGGTGGTGATAAGTTCTGTAGCGACAGATGAGGTTGATTCCATGTCGCCTGCAAAGAACGCTGTACTGAATGCAGCATGAAAAGCGAATGAGGAAATTCAGGATTTTCCGCTGCACAGCGTGGTGCTCGGGCACTGCGGTGGGCACGCGGGCAGGAGCGGAAAAACTCGGAGAGCAAGTTAATGCCCGTTTTTGATGGAAGAGCGGGCAGCGGATCCGTTACTGCGGCTTGCTGGAGCTTGTTTTCAGCGTGGTGGCTGAAGCGTCGAAACTGCTGATAGTGCCCTGTGCAAAGGCTCCAACGCAGAAAAAACCATTCCTGTCTGCAAGAGAGGCGACGGTGGGATTCGAACCCACGAATAATGGATTTGCAATCCATCGCCTTAGCCACTTGGCCACGTCGCCTTTTGTCTGCGCAACCTAGGGGAAGATTGTTGATCAGTCAAGATCGGCAGTTTTTTTGGTTCTGGCGAGTCTGCCAGTTATGACGGTAGTATCGTCCGACCTACGCCTGCTACTTGNTGAGAGATTCAAAGTTTTTCCGAGGTTCATTCCCGCCTCGGCGAACTCAAATGCCGCGGTTTAAAAATTATGATGGGTTATACTCGTGACGCAGGAGCGTTTGAGCTGGGCCCTGACTGATGTGCGCCGCGTTAGCCCTTTTGCAATAGTGGGAGGCCTTTGGGGACGCGGTACAGGAGTTGCTTCAAATCCATTGCAGCCCCGCTATCCATCACGGAATGAAGTCTGTGCCCAACGGAGGCCAGGCGAACCTAGATGACCTCTCAAAAAATGACGGCTTAAGCAGGGTTGCTGGATGCGACTTTCTCTTTCTGAAAGGCTGGTAGGCAGAACTGAGTTCGCGACTGAACGAAAGTATTCTTCGTCAGGTTGGCTCAGGTCTTGTGGAAAGTCACAGGTGAGGTTGTTTTTGTTTGCAGCGACCATCGGCACGCGATCAGGATCGAGCCTGCGCGTCATTATCGACTAAAATGCATGCTGCCAAAGGCAAATACACGCTGCAGATCAGGTGGAGGTCGCGGTTCTTAGTAAGTACCAAGATCGCGCCGCTCAACGCCGGTGAGCAAGTTCATCAGGGCGGTGCGGAGTTCTCGCACTTTCAGCGGCAATGGAAGCAGTTTTCGATTTGCGCCGCGATGGGCGCCATTGACGATTGTAGATTGCCGTTTGTCCACCAAAAGAATGGATGGTATGTCGCAGGTGTGAGCGTCGGAGGCAAATTTGTTGAAGGCCTCCAGTGCCAGTGTTCCCAGTTCAGAAGCACCAAAAATCACACAGTCAGCCGGGACGTCTTCCTCTGGTGTGAATCTTGCCAATGCACGATTGGCGTCAGAGATAACAAGAACCCGATATCCTCGCGACTTTAATCGTTCGCGGATCGCATTCTGTAGCCCCGACTTTGATTCGACCAGCATGACCACGTACCCCTCACCTTCATTCGTCGGTAATTCATCGTCATCATGATGTTCCGCCATGGGTGAATTGAAGTCAGTACGCTGGGATTTGCCCCTACCAAAAATCTCGATTGCTTTTTTTAATTCAGCTTGCAAGGCTGCAGCTGATTGGATTCGTTTGTCCGGATTGAACTCCATTGCACGCTGTACAATTTGATTTGCCACGCCTGGGACATCTGGAACGCGTTCATGCAGTGGTACGATTTCCTGGAATCGACTAACGTTGAGGCGTTGCAGACGGTCACGAGTTTCTGTCAAAGCCGGTGTGCCTGCTAGCATGTGATAGAGCATATTTCCAGCGAAGTAGACGTCACTTCTCGGATCATCTTTTCGAACGCCAGTGCCACGCTCCAACGCGGCATAATCAATTGCCCGTGCATTCGGGCAGTCGGCCATCTTCTCGGGGTTGTTCCGATCAGACAAAGCAGCAAGACCAAAGTCCACCAACTTTGCTTTACCATCAGATGAAATCAAAACGTTCGACAATTTCAAGTCACGGTGAGCGATTCCCAAAGATGCGGCATAGGCCAAGCCCGACGCAATTTCGTGCATCAGACGAAGTGCCAGATCGGCAGGAAGTTTGCCGCGAATTCGAACGAGTTCTCGTAGGGTTTGCCCCTCCACGAATTCCATTACCAACAATGGATTGCGCACATCGGGGATGACATCCACAATGCTGACGATGTGGGGGTGCCGGAGTTTGAGACCCATACTACCTTCGCGAAGGAACTGTTCCAGTTCCTTGACTTCGTCGCGAAAACGCTTTCGTAGCACTTTCACCGCGTAAATGTCGCCAGAGCTATCACCTTTCTTCTCTGCTCGATACACACGAGCGAAAGTACCCGCACCAATCAGGTACAGCACTTTGTAGTCGCCGTAAAAGTAACCAACTCGATCTCCCTTCAATATTTTTTCAGTTTGCAGGGTCGTAACGATGCCGCGGCGTTGCATCACCCGGACCATGTCCTCAAGCGTATGGTCGCCGACACCTAGTTCACCAATGGCATGGTCAACATCACGGCGCTCGGCTAGACCAAGGTCAGTGATGCGGTCAGCAAAAATTTGGGAAGTCAATTCACTCATGAGGTCAAAAAAACACCGTGGTCACTGGGGTTTGTGTCGCTTGGTTTTCGAGCAGGCGATCTTTCTGCGGTCGCTGTTGCACCAATGGCAAGGGGGCCGAACGGGGGCCGTGACACTGTCGCAACAAGCATGGATGTCATTCTACACGGACCTCCCGACATGGACAGCTAATCCTTCCTCTGAGTTCGCCTGAGAGTCTGTTAAAGTGCGTGGTGCGGCGGAAATACGCAGTTGGCACGCTTTGTTACGGCTCAGTGTGTTGGCACACTCTTCGTAAATTCAGCTTTTTACGCAAATCACAGCCATTTGAAGAGCCGGATGAATCGCCGAGTTTCCGTACATCCGCCGGAGCGTGGCGGAATTTGAACAATCACATTCGGGGGACTACATCGATTCCTAACAGATTCAATCCTTTGCCGAGCGTCTGCTTGCAGTGGACTACGATGGCCAGGCGAGTTGTGCGAATGGATTCAGACTCCGCCTTGAGCACGTGGCAGTTGTCGTTGAATCGGGAGTAGGCCTTTGCTGTTTCAAGCAAATAATCAACCAAATGGTTTGGTGCGTAGTCTTTGTGAACAGTGGTGAGTGCCTCCTCGAACTTAATCAATTGCAGGACAAGGTTGCGTTCCGCGATGTGGGTGAATTCTAAACCGTGTTCTCGTACATGGGCCGAAACTTCATCTTCATTTGCATTGGCGTTCTGAAGAATCTTCTGCATTCTTGCATAGGAATACTGCACGTAAGCAGAGGTGTTACCATCGAGGGCAACCATCTTGTCCAGATTGAACCGATAATCGCTTGTGCGGTGGTGGCTTAAGTCTGCAAACTTGATCGCACCAATGCCCACTGCCTCGGCGATGCTCTCTTGTTCCTGAGCATCCATCGGAGGATCAAAAGCAGTAAGTCTCTCCGGGTTGCAAACCACATGCTTTGCTCGGTCGACAGCATCGTCTAGCAAACTTTCCAAACCAATTAATGTGCCACTTCGAGTTTTCATCGGACGACCGTCTTCACCCAGCACTGTTCCAAAATTCACATGCACAAGTTTGACTTCGCTAAGTCCGAAGTGGTCAGCAACGGCAAAAAGTTTGTCAAAGTGTTCACTTTGACGCGTGTCAACAACGTAAAGGATTTCGGATGGATTGAATTCGGTAAGTCGGTACTCCAGCGTTGCCAAGTCGGTCGTCGCGTAAAGGTAGGCACCATCCTGTTTTCTAATGATCATAGGGGCATCGAACTCTGGTAGAAATACACAGAGTGCACCATCGCTGTCGGAGGCAAGGCCAAGTTCTTCCAGTTTGGATGTCACGTCGGCGAGCATCGGATGGTAGAAGCTTTCACCCAGAGTATGGTCAAAGTGGATATCTAGCCTCGCGTACATCCGATTGATTTCATCTTTGCAGTGTGGCAGAAATCTGTTCCACAATGCTATATTCTCTTGGTCACCCCGGTGTAGCTTGGCTGTTTCCTCGAGCACTTCGGTATCAATGTTTGCATGCTCTTTTGCTTTCGGACCAAGGTCCGAATCCCGCTCAACCATCAGGATCTTTTCTTCAGCAGCAGTCAGGCTGGCTTCGGCACCTGTTAGTCTACGTTCCGCAGCACCGAGTGTTTTTTTCGCTTTCTTGAGTGGCTTGCCCTCAGCGTGTTCGACTGCATCTTTCGCTTGTGCAATTACCTGCTTCGCATCTTCGATGCCCTGTCTCAATTTCGGTAGGGACTTGATCGCCTTTCGGTATTCAACCAGTTGGTTGACAATTCGATAAAGTTTGGCCAATTCAGTGACCGGGTTCGACTCGACCACTTCAGAATCGCCAAAATGCTTGTAGCCGTAAATGATGATCCCGAATTGGGTGCCCCAGTCGCCCAGGTGATTGTCGGTAACCACAGGATAACCAAGGAATCTCAATGTTCGTGCCAGTGAGTCGCCAATGACAGTGCTGCGAATGTGCCCGACATGCATTGGCTTGGCCACATTTGGTGACGAAAAGTCGATCACGATTGACTTGTCGGTCACAACTTGCGTGACGCCACAGCGATCATCGCCAACCATCTTCGTAAGTGATTCACTTAAGAAACTGTCTTTCAATTTCAGATTGATAAAGCCAGGTCCCGCTATTTCAGGCGGCTCGCAAAGGTCATCCAGTTTGAGCTTAGCGACGAGCATCGCAGCGATTTCACGCGGATTTTTTCCGTCGCTTGACTGCTTGGCCAGTGGCATCGCGCAATTGGCCTGATAGTCGCCGTGCTTGGGATCAGATGTCCCCCGAATCATGGAGGCGTACTGTTCAGGCTGATCGGTGAAATCGCTGAGTGCGTCGATGAAACGCTGTTGTAGTAGATGAGGAACGTGCATGAAGAATGTTTGATTTCGAGAGTCAGGAGTTGAGCGTCAATTTTCCCGATCGGTGTTTCCAATGAGCATTTTTCCCGATCAGCAATGGTCCCATCACGGCGACGGACTTACGAGACAGGAGTGAACCTATGTGTCCCTGAGATCGCTGAAGTCGCACGCAGTGGACGGCTCTGTTTTTTTGGCTCTACGGGCAGGTCACGCGTCGGCAGTTCCTTGCTTGCCATCAGCAAGGCCGACATCGGCCAATGCGATCGCCTCTCCGTCAGCCCAAAGCGATTCGAGGTCGTAATAATCGCGGGTCTCGTCATCGAAAAGGTGAATGATCACACTGCCGTAGTCCAGGACAATCCAGCGGCTTTCGTCATAACCTTCGATCCCAAGTCGCTGATCGCCAAGGTTTTTTTCGAGTTCATCATCAATTTGCTCGCTGATCGCGTGCAATTGGCGACGGCTTGTGCCCGTAGCCAAGACAAAAAAGTCGAATTCGGCTGATTGGGAAGAAACATCCAGAATCATGACGTTCTGGCCGTTGTTGTCCAACGCCACTCGCGCAGCGGCAGTTGCCAAAGCCCGACCTTCCTCCAAACCATGCGGGCGGATCGCTCTGCTGGGGGCTCCGAGGGCTGAAGCGTCATCGGATGAAACAGCTTTCGATGGTTCCACGTTAGATTCCAAAGATTTTGCGCTTGGGTCGTTGGGGGCTTTATCTGTCATACCGCTAAAGTCTAGTGAATTTACGTTCGCTGTCACGCATAGGCAAACTCGAGCTTAACCTTGACATGTTCGTTTGGCGGTGGCCTGGCTCTTTCTGGCCACGGAAGGTGCGGGATGAGAAAACCAAGTCTGAGCTGTTTTGAAGCTGTAAGCTTAGGAAAGTGCATGGAAAACACTGTGAGTTATGCAAAGAGCACCTCGATAATCGACTTTGACAGATTTTTTATCCAACCCGGTCATTAGGGTGTCCCTCTTCCATTTGTGTGCCAAATCGCGGCGTCTTCTACGGGCCTCCCCGCTCTCCCTTTTACCTGCGGATCAGATCGTTTCTAGGAATGGGGCATGGCCAGCCAACACTCGCGGATTCGGTTTTCGACGGCCAAATGTTATGTCCTGACATCAATACTGCTTCCATGAAGTGTGGCAGTCCCGAGTCTTCGGTCGACCCAAATCTACAAAAGCTCTGGGAAGCCCGGGCTTTGTTAAGCTACCTCCGCCTCAGTGACTCTTTGGAAGGCACTTCACTGCGTGTATTCTGAGGGTGTTAGCCCCGGCTTGCGGAAGCGTCATGGAAGAATTTTAGCACCAAGTCACGATTGGGCTTTGGGCCGATGGCAAGCACGATCAACGCAACAGCGAGGGATCCGACCAAGTCCCAAATGAAAGGATTCACTCCGAGAAAGGAGTACGCTCGAAATTCCTGACTTGTAAGGTATCCCCAGCATGTCAGTCCCATGTGCATACCTGTTCCACCGAGCATGGCAGCGATCGTGGCGTTCGCTGTCATGCGGGGCCAGTACAGACTGAGCAGCATCGGAATGAGGAAACAGGCTGCCAACCCACCTGTTGCAAAGACGATCAAGTCTTGTAGGTATTGGGGGGGATTAAGAACGCAAAGTACTGCCAAGACACCCACGATCACGGTGACGCTGTAACTCAAAATCTTGATCATCTTTTCAGGAGCTTGCCTATCAACGTGTTGTTGATAGATGTCTCGGACGACTGCTGAAGAAACAACCAGCAAAAAGCTGTCAACGCTTGACATGACTGCGGCGAAAGGGGCAGCTACCAGCAAACCGGCTAACCATGGAATTCCAGCGTCCTGCGTCAGTTGGGCTGCAAAAGCAGGCATGGTTTGATCCGGAGCAATTTCCATGCCTGGCATCAAAACTCGGGCGCAACAAAAAATGATGATCAATGCGAAGTAGATAATTGAGTAATAGATAGCGACGGTGACAATTGAATATCGAAGCGTGCGTGTATCTTTGAAAGAAAGCAGACGCACCATATTGCTGGGTTGTCCAGTTGCCGCGAAGGGCCAGAAAATGAAAAAGCTGATGGCGGTTCCCACTGCCAGAAAACCTAGCTCGTTAGCTGAGTCGGGGCCTGGGTTGCTCACATAGGTCCCTGTTTGACCCGCCCCGTATTCATAGGCTTCTAGCTTCGTCACCTTCACTCGCAAGCCCGTATCAGCAATTCGGCCAGCTTTCCACTTTGTATTGAGCTCTTCAATTTCGAATGGAGTTGTTATTTTTAATATTTTGACTGGCTCTGTTGTCGACTGACCTTTCGGTATGGTCGCCAATTCTCCAAGCCGGAACACATTTCCTGAGTCGAATAACCATGTTCCTTTGGCGAACGTTTGGTCGACGTTTGATGCTGAAGCGGTTGAGAGAATTGCGGTGCCATGTTCTGGGGGAATCATCTTCTCAAGTTTTCGAGTAGCCGTTTCAAGTCCGCCTACCTGCCATAACGCCATTCCAAGCATCAGGATTACTCCGACGAACATGACAATCCCCTGCATCACATCTGTCCATACAACGGCTCGGAATCCTCCATAGACAACGTAGATGATCACTGCGCCGGCGAACAAAATCAGGCACAGCAAGTAGTCTGGTTCAGCTTGGCTGACCCAGGGGATGTTCATTGTCATCTGGCGGACATATGAAACTGCTGATTGGAATAGTGGCTCGTCGGCAAATAATGTGCTAAGGATGATGCCACCCGCTTTGAACTGCGCGAGGAGATAGAAGAACATGAAGAAAATCAGGAGCGAGGTCGCCACAAGCCCCACGGCGGAACTTTCGAAACGTGCTCGAAGTACTTCTGGGATTGTCAGCGCATTCGTTTTTCGAGCGATTTGGTTCATGCGTTTGCCGATCAGTGCCATCGAGACCAGCGGCATGACCATGTAGGCGGCGATCCAGAGTGCCAATGTCCACCCATGGGTGTAGATCAAAGCTGGGAAGCCGGTGAAGGAACCACCTGAAGCATTCGTCGCTGCGAAAGTCAATGCGAATGCCCAGACTCCAAAGCCACGGCTGCCAAGGAAGTATTCACCGACAAAATCTTTGCCTTTGCCGACGCGATTTGACAGTATCGCCAAAACAAAAACGGAAATGGTGTACCCGGCAAAGGTCAATAACGCGGCGGTTGAACCCTCACTCATGTTCCGCTCTCCGTCTGTGTGTCAGATCGAGTTGCTAAGGCAGCAGGCAAGGAATCCGGTAACTCATGGTCTTGAATTTGAGTTAACGCAAACCAAGTGCTGATCAGAGTGGCGCTGATCCACGGCACAAATACTCCCCAAAATACCCATGAAGGCATACCTAACACTGTGATTAGCTCGCTTTCCGGCGGTGGGTATCCGAAAGCACAGCAATATCCGACGACCCACACAAAGTGCAGCAGCCAGATCACGAATATCCACTTGAGCTCACGGAGCGAGCTTTTGTATACCGGATCTACCGGTGGGTCATGTTCCTGAACCATTGAGCTTCACCATCCGGTGTGCAGTACTTCGGGGGATCATCGACTTCGGGGGATCATCGCACAATGTAAAGCACTGTTAGGTGCGTTGTGTGCGATGCCCTTGATTTTTCTTTTTTGTGTTCATTTTTTTGCATTTACATGAGTTTTCCTGAACTTTCAGGCCGCCATGTCGGACTCGAATAAAAACCAGACATGGCTGTGTGATTTGCCGTGATCAGCCACGCTGGGCGTCTGTTTTTAAGTCTGCCCCGTGTGCCTTTTCAGGCGTTGGGGCCGTGATAGCCATGTGCATTCTGATCAAGCGATGGCAGTGTGTCAGATGCCGAGACGATTACGAGCTGTCACGCTCCACCTCTCGGAACTAACCTCGCCACTGCGAATGATCGCAGCCTTTTCGTGCAACGCCATCGTGGGGCAGATATGGCGGGGGAGCGTCAGTAGGGGTTGGCCGATACGGAGCTGATTCGCTTCCGGGCTTTCAAGCACCATATGCTCCTCACTGTGGCTGACGATTTTTACATTATCCAATCCGAGAACGGCCAGACGGTTTTCAAGTGGCATCTCCGATGCGATTGCTTTGTAGCCGCAGTCCACGCAAAACAGATCCTTGCCAGGCTTACTGATGACTCTGGTTAAAAGTGCGACCGCAATCTCATAGGGAAGTTCCGGAAAGGCGGTGCAATAACCCATGTCCCAGAAGAGGGTTGTGCCAGGTGAACATTCCCAGGACGTGTTTTCTGCCCAGAACTGGAAGGTCGGCGATCCACCACCAACAACCACACCAGCACTGTGTTCATTGTCGTACGTCTCTACTTGTCTGATGACGTTCTCTGTTTCATGTCGCCGAGTCTCTGTATCAGGTTGATGCAAGTGGCCGTCGTATACATGTAGTCCCTCGTACTCAAGTCCCTCTTTTTGCTCTATCAGTGCACGAAGTGCGTTCAATGATTTTCCAAAAGGTATGCCGGTGCGGTGCATGCCACAATCGACATCAATCCGAACGCGGAGATTCAGCCTCGCATTTTGCATTGAACTGGAAAGCTGATTGACCGCATCCTCGTGGTCAACGATCGTTGCGAATTTAACACTTGGATGGTTTTGGATTAGTTCAGCCAGCAAGATGATATTGGGACCGATAGGTTGGTAGGCCAGCAAAATATCTTCACCACCATTCAGCGCAATCATGCTCGCTTCACTGATCGTGGCTGCTTTGAACTTCTTGATGCCAGCATTCACCTGCATTCGAATCACTTCGGCCATTTTGTGCGTTTTTACATGAGGCCGTAATCGCGAAGCGTCCCCCTTTACGGTTGAGAGCATTTGTTGGATGTTGCTATCTACACGCTCAGCGTCAATCATGACGCTGGGGGAAACGCAGTTTTCAATCCCTTCAGGCATGCAAAAATCATTCTTCATTTGATCAGGCCCATGCGTTTTTCAGTAACGAGAGGAAGTTGCCGTGGCAGATGGCGGAAAGTGCGGTTTCATCGTACCCGCGATCCTGCAATAGGGTTTGGAATCGATTCAGGTCAGCGATGGTATCCAGATCCGCCGGCGTTTGTTCTGTCCCGAATCCGCCATCAAGATCAGTTCCGATACCCGTGTGCGCGTTGGTGCTGAGGAGTTGGCACATGTGGTCAACATGGTTTGCCAATCCATCCAGATCGGCATTTGGAGTTTCCTTGGGGGTGCTGATGCCTCGCTTCCAACCCGGTACCACCATCCAGACATCAAGTGCGACACCGATGACAGCATTGCGATCAGCTAATGCCAAAATTTGCCGATCGCTCAGTTGTCTTGGATCATTGACCAACTCACGACAATTGTGGTGACTGGCCCATACAGGTCCCTCGTACAAATCGAGGGCGTCCCAAAATGTTTGTTCAGCGAGGTGTGTCACATCCAAGATCATTCCAAGCTGATCCATCTCGCAAAGCAGCTCGCGGCCTGCTGGTGAGAGCGGGCCGCATTGGTCATGACCCAAAGCGTAGCGACCAATTCCATAATGCGCTGGCCCAAGGGCACGCAGTCCCTGTTCGTGGGCAGTTGACAAATCATCGAGTGTACGCAGTGAATCACCTCCCTCCAAGCTCAGGATGTATCCAATGGGCGTCGTGTCAGGGTCAAGCGTCCAATTGTTAAGATGTGTCTCCAACTCTTGGTGGTTGCGGATTTGTGTTAATTGCTGGTCCGCTTCCATTGCTCGATACCATGCCAGTTGACCTTGGGTCATCGCCCAAGCCTGAGGTGGTGAGTTCCACATTCCGACAGGACCAGCGGGTTTCATGCATCCAGCGAGTAATGTGGCAACGCATATGCCGATTCCCGCTTTCCGCATTTCTGGAAATGCAACGGTTCCACAGTTGCGGCCTGCAAGGTCGGACATTCCTATTTCGCCAGCCCGAATTTCCGAAACACTCAGGCGTAAATCCCGGTTGTATTGCAAGGCGTTTAGGCTGAGATCCAGATGAGCATCAAAAACAAGCATACTTGGAACACTATTGAGAGAAAAATCTCTTGGGGGAGATCAGCGGCTGGAAAACTGACCCGGTGCAGATCAGCTTGTCTCCATGAATTTTGCCCCCACACCATGCGCCATATGTGATTCCGATTCCAGACCTTGGGCTGGAAACGTCAATTTGAAACCACAGAAAAATGTAGTGCTGCTCTTGCTTGGGGAGGGTATGTGGGACAGTACATGTCGACCCTGATTGTCTCACGATAGCTGAGCGAATCCAAGCTGGTCGCGAGATGTGAGCCCGGAATAAACTCGAATGCATGAACATATTTATTTGGGGACTGCAAAAAAAAACGCCAACCGTTGAAGGCTGGCGTTGTTGATGATACTTGACCGAAGTTGAACTTCGAACCAGAAGTGAAGGCAAGGCTTACAGGTTCGGAGTCGTATACGGATCGACATCACCGACCATGTGGAAGTGATTGTGGTCGATGTAGACAACTTCAATCGCTTCGCGGTCTTCCAACGTGTGTGGAACGGGGTAACCGATGATTGTCTCTTCGTCAAAGTAGATCGTGCACTTGTAGTGGGCATGGTGCAACTGTGCGGGTCCGATCAGTGGGTAGAAGCGGGGTGGATCAATATAGTCCGCAATCTTCTCTTTGATGATTCGCACGTTGTTGCGTTGCTTTTCCCAAAGCAGCGGTATGCCACCCTGGACAGGTCGAGCTGTTTCCAACGCGTGCATGATCTCATCATCGCTAGGTGGATCCAAAGCGACCGTAGGGCCGCCCGAGGTTGTGGGACCAAGAATCGGTACACGATTGTACCGCTCCTGCTTCCAGAATTTTTCCTCTTGCTTGTGTTGGTAGTATGGGCTGACTGGCATCGGGAATCCAAGGAACCCGGCGTTGTAGCCGTAGTTCACTCCGTAACAGCCGCTCGATGCGATTGCTAACATTGCCAATGTGCTGAGTGTGATGTTCCGAAGCACACCATTGTGGCTTCGCTTTTTACCTGTCGCGGCCATTACGTTTCCGTCCCGATGGGGATTCGAGCTGGTCATCCGAGCAACCTTCCATGGTTCGTTACCTTCACGCCTGACCTATTGACTTCTCATCAATGTGAACAGAACAGACGCCTTGCTTACCAGTAGTATCGTGTGAACTTATACCGATCTTGCGGATAATTCCGAAGAATCGAAAAACCAGTCAGATTAGCCTCAGAACTGGGTTCCTGTGGGGGGAGCAGTTTCCCTGAAGACGTATCAAACTGAAGTGGATCGCTATCGATGCGCGTGAAACTCCGAGGTATTTCCTGCTGGGCCACGAGCCATCAAAATCGCGATTTGCGAATTCAAGTCTCTAACGCTTGGTACAAAAAAACCCGCGTGCCGTAGACACGCGGGTCACATGATTTTCGGACTGTGCTGACGACTTGTTCAGCAGGCTTCCGCTGTGACCGACCTAGCGATCGGTGAAGTCAAGGAACCACCAGCCGTCATCCCATTCGAGGCTGATCTTTCTCCATCCCATGGGTACTTGCGGGTACGGATAGAATGGGCCGATGTAAGGCCATGCCGAAGGGCTGTACTGCTGTGGATAGGTCAGAGCAGCATAGTTCGGGTAAGCTGCGTATCCAGGCCAAGCATAGTTAGGCATGTTTGGCGAATCGTACCTAGGAGCACCAACGGCTGCGTAAGGAGCCATTGGGACTGGCTGCCCGCCCATGGGTGCCGCTGCACTAGCTGGCATCGCCGTTACCGGTGCCGCTTGGGCTCGGTAAGGCGTTGTCATCACTGGTGACTGAACAGGTGCTGCTACGGGAGCGGCGGCTGTTCGGCTGGTCGTCAGGCGGCGGGGCCGACTGACTGGGTCAACAGCGACAGGTGACAGAGCAACTTCCTGCAACGAAGGTGGCTCAGGCAGCTGTGGGCTGACTGGGGCTACCGAAGGCGTGGCACTTGGGATGGCGATCGCTTCGCGAACTCCAGCGACACCATTCACATTAGCGGCAATTTTGAGAATCTTGTCTCGCTGCTGGGATGAGCTGGCACGCCCAGTGAGCTGCAGAACGCCGTTGTTGCTACGGACATCAACGCCGAATCCAACCAGCTCTCCCTTCGCCTTCGCGTTTCGCAGGGCACTCACCACTGCGGCGACGACTTCACCGTCATCCTGTGGCTCAGCAGCGCTCGCCGGAAGCACTTTTCCCGGCACAACCGGTTGGGCCTGTGCACGTTTTGCCGAAAGTGCCTGTTTGAAGGAGAATGGATTTGGTTTTGCCTTGGCAACCGCCTCCGGTGCTGGCGCCGCCGCCAACTTGCTCGCCTTCTTGCTGCTGGACTCCAGCTCAGCAACGTTACTTTCCGCCTTCAGCTTGGCAACCTTGGGTGCCGATGTAGGCAGAGAAGCGAGATCGGGCTTCGCGACGGGAGCCTTCACGGCCATCGTCGGAGCCGCGGCCACAATCTTGACTTCGTCGGTGATCTTAGTGATCCCGTCGATGCCTTTCGCGGCCCCAAGGACCAGCTGTTTCTGAGCGTCCTTTGAGACACTCCCGCGGAAAATAACAACACCTTTATCGACTTTCATGTCGAGGGTGAAATCCTTCAAAGCTCCCGAGTCCCGGTTGCTTTTTAATCGTTTAATGATCTGTTCGGCGATCTCACGGTCTCCACCCCAGGCCTGCATTGGCCCGAAAGTAGCGATCGCGGCAATCGCCAATCCGAAATATTTGCGTCGCATCGAAATGCCTCCCTGCAGTCCTGAATCACTCTGGGCCCGTGTCCTTTTGAAAATCCGTACGCACGATGCGTCTTCGGACCAGCTGCCGCGGGTGGCAACTTTGCTCTTCAAAATGTTATTACCAGACCGGTGTTGTTGCTTGTTTCGGCCAGAACAAGGTAGGTAAGGTAGGTTTTTTCGGATTTTGTCACTGATTGCGATTGCGACGGGCAAAAAGATTGCATGTTCGTAGTTTCACAACCGATGTTTCACCCACGAGGTGGTTTGAATATGAGGCAAGAAACACCGGGAATACTGCACCTACGGCTCTCTGCAGGGAAGCTTGTGACAGCCGAGATCAGAAAGACACTAGTTTGGAAAACGATTCAAAGAGGTTGAGCAGAATAATCATTAGGGTTGGTGTATCTCACCTATCTTTACGGCCCTTGCGTAACACAAGCCTTTGTGTCGCTGCTGGAGCCTTGCTCGGATGTTCCTTGCGACTGCTGATTCTGCATTTGCCGCGGTAGCATAAAGCTCTGTCGCACAGCACTGCTCGATTTTCCAGCAAATCTTCATCTCACAGCAAAGCTCTATCTCGCAGCCGTTTCTTTGACCCGGTTAAGCTCTTAGGGCGCGAAATTTTTACTTTTCATTGCCAGTCTTTCGCAAGATCCCGGTGTCAAGAACGAAACAACACATGGCTAGAGCATGCTCAAATGTCATTAAATGTTGGCCGCTGAACGGGTGTGCTGCCGTTCCTGTTGACTGTCGAGAACGAAACAACCTGTGAAGTATTCGTAACTCAAAGATTGAGAGTTGGTTGATGGGCATACGATTTATCTGTGAGAAATGCGGTAACGAGCTTGAAGTCCCTGAGGCGAGTATTGGCAAGAAAGCTAAGTGCCCAGCGTGCGCAAGCGTGATGCGTATCCCTGACCTTCAGCCCGAGCGGTCGCAACAAGCCGAAGAATTACCTCGACAGAATGAGCCCCAACGTCAGGAGTTTCCACATCCACGCACCGCGCAAACCGGACGGCCTTTAGCCAGCAATCCCCTCGGATTGGACGATCGCGTGCTAGCGACGCTGGCGCATGCCTCCGGCATAATTGGAATGCTAACTGTTGGCATTCTCGGCTTCCTTGGCCCACTCGTGATTTATCTGATGTGCCAAGAGACGTCGAAGTTTGTGGCCAGTCAAGCCAAGGAAGCGTTGAACTTTCAGATCTCGTTGCTTTTATTATCGGTCGCGGTGATGTTGCTGAGTCTGTTGACTTGTGGTTTTGCCATCCCGCTGATACTCGTCGTGCCTGTCATGCAACTGGTCTTTGGAATAATAGCACCGATTCAAGTCTGGTCTGGGAAGAAGTACCTTTACCCGCTGACCATCCGCATCATCAAGTAAGCGGATTTTTGAGTTAGCAAGTGGTACGTTGTTCATCAGGCTGCAACGCAGACGCACGGAACTTTGGGACTTCCACGCTTGGACTTGAAAGAATGTTTGGACGCAGCCGAGTGCGTCGATTTTCATCGCACATCAAGTAGCGGAAAGACGCGCGAAGTAGCGGAAAGACGCGCGGTTTCGCCCGGTTCTTCTGGAAGGTGGCGTCAGGCTACGGCTTAAAACTACGGACGATCGTCGTCACAAACAATGCCGTCCCAACTAATGGAATTGCCACAAGTGCGAGAGCGGGGCGAGCAGCGATCACGCCTAATGCAATAACGCAGGCAACGGCGATTCCAGGGGGTAGCCAATTGATCGGGCGAAGCAGGCTTGGCCAAGCAATCCAGAGACCACCCATGACAAGACCAACACGACCCGCACCATTGGCGAGCATTTTGTGCTCGCCTCTTTGACCCTCATTCCAGCAAATTGCGGCAAACGTTGTCAGCAGCACGATGGAAAGCACCAAAATCATTGGCCGACGAAAATCGGTGGGGTGATTTGGTGAACTTGACATGAGAGACGTTACCGTGCCGGAGTATTGAGGTTGTTGGATGGATAGCGTTGGGAGATGAGCAGAAGGCATCGCAATTTTATTAATAGAGACAGTAATCTTGTCGGTGCGTTCTTTTTAAAATAATCGATTCAAGGTAGGGTGAAAGACCTTTTGGCGTTAAATCACCATGGACCGCGAGCATCACTGTAACCGAATTCGGTGTGTGAGGGCGATCACGCTAGCCATACGCTTGATAAGGCAGGCAGAGGACGCGTCGCGCTTCGCTGGTTTATCGCCATCGCCATGTTCAGTCCTGTGAGAATAGCTGCATGAAATTCTTGTGCTTTAGTGACCTGCATCGCAATGGAGAGGCAGCGGCAAAACTGGTTGAATTGTCGCAGGGTGCTGATGTTGTGATCGGAGCAGGTGATTTTGCGACGCGTCGAGAAGGTGTGGAAGATACCCTCGAGGTGCTCTCGAGCATCACCAAGCCAGCGATTCTGGTCCCAGGAAATGGAGAATCTGCCTCGGAATTGGAAAAAGCTGTTCGAGTTGCAAAATGGAAAAGTGCCATGGTGTTACATGGAACGGGATGCGTTTTCGAAGGCGTTGAATTCTGGGGAGTGGGGGGTGGTATTCCGGTGACACCTTTTGGGGACTGGAGTTATGACTTTTCGGAAGCGGAAGCTGGGCCTTTGCTGGCCGGTTGCAAGCCTGATTCTGTGCTGGTGGTGCATTCACCACCGTTGGATACTGTTGATCACGACAGTACTGGACAGATTCGCGGTAGTCAGGCCATCCGCGAGGTTGTCGAGACGGTACAACCCAAGCTGGTGGTATGCGGCCATATCCATAGTGACTGGGAAAAACAATGTCGTATTGCGAAGACACAGGTGCTCAACGCTGGCCCCCGTGGTGTGCTGATTGAAATTGATGTAACAGGCGATTAGGTGAACTTGCTTTGGTTCGTCTTTACACCGCGGGTCGATTTCCCGTACTCCTGCAAGGGTTGTGTTCTGTCCCTTGCTCTTCTGGATGCATGCCGTGCGTTGGTTGCAAAATTGGTTGGGAAGTCAAAGTCGTCAATCACGAGCGACACGATTGCTACGACAAAAAATAGAGTCACACGATCGAATTCGATTGGCCATTGGAGCAGTTAGTCATTGCGGTGAAGATTGGATTGCTGCGGAACGCGACCAAATTGATCTGGTGGACCCAGCCAGTTGGAGTTGTTTCTTGCAAAAAAGCTCCGTGGATGCGATCCTTGCTGAACAGGTTTGGGAGCATCTGAGCAAACAAGACGGCAAAACAGCTGCTCGGAATTGTTTCCAGTTTTTGCGACCAGGTGGGTACTTGCGTGTCGCTGTCCCAGATGGATTTCACCCCTCACAGCGGCGAGAAACGTCGCGATGTTCGGCGCTTAGCGAGATTGGTCGAGGAGGGGATGGCAGGTTGTACAACCATCAATCCTTTGCCGAAGCATTCTTGCAAGTGGGGTTTCAGGTTCGGCTGATTGAGTTCTTTGATAAAGAGGGTGTCTTTCACGCCAATCACTGGGATGTTTCAAAGGGGCTGGTAAAGCGAACGCTCTTGTTTGATGATCGGAATATTGCCCAGCCATTTGCGTACACCTCTCTTGTGCTCGATGCAGTCAAGCCGGGTGCCGCCGCTATGGGATTTGAGGCTGATCGTACCGACGCTCGTGAAATGCAAGTGGTTGGAACATCGGCCATCAATGCCGGTGGTCAGAATAGCGAGTTTCAGGCAGCGGCGGCTTGATAGACTGTGTGTTGAATACTTGCGCGATCACGCACTGGCTGCGGTGGCCATACCCTACAAAATTTCGTCGTAGACCAATTGATCACCGATCCAGATCCGAAAGCGTTTGATTAACAATGCCTTGGCAAAATCAATTTCGATCTTGCAAGGCAAACAAGTCGCTGAAAATTCCCGTGGAAGTGCGAACTCCGCGTTTCGCTCGATCGTCAGCCAACTGATTTGTGACCACGCCATGTGGTCATTGATTTTCACTGTTTGGCGAAACCACCAGCCGTCATAAACGAATCTCATGGCAATCGGTTTTTCGATCTCAATCACCCGATACAAAAAACCCTTTTTGATGAGTCTTGCGTCGCCAAATACGCCACGTTCATTTGGCAGTTCGTTCGGAACTGAGAATGGATTGGTGGGCATGTCAATCCGCGGATGCGTCTGGGGGAATAGCTTTGAAAAATGGATTTTGGCAATGCCAACGCCCATGGTATTCGGCTTTCTGAAATTTAGCGATCTCACGTATTTTGCGGTCCTGTCAAAAGTTCAGACAGATTCATCCGCCTCAGCACAGACAGTCAAATAATGTTGGGTTGCAGGGCAGAGCAGCCTTTCCGCACCTGAATCGCGGAACTGTGATGGGCGTCATCAGTATTTTTGGCGATCGGGACAGCTTTTGGCAATCGGGACAAATTCTGTACCGAGTTTTGGAAGCCTTCGTTATAGCCGAGCATCGGGACAGGAGGACGGGACAGGAGGACTTGGTGGCAGCGCCAAGTTTTCGATATCGGTTTGGGGCTGCGAATCAAGTAACCCGATGGTGAGACATTCGTTTGAGAATGGTTCGCTTTTTGGTCGGTTGCTCGATCCGCGGCACACCACAGGTGGGCACTGGCCGGGTGGCCATCTCCTCTACACGAATGCGGTGTGGAAGCCGGGTTTACACA
>NZHC01000090.1 GCA_002689655.1 Rhodopirellula sp. | reverse complement strand
CCCGGGTCACAACTACCGCTCTGCGCACTGCTTGCAGGTGAACTTCTGCAGCTGCACCCCCGCCTTGATCATCCACTTCTGTTTCGCCTCCTTGACCGGATTCGAGACAATCGCAGCCGCCAGCGCTTCCTTCATTTTCTTCTTCTTGCCCCTCGTCAACGTCTGTCCACTGGTCTTTCAGACCAGGATAGGTCTCCAGCAACGACTTGATTTTTCGGGCAATTTCTCGCTTGGCGGGTGAATCTGGTCCTCGAAGTTCCAAATTGACCTCGTCATCGTCCGGTCCCCATTCACGGACCATGGCCGCTTCGGTACGAGTTCGGAACTCACGAGCCTCGGGGATTTCCCCAACCAGTTCACTCCACCGGGTTGCCAAGTCCGTGTTGGATGGCCCGGGTTCACTGCGTTGTTCTGGGGGTAAAACTTCGAACGAGGCGTACCCTCGTGATCGGTCGTAGTCGCGACCAGGACGTGAGGCACCGGCCATCGTAACAACGTTGCCCACCATTGATTCACCTGTGACCGGATCAACTGCTTCTTTTTGAAGGACTTCAAGTGCGTCGGTGATGCGTTGCACGTACTGCTGAGTGACTTCCATCGGCGTATTGCTGGGCAGGCTGAGCATCGCGCTGATACGGGTGGTGTCTACAGTCGGGTAAGGTACGAATTTCATTCGTCCGCTGGTACAGTAACCGGCCATCATCAATGCGAGTGCCGTAAAGCCGGCGATCACTGCCCAGCGAGCTGTGATCGCAAGGCGGAGGACGGGTGCGTAAACTTGTTCGATGAAGCATTTCAGTAATCTGGCAACGTAGGCTTGGAAACGCGAAAACCAGCCGCTTGGCGGTTTGTATCGTAGGTGCTTCAAATGTGCCGGCAAGATCAACTTTGATTCGACCAGTGAAAATACAAGCACCATGGTGACGATCGGTGGAACCTGTCGCGCGTAGTCTCCCCAATTTCCATCGAAAAACATCATGGGTAGAAAGGCCACCACCGTTGTTAATGCGCCGAATGTGACCGGGGTTGCAATCTCTTTGGTGCCTTCAATGGCAGCCTTCAGCGGGTCGATTCCTTCGCTGATTTTGCAGTAGACATTCTCGGCAGTCACAATGGCATCGTCGACGACAATCCCGGTCACGATAATGAATCCAAACAGGCTCATGACATTCGCTGTCAAGCCAAACCAGGGCATGAAGATCGCCGCGCCGGCAAAGCTGACTGGAATTCCAATCACAATCCAAAATGCGACCGCAGGACGGACGAACAAGCCTAAAATCAACAACACAAAGATACCGCCCAGAGCCAATGCCCAGGTCAATGTGCTCAGACGCTGACGGATGGCAATCGATTGATCGTCCCAGATCTCCAAGCGGATTCCTTCTGGAAAGATAGCTGGGGTTTTGGCAATGTAATTGCGAACTGATTTCGCGATATCAAGGGCGTTTTCATTGCTCACCCGCATCACTTCCAACAGTAGGGCCGGACGGCCGTTGTAGTACAGCCGAGGTTGTTCCTCGCTAAATCCATCGGTGACCTTCGCGACGTCACCGACTCTGACTTCCGCGCCTCCGACCGAACGAAGTGGAATCTGTTCAAACTCTCGACTTGTAAACGCCTGCCCGTCGGTACGTACGATAAAAGTCCCGCTATTGCTGTCGATTGCTCCGGCGGGAAGGTCGATCGAAAAGTTTCGGATTGCGTCGGCAAGTTCTCGAAAGCTGAGGTCATACGCCAAAAGTTTTTCCACATCCGTCTCGATGCTGATCTCAGAATCGAGATCTCCTTGTAGGACAACCCGGCTGATGCCGGGCATCTCTAGTAGGTCACGTTGGACCTTATTTGCAACATCGCGAAGCTCACGTAAAGAAAGATCACCGGTGACAGCGATCTCCAAAATTTCGTAGTAGTGAGCCGACTCGGGAATGTAGATTCGTGGCGGTTCGGTTTCAGCAGGAAACGTCGTGATCCTATCGACACGCGCTTTGATGTCGTCAAGTAGGTCGCGTCGGTCTTTTCCTCGAGCGGCTCGCACCCAAATCCAGGCGCCCCCAGGAGATCCTTCGGCGTTGATCGATTCGATGCCGTCGACACCTTCCAACGCTTCTTCGATAGGGATCAGAATTGCACGCTCAATGTCTTTGCCCGTTGCGCCCCGATAGGCCATGCGAATACTGATGCCGTCCCAACTGAGGGCCGGGGTGACCTCGAGTGGTACTTGTGTCAGAGCAACAAACCCACCCGCGACCAGAATCAAGATCATCAGAAAATTTGCTGCGATCCCATTGCGGGTGAACCAACCGATCATGGAGTCGGGCTCCCAGTCGCCGGTTGACTTGCCAGAGACTCTGTCTCGACTTCGGAGATGATGTCGACAATCGCTCCTTCAGGAGCATAGACCAACATGGTCGTCGCAACAAAATCACCTGGCCGTATGTTCGGGTCGCGAACGATCACGTAATTGTCATCCGACCACAGCGGATCAATAGTTCGTGTGCTTAACTTGTTCGTTTCGGCATCGATCAAATGGATCTGGTTCAGGGAGCGGACCGAAGCCCTTGGAATGGTGATCACGTTTTCTAAATTGTCACCGCGAATCGTGGCACTTACTGGTTGGCCGATACGCAACACTGGACCGTGGCGATCAAGAGCAAAGGGGTCAGGAATCCGAGCGATTGCAAACAATTCAAGTGAATTAGGATCAAGAGCTCCCTCAGTGCGAACGATTTGACCGCTCCACTCAGCTTCGTTTCCGGGATTCATGGCATCGCGGAGCTTGACGTCCAATGGCGGATCGCTTTCACGTTCTGGAAGATTCAAGAAACGCAATTCTCGCGTCGCAACGGGCAGCCGCACCTCGGCGTAATCGACTGCAAAGACGTCTCCCAATGTCGTGCCGACTGTGATCAATTCACCGAGGCCAATTGCCTTGGTAACCACACGACCAGTGAAGGGAGCGACGATGTCGGTACGTTCCAAATCTCTCTGGGCTTGATCTAAATTTGCCTTCGCGACCTCGACATCGTTCTCGGCCTGAAGAAGCAGCGAACGAGATGCTTCTAGCTCAGCCAAAGATGCACCATCTTGTGCGGCAAGTTTTTCCATCCGCTCTTGGGCCGTCGTCGCCAAATCGAAGGCGGCCCCACTACGGCGAACTTCCTGCTCTGCGATTCGTATCGCTGTTTTGTAGTCCCGATCGTCAAGCTTCAGTAAGACATCACCCGTCGAAAAGAAACGGCCAACTTCGAACTCGGCATTGATTTTGACGACACGTCCAGTTACCTCGGCAGAGAGCGTTACCTGGTTGTGGGGGCTCACCAAGCCATTCGTCTTGATGTGTACTTGGTAACGACCGATTTTCAAAGGCTGCACACGGGTCCGGACTTGGGTTGCCGCAGGTGGTTCGACAACTTCTTCTTCCATGGGAATCGATAGTTTACGAAATCCGTACCACCCACCCACCAGAATGCAGGCAGGCAGAAGGAGACGTACCAGTATCGCGGCAAACCTTTGTGTCATGTTCATTGGGGAGAAAAGGCGGATTACGTTTCGATCAACGGCACCCGAAGAAGAGGGAGAGCAAAAAAGGGAGGTACGCAACGGAAGCTAGCGGTGGAGACGACGATCCTTGACGTAGCGATGCCTGTCTCACAACGCGCCTGTCAAATTAATTGGGGACTACGAAAAACTTAGAAGGGCCTCGTTCGTCCTTGACCGTTGATTTCGCGCGGTCTCAGAAATATCCATCACCGCCGAGAATAATTGTCTGCTCGCGGAAACGGCATTATGTTGCGGAAAAATCGCGTTTTCAACGAGCGTTCCGCCAGGAACTGACGCGGTAAAATAGCATAGCTGCTCGCCAACCGGATGTCACTTGCCAGTTGGCCTCAGAGGGAAGGGAAATCTGTGTCACAATGCAGTCCTCGTTAATGCTGCCGATAAAAAAGTCGTGAATATGGATTCCTTGGTGAAAAAAGACCGCTCATAAATGTTGCTGGCCTGCCGGAAACTTGCCCAAGGCAGAGGCTGAATTGGAATTTTTGTACGCATGAGCACTACATCTGAATACTGTGTCAACACTGCAATGAAAGTCTAATCGGGACATCAAGTTGTCTGAAGTGGCCCGATACGCCACTGCACTCCCACCGGTACGATGAACATCATGTGGCTGACCAGTCTCTTCGGAGGTAAGCCATCTCCTATTGACCCACTTGTTATCCATCTGCACGATTCGACCTGATTTGCGTGAAGGCCTTTGTGCTGCCGCACATAGTCATTTAATCGTGACTACGGGTTTTCCTTTGACGGTTCTTGCCTCAAGTGTCCTGAGGTCAAACGCGTATGGAAAGCCAAGTTCATTGGTTATTTCAAGGATGTTTCGTTTGTTGTCCAATCGAATTCTGGAGATAAATACATCCTGTACATCGCTTTCCAAAGACGGATTGCGTCGGACCACGTAAATCTGGCGAAACCAACTTCGCTTTTTCGTCGCTGTGTCCCAGGCTTCCACGCATCCGATCATCTTGTGTGGTACTCGATATTCCAATCCAGCATTTTGAACCGGTGTTACCACGCTCGGTGCCCTACGTTTGGCGCTCACATTAGCAGTCACAATCAACGTAATGAAAGTAAACGTAAGAAAGTTAACGATATAATTCATCGTGTATTCCGTTTTCTAAACCGATGGAGTCGCGACAAGACCGTCGAAAACCAAGGCTATTTTGATGAGTGTGCGACGATTTTGTCGGCGCGACTGTGTCGTGTCAGTTGTGAAAGATTTCTAAGTATGCTTCTGGTTTTCCAGATAAAGCCTCAGGTCAAGCAGCGTGTCAATCTACAAATAGCAACTGCAAATAAGATCGTGTATCAAATTCAATCGTTGCTCCACGGTCGTCCCCGCAGCATGTGGGGGATCACGTATCCAATAGCCCAATGTCGTTTTTATAGTAGTTCTCAGAGGATGGGCATGGTGGTTAGCTGATTTGCTTGACCGTGGGTTTGATTCGCTAGCTTGCAAAAACTGATTGATCGGAATAATCCACCTGCAAATCGCTGATCTTTGGTATTGAGTTATCGGGAAGAAACCTCGCAAATTCTCCGGTGACTATTCTCGACACGTTGCATACTTGTTTCCGCCGATTGAATGAGATGAACCCGAGACAATGCAAGCCAGCACAGCGTTTTTTCGTCAGGGCTTAAATCAATTGTTGGCTTTGCCCCGTTCGCCTGATATCGTCTGAGCTAACGTACTCTTGGATGGACTTACCCAGTTGCACCTCGATACTTCTACATAAACTTAAAATGATCCGCGCTGAAGTTGAACTTTCTTTCTTTCGTCGATTTCTATGGATTGCGATCGCATGTTTGGCAGGAACTGGTTGGTGTCTCCTTGATGCACAGGTCACCTATCCAAGAAAACGTGAGATCGCCCAATCTTACGAATCCTTTCCACAAACCGCAGAGGGAATACAGCAGTGGGAAAAAGAGGCTGAAAAAAATGGATGGATACCGGACGCTCCAGAAAAGTCGTCTCGCGAGTTGGAAGTGTCGATTCTTAACCAATACATTCTGATGGCAGCATCCATTTCTGTTGGGCTGGTCATGTTTTTCAAATGGTATTTACCTCGCGGTTCTTGGATTGAGGGCACTGAGGATGAAATCAGAGATAGTAGTGGACGAACATTCGCTTTAACTTCCCTCGTTGAGATTGATCGGCATCGCTGGGAAGAAAAAGGTATTGCCGTACTCCGCTTCAATCATGAAGGACGAAATCAGAAATTCGTTCTTGATGACTTTAAATACCAACGTGAAGCAACTGGAAAGATTTTAGAGCAGGCGGAAAAAAAACTGGAGTCCTTGATCCGAGAAGTTCAACCAAAAACTGAGAAAGTAGTCTGAGTAACATTGATTCAAAAAATGCAAGAGTGAATCAACTCAAGTGCTAACTGATAGTCAAGGAAGCAAAGACTGTTGATCCATCACGTATCGTTGAACATCAATCAACGTTGTCCAACAACTCCCATTCATCAAATGCCACGTAAGTGACTAGACCGATTAATCACAATGGCTCAAAAATCGCTTGGCAGAATTGGACTGTCTATGTGGGCCCATTAGCGATTTACATGCTCCTTGGGTCCATGATCCTCGCGGTATGGGAACGTATCGAGATTCAGTTGATTGCGAACCAGTCTCCGGAAGTCGTGCTAACAATTGTCGTGGTGCGTCTTGTTTCAATTTTGGCACTGGTCATTTGGGGATTTCCCAAAATCAAGCAAGACTTTCCAATCCATGTTTCGCCCCTCGCGATTGCCGTCGGTGTGATTGGTGCGGCAATCTGGATCGCTCTCTGTCGCCTGAATCTTGAGTCGAAGTTACTTGCTGTACTAGGCCTGGCATCCGATCTGTTTGGTAGCCGGGATGCGATTAACCCCTGGGACCTATTCGAGTCACCATCTGAACGGAATCTGTTCCTGATGAATCGGTTTTCGCTGTTGATTATTGCAGTTCCCCTGGCTGAGGAACTGTTCTTGCGTGGGTTCCTGCTACGCTACCTTACCGATCCAGACTGGCCCGGGGTGACCCTTGATAAGATTGGTAGATCCGCGATTGGAACTACCGCAATCTATGGCGCACTGACGCATCCCAGTGAATGGATTTCAGCAGCAATTTGGTTTTCAGTTGTCACCTTATTGATGCTTCGAACAAGGCGGTTCTGGGATTGTGTTGTGGCACACGCCGTTACGAATGGAATTCTCGGAGCCTACATCCTCCTGGCTCAAGATTGGCGGCTATGGTAATTCCGCTTGCGGATTGCCCAGTCAACTGAATACAGTTTCTTTCCAAAACGACTTGCAATTTGATGGATACTACCGGCTTGTTATCGGCTCGGTGATCTTCGGTTTCGGGCTCTGGGCGTTGAGCAAAAGCACCACATTGTTGGTGTGCGGGGTGCTGCAGGTGGCGTCATTGTGCAAGGAACAGTTGCACCGGGGCAATGGCGAACGCAGGAAAGTATACTTTCACCCAGTAATTGAATTTGAACCTACCGAAGGCAATCTGTTTCAGTTTACGTTCGGCAGTGGATCAACTCGCAGGCGTCCCGTCACGAGTGATAAAGTCAAGGGCGTTTATGAAATCGACGAACCTGACAAGGCGACGCTAAATTCATTCACCGGTCTGTGGGCAGGGCCACTGGCCGCACTAGTGCTTGGCGGTGGTTGCCGTTACGGGGCTGTGCAATTGGTTTTCTACGCCGTACGATAAACGACGTTGTGGCACAAAATTTTGTTTAAGTAACTCGGTATAACCAAATAGTGAACGCATGCAACGGTTGGGGACTAACCGCCAACTTCGCAGCGTTCCGCAGTCAAAGCCTGTTCGATGGTTTGGGGACCACCAAATCTTTTGATAGTCAAGGTACGGCTGTCGACAAGAGTTTCATGTCTGCTCAACGTAAGATCCAAACTGGGTATTGGGTGCAAGCAGCGAGCAGAATATCAGGAGCGGCCACGGGAAAACGGATTCTTGGAGAGTCTCCAAAGTCGCCTACGCGACGAATGCGTCCCGAAATCGCATCTGGCTGATTCGCCGTATTTTGTGGCGGATGCAATCGCGCCAGTACGGCGGCCTTTCGCAAACCGCGATCGACCGTGCGAGAGAATTCGCGTAAGGGGCCGGCCGTTGCCGTTTTACTTGCAGGGCGCAGCGTCAGCAGCTCAAGTCCAGTCGATTAGACTTGAGCGAGGTCGATCCCAGCGAGGTGCTAGGTTCGGCAGTCGGCCATTCGGTGCATTTTGTGGCCGGTCAACTGCCCTTTCTGCACGTTAGTGCCGTGACTGGCCACAGAGCCCTTGCTTAGAGGGGGCGGTTTGGCCCAAAAGATGGTGGGATACTGATTATTTGAAGGCTTGCGGATGCCTCCCAATCGCCCTATTTTACCACCGGCCTAGGCCACGCAGTGCAACGACTTTCTACATTCACGAGCGGTTTAGGCGGATCGCACCAAAGGCCTTTCAAATGAAACCATTTCGTAAAACTGCCTATACAGCATTCGCATTTGCGGCGATTCTTTTCTGCCGTGATACGCATGGGGCGATCATTACCTTTGGCAGCGGTGGCAACACGTTTGACATGACGTTCGTTGAGATTGGCAGTCCCAATAACGCCGACGATACGACGGGCGCTCCAAGTCCCGCGGGCAAGGTCGAGTACACGTATCAGATGGGTAAGTACGAAGTCAGCGAGGACATGATCGACAAGTTCAATGCCTCACAATCACTGGAAATCACGAAAGACACACGAGGCACCAACAAGCCCGCGACATCTGTGTCGTGGAACGAAGCGGCTCGATTTGTGAACTGGCTGAACACAAGTCAAGGTTTTCAGGCAGCGTACAACTTCACCACAGCCGGTGTGAACGACGATATCGCTTTGTGGACTTCCGCCGAGGCTTGGCAACTGGGCGGTGAGAATCTTTACCGTCATAGGGACGCACAATACTGGCTCCCGAGCATGGACGAGTGGTACAAGGCGGCGTACTACGATCCAACCGATAACACCTATTACGACTTTCCGAACGGTAGTGACGCGGCCCCTACGGCCGTCTCCAGTGGCACGGCTGACAACACGGCGGTGTTCGACCAAAGCTCTGGGCAAGGCCCGGCGGACATTACTCAGGCAGGCGGGCTGAGTCCGTTTGGGATCATGGGTTTGGGGGGCAATGTGTATGAATGGGAGGAAACAAGCTTTGACCTGAACAATAGTTCAGGTTCGTCGAATCGCGGGATCCGCGGCGGCAACTGGCGTAACGACTCCAGCAACTTGTCGTCGTCGATCCGGTTCGGCGGCATCCCGGCGTTCGAGAGCAGCAGCAACGGTTTTCGAGTCGCAAGTCTTTCCTCTCCCGCCACTGTGCCAGAGCCCGGTTCGCTTGCCGTGTGGAGTTTGATTTGTGTAGGCGGGTTGTGTTACCGAAGAAGGCGGGCGAGGAAATAACCCTTTTCTCTTTTTTCCTTTTACCCTTTTTCTTCGCCGCCGCAGGCGGCGCTCGATTTTGAAAATTGAAATGGTCGTTTGACGCGGGAACTGTGTGACGTGGCGAAGCCGACCGACCCACCGGTGGTTCTGATCAAGTGGTACGATTTCACGAAGTGGTTGCTGGATCGCATTGATGGTTTCCCGAAGAATCAGCGATTCATTTTCGGGCAGCGACTGACGGATCACGCTTTGGACATTCTGGAATTGTTGGTGGAGGCGGCCTACAGTCGCCGCAAGTCGGACTTGTTAGCGACCGCCAACCGAAAGATCGAAATGCTCCGCTGGCTGTTACGGCTGGCCCAAGAGCGAAACCTGCTCAGCGGCAAGCAATATGAGTTCAGTTGCCGGGGCGTGACCGAATGCGGTCGGATGGTCGGTGGCTGGTGGAAGCAATCATCCAGCAAGGAAAGTGTCGGAGATGCACCGCCACAAACATCTGTTTGAGCAAGTTGTCTCGTTTGAGAATGTGCTGGCTGCCGCCCGTGAAGCCTTGCGAGGGAAACGCTGGCGTGAGCCCGGCGCGTCGTTCTACGCAGATTTGGAGCGGCAGGTGGTCGATCTGCAAGCGGAATTATCGGGCGAGGTTTATCGTCCCGGCGATTACCACTATTTCAGGATCCACGAACCGAAAGAGCGATTGGTGGCGGCCGCACCGTTTCGGGACCGAGTGGTGCATCATGCGATTGTGCGAGTCATCCAGCCCATTTTCGAGCGGCGGTTCATTGAAGATTCGTACGCCAGTCGTCCCGGTAAGGGAACACATGCGGCAATGCGTCGGGCCTCGCAATTCGCCCGGCGATTTGATTATGCCCTTAAGTGCGATGTACAGAAGTACTTCCCCAGCATCGACCATGGTGTCCTAATGTCCTTGGTCAGTCGGGTCATCGGCGATGATCGTCTGTTGGCGCTGATCACGACGGTGTTGGTGACACATCACGACCGTGTGCGGCAGGAGTGGTCCAGCGGCGGCGACTTGTTCGATGTGCGGCTACATAAGTGTGGATTGCCGATTGGAAATCTGACGAGTCAGTTCTTTGCCAATGTTTATTTGAACGCGCTCGACCACTTCGTGAAGCACGAACTGCGAGTGAAAGGCTACCTCCGCTACCTGGACGATTTCTTACTTTACGGTGATGATCGTCGGCGATTGAAAGAGCAGGGTCAGCGTGTCAAGGATAAGCTCGCATCGCTACACTTGTGCATGCATCCGGACAAGTATCGTTTGCTGCACACTCGTAGCGGTGTCGACTTCGTCGGATTCGTGGTCCGCAGGGACGGTCGTATCCGGGTTCGAGCCGCAACGGCTCGTCGGTATCAGGCGAAATTTCGAGCGATGCGGTGGGAGGTGGGCCAGGGGCGTTTGCCCGCAGCAACTTTGACTANGAGTGTGCGGGCGTGGGTCGCACATACAAAACATGCGCAAAGTGTGGGTCTACGTCGAGCGGTGTTGAGCCGCAGACGATAGGGAGGGGAATCGGGATCAAGGGTTCGTCGAATCGCGGGATCCGCGGCGGCAACTGGAATAACAACTCCAACAACTTGTCGTCGTCGAACCGGAACGACAACAACCCGGCGAACGAGAACAACAACAACGGTTTTCGAGTCGCAAGCCCCCGTACGGTGTGCGGTGGAAGCAGACTGTTTGGGCCAGAATCGTTGCGGCCGTTAAAACGGCTCCAGCGGCCGTGCCCACACAGGGACTACCCGATTCTCCAGCCCGCCGACGGAATTGTCGGTGGGCGAATAACGTGGTGTGCGGTGGTGGTGAGTAGCCTTAGCGAAAGACGCCACCGCACGATTTTTCTCGAAAACATGTAAGCAACGCGATTGGGGCGGGTTGGCACAGGGATTGAACCAAGAAGTGGATGCGTAAAGGTTAGCGAGCTTGTGTTGAATCTTGGAAGACCGTTTTGGCGCAACGCTGCACCACCCGCGCTTGGCTAGAAATCTCATCCGGCACTTCGTCATGGACACTTGAGATCGACTCACTGGTTCTTACTTAACGGTCATCACCCTTCGCGATGGTTCGACTCTCACCCGCACCACCCAAAAGTGACATCGCTAACTTACGCGGCCCAAAACAGGCGAGAGTCAGAGAGCAGATCACGACGGAGTTCGTCACCTGATGCGTTTTGACCGATGAACGGGGGCGGAAGCAGGTACAGCAGAGAGTCTTACTCAACTAACGGTCGGCGTAAGTCATTGCCGCAAAACATGTTACAACGGCGATTTTGAGGGGGCTTTGTGACCACCGTTGAGAGTCAAATGGTGGTGCGTGGTCAAGCGGTGGCCGGAGGAAGTACGCCCAAAGCAACCCTCTTCGAACTAGCTCTCTTTCGCAGGCTTTACGCAAGCTCTTTGTTGACTGAGAGTGATGGCGAGAGTGTTGCTTTCGGTCTCTGCGCCAAAGAATAGGATTCGAACCCAGCCACGCGGTCGAAACGACTTGTTATTTATTGCCATTATTCGCCATATTGAGTAATGTGATGAAGTGACCAACTACCAGGAAAAATCAGATGCCCAACTCAATCAACCTATCGCTCACTGATGAACTAAGAGCATTCGTCGACGCGAATTCTGGTGACGGCACTCTTTACGCAACCCCCAGCGAGTTTGTGCGTGATCTACTTCGACAACAGAAAGTTCGTCAGGAGGCTGCTGCTGCCCGCGATGCGATTCTCGAAGGCTATGAGGACGCTGCTGCAGGACGCACGGTCCCATTCAAAGGCGATCTGCGAAGCCTGATGAAGAAGGTCAAGTAAGTGGCCAAGAAATCATCTCGTTCGGTCGCTCTGCACATGACGCAGCGGTCGCTGTGCGATCTTGTTGCAATCGAAACTTATTCCGTCGAACAGTTTGGAAGGCGGGTTGCCAATCAATATCTAGATAAACTTGAATCAGGAATCAATCGCCTGAAAGAAAATCCTGATCTGCTACGCGAAGAACCACCCTTTCACGCCTCGCTGAAATTCTATCGTATCGAGAAACATGTGCTCGTCTGCGAGACCGGCGTCCGAGGAAAAATCATCGTCCTAACCCTTCTGCATGGATCAATGGATATTCCCGCCCGACTTGCTGAACTGGAGCCTGCACTGGTAATGGAGGTTGCCGTTTTGCGCAAAAAACTCAAGTGAAGCGGTAACACTTTTTTGAGAAGCAAGGTCAGATCCCTGTGTGTCCCAAGTCATGGCACTCGCCATCCAGTGTGACCAGTTCATTCGCGACGGCGTGATCAAAGACCAGTCGGAACTTGCTCAGTACGCCAACATCACCACCGCCCGCATGACGCACATCANGTCGCTGACCAACCTGGCCCCGGATATTCAAGAGGCGATTCTGTTTTTGCCGCGCGTTGAGTCAGGGCCGGACAGACTGAATGAGATCGAGTTGTGGCGGATCGCTCGGGTGTTGAACTGGGGTGTGCAGCGGGGAAGTGGCATAATTTGTTCACTACTGAAAAGAGCCCAGTACATCGATACTAACTCCACGTGTGGACTCGGCTAAGGGGCTAGGTCA
The DNA here is from genome assembly GCA_002689655.1 of Rhodopirellula sp. Classification (GTDB taxonomy): domain Bacteria; phylum Planctomycetota; class Planctomycetia; order Pirellulales; family Pirellulaceae; genus Rubripirellula. The sequence continues at coordinate 30,515 of NZHC01000090.1, read as the reverse complement.
GTTTTAATTTGCGATNTTGAAACTACATGTTCTTAACTTCGTCTTAACCTTACTCGGAATCATTTCAGCTAGGCGAGCTTTCTAGGTGCCAAGTCCAATTGTACGTTACAATCAGGATATTGATTTCTTAAGCCAGAGCCTCTGCCATTGATTCCGTGGGTAACTCCGCATTTTGATGTCGATACTGCATCAATTGAGCTTCGAGCGTTTTCATTTGCGGATGCACTGGATAGGTTGGCTAGGACATTTGTTTATGCTGCGTTTAGTTGAGCGTTTCAGCTTCATGATTCAATTCAGTATTTTCAAGCAATGGCATCCAATTTTCTTGATGTCACTTTCCGTCTTTGCACCATTGGTTCGGGACGCTGACGGCAATGATTCGACGAAATCACGGATCAAGATCGACCGGGAGACGACCTTTTTGACGGGCCCGCTACGAACCGATGGTACGGTTGACTACCCGGCGGGCATCAACGGGCGAATGAAGCAGGGCGTCACCCCTGAAAACAACGCCTGCGTTTTGCTCTGCGAGGCGATGAGGCCGCTGGAGGCGTGGGAAATGCCGCCGGAGTACTTCCAGGAGATTGCAAGGACGCCGCCACCGAGAGATCGCAATTATGTCCGCAACCTTGCCGCCGGGGTCGCGGATCCCTCGACTGACGCCGAGAGGCAACGAGTTGAGCTCGTCCTAACATTTATCGAAGACGATCCGCGTCCGTGGACACGATCGGAATTCCCGGAAGTTGCCAAGGTGCTCNATGGCGATGACGAACCTCTGAAAACTGTTGCTGCGGCGGCCAAACGCGACCGGTTCTANTCGCCGATCATGACGCGAGGTTTGGATGACGTTGATCCATTGCCGCTTGTCGCCGCAATGGATCCCATGACAACCCAGATGCCCTACATGGTTCATTCTCTGCGGTTCCGCGCCATGCTGAATCTGGGGGAAGGCAGCCAAGAGGCAGCGTGGAAAGATCTCCTTGCCTGCTTCAAACTCGCCAGACTCATCGGTATGGGGCCCAGCAAGGTACACGCTCAATGCAACTACATGCTCGAAGAATTGAACTGCGCGGCAATGGAGGTTTTCATTCGTGAAACGGATCCGTCAGCAGTGCGGGCCAAGCGGTATCTCGATGCGCTCCGATCTTTACCTTCCCGAGCGAGACTGAGTGAAAAGGTCGACCTATTCGAACGTTGTGCCTATCTCGATTCACTGCTCGTCATTCGAACGAATCAGGAAGAGAAGATCGCCTACCTCGCCTGCGCACCCGGTCTCGCCGCGGCTGGCAAAATGGTGAATCTATTTTGGAAGGACGCGATCGACTGGAACAAGACGCTTCGAATCGCCAATCGTTATTACGATCGTCTGGTCAACAACATGGAAAAGCCGGATCTTGNTCAGCGCCGTGAAGAAGCGACGGCGCTCAGGCAAGAATGGAAGAGTCTTGCGGAGAGTGTTATTGGCATTCGAGGTACGGATGACACGGCGAGCGGTCGCGCGACAACCGAGTCAAAATCGAAGCTTCTTGCCGCTANCATCGCCGCGANTTTTATGTCCGACATCGACAAGTATCTGCTCTTGGAGTCGCGCGTGAAGCAGAGATTTGCAAAAAATGAAATTACGTTGGCTCTTGCCGCACGCCGCAAAGAGACGCGCAAAGAATGAGAAAAGCGAAGTCAAGTTGGAGCACAAACGGGCAGCTTCCATCCTGACACACCGACGGGAGTTGGCGTTCCCTCAAACTCGCGGAAGTTGCATCGACCGACTAGATTCCGGCTGGGATCCAAGTCGCTTCGGTCCTTTCTCCGATGTACGATTCGTCGCAATGACGCCTTAACTACCAAGGCTTGGGTTTTGTTCAGAGTTACTGATTCATTCCATCAATGGCATGCAAGAGTTCGAATCTCCCCCGCACCACCGGAAAGCGACTTCGCTAACTTATGCGGTCTAAAGCATGAGAGAGTCAGAGAGCAGAGCCGACGGAGTTCGTCACCCGATGCGTTTTGACCGATTAATAGGGGCGGAAGCAGGCACAGCAGAGAGTCGCCTGATACCGAGCGTTGCCACAAAAGGCGTTAAAACGCACCTTTTAGAACCGCTCCAAAACCACCGCGGAGAGTCAACTGGTGGTGCGTGGTCAAGCGGTGACCAGAGGAAGCACCCCCGGCGGGATTCGAACCTGCGACCTGCGCGTTAGGAATGCGCTGCTCTATCCAGCTGAGCTACGAGGGCGTTGGTTAGCTAGCCTATCATGCTTCCCTGCTCTGTGACAACGAGACACAAATACCAGATTGCGAACCCGACTCAATTTTCGCGTCATATCAGCGAGTTTGACCACAATTTGGTATTCCTGACGGCCGCCATTTTGGTTCCCTGCTGATGCTCAAGCGGTCTTGGCAGCCGTTGACCGGCCCTGTTGCTGGATCTTACTCCTGCTCCCTTAGCAGATTCGATTGGGGCTGGAGCTCGGCTCTAGGCGAAGTTGTCCGCGGAAACTCTAGGGCTGGTGAGTTTGTGGTCTCCATCTCCAGGTTCCGCCGAGGGTTGGCGGAGCGAAACTCCATCCTGACATAATTTTGAATCACGCCTTAAAATGCTGAACACAAATCAAACAGTACGATCAGTCGTGAATAGCCGGCAACTACTTGTCACAGGCCATGAATGCCATGAATGAAGAGACCCGTAATTCCGTCTACCGCATTCTGGACGCGTCTGCGAATCGTGCTGGAGAGGGTCTTCGTACGATGGAGGAGATAGCCCGATTTGTTTTAGACGATTCCAAGTTGACATCTGAATTCAAGAGCCAGCGGCATGGTCTCGCAGGTGCCTTGAAATCGATTTCACGTCTTTCTCTGCTGAGAGCTCGTAATACCGGCGAGGATGTGGGCACCGAAATTATGGGGAAAGGAGAATATCAACGGGCCGATCTAGCTGATGTCGTTGCGGCAGCAGCTGCCCGAACGCAGCAGTCATTCCGAGTTTTGGAAGAATACACAAAAACGATTGATCCTTCGATCTCTGCAGAGTTGGAACAGTTCCGTTATCGCTGCTACACAGCCAGTGCAGCACTGGAGCTTCGTGTTGTAACACCCGGTCAAAATTGCGGTTTGCGATCATCCACTCTGTACGCCTTAATGAGCTGTGGTAGTAGCCATGCCAGTTTTCAAGCGAAAGTTGAAGAGCTGCTCGTTGGTGAGGTAGACGTTATCCAGTTGCGAGATCGCAGTGCTGATGATCGAACGCTGATCAGCCGGGCAAGAGTGGGTACTGAAATTGCCCGCAGGCTGGGCAAAGTCTTCATCATGAATGATCGGGCTGACCTCGCGTTGGCTGCGGATACGGACGGGGNGCATGTTGGACAGGAAGAGCTGTCAGTTGCTGATGCTCGGAGGATCGTTGGGAATCGCCTCGTGGGCGTCTCGACCCATTCAATTCAGCAGGCTCGCGATGCGGTGAAAGATGGGGCAGACTACATCGGATGCGGACCGGTCTTTTCCAGCAAGACCAAGTGCTTCACAGAATTTGTGGGAACTGATTTTTTAACTCAGGTGGTTGACGAAATTCAGATTCCTGCATTCGCGATTGGTGGCATCGACCTGACAAATGTTGATCAGGTTGTTCGCAGCGGAATGCATCGCATTGCAGTCACCGGAGCTATTCGTGACAGCGATGATGCTGTCGGAGTCGCTCAGCAGCTGAAGTCGGTGTTGAATGCTGCTGTTGCGGCGACTGACCAACCCGAACATCTTCGATGAAAAAGAGTTTTTGGATTCCAATTGTCATGAAAAGCACCACACACGATTCACGCACAGTTGGTCAGGTCTTGATCGTGCGGGTATCGCATCTTGTCTGTCGGAAGCAGCCGAGCCGCTTCAGGTTCTGGTGCTGTGTAATAGCGATGATGTTCTGCAACTCAGGCTGTTCGTCTGCCGAGGCACCCCCCCAAGACAATCAGCGACAGGACAATCAGCGAAACACCGAGGATAAAAAGGTCACACAAGAGGAAGCTGGCAATCACGTGTACCTCGACGATAAAAGTGTTACTGAAAGCAGTGGGTTGGCGAGTTCTTTGCGCCGCGAAGGGTACTTTTGGACTCACAACGATTCAGGAGATCGGGCGTCGTTGTATGCCTATGACAAAACTGGTCGCCGTACAGCCAAGGTGAAACTTAAGGATATTGACGCAAACGATTGGGAGGATTGTTGTACCTTCTCAAGCGGTGGCAAAGCCCGATTGCTGATCGCAGATTGTGGAGACAATGATCGGCAACGATCCAAGATTCACCTGTTCTTGCTGGACGAGCCTGATCCACTTGAGTCAGATTCGGTGAAGAAGGTCAGTCGCATCACGGTACGTTATCCTGATGGGGCTCGCGATTGCGAGGCCGTTGCTGTCGATAGCGTCAGGCAGCAGATCGTGCTGTTGACCAAGAGTTTTCTTCCGCAATCAGGTGTTTACGTTGTTCCGTTGCCACCACAATCAAAAAAAGAATTTGACGTAAACGTCACGGCGACCAAAATTGCCACACTTGTCTTGCCATTGGTGACCGCCGCAGACTTTGATGCGTCCACTGGAGATCTCTGGGTGACTAATTATCTTCAGGCTTTTTGTTTTCGTGCATCACAGCGACGGCAGCCGCTTGCACAACAATTCCAGCAACTTCCCGATGCATTTGATTTGCCCAAGTGGCGGCAAGTCGAAGCCGTCGCTGTGGACCAAGATCAAAACGTGTGGATTACCAGTGAGGGAACGCCAACACCTCTGGGGAGATTAGTGTTGGAACCGTCTGGCAAACGCAGGAAAAGCTCCGGCGATCCAGCGAACGAAGAAACGAGGAATTGAATCATGACTTACGAAGTCGAGCAAAAATATCGTCTGCAGGATTTGGAGTCATTTGAAAAAGCACTGCACGGTTGTGCCGCGGTTGAAGAAGCAATCGAGCATCATGCTGATACGTATTACAACCATCCATGCCGTGACTTTGCTACCACAAACGAAGCTTTTCGCATTCGCCGCATCGGNGATGTTCCCATGATCACCTACAAAGGTCCAAAGCTACCGGGCACGGTCAAAGCGAGGCGTGAAATGGAGTGGCGTCTGGACCCGGGAGATCAAGACGGAACTCAGACAGCCGAGTTGTTGGAGCATCTGGGTTTTAAAGAGGTGGCGACTGTGAGAAAAATACGACGCCCCTTTTGTGCTCGTGCTACTACAGGGCCGTTTGGGGTGGTGATTGACGAGGTTCATGGCTTGGGGTTCTTCGTCGAGGTGGAGGTCATGGTTGAGAAGCAGGAAGATGTTGAGCAAGCTCGTGCAAAAATTGAGATGATTGCTGGGCACTTGGGATTGCAGCAGCCAGAGTCGCGTAGTTATTTACGGATGGTTTTGGAAGAAAACCTGCCGAATTGATTGATTTCGGTATGCTGCTGTGTTTATGCTCGTGTAANTCNTTNCACAGNNATCTGTATCCACCCTNTTTAGGAGAATCCAAAGTATGAAAACCTTCACGACGTTTTTGGCTATTTGTATCGTTGCTGGGGCGACGGTCGTTGCTGGTGACGTAGATCTGAAGAACGTGCAGTGTGTCGTCGCTAATAAGGCTGCCAATGCAGCTAAATCAGCAGATTATAAAGATGGGAAAGTGTACTTCTGCTGTGGTGGCTGTGCTGGCAAGTTCGCATCCAATACAAAGCAGTTTTCGGAACGCGCGAATCACCAGCTGGTTGCGACGAAGCAGTACACTCAAAAAGGCTGCCCATTCAGCGGCGGTGCCGTGAAAGCCGGAAAAATGGTCAAAATTGCCGGTACAGAAGTTGGCTTTTGCTGCGACGGTTGCAAAAACAAAGTGGCCTCGGCCAAGGATGATGCAGCCCGAATGAAGCTCGTTTTCTCCGACAAAGCATTTGGAAAAGGCTTCGAGAAAAAAAATAAGGAAGCCAGTAAGTGAGTTGAGCAAAGACTCTGTTTGCTATTCCAAAAACCGGCAGATCCAATGGGTCTGTCGGTTTTTTTATTCGACGATGGATCGTTTTTTTGCTGAACAGTGTGCGATACAGCCCTGATGGGGCCGATGCCGAGCAGCCAGTTTGTGTACTTTTTTGTCGAACCCGTACACTGGAGCGATGGGTGTCTAGAGGTACTACTGCTGAATTCGCGGCCTTTTAAGGCATATTTCGGTCTTCCTGTGCAGGCGAGGACTTCCTTCAACCTAATACTGACGTGACAATGGGCATGGAACCAATTGACTGACATCCACCGATTCCAGTCCTCAGACCTGCATTCTGCTCCTGAATTCTCGTAACCGGGTAAACCGCTCAACCATGTACTTGCGACTAGCTCAACGATTTTTGAAGGAAACTGACAAACGTCTGCTTTGGAAAGCGGCATGGACNTTGGGGGCGCGAGGGCTTTGGAGCGTTCACCGACATAAACGACGTTTGAAGAAAGGTGAATTCTTTCCGCCGTTCCTTTACATGTCGGTGATTAATAGTTGTAACTTGCGTTGCCAAGGATGTTGGGTTGATGTGGGATCAAAGCAGAATCGTATCGAAGTCGAGGCTGCCAATAAAACCATTGCTGAAGCCAAGGCGATGGGCAACAGCTTTTTTGGCATCCTTGGTGGTGAGCCTTTCATGCACAAAGATCTGATGAAGATTTTTGAAGCGAACCGTGACGTCTATTTTCAGGTCTTTACGAATGGACATTTCATTACCGACGAAGTTGCTGCTGAGCTGCGACGCCTCGGTAATGTTACGCCGCTCATAAGCGTGGAAGGTACTGAGATCATAAGTGACTCTCGACGTGGTCGTGCCGAGGTTTTGAATCACACGATGCAAGGTTTGGAAGCCGCTCTCCGCAACAAATTACTGGTCGGTGTCTGTACCAGCGTGTGTAAAAGCAACATTGAAGACCTTGTTAACAATGCTTGGGTCGATCGTCTGATTGAGATGGGAGTCATGTACTGTTGGTATCACATCTATCGTCCTGTTGGTCCTGAGCCGAATCCACAGCTAGCATTGTCGAGCGAGGAGCAGCGGCGTGTGAGGCAGTTCGTTGTTGATACGCGAGCCACGAAACCAATTATTGTCATCGACGCTTATCATGATGATGCAGGCAACGCACTCTGCCCGGCAGCCACTGGATTCACTCATCATGTTGGACCTTGGGGTGACATTGAACCTTGTCCTGTGATCCAACTCGCGACAGATTCCATTCACGATGAAAAACCATTGGCGCAAACAATGAACGAGTCGTCGTTTCTGAGTGATTTTCGTGAGCTAACAGCGCAGCACACGCGGGGATGTGTGATCATGGAACGACCTGACCTTTTGGTGGAATTGGCGGAGAAGCATAACGCCCGTGATACAACGGTTCGCAGCGAGGTGATCGACGAATTGAAGAAAGTGACTCCAAGGAGGAGTCAGTTTCAGCCGGGTGATGAAATACCGGAACGGAGTTTTGTTTATCGCTGGGCGAAGAAATACGCGTTCAATGACTTTGGAACCTACTCTAAACATTTTGATGTTTCACGGTATGAGGATCCTGATGCGGCTGAGGTACCAGGCTCCGGGAACTCCGGGGATGCTGGAAAGATGCACAGTGATCTACCGATTATCTCAAACTAGTTTCACGTCAAAATAGTGTCTCTGTGAGTCATTAATTGTGCGTGTCTAGTCTTTACTGTGACCAGCCAAACGCCTTATAGGTGGATGGAATTGATGGCACGGGACTGCGGTGCACCCTTCGGTGGCGCGCGTGCCTGATGTGAGACACAGGAAAGGATCTCGGCGTGACCCAGCAGGCTGAAGTGATCGATGGTGGAATTGCAATGGCAACCGAAGCGGCCATTGTGCAGGTTGGTGAAGGTGATTTTTCAGGTTTGAAAGTTTACGCCACCGAGCACCTCGGGCCAGCAGTTATTTATGCAGCTCTGGGATTGGCTGTCGTCTTTCTGGGGTATTTGATCGCTCAATACTTGTCCAAGGTGATTAGCCGGCCGATTTGTCGCCGTGTGGATGAAACCCTTGGCAAGTTTGTCGGTAAGCTGATTTTTTACTGTGTTCTGGGCAGTATCACAGCGGCCGTGCTTTCCAAGTTAGGAGCCCCTCTCGGTGGTTTGGCTGCGATGCTGGCTGCTACGGGCTTTGCTATTGGTCTGGCATTTCAGGGAACACTTAGCAATTTTGCCGCAGGTGTGTTGATGTTGGTGTTTCGTCCATTCAAAGTGGGGGACGTAATTACCGCTGGTGGAGTTACCGGAAAAGTAAATGAAATTGATCTGTTCAATACTACCATTGATACGGCTGACAATCGGCGGATCATTGTGCCAAACGGGGCAATTTCTGCGGGCACGATTGAAAACGTTTCCTTTCATCCCCATCGACGAATCGAAGTGGTTGTGGGGGTGGATTACAACGCGGAGTTAACGGAAACGCGTTCGGCACTCCAGGCCGCGGCTGATACGTTGAAGTCGCAAACCATTATGGGGGAAGGACGCGGCACGGCGGTCATTCTGGCTGGCCTGGGAGATAGCGCGGTCCAATGGAAAGTTCGTGTTTGGGTCGCAGTCTCTGATTATTGGGCGGCTCAGGAGTGTCTGCTTGGTGAAGTGAAGCAGAATTTGGATTCTGCGGGGATTTCAATTCCGTATCCCCAAATGGATGTTCATTTTGACCACACCGATTCGGCAGAATTATCGCGGCGACGCCCTCGTATGCGGCCGTTGCGGCGAGAAAACGGGGCCACTTTTTCTACTTCGACTGCCGCTTCACGCCCTTAGTCATTGCTGGGAAAGCAGTTAACGAGATTTCAGTAAAGTCGCCGTAAATCGGTTTCCCTCGTCAACTTTCGGATCTGTCTTGGTTATGATGATCCGGACGCAAGGTCCAATTGCGTTTTGCTTCTGCAGAGTGAAACTGCGGTGGTGATGCGGTGGTGATGCGGTGGTGATGCGGTGGTGATGCGGTGGTGATGCGGTGGTGATAGTGTATGTGCAGACGAGACATGGACGGCCGGGGGGCCACGTTGCAATGTGGCACACGAGTCGCGGAGATCGAACACTACAAGGTGATGAAGCAACCTTGGTACGCGAGGCCATTGACACAATGGTCGACGTGCTGTCTTTGCACATCGATGATGATCCTGCCGGAGGTGCCATTTGCGAGTCGGGAATCGCAGTCTTTGATCAGCTTACCTCTTCTCAGCGAATTGCGTTGCTGCATGATGTGGCAGCCCATTTGCTTACTGACTCGGGTGATGCCCCGCAGCTTTCGGCTCCGCTTGAAGCAACGGTCGCTGCTATCTTCAAGGATGTTCGTGATCATGTTGCAATCGAGGTAGATTTTCCGCAGTCGACTGAACATGCCAGATGGGTCGAGCGACCAGGTTGGCGACATCTTGTAGCTTCTGCATTTCACTCGGTCACCATTTCAGAAGGGGACTTCGAGAATTTGGAGGAATTACCCCTCGAGGCTTCCGGAGATATGCATCAGTGGGAACGCGTGATTGACTATCTGACTGACGCTATCCTTTGGGATCGCGACTTTGAATTTTCTGGAAACTTCCTCGACATGGATCCAGAAATTCTGCGAGAACGCAGGCAAAGCCTCGGGATCGATGACAATTATTTCACTCAGATTGCACCTGATCCACGCCCTGCTGAGGTTGCGGAGCTCGTGTCTGCGACGCGCAAGATCGTGCGTCAAAAGCCCAGGTGAATCCTGGTTTGTCGTGCTCGGGTGAGGACCGGCATTCTCAGATCTTTTCGGCAACAATTCATCTTGCTTTAAATCATGATTGGTTGGCACAATCCGGTGTCATTGCGCACCGTCCACAATCCGCCGATTGCGCACGTTGTATCCGCAGGGAAGCAGTAGTCGTCGATCATGTTTTTGCAAAAATCACTGCTTTCGATTTTACAGAGAGTGCATTGCAGCAGTACGCATCACTACTTTGCGTTGGATGCCTTACCGGTTGTCCAGACGCCTGCTGGCAAGCGTTTGGTGCGAGTCTTGCTGCGGCATCATCGACGTTATCTGCTTGGAGCCACGGATCCTGATACCCGTTTTCGCGACTACCAGAATCATGTAATTCACGTCAAAGATGGTTATTGGGGTGGTGCACCACGCATGGCTCACAAGTGGTACGACCGAATGCAGCGTTACTTGAGGACGAACCGTTTTTCTGATGCTGCTCATGCCGCGGGTGTACTGAGCCACTATTTTACCGACCCATTCCAGCCCTTGCACACCGAACATTCGGAGTTGGAAAAAGTTCTGCACCGTCCAATCGAGCAGAGCATTTACCAAGCGTACGCTGAGATCTACCAACTTTGGCGTCGCAGCCAGATGGAAGTGATTTTTCAGCTATCCAATCGAGTTAGTTGGCTGGGTGAATCGATGCTGCATGGATCACACTTCGCAAATCAGAAATTCGATGTCCTGCTTGATCAATACGATTTAATTAGCTCGGTTGGCAATCCGCGAAAAGGTTTAAGTGTGGAAGCAAAAAATTCACTCGCTGAAATCTTTGGGCTTGCGATTACTGGCTGGGCGCGGGTGTTGGAGCGGGCAGCTCAAGAAGCTGAGCATGATCGAAAAAAAAAGCTCCCGGTTCATTTAGTTTCACCTTCGATGCTCACGTCAGCGTGCCGTGCACCTTTGGGGTGGGTAAAGCAATACTTGGGTGCCCGCAGGGACCAAAAAGAGATCATCGCCATGATTGGTGAGTATGCAAATCAGGGGAAGCTGGTTCGTCAGATTCCCGCAGAGATCGATATCGTGCACCGAGTCGCTGATATCTATCAATCTGAAAAAGCATGGCGACCACCTCAACTCAGCGGTGATACGCAGGTTGCCGTGAATTGGATTGGTCGTGCGGACCAAAGCGAAAGGAAGTCGATAGGAGAATCCACGGATTCGCCGACAAAAGTCAGAGAACTTTCAGCGAAAGATTCGGTTTTTTCAGTTCCATTTATCCCCGCCTGTGCTGCACAACGCATGGTCGAGGTAGGTGTTGAGCGGCTGAGGGATCTTCTTCACGATTCACCTGGCGAGCTGAAAGAACGCATGAAGCTAGACGGGGTAACAACGCAAATCCTCACTCGCTGGCAAAGCCAGGCCACCCTGATGGTGAAGGTCAAGGGTTTGGGTGAGCAGGCTTCGATGTGGTTGGTCGCTGCTGGGTATACGAGTGCCGAGTCCATTGCAATGGCGAAGCGTAGTTCAATCCATCAGGCGGTCCGGAACGTCATTGCTGACCAAGCGGACAAAGGATTGCAGCACCATCGGGTAGAACCGGGTTTGTATCCGCGGAGTTCGGAAATCAATTGTTGGATTGCCTTGGCATCAGCCCAGGTTGAGTTCTCTCAGCGTAGATCTGCCTGATTTTTAGCCAGTGCGTCTACTTCACCAGTTTAGGAAACATCCATCTGACTCAGCGATCTTGTGAACTCATGGGTCAATTCATGAACCAATCCATGGGTACAGGTGATACTAAAATGCAACGTCACCGGTGCGTGATCGAGCATCTGCGTGGTATCCTCTTGTTTTAGAACCGATGGCTTTTGGAAATACGCATGCGAGCCTTTGAAGCAATTCAGCAATTCTTTGACGTTGCCGCTGAGCATCTGGAAATTGACGAACGACTGCGTGAAGCATTGTTGATGCCGCATCGCGAGGTGCAGGTGCAGGTGACGATTGAACGTGATGATGGGCAGTTGGCGAATTACGTAGGGTTTCGCGTTCAACACGATCATTACCGTGGCCCGATGAAAGGTGGATTGCGATATCACCCAGAGGTTGATCTGGATGAGGTGCGTGCACTCGCCAGCTTGATGACTTGGAAGACCGCGGTTGTGAATCTGCCTTATGGTGGAGCCAAAGGCGGCATCGGTGTCGATCCGTCCAAACTCAGTCAGCGCGAAGTGGAACGCTTGACGCGTGCGTTCGTCGACCAAATCCACGACATCGTTGGTCCTGATACTGATATACCTGCGCCGGACATGGGTACTGACCATCGGGTGATGGCTTGGTTTCGCAATCAATGGGAAAAGTACCACGGTTTCAACCCATCCGTGATCACAGGAAAACCAGTTGAAGAGTACGGAGCCAAAGGTCGCGAGGAAGCGACCGGTCGTGGTGTCGGAGCGCTGACATTCAAGCTTTCAAAACGGCTGGGTCTGGAGCCAGTTCAAACTAAAATTGCAATTCAGGGCTTCGGCAATGTTGGAACCCATGCCGCCAAGTACCTTTATGAATCAGAGTTCCCGGTTGTTGCTGTCAGTGATATCACGGGGACTTACTATCACGCGGATGGACTGGATGTCGCAGCAATTCTGCATCACAAGATTGAGCACCCTCAAGGCTTGCTTGAGGGGTATACCGAGTGTGAGCATTTGCCGGTCGATGCGCTGCTGTATTTAGACGATGTTCAGGTCCTGATTCCAGCGGCGCTTGGAGGGGTGATTACTGCGGAGAATGTCGATCAAATCAAGGCGCAAGTGATTGTTGAGGCTGCCAACGGTCCGATTTATCCTATCGCCGACAAAATCCTTGCTGAGCGAGGGGTCACGGTACTGCCTGATATTTTGGCCAATGCGGGTGGTGTGACTGTCAGCTACTTTGAGTGGGTGCAAAATCGACAGCATTATCGCTGGCCGCTTGATCGGGTGCGGCAGGAATTGGATCACACCATGACTCAGGCATTTGAAGAGGTATGGCAAACGGCGCAGCAAGCGAATGTCTCATTGCGCACTGCAGCGTACATCATTGGGATCAATCGAGTGCGTCGCGCCGCGGAACTCGCGGGCTTTGCGACTTGAGAGGAATTTACTTCATGCCAAGTTTGACAACGGAGAATTACGTCAAAGCGATCTATCAATTGGGGGGGCACGTCTCAACTGAAGTCGTGGCCACGGGTGCGATCGCGCAGCAACTGACGGTCTCTCCGGGTAGCGTCAGCGCCATGCTTAAAACACTCCGTGATGCGGACTTAGTCGAATATGCACCTTATGAAGGGGTTCGGCTGACGCAGAGTGGCAAGAAACTTGCCTTGCGAGTTCTTAGACGCCATCGCTTGATTGAACTTTTCCTGGCACATACTCTCAAGTTGTCTTGGGATGAAGTGCACGAAGAGGCTGAGCACATGGAACACGCCGTCAGTGATCGTCTGGTTGATCGAATTGACGACTATCTGGGCAATCCTCAGACCGATCCGCATGGGGATCCAATTCCGAAAAGCGATGGCACCGTTGAAGCCGCAGCGGGAAAAGCGTTGACCGAATGGCCGGTTGGGAGTGCATTCAGACTTGTGCGAGTTCTCGAACAGTCGAGTGAATTTCTGCGTTTCTTGACCGATTCTGGTTTGAATCTCTCTGCAGTTGGGCAGGTCATTGAACATGCACCTTTTGCAGCAACAACCACGGTCCAGATTGAGGGGCGTACGACTGTCTTGAGCGAACAGGTCGCGGAAAAGTTAATCGTGATCACGGCTTAGAAGCAACATGGTGCATCACTCACGATCCATTGCTCCTGTTTCTGGTTTCTTGTTAGTCGAAACTGTTGCTTTCCCTGTAACTTTTTTTGCCTCGACGAGGCAATGAAATCCGACACATGGTTCTTCTTCGATTCGTTCCTGATGCGCTGAGTTGAGAATCTCTTGCACCTGCTGCATCCTTTGCGAGTTGAGTGCAGCAGAGATGACACGCTGTTTTCCGTCCGGTCCGATTGCCAGAGTTGTCATCACGGCCACGGTGTCGGAATGTTGCAGGGCACGAATGATGTGTTCACCAATCTGTTCTTCAGCGTTTCTTATGATTGTGACAAATTGCGTGAGTTGTGCCTGATCAGCTTGATCTGCAGGTTGCACGCGACCGACGGAGGTTGCACCTGCAGGTGGTGTACCACGGTTTGACATATCTGTTGTTGGGTCTTGCTTACCTGCTGGTGGAATGGAATCGGATTGAGTCATGAGCTGAGCCTTGGGTTCGAGGCGGGGTTACTCAGGTTTGAAAGTAAACATGAGCAGTGGAACAAACAAACAGATGCCGGTGCTTGTTTTTGTAATTCTTGAGAATTTATTTGGAGAGGTTCGCTGGGTGCCCATGCATTCCTCGACAGCATTAACGCTTGGATGGCTGTTGCAGCACTTCTTTGTAAAGTTTCTTGTAGTCGATGACTTCTCTCTCCTCTGAATACTCCTGAACGGCAACTTCTCTGGCTTGCTGTCCAAGTCTTGCCGCTTCATCACGATGCTCAGCTACGTATTTCAGTTGCTTGCCCATGGCGAGCGAATCGCCCGCTGGAACAAGCCAGCCTGTCACTCCCGGTCGCACCATGTCGGGCACGCCACCAGCGTCGAAGCCAACGACGGGGATGCCGGTGGCTAGTGCCTCAAGGCATGTGAATGGAAGATTGTCTTCAAGGGATGGCATGACAAAAACGTCACAAGCGGAATGGATGAGAACCATTTGCTTTACATCGCGTATGAATCCCATCATTCGCAACTCAGGGAGTGCATGCTCGACGTTCGGTATATCACCTCCACCAAACATCATGCCCAGCGTATTCGGAAAATCTGAAATTACCTCCAGCGATTTTAACAGAGGTGCCAAGCCCTTTCGTCGATTTCGAATGTCAGCAGCACCAAACGAGAATACAAAAGCTTCCTTATCAATTCCTAACTGCTCACGGGCCTCGTTTTTGTTGACAGGTTTGAACACATCCATCGCAAGCCCATACGGGATATGGTGGAATGCTTGGGCCTGCTCGAAGATAGGACTTTTTTTGCTCTGCTCTGTCATCCAATGACTCACAGTAACAACATGAAGGTTCACATCACGTAAGGCCTGCATCTTGGTTGAAAAAGCGTGTCGACTGATATCGTCCGGTCCGCAATTTGGTAACTGTGGGCAATTCCCGCAGTGTTGAACGAACTGCTCGCATCCTTCGGTGAAGTGGCATCCACCTGTGAAAGGATTCATATCATGGAGCGTCCAGATGACAGGTTGGTTCTTCGGCAGTGATTGAAAAAAACTGGTGTAGTCGATGAACTTGGCTACCCAATGGAGGTGGATGATATCGTTCGACTGAGGCTCAACATGGGCTGGCGGCCAAGGTGTATGGGGGGCTCCTCGGGGCGATGTGAAAATTTCCTGCCCAGGATCACGGCCACGAATCTTCCTTTTGAAGATTTGGCGATCGACACGATGGCTAATTTTTTGTTTGAGCTTATCCAAACCACCGATATTCCAAGTCAGCGGTTGGCAGCCATCTTGTTGCAGTTGTCTGATTTCAGAGCCGACCTTGAGCTTGGCTGGATAATGAAGGCTGGAATTCACTCCTGCCTTTCGCAGGGCATGTTGCAGATGTGTTGCTCCATTGGCAGCTCCGCCCGCCAGAATGCCGGATAGCAGATGGATTCTCGGATTATCATTCACATCGTGTTCATCCACATCCGACCTCCCACGTACCTGACATCAAAAACATTGTTGTTGGTGATGGAGAATGTTTTTCCAACGTGTTTGCTGCAGAGCAGGATAGCCATAAATCTACTGCAGATGCCACTGGAGCCTTCGAGGATGCCTCCTAACTCATGATCCGGGGACCGGAAATGCCATCGAAAGCCCAGTTTTACTGTGTTTTAGAGGACAGATACCGCCCATTGGCCTCGACGATTCAGGTTGACTCCTGCTAAATTGCCGAGCTTCCTTCGATGCGACTCCCATTGTTGTCTGCTGCAGTATTTGTCTGGTGTACGTACTCGCTGTCAGATTGATCGTAGAAACAAGCATCGAACTATCTCAAAAAATGCGACAAATACGTGATTCTGATCCTCAAAAGCGATGCAACCGACGACCAGATCGACCATGTTTTGGAACGGGTCGAAGCGATGGGGCTACAGCATCACCTCTGTCGAGGCACATTTCGCACAATTGTCGGAATCATCGGTGACGAGGAAAAACTGAGGCAGGAGCCCATGCGGGCGATCCCCGGTGTAGCCAAGGTGATTCCCGTGCTACCGCCCTACAAATTGGCATCCCGAGATGCTCATCCTGAAGCCAGTGTGATCGATGTTTCAGGCGTGAAAATCGGTGGTGGCCATCTTGGTATGATCGCAGGTCCATGTAGCGTTGAGGAACCTGAGCGAATGTTTCGCATTGCCGAATCAGTTTGCAAGTCAGGTGCGAATTTGTTCCGGGGCGGAGCTTTCAAACCACGAACCAGCCCCTATGCATTTCAGGGCATGGGTGAAGAAGGTTTGCGTTTGCTTCGCGAGGTGGGTGACAAATTTAATATTCCTATCGTTACAGAGGTGACGGATCCACGTCTGGTCGATCTGGTCAGTGAGTATGCAGATATGCTGCAGGTCGGTGCCAGAAACATGCAGAACTTCGCTTTGCTGACGGAAGTTGGAAAGTCGACTCGACCTGTATTACTGAAGCGTGGCATGAGTGCCACCATCAACGATTTACTGATGTGTGCGGAATACATTCTTTCGCAGGGCAATAGCAACGTTGTACTCTGCGAACGCGGTATTAAGAGCTTTGACACTGCAACTCGGAACCTGTTTGACGTGGCCGCTGTGCCTGCAGTGCAGGCGCTCTCGCATCTGCCGATCATTGTCGATCCTTCGCACGCGACAGGACGTCCAGACCTCATCCCACCATGTGCTCTTGCAGGTTTGGCTGCGGGTGCTGATGGTGTTCACATTGAAGTTCATGACTGTCCAGAGGTTGCGAAAAGTGATGGGCCACAGGCATTACTTCCCGAACAATACGATGAATTGGCAAGTCAGATGAAATCACTTGCTAGTTTGCTTGGAAAAACGATTTCACCGCTCCCGGAGACTTTGGTTTGAGCCGTCGAACATTGATTGCTGGAAATTGGAAAATGAACATGCGAGCTGCTGATGCAACGGCGCTCGCTCAAGGAGTCGTCAGCGGCGTTGGGGATGATCCCAGCGTCGAAGTTGCTCTTTGTCCTCCCTCGGTTTACCTGAATACGGTCGCAGAGGCCGTCGCAGGCACCCCCGTTGGGCTCGGTGCTCAGAATTTGTATGCCGCGGACGACGGTGCATATACTGGTGAAGTGAATGCTTCGATGCTGACCGATGTGGGATGCCGCTACGTGATTTTGGGCCACAGTGAGCGCCGTGCCATCATGGGGGAGTGCGATAAAATGGTCAGCGAAAAATTGCATGCTGCTTTGGCAGGTAATCTGGTCCCGATCGTGTGTGTTGGTGAGACCCTTGAGGATCGGGAATCAGAAGCAACTGAAAAGGTTGTCGAGACGCAGATTCGAGGTTCACTTGCCGGCCTTGATGAAGTTCGTGCTGCAGGCATCGTGATCGCCTACGAACCAGTCTGGGCGATTGGCACGGGCAGAACGGCGTCACCGGAACAAGCAGAGGAAGTACACGCTTTCATTCGAAAACTTCTCGGTGAACTTTTCACCGACGATGTTGCCGCACAAATTCGGATCCAATACGGTGGCAGTGTTAAGCCCGGTAACGCCGAGGAGCTGCTGGGGCAACCTAATATCGATGGAGCATTGGTTGGTGGTGCCAGCCTGAAGGCCGACGATTTTCTCGGAATTATTAATGCGGGCTAATCCGCAACCTAAAAACATTCAAACTCAATATTCGGTAGTGTCATGAATTTTTTGTTGTTGGGCGGTTTTGCCAACGGAATGCTCGGTTTTCTGATGGCCTTTCTGTCACTCTTCTTAATCATGCTGATTCTTATTCAGCGTGGTAAAGGTGGTGGTTTGACAGGAGCGTTGGGCGGACCCGGCGGCCAAAGTGCCTTCGGTAGTAAAGCTGGCGATACGTTTACGTTGGTGACGGTTGTGGTCGCCTCAATCTGGGGTTTTACATGCGCCTTCGCCATGTGGTTGAACGTAGAGTCCGGTGATGACGCGGCGGATCCTGACCAAACGGCAGCTGTTCAGGCAGCGGGCGATCAAGGGGTGGGCGATCAAGGGGTGGGCGGTGTGGGAGTTGTGCCTGACGCGGAAACTGGTACTGACGCGGACAATGGTATTGAGATCAACACTGATCTTGTACCGGGGCTGTCTCAGGGCGGCGAGCTTACGAGTCCAAGCATTGGTGAGCCAGCAGAGACTCCGACGCCAGCAGAAACGCCAGCAGAAATAGCGAATCCGGCGGAAGCACCAGCAGAAACTGCGACGCCAGCGGAAGCGCCAGCAGAAACTGCGACGCCAACAGAAGCAGCGACGCCAGCGGAAGCACCAACAGAAGCAGCGACCCCAGCTGAAACGCCTGCTGAAGCTGATTCAGGTGAAGCAGCCAAAGACGGCGAGAAGAAGTAAGAATAGACGTCTTTGCATCACTTTAGACCGCTGAATGGTTGTGGCGATTGATCACACCCAAGCCTTGTAAAGCAATCTTGTATGACCACATCCAAGCCGTCGATTGTTCGAAGTATGACCGGGCAGGGTCATGCAAGCGAGCAAGGTGATTTAGGAACGGTTTCGGTAGAAATCCGGACCGTGAACAATCGTGGATTTAAGTGTGCTCCGCGGGTTAGCGACAGCTTGGCAACGCTGGAGTCCAAGATCGAGGCTTTGACTCGTTCTTTGATTCATCGGGGAACAGTTCATCTGACAGTCGGTTGGCGGCGTGTTTCATCGGAGAGCCTGCCATCAGTAGATTTGCAGGCATTGCAGGCTTACGTTGACCAATTGGCAGAAGTCCAGCTCAATGCGGAACTGAGTCCAACGCTTGATTTGGCGACTTTGATGACTTTGCCTGGAGTGATTGGATCAGTTCGCGAAGATCGACGAGACGATGAGCCACTCTGGGTTTTTGTTGAGTCAGTCATTCGTTCAGCCATTTCAAATCTTGATGAGATGCGTTTGACTGAGGGGGGGCGAATGGGTGAAACCCTCGCGGCAGATTGTGAGATCGTTGCCGAGCGTTTGGCACGCGTCCGTGAGATTGCCCCGCGGGCGGTAGAGAGTTACCGGAGTCGCCTGGAAGCGAAGATCCAGCGGGTATTGCAGGAACATGATCAGCAGGTACAGACGGTCGATTTGCTCAGAGAAGTCCAGATTTATGCTGATCGAGTTGATATCAGTGAAGAGATAACGCGTCTGGGAAGTCACTTACAGATGTTCGATGATGTTCTGGCTGGAAAGGAAGCAGAACTTCGAGAGCCGATGGGAAGAAAGCTGGACTTCATTTTGCAGGAAATGTTCCGCGAGACCAATACGATTGGAAGCAAAGCAGCAGATGCCGAAATCTCGTCGCACGTGGTGGAGATCAAGTGTGCGATTGAGCGGATGCGAGAACTTGTGCAGAATCTCGAATAAAAGTGGATCAGAACAGGCGTCGCTGACATGATAAGAGGCGTTGTTGGCAGTCGGAGAGCGTAATGAGTGATGGTTCGTCAGGTCGGTTGATTATCCTTTCCGGGCCCAGTGGTGCTGGGAAGTCGACCGTTGTGCGTCATTTGTTAAAAGAATGTGATTTGCCGCTGAAATTAAGTGTTTCGGCGACGACAAGGAGTCCTAGAGAGGGCGAAAAGCACGGACAACACTACTTTTTCCTGTCTGACGAGGAATTTCAGCAGCGGCGTGACGCGGGCGGATTTCTGGAATGTAAGGAGGTTTTCGGGCTCGGATACTGGTATGGGACGCTTCGAGAGCAGGTAACCACTGGTCTGAATGCCGGGGATTGGGTTATTTTGGAGATAGATGTTCAGGGTGCATTGGCATTAATGGACGATAAATCGTTGTCGCCGATTAGTCTGTTCATACACCCTGGCGGGATGAAGGAACTTGAGCATCGACTCCGTTCGCGGGGTACTGAGACCGAGCAAGCCATTCGTGCACGTCTGGAAACAGCACACAATGAGATGCAACAAATGCATCGATATCAGTTTGAAGTCATCAACGGGTCCGTCGATCTAGCCGTCGTCGAGATCTGCCAAATATTGAAAGATCAGAAGGAAAATTATCCATGCTCGAAGAGCTAAAAGAAGAAGAGATCGTCAACAAAGTTGGTGGCCGATTTAAACTGAGTACCCTTATTCAAAAGCGTTTAGTTCAGCTCAATCAGGGCAGTCGTGCTCTGGTGAATGTTGATACACACGACAAAATGTCGATCGTGTTGCAAGAAATTGTTCAAGACAAGATCGTGCTGAATATGGACAATGAGGTGGAGCAGATAGCTGATCTCGATGCGACAATCGCCGCGGCTGAGGGACCAGAAATTGAAGCTTCTGACCTTTGATTCTGAATTCCTCGATCCTGAATTCTGACAGTACGAGTTCTGGGGGTTTGAATCATGACTGATAACAGGCGAGCGATTGTGCTCGCCGTGGGTGGTGGCATCGCCGCCTATAAGTCGGCGTTTCTTTGCAGTCGACTCGTTCAAAGCGGGTATGTGGTGCGTGTGGTCTTGACCAGATCCGCACTCAATTTTGTTGGTGTATCCACCTTCTCAGCCCTGTCTGGGCAAAGTGTGGCAACAGAGGTATTTCAGCCGGAGCAGCATCCGCTGGGGGCTCACATCGAGCTTTCCAAGGAGTGTGATTTGATGATCGTAGCACCCGCGACCGCGAATTTAATGTCTCGCTTTGCTCTGGGTCAGGCAGATGATCTGGTCAGCACCTTGTACTTGCAGCTGACAAGTCCCGTTCTGTTGGCTCCTGCGATGAGTGATTCGATGTGGAACAAGCCCGCAGTACAGCGAAATGTCGCCTGTCTTCGCGAGGATGGTTGTCATTTTGTTGGGCCTGCCACGGGCTGGCTCAGCTGCCGTGCCAGCGGTGATGGGCGAATGAGTGAACCAAACGAAATTCTGGAGGCCGCAGAGGCTCTGGTCGACCGATAAGAATAGTGCGGACCCAGGATGAACGTGTCTCGGCGGCAGAGTGCTTCTGCGATGACGGTCATCCGGGTCGTTTACAGGTAGCCCGACTGAAGAGTTTGGCCCTCCTTCCTCATTGTGACTAACAGCCACCAATGCTGGCATCCGGTACCTATGTCTTCCTTATTAGTTTTCGGTCATCAAAACCCCGACACCGATGCAATCTGCAGTGCGATTGCCTATGCAGATTTCCTGTGTGCGACGACCCGACCTGACGCAGTCGCAGCCTGCTGTGGGACTCCCAACCAGCGGACAGAATTTGCACTTCGTAAAGCGGGGCTCCCTGCGCCGCGAATCATCATGGATATTCGTCCTGAGATCGAGGATGTTTGCACGCGGAACCCTGTCGTGGCCCGGCATGATGAAGTTTTTTATGACGTGTATCAGCGTATGCAGGAGGGGGGGCTGCGGGCCATCCCCGTGCTTGATGATGAAAATCAGCTCTTGGGTATTGTTTCGCTGCTCGATCTGCTGGAGTTGATGTTTTCCGGCGGAGTAGATCCTGTGCGCTCACGAGAACTGAGTAGCACGCTGAGTAAGGTCAATGCGGTTGTTGGTGGGAAGTTTCAGCATGCAGTCAATCCGGATCAGACGGATGACTTTGTCTTAACGGTCGGGGCGATGAGTGCCGGTGGTTTCACAGAGCGGATGATGCGATTTCCAGCCGAGCGTTTGCTGGTGGTCAGCGGCGATCGCCCAACCATCCAATTGCCTGCTCTGGAAATGGGTGTGCGGGCATTGGTCGTTACGGGAGGGTATGAACTTTCCAGTGGCCTGATGCAACTGGCAGAGGCTCGCAATGTTACGGTGATCAACAGCCCATATGACACTGCAACTACGACCATGCGGATCAAGGCTGCTCAGCATATCTCATCGATCATAGAGAAAAACTTCATGACCGTGCCTGCCAAGATGCCGGTCGCGGCGGTTCGGAATCATATCGTCCGATCCAATCAGACCATTTTTCCCATCGTGGACGGCGGTGAATTGGTCGGTGTGTTCAGCAAAAGTGATCTCGTGCATCCACCACAGCAGGAATTGGTGCTGGTGGATCACAATGAATTATCCCAGGCAGTTCAGGGTGCCGAAGATGCGGACATTGTGGAGGTTCTGGATCATCACCGTCTGGGAGGATCTTTGAAGTCCAGTCGTCCCATTCGTTTGACGATGGAGCCTGTTGGGTCTACTTGCACTCTGGTCGCACGCATGTACCGACAGGCCAAAATTGACCCAACGCCGGGTATCGCACTGTGCATGGCTTCGGGAATGATCAGTGATACCCTGATGTTACGGTCACCAACAACTACTGATATTGATCGCGATTGTCTGGAGTGGCTTCAGCAGTTTTGTGAAGTTGATTTGAATGATTATGCAGGCGAGTTTTTCCAGGTTGGGTCAGCATTGCGTTCGTGTACGCCGGAGGAAGTTGTGCGCGAGGATTGCAAAGAATTTCATGATTCCGGTCGTCGATTTTCCATTTCTCAGATCGAGGAAATTGGGTTTGACCTGTTTTGGCAACGAAAAGGTGAAATGGCTTCTGCGCTTGAGGCGTTGGCCTCTGCAAGCAATCTTGAATTCTCGGCGCTGCTGGTTACAGATATCAGTAGCAATGGAAGCTTGTTGCTGATGAGCAGCGAGCCAGAGGGTTGGGAAGAGATTAACTATCCCCAATTGGAAGAAAAGCTTTACCAACTCGACAATGTCGTCAGCCGTAAGAAGCAATTGTTGCCGCTGATCAGTAGCCTTCTTGAAGCCGCACCTGCTGCTGCCAACTGATTGACGGGAATCAGCAGTAGGATTGTGTGACCCGGCAAGACAGCGTTATTGGTATGAACTGTCGAATCGACCACGGTTCAGCGTGCAAGATCCACAGCTACGATTTCTTTGTCATTTCGAATATAGGCGGTCTGATTCGCGTAGGCTGGGTGGCTCCACACAACGGACCGTCCAAAACATTCGGCAGTCGGATCGATAGCGTGAAAGCTTCCCCGACTGGTGTAACCTTTCTCGCTCAATTCTGCGATTTTAAGATCACCGGTTTCACTCATCACGAGAAAACGATTGGAATCACCGATTCGAGTCAGGAATGCAGTTCCATGTTTGATGAATCGTTTTTCAGCAGGTTGTGTTGCTTCAAATGTCTTCCACAATCTGGAGCCAGACTCTCCCTCCACCGCAATCAGGCAGCCTTCCACACAGTCGGTTCCATAGATGATCCCATCCATCAACAGGGGAGTCGCATTGGCACAGTGGACCGCACTTTTCGGCTCACCACGCCACAATTCCCTTGCTGTTGCTGTTTCCTTGGACAATTCGATGAGCACAGCTTCATTATGGATCGAGCTGGCGTACATGCGGTTGCCTTCCACCATGGGTCTGGCAATGGACATTCCATACGAGGGCTTCATGGGAATGCTCCAGTTTTGCTTTCCGTTGTCTGGATTCAGGCTGACAACAGCTTGCGGGTTAAAGGCGATCAGTTGTCGTGTCTGGCCAGCGTGTATGATTGATAGCGGACAGTAACCCGCTTCTGAATCAAGCGTCTGCCAACGAATATCACCCGTCCGCTTATCGAATGCGACTACACCCTGCCCTTCACCACCCACCATTGTGTAAAGCAAGTCCCCATCTACTAAAGGATGGGACGAAAATCCCCAGATGGGTACCACTGCCTTCAGATCACGTTTCAGGCTGCGAGACCAGACAACTTTACCGTCCTCCACCTGCAAACACTTCAGATTACCTTCGCTTCCCAAGATAAATACATGTTCGTCATCGACGGTTGGCGTACAGCGTGGACCATTCGGATAGGAAACGCTGTATGGACATTCGTATGAATGAGTCCACAGGATTTTTCCAGATGTGGCATCAAGTGCAACCAATCGCTCGCTGCCATTCAAATTCGCCCTTTCGCCCGGACTATTGAACGCATCCCCTGCAGTTTGTTGATAGTCAAATATAAATACACGCCCGTCGGCTGCAGCAGGCCCTGCGTATCCACTATAAATTGGGACACGCCATTTGATCGGCAGACCGGTTGCGGGGATCTCGGTAATGATTCCGGTTTCGCGGTACACTCCGTCCCGAGAATTTCCCATCCACCCTCGCCAGTCATCGGCCATGCATGAAAACGTAACGATTTGGATTGATACGACACAGGCGATTGCTGTACTCGTAAGGCGTCTGAGACGAATACTCATGATTTTTTCAGTGCGGAACGGGAAACCGAGTCGGTATAAACGCGTCATTTCCACCTCAGTATAAGCGGTTAGGGTTTAGTTGAAGATGGCCAAAGGGAAGTAAGGAATGAATGTTGGCAAGGGCCGCCGCTTAATTCTGATGCGGCATGCAAAGAGTGATTGGGGTGATAATTCCTTATCTGATCACGATCGGCCTCTAAACCGGCGTGGGATGGCAGATGCGCCGTTGATGGCGCAATGGCTGGAAAGCAAGGATTTGATCCCTGATCAAATTCTCTGCTCCAGTGCTGAGCGAACTCGTGAAACCGTCGAATTGATGGTGCAAGCCTGGCCGCGGGAACCCAGTTCGGAATCCGCCGATTCGCTGTATTTGGCGTCGCCTGACACCATCTTGTCGATGATACGTTCCAGTTTTTCGGGTGCGAGGACATTGATGGTTGTAGCTCACAATCCAGGTATGGCTTACCTTGCAAGCATGCTTGCCGGAAAAGGTGTTGATATGCCGACTGCGGCGATTGCGGTATTTCAAGTGACCACTTCCGAATGGTGTGATTTGGATTCTGAAACACCGCTTGAATTGACACATTTCATGCGTCCCAAAGCCCTGTAGAGTGCATGGATTTCCTGCTACCCTGGCTCGTCATTCTTGCAGCCCTGATAGGACATTTTGGCCTCAATGTTGCGATTTACAATCGCATCAATGGTACGGCCATTCCACGCCGTACCTTGAAAAGAATTACCAAGGTGCTTCTTGTTTGGACCCTGTTTGGGCCAGTGCTAATCACTTTCTTTTATTATGAATTCCTCCTTGATTTTTTCTGGAGTCAACCGGTTCAGCCACCTCTGTTGATTAGTTGCTATACCTATTTGTGCTTTGCAGCGTGGTTGGTACTTGGTATTCCATGGATTATCTGGCGCCCAATCTTCAAACTTGAGTGGGTGACTGTGACACGGCATGTCGAAGCGATTGATGTTCAGTTGACGACTGACAATGAATTGTCCCTCACACCCAAATGTAAAATAGCGAGACGCTTGCCATGGAATCAGATTTTTGAGTTAGCGGTTGAGGAGGTGGATCTGCCTGTTCGCGGGTTACCCGAAGGGCTGGATGGGTATCGGATTGCTCATCTTTCAGATATCCACCTGACGGGAGACATCCATCCTGATTTTGCTGGCTATGCCGTGCATCGAGCTGCCCAATGGCAACCAGATCTGATGGCACTGACTGGTGATATTATTGACAATCAGATCTGTGTGGATTGGTTGACTGACATTTTCTCACCTGTCGACTGCCGCGACGGCTGTTTTTTTGTGCTTGGGAATCATGACACGCGAATTGTCGATTCACGCCAGACTAGAGAAGCGATGGACCGTGCGGGCTGGATTGACTTGGGCGGTCGCAGTTTACGGGTTCCACTGGCTGCGGGAGTCGATGGCATGTTGATTGGCAATGAGTATCCCTGGTTCAGTCGCCCACAAATTCCAGTAGAGAATGATTCTTCGTTCAGAATCCTGCTAAGCCACAGTCCTGATCAGTTGTGGTGGGCTCGTCGACATCATGTTTCATTAATGCTGGCGGGACATACCCATGGGGGACAAGGGCGATTGCCTTTTGCCGGCCCAATTCTTGCCCCCAGCTATCACGGGAGCCGTTTCGCTGCAGGTGATTTCTATCGTGCTCCCACCACGCTGCACGTCAGTCGCGGATTGAGTGGCACCCATCTACTCAGGATCAATTGTCGCCCTGAACTGTCACTGATCACTCTGAGGGGCGAATTACACGGCGACGGGAGTACTTGAAGCCGGGAATGAAGAAGCAAGCGGCTGATACGATCCCAAAGATCAGGTGCGCGTAGTCGGGCTGGATTGCCATTAGCAACGCCGTCATCAATAAAACTGTTGCCTGAATATAGAACACGCCACTCAACATGCTTGCCTTGATGAAGAAAACCATCGCGGATATCACGCCCAGCAGTGGTGATAGGGCGAGTACCTCAAATTCCATGAGCCGCTCGATTGGAAATAGCATTGCAATGGCAACCATGCTTGCCCCCCAAACATGAGCGACTTGTCTCTCGATAAAGGTTACCGGGCCCATGCGTTGCCGGAGTTTCCAGAAGACGGCTGCCCATGCTCCTAAGCCGAGGGTCCAGACGGCAACGTACATCCAGATTTGGGTTACTCCCAAATAGTCCATTTGCCATGTCAGCAAACCAGCGATCAGCAAAACCATTGAGTGCCAGATCCAGAGCGTTCCCCAATTTTCAAGTACTGCAGCATGATGCGTTTCTCGAAACACACGCGCGAGTACCTGATTGAAGCGACCGCTACGTGCGGCGACACGTTCGTCAGCGAGATAAGCTTCTAGATCTTGAGCAAGTGCCTCGCCGGAAGGGTAGCGCAGGTCGATTGGCTTTTGAAGGCATCGCACCACGATCATTTCAAGATCGCGCTCGATTCTTGGACGCAGTGTACGAGGAGCGATAGGATCCTGTTCGACCACCAGCATGACCGTTTCCATCGGAGAGTCCGACACGAAGGGGCTGCGGCCAGTCAGAGCGAAATATAGAACACAACCAAGTGAGTAAACATCACTGGCAGGACCAATCAGATTCCGACGACCACCCGCTTGTTCAGGTGACATGTAGGCGGGCGTACCTACCAGCATGCCGCTTCTTGTCAGACTTGCATCTGAATCACTTTGCTTGGCGAGCCCAAAGTCCGTTATCAACGGTGTTCCATCTTTCGCCAACAGAATGTTGCTCGGCTTAAGATCGCGGTGCAGAATGCCCTGCTCGTGGGCAAACCCGATTGCTCTGGCGATTGCAGCTACGATCGCCGCGATTTCACGTTGCGGCAAAGGCCCTTGGTTGATTACCCGCTCAGAGAGTGTTTCGCCAATAACCAGTTGCATGCTGAAAAAAGGGCGTCCCTCGATATCACCTGCTTCATAGACGGGGACGATGTTGGGGTGCTGCAGCCGAGCGGTTGCAGAAGCTTCAGCCAGAAACCGCTGCAAATCCGCTTCACTTGCAAGACGGCCGCGAAGAATCATTTTGATCGCAACTTCACGGTCGAGGCTGATTTGTCTCGCTCGGAACACAACGCCCATGCCACCACGACCCAACTCTTCAATCAGCTCGTAGTCGCCAATCGTCGTGGGAAGCGTCAAACTTTTCCATCGAGAAGTGTCCGAAACACTGCTCAGGCCTTCGTCGGCTATTGCGCCAGCCGTATCCGTAACCAGCAGAGCGCCCCACAGTCGACGTAACTCGCCTGATAATTCAGGGTTCTCCGCACAGACGGTTTCCAGATCCACAATCTCGCCGCGGCAAACCGCGTCGGCAACGTCTGAAAGTATCACGGCCAGACGCTCTTCATCGTCTGTTGCAGCCGCGTCGCTGGTCACAATGAGTTCTCTGTTGGAGCTTCGATGTGATTTTCAGCCAGAAGTTGTCGCAGCCGTCGAAGTGCCCGCAGATAACGCATGCTCGCCGCTGGCGGGTTCAGCTTCAGAACTTCTGCGATCTCGAGATTTGAGAGATGCTCGTAATGCCGCATCAGGATGATTTCACGATCCTGTTCGTTCAAGAGCTCGATGACAGCTTCAACCATACTGGCTATCTCGCGTTGAGTCGCAGCAGCGGCAGGAGTCAAAGCTGGGTCCCGCAATTGAACTGCAAGTTCCATGGTTGACTGATCAGAACCAGCAGGAACAGCGATAGGTTGTTCGCGATCCATGTTACGTTTTGCGCTGACACGATGCCGTCGATAGGTATCGATAATTCGATCCCAAGCAATCTGTCGAATCCACAGGTGAAAAGCCATGACTGGATCGTCAAGGTACTTTTCCAGCCTACCACTGGCTTCGACCATCACATCCTGAACGACATCGCTCACGTCTACACGCTGCTGAACTTTGCGATCCAAACGCATCTCAACCAGCCGACGGACTGAACGTCGATGTTTCTCGAGAAGCTTGTTGACCGCATCCGAATCACCAGCCCGCGCCCCATCGAGCAGGGTTTCGGTTTGATCATCGATCGGCCAGATTGACTTTGCCATTTGGTTCACCGCGGATATGAGAGGGGCGCTACAGACCCCCGCATAAACAGCATAGCCAGAGGGGAACAGCTCAGAGTTTCACGCCTCTAAAATGGGGGGAATATCATTGTTTCACCACCATTTTCCAGTTTTCAGCGATTATTTCTTGAAATCTCTGCTGAGGGGCGGCGCTCGGCCACTGTGATGAATTACACCCTCACGGATTGTTTCAATCTTCCGTGCCGATGCCGTCTGGCGTGGCCCAGAAACCACCGCGCTGGTGATCAAAGGTAAGTTTGCTGCCGCGAAACTGATCGTCAAAACCGTGTTCAGCAGACCAAACCTGATGCCCTGATACCAGTGTTTGAACTGGCCATCCCGTTAACGACTGGCCGTGCCATGGACTCCAGCGGCTTTTTGTAATCTGCTCGTCATCCAAGATCATTTTCTGCTTTTCAAGGTTCACAAGTACCATGTCTGCATCGTATCCCTGCTTGATGCGACCTTTTCCAACAATACCCCAGATTCTTGCCGGTGCATCGCTCATCCATGACGCAATCTGCGGCAGCGTACATTCACCGGCGACAGCTCGATCAAGCATAAGAGCCAGACTGTTTTCAACAGCTGGTAAGCCAGATGGACTTTGGGGATACGGTTGAGACTTTTCTTCGAGAGTATGAGGCGCGTGATCGGTTGCAATGACTTGGATCGTGCCATCAAGTAATGCACGCCACAAGCCTTCGTTGTCGTGCTTTGTTTTGATGGAAGGATTCATTTGGATTCGTGAACCCAAGCGTGCATAGTCCTCGGTGTTAAAGAAGATATGGTGAAGACAGATCTCAGCCGTCAGGTAGGGTGAATGTTCGGTTAGGAACTCCAACTCGGCGGCCGTTGATACATGCAGTACATGAAAACGATGCTTGTGTCTTCGGGCTAAGTCAGTTGCTCGCTTTGTGGCGATCATTGCCGCTTTCTCATCACGAATTCGTGAATGGTCTGTGATGTCAGTTGTGCCCGCTAGTCGCTCGGCATTTTGGCGGACCGTAGTTTCATCTTCGCAGTGTGCGCAAATGGGAAGCGTTGTTTCTGCAAATATCTTTTCGAGTGCAGCTTGTTCATCTACCAAAAGGTTGCCGGTGCTGCTGCCAATGAAAATTTTGATTCCAGGAATGTTGGTCGCTTGGGATAATTCTGCGACGTTGTCAGGTGTGGCACCAATATAAAAGCCGTAGTTGACCCGCGACTTGGTGGAGGCAATTTGCTCTTTGGCCTCTACTCCGGCCATGCTGATTGCTGGCGGCTTCGTGTTCGGCATTTCTAGAAATGCTGTAACACCGCCCGCGGCGCAAGCCTTGGATGCACACTCAAGGTCTTCTTTATGAGTCAGGCCAGGCTCGCGAAAGTGAACTTGGTCGTCGATCACACCCGGCAGTAGATGCAAGCCTGTGCAATCAACCACTTGGTCGGCTTGCACCGCTGATCCAGCATCAACATCAAGAATGATGCCATTCTCGATGAGCACAGAGCCTTCACGGACCTCTTCAGGCAGGACAACATTGGCATCGCGAAATAAGGTTCGGCTGGCGGCTTTCGGCATCGATCTTTCTCATACTGGAGGAATGTCAGCAGCAAGAGAATAACCAAACAGATCGAACTCGCGAACCCAATGGGTAGGTGTTCGCTAATCAACTCACTTTCTACGTCCCATTGCGCGGCGAAATGCGTCAAAAGCGTCTCGGTAGGCAGCTGGTGGTGGCTGACGGTTACCCGAGTCTCGAATGCCTTGAAGTGAATCTGCTGATTCACGGATTTGGTTGGCTTGGCCTGTGGGGGTGCGAAGGCCCAAGCTCTTTAAGGCTTCTTCGATGTCTTGATTCTTATCTGAGGTCGGGTCGTTCTGCATCTTGCGAACTTTTTGCCAGCGATCCGCAAACCTTTCGAGATCGTCCTCGTTCCAGTTGAGTTGGTCGAGCAGATCTTGGTCAGGCGTGTCGCGATTTTCCTCCAGATAATCAAGCACCATGTCGGTTGCTTTCTTTGCATAGTCAACGTTGACCGGATCAGGTGGGATGGGCGACTCCGATACCTCGCCTTGGGTATCGCCGCCGGTGCCACTGCCAGCTTGTGATGTTCCGGTAGCAGAATCTGATTTCGATTGAGGGTCAGTACTGTTTGAATTGCTCTCAGGTCCTTTGTTACCTGAGTCTTTGTTACCCGAGTCTTTGTTACCCGAGTCTTTGTTACCCGAGTCTTTGTTACCCGAGTCTTGGTTACCTGAATCTTGGTTGCCCGAGTCTTGGTTACCTGAGTCTTGGTTACCTGAGTCTTGGTTACCTGAGTCTTGGTTACCTGAATCTTGGTTGCCTGAGTCTTGGTT
>NZHC01000089.1 GCA_002689655.1 Rhodopirellula sp. | reverse complement strand
CTCGGCCGCTAAGTCGCTGACCTTGATGGAATCATCTACCAGATGCGTCTCCGAATCTGGCGTCTGTAGTCCGCTGGCTAAATACTCGGTCACTAGCCTGTGGTACTTCACTCGCGATTTCTGGGTGTCAAATTTCCCCAGATAGAAGCGTTTTCCGTTGAACTCAACGAATGCTTGCCCAGAAACGTGGTAACGGTACTTCGGGGCCTTGGTTTTCGGACGTGTCATTTGCTTCCCTTTTGCAAAAGGGTTTCCATGTATTTGACTACATGGAAACCTTTAGCTTTCAGGGTTGCACGGCACGTTGCCGGTGACGCTAAGTCGCGTCTCAACCACAAGTTAAAAAAAGTCGGGGCGACACGATTCGAACGTGCGACCTCCTGCTCCCAAAGCAGGCGCTCTAGCCAGGCTGAGCTACGCCCCGATTCACATCGGAGAGACGCCTACACCTGCATGCAGGTATGTTGGGAAAGACGCCTCAGTGATCTCTTCTAATGCTGAAGAACGCGTAGGGTAGCGAACAAAGCGAGATCGCGAAAGGTTCACTTCGCCGTTTTTTTCTGAGGTAGCCAAGAACACCCAAAATCCCGCTTACGCGGCACAAAGTAAGGTCATAAATAGCTTGCTTTCCCTTCAAAACACCGTCTTTCATGGCTCCCAAGCCCCTATCTCAACAAGGATTGGTTCTTCTGAGCCCAGAAATGCAGCATCAATCTCTGGCCCCAAGCCTCGCCACGATCGAGCATCTCTGAACAACCGGCTCGCGACTGCTCCCCAGCTCAGCCCCCGAAAAAGACAATGGATGCAACCACCTTAGAAACCTCAGAAGCACGGTTCGAATAACATGGCCCGGGAACATGGCAGATCCACCACGGAGACAACCGTTTCACGCTCGAAAACCACTCTGAAAGTGGAAGATGTGAACCGGACGATAACCCAATCGAAGCCACACAATATCCGAGCTCCTATGCTACCCGTGCCCGCACACGAACTACGTTTTCTGAAGCCCGAGAAACGATCATCATCAACTTTTGACACTGCTCGCTTGCCGGCACGCCGCAACCAGCCTGAAGCGAGGGAAAATTAACCTGTTGGCTCCGACATCAAGCTAACTTAATATCCCAAGCCAACCCAAATCAAAAAACACAATAGGACACTGACTCCATGACCGTTGCTCGGCATCACCACTGGATTGGCGGACGTCAAGTCGGCCCAAAGAATGAAAAATATTTCGAGGATCTCAATCCCCTTGATGACTCCTTGTATGCAGAAATAGCTCAAGGTGATCCAACAGATGTTGCGATGGCGGTTGAAACAGCGCATACAAGTTTTGGCAGTTACAGGCACTCATTGCCAAAACAACGGGAAGCCTGGTTAGTGCGAGCGGCCGAGTTGCTGGAAAGTCGATCCAGCCAATTCATTGACATACTGATCGACGAAGTGGGCTCCCCCATACTGAAAGCCCAACGCGAAGTTGAAACATCGGTGGGAATCCTGAGATCAGCAGCCGGCGCAACTCGTCAGCTCACTGGCAAAACACTTCCGACGGATATCCCCGGACGACTCAGCATGAGCGTTCGGCGGCCCTTGGGCGTCATCGCGGGAATCAGTCCATTCAATGTTCCTCTGATCAAAGACATCAAGCACTCAGCCATGCCATTGGCAACCGGCAACACCGTTGTGCTGCTACCCTCTGAACATGCACCGGTGACCGCACTGAAGGTTGCCGAGTTGTTTGCGGAAGCCGGATTTCCAGCAGGAGCGTTCAACGTGGTCACTGGATACGGAGCCGACATTGGCGACACGCTCACCTGCCACCCCTTGGTACGCATGGTGGGTTTCACTGGTTCGAGTCGCATCGGACATCACATCAGCGCTTTGTGTGGAAAGCATGCCAAACGTTACTCACTGGAAATGGGCGGCAAGAACCCGTTAATAGTCCTGAAGGATGCCGACTTGGAGAAAGCAGTGCAGGGCAGCGTGATTGGGTCCTTCCTGTATCAGGGACAGATCTGCATGGCATCGAGTAGGATCTACGTCGAAAAATCCATTCACGACATTTTCTTGACCAAGATTCTGGCCGCTACACAGCATCTTGGCATGCATGACCTGCGAAGTCCGTCCACCATGATTGGTCCAATCATTCACGAAAGACAGCGCAGTCGCATCAAGAAACATTTAAACGACGCAATCAGCAAAGGTGCAGCCTTACGCTGTGGTGGTAACTGGCAAGGCAACCGCTGCGAACCCACTATCCTGACCCATGTCCAAAGTCACATGTTGATCAGCCACGAAGAAACATTCGGCCCGGTCACCACCATCCATGCTGTCGATTCTGCTGATGACGCTCTAAGGCTTGCCAACGCATCCAACCTTGGATTAAGCGCCTCGATTTACACAAGCAATCTAACGCAAGCCATGCGTTTTGCTGAAGAACTTGAGGCGGGGATGGTGCACGTCAATGGTACGACCATCCAAGATGAACCGCACATTCCCTTTGGGGGAGTGGGCGATAGTGGATTCGGGCGTGAGAGCACTGACCCGGATCTTTCCGAATTCACCGAGTGGAAATGGGTAACTGTGCAACACAGCTAGAATCCGACAGCGATTCACTTCGCCTCAGTTTGCTTCCTCAGCCACACGCGGCAACCAAACCCGCATGCTTCCCCGCCCCCGATTGGAATACAAATAGTACGGAATCAACGTCAGACCCTTTTGATGATTGTGCCTTGCATTCTCGGATTCGACCAGTGTCACCGCGCCTCCTAACAAATCATCACGCCAGCCAACCTTGAGACTTGACGTGTCAGAAAGCTTCCATTGCGAAGCCTCTGCCGCATTGTCCTTGAATTCTGCACAGTAGACCAACGGCCCCCGTTCAACCGCCACCATCCCTTTATCCGCGTTGGCGCGCGGATGTGCGATCACTCGGCGAACAGGCATCGGCAACGTCAACCGAATGAGGTCATCTCTTTTCCATATCCTCCGCAATGAAACATAACCTTCATGAATTTTGACGGGCACGGCATTGTCATTGACCGTCAAAACAATCGGCAACTCAGGTGAATCAAGATACCGATACAGATTTCCGGGAACCGGTTGATTGCGAGCCCAACCAGGAATCCTCAATTTGATTTCAAACTCTGACTCCTGTTCCGGGAGAACGGTAATTCGTATCCCTCCATCCCACGGGTAGCGAGTCTCCTGACTCAACACTACCGTATTTTCCCCTAGGAGCAACTCACCTCGGCTGGTCAGGTATTGGTTGACTCGAATCACATCTTCACTTTGGCTGTAAGTATAACCACTAATTGCAGAGATCACGCGAACAAGATTTGAAGGGCAACAGGCACAATCGTGTCCTGGCCAAGGCCACCGCTCACGACCGCCAGTCTCGAGTGGATTGGTGTAATAGTGTCGATCTCCTTCGACGGACAAAGCACTGAGCATGTTGTTGTAAAACGTACGTTCAATCAGATCGGCGTATTTACTTTCACCCGTCATCAGATGGAGCCGATGGTTCCACATCGCGAATGCAATCCCGGAACAGGTTTCGGCATAACAACCATTTCCGAGTTCGTAGTCACCGGCGAAGCCTTCGGGCCCACCAGGCTGGCCAATGCCACCAGTCAAGTACATTTTTCGGTTGGTAACATTATCCCAAATTCGATACAGGGTATTGGCATAGGATTCATCCCGATCACGCATCGCAATATCAGTTGCCGCACAATACAGATATCCAGCTCGCACCGAATGTCCGACACCGTTTTCCTGCTCAGCAAATGGCTTGTGGTCCTGGCTGTAAGTGCCGTATCGCTGCTTCCTGCCAGCGTCCCCACGCTGATCGATGAAAAATCGGGCTGTCTGCAAATAGCGTCTTTCCCCCGTCAGATCAAATAATCGAAATAAAGCCAGTTCAATTTCCTGATGACCCGGTGCTTCGTTGCGACCCTGAGGACCAAATGTATCGCAAATCAAATCAGCAAAACGGATCGCAACATCCAGCAGTTTTCGTTTTCCAGTTGCCTGTTGGTACGCAATCGCGGCTTCGATCAAATGCCCTGCGCAATACAGTTCATGCATGCTTCCCACATTTGACCAGCGAGCTTCCGGCCTACGGTTGGGCAACGAATAAAAGGTAAACAGATAACCGTCGTCCCATTGGGCTGCCGAGATCAGATCAATGACTCGATCAGTGTAGGCTTCCAAATCCGAGTCTGGATGATTCTGCAGTGAGTTGGCGGTGCCTTCGATAATTTTATAAACATCTGAATCGTTAAAAAACGTACCGGTGAAGCCACCTTTCATTTTCCCGGCTGCTTTGGCAAAGTTATCCAACCTTCGCGATGCTTCTCCATTGGCTTTCGTTGATGCCTCACAACGCCCCCAAACATGTGGCAAACTGGAGGTCCGATTGACGTTCATTCGTTCTCGCCACAGTCCACCTGTGACTGTCACCTGATCGAACGGAACGGGCTCCACAAATCGATCCGGGTCGACATAAAGTGGCCAAGCGGCACGCTGGCCTGACGCTGCAGCCTCGTTGGTGCCCGCCGGGCTTGAAATCGACTGGTACTCAACGGATAGATCATCCACGAGCAACTTGCCGGATCCCCCAACACCAATGGTCAGGCTTGTGATGTGATCCAATCTCAACGCGGGATTGGACCGCAAGAGCGAACGCAAATCAACATCCCAACGCACCCAATTGTCCGTCAGGGCCGTCAATCCCCCAGGATACTCAATCTCTGCCCGCTGCGTTCCCCAGTCACCATCCTCGCAAGCCAACCAGACTCGCGATAATTGCGTCGCTTCTCCCAGGCGTAAATACATTCGCAAAGAGCGGAAATTGTAGGTTGAACTCAGCCAATCCTGTGGCTGCGAAAACCTGAGGGTCGTTGCTACCTTCCCACGACCGGTAACAGACAAAGCGAGTGACTTACTCGAATCGCTCCCACGACCTTTATCCAAAGCAACTGCCCCATCACCAGCAACTTTCCATCTCGAGAAAAAATCGTCACTCGTCGTGAATGAGTCAAAGTCATCTAGGCTGCGGTCATAAACGGTAAAACTCCAAACTTGTCCTGCCGTGATTTCTTCGCCAGCAAGCGCATCGACTCGCCAATAAAAAACACGTCCATCATCGAGTCCATCAATAACATGCTCCATAACCTCATTGGCAAATCGTCCCTGATAGACTCCCTTTGGCAAGTCAGCAGTGGCTCCGCTGACATCTTCACGTGAAGTACCAAAGTAGAGATCATGATGCGTAGCCTCGTGACCCGGGATCCATTGCAGCGCAACGCTGGGGGGCAAACCCATCGCTTCGTTGCCGGGCGCCACCAATCGGGCTTGCTTGACGGGTTCGCTCAATTCGAGCGTAAAATCATCGAAGCTGACTTGCCCCTGTTTGTCACTGTAAGTTGCCTGAAACAACCCAACCTGTAACGGTACATTGACCAAATCGCTCCGTTGAAAAGGCGACCCGTTGAGCTCTTGCCAAGTTTCCCCCTCTTTGCTGTGCCGAAGAAAAAACAGGTTACCCTTCCGCTCCAATTGCAAAAAACGATCAGCATTTCGTCCCTGCCCGTTACTGCCTTTCTCTACCCGCCGACCATCATCAGCCATACGAGCGTAGATTCCACCGTAGATGGGAAAGTAGTCCACACTGATCCAGTCTTCTCCCTTTCCCGCATCGGAATCATCAGCAACACGCGCCATGAGTCCGCCGTTATTGAATGACAGTGACTCGTACTCAGCAATCCGAACCGTTGCTTTGAAATCGGTCGTGACCGTCTTGAAAAGCAATGGTCCAAGCGGATTCCAACCTTCTTGATAGCGTCCATTAGTAGACCGCAGATTCAGAACACCATCAGCAATCTCGATTCGATCAGCCGTCTCACCTTTCCCATCTCCCAAGAACCCATCCCAGGATGTTCCAGAAGTTCCTTTACCTAAAAAATCATGCGACTGTTCAAAACGCTC
Source organism: Rhodopirellula sp. (assembly GCA_002689655.1). Lineage (GTDB taxonomy): Bacteria > Planctomycetota > Planctomycetia > Pirellulales > Pirellulaceae > Rubripirellula. The sequence goes on along the minus strand of NZHC01000089.1, from coordinate 17,479 downwards.
TTGAAAAGTCGAGATTTGAGCTAATGCTGGCCCACCACAGAACAAACCGGAGCAAGCAGCTAACAACAGGTAGTACAAAAACAGGTACTTACTTCGACTCAAGGCTGGCATGTTGACCCGCATGTTCAAAAGCAGAAAAAACGATCGACCCCACGCTGGGACCTTGCTGAGCAAACAGCCCAGGTGACCAAATAGCCCAGGTGACCAAATAGCCCAGGTGACCAAATAGCGTTGGTTCGACACTAGGTGACGAGAGACAGTATAGCCAAGTCTACGACAACGAGAGACGCCGTTGACTGTTCCGCATGCCAGCGATGGGGGATTTACGCGTCTTCAACCACAATGGTCAGGCATCCTGCTGTTCATCCTCACATACATGATCATTCAAAGGTCTTTGGAAAAGACGCGATAAACCTTATCACGTTCACATCCTGCCGATTCCAGGATTCCCCGCATGGGGGAATTCGTCTCGAGAATCCAAGACATTTCACAGTACTTGGCACCCGCTGGCATGTATTCTTTGCGGAGCGTATCGATCAGCGCCAGAGACACTGCCGCCCCGACGCGTGCCCGCTGGAACTTCTTTCGCACTCCCATCAGCGGTACACGGACGGTTTCGCACGTCGAAAACTTGAGCCGCATGAGGAGTCGCAACCAGCCGATCGGCAGCAGTCGTCCATCGAGGTCCCGCAGATACTCATTCACATTGGGCAAGACCACGATAAACCCAGCTAGTTCGCCGTCGACTTCGCTCAACAATACAGCACCTCGATCGAGTACCTGTCGCATTTGCTTGATCAAGTGATCCACCTCAGCGTCCGTCGGCGGCACGTATCCCCAATTATCGCACCATGCATCACGAAAAACATCGAGCACGTTTCGAAGCTCCCGGTCATAATCTTTTTTTGCAACGGCGCGAATTTTCATATTCACATCACTGCCTGCCCACCTGATGATTTTTTCAATGCGATCGGTGAATGGCTCGTAAATGTCTTTGTAATAAGCGAACAAGTCGATTTCCTTGCGGAACCCAGCCTTTTCGACGAGCGACTGATAGTACGGCAAGTGATGCCCCATCATGACGCAGGGCGATCGATGAAAACCATCGATCAGCATCCCAATCTCATCATTGATCGATAAGTCAACGGGCCCCATCACCCGCTTCATGTCACGCTGCCGGAGCCATTGCGAACCTGCATCGAACAAAACATCCGCCGTCTCTTGACGATCCTCGCATTCAAACATGCCGAAGTGCCCGGTCCCAGCTTCCTGGTACTCCTGAACGAGCTGGCAAACCTGGGCGGAGATACGTCCCACGGGTTTCCCATCTCTCTCTGCTAAAAAGTACGCAGCATCCGCATGTTCGAAATATGGATTATGGCGGCGAGACAGCCTCTCCTTGACCTGCTGGAGAAGAGGTGGCACCCAAGCTGGATCATTCCCATACAAGCCCCACGGCACACGCAGGAAGCGATCCAGGTCGCGTCCCCCTTCGACTTGCTTGAGTATCAAACCGGTCATAAAGTCCAAACCCGTTGAAGCGAAAACAGGACCATCGGGATGCACGATACGGCAATGCTGCTGATTGCAACACTCTCCGTAAACCGATACCCCAAGCCCGACTGGGCAGTGACAGTATGGTCAAGCATTGGCGTAAGCAATTCGAACAATTGACAAACTTCAAAAAAAAATTTAGGTCACAAAAGTAGCCGACATCGACAGCAGCAGTATGGTCCGCACGACGCGACACTTATCCCAAAGGCACCTGTCCCGGTCACTTTTACCTCCCGGTCACATTTAGCCCAGCGTGCAAAATTGCAAGGCTAAACCTTGACACAGCTTTGGGCTGACCTGAATCAACCCAACCGTCCCGCTCGAAGAGTGTAACGGTTCGGCCCTTCAACATACCAGTGTTTAAGATCCAAATCTAAACGAAGAAGCCCAACCTTGCCGTTGATGCCCGCACAAGCGTGAAACCTGTGTCTGCTATCAAAAGTCGTTCCACTCAATTCGACGCTCAGGCTGCAACAGCAACGCTTTAATCGGAAAAATCCGGGAATCCTACCAGCCGACCCTCTCGTCCCACTGCCCGCTGATCGTCTTGTTGCTCGCCTTCAAACTCAAAACTCACTGTGAATGAGCAGCTCGAACGGCGGGATAGAGAGTAGGAGATCAGCCCCCTGCCCGAAACGTGACATCCGACACGCGCAGACCAGTTGCGGCTATTCCCCCCCCGCTTATCCAAGGCAGTTTGAAATCTGTTCCTAAGCAAACATTCAGGTTGCCTGGGTAGCCAACCACTCAGCAGATGGATCCTCAAGAAGCGACCTTTTTAAAAAGATCAGGTGCGACGCCAACTGGCTACAGAAAGCTTTCAACGGCGTGGTCGCTTCTCTCTGTAGGTTACAGGTATAGTTTTGAGGGAACCCGTTCTTCTACGACCTCGTTTCGACGCCCCGGAAAACTCGCAAGATGCCGCAATCAGTTAAACGACGTTCATTGTTGCTTCGAGCGATCGTGTGGCTCGTGATCACCGCCGCCTTGTTGACCGTTGCGGCCGTTGCTTTTGAGTGGTTTCAGCTTGCATTTTCAAAACCTGAAGCCCAACTGGATTGGCGTGCCTTGCGTATTCCAGCACTGCTGCTGTTAACCCTTTGTCTGACAATCCTGATCGCCACAGCCCTGGCTTTCTACTGCTGGCTCCGTTTGTCAGAATCGTTGCCCGAATTACAGGGCTGGCATCTGCAGAGCCCCAAGTCCGAGTTCCGTGCCAAACAGGCCACCGATGACTATGACTTTGATCATTACCTGGCACAAGAGGAACAGGTTTTCGAGGAATTGAATGCCTACATTACAGGCGAATGGGCAACACAAACTGCTGGCACCTACAACCGTTTCAACCAAAACTCTATATGCAATCCACGATCTATCCTCAAACACAATTGGAATCGCAGCCGAGTTCTTGTACACGACGAACCGATCGGTGGTGTCTTGCTGGTACACGGACTCAGCGACTCGCCCTATTCTTTGCGCAGGCTTGGAGAGCGACTTCATTCCGAGGGTTACACGGTAATATGGCTACGGGTTCCGGGGCATGGCACAAACCCCCGCGCATTGGCTGAAGTCAGTTGGGATGACTGGACCGAAGCCGTGAAGGTGGCAGCAAAAGGCTTGCGTTCAAAGCTACCTGACCACCTTCCGCTGTTTCTGGCGGGCTACTCCAACGGTGCCGCTTTGAGCGTCCACTACGCCTTGTCTACTCTCGATAATGCAGCGCTTCCCCCCGTGAAAGCAATCGTTTTATTTTCGCCGATGATCGCAATCAACCCGCTGGCGAAGATAACGCACCTGTCAAACGCTGTCAGCCTTATCTCCCGCAATGAGAAAACCAAGTGGTCGCACATTTACGCCGAGATCGATCCATTCAAATATAGCTCATGGCCAATGAATGCCAATTCGCAAGCATGGTCGACCACACAGGGCGTCGAAAAAAAGCTGGCTGCGTTACAAAAAGCAGGCCGCATGCACGAGATTCCTCCAATTCTCGCAATGCAATCTGCAGTGGATTCAACTGTCAGTGTGCCACGTCTAATCACCGACTTATTCGCGCGACTGAAATCAGAAAGCAGCGAGTTATTTCTATTCGATATCAATCGTGTCGACAATCTTAGCAATCTTGTCAATTTCTCATTCGAAAAAAGCATTCTACCCGCATTGCAGCAAGACGGTGCCGGTTATCGACTTTCTGTCATCCGCAACGCGGCACACGCGCACGAACAAATGGTGCTCAAGACACGCGTCCGAGGCGAGTGGCATGAACAGCCCATTCACGATCGCTGGCCAGATGGGATGATCTCTCTTTCGCACGTCGCGGTTCCCATTGCCCCCGACGACCCTGTCTACGGGGACGAATCAAATACAAACGGTTTGTCTCTTGGCAGCATTAGTATGCGAGCAGAACCCAGCGCCCTCATGATTCCGAGCACGCTCTTCGTCCGCTGCCGACAAAACCCATTTTACACGCGGATGGAGAATCACGTGATCGCTTGGCTGAGTGATACCGGTCAAAAGAAACCCGCACAAAGGTGACCCTCAAGTTCGCTCAACCTGCGGAAATCCACGATTCACCAGCTCCAATCACGACTCGTTATCCAATCATAAATTCACCGCTGCGAGAACCTCTGCCCACTCGTGACACTGTTCACATTCGTACCATCACAAACGATGGCAAAGACTCAACTCCAAAGTTCGAGGAATCAACGCGTGCCCATTTACAACTTCCCGATATCCGGCCTGCTGGCCACAGTGTGCACCTTACTGCTTGCCGGCACACTCGATCCGCCTCTTTTTGCTCAACAGCCAGCAAACAGCAAAGTTGCTCTGCAAGATTCGTTTGACCGAAAAGAACTAGGTAATGACTGGCAGGTACTGAAGGGCAAATGGAAAGTGGCCGACGGTGCTCTCATCGGCATCGAACAAACAGAAGATAAGCATGCCGCAGTCATTAGCCACAAGGCTGAGACAGGAAATGCCGTCTATGAATTCAAATTCATGTTCTCTGAAACAACAGAGTCCCTGGAATTCGGATTCAATCGACCGAATGAAGAAACCGTGAAAAACCAATCCCAGTTCTCACTGAGAATAACCCCGAGCGAGTGGTCTCTGGTCAAGGACAAAAATGCAATTCTGGCTCAGGATGCCGAACAACCAATCATTGCAAAACAACAGAAAACATTTGCTGTGGATCGGTGGTACGGTGCTCGAATAACGACTTGGGGACCTTATGTCACGGCGAAGATCGACAACCGAATTACGCTCACAGGGTCAGCTCAAACGTTTGCCCAAAATAAATCAGCAATCGTGTTCCGCAGCAGTGGTGNGCCGGTTGAGATCGACGACATCCAAATCTGGACCCAGCGTTAGNCCCAGCAATTACAAGTAGCCGCAGTGCGTGACACCCAGATCCGTTGGGCCACTCGCAACTTGCATGACATCAGTTTTTTCGTGCCAACAACAAGATCAGCAGTACTACACTTCATCCGAACGTTTAAGGAAGCTGGAGTGACAGCGTGATCAGTCCTACTGACGAGGCTCACCACCGCCGCGGGTGATGAAAGCGTCGAACGTCTTCCGATCCAACGGCAATGCAATCCGCGACACGGCTCCATCTCCCATCAGCCAGAAAGCAGCCTCAGGCTTTTTAATCGATTGAATCGCACCAAACGCCTCGTCAGGGGTCATGTTCTTGGTTGAGCTCCACTCTGCAGAACGGTTGGGAAGCTTGATGGCCATTACAGTCCATCTCAACCCGTCAGACACATCGCTGAAGCGTACTCTAGCATTCGGCGTGGACGAAAACATGCCATTGGGTGAAAGAATTGCGAACACATTTGTTTCAGTCGTAGATACGCCACCTATCGGTCGCAGGGGAACCGGTGCCGCCACGGGTGCTGGCCTCGCAGGCACCGGAACACCTCCCTTCAAAAACGGGACCAATGCCATCCGCCACGTTGAAATTACACGTCCATCCACATCAGTCGCTACCGCACAAGGCAACTGTTTGTGGGCGGAATGGTAATTGTGAAGTGCAAGCCCCACCATTCTCATATTATTACGTTCTGACATTTGCTGCGCAGCGAGTCTCGCGTTACTAACTGCAGGCAGCAACAACGCACCAGCCAGGCCCCCACAGGCAACGAGCATGAACACAACTCCGACCACCAACCCGATAATCAATACGAATCCCCCACCAGACTTTGAGCCGCTTCCCCCCGCTTCCGGTGCCGCAGCATAGGGTGACGGTTGGTTCGGTGGATGATCAGACATTTTCAAGTCCTCATTCTGCAAATCTAGTGATAGCAAACGGCCTGTTGCTGACATTTTAACATTGATCAGCCTCAACACACAAACAACGCACTGTGCCACGACCTCTGCTCGCTTCGAGAATTCNGTCGTCTTGCCAGCCCGAACACAGGACCACAGTTTGCTAGCAGATACCCCACAAGCATGCTCATGAAGAGAAAGTACTCTATGATGCCGCCTCGCAAGCTAAGTCCCGAACCTGTTAGCCCCAAGCATTGGAGCCAGCGTGCACCATCCCAAGAATCCNGCATTGTTCTTTGCCATCACTGTCTCACTGCTAGTCGCAAGCCGCTCGACGGCATTAGAAAATGCACCGAAAAAGAAAAGTGAATCTGGTTCAAAACAAGGCCCGATTTTGCACATCGCTGCGGGGCTAAATGATGACGGTTCTTTATTGAAGTATTATCAACGTGGTTTGAACTACGCGATTCAATACTTTGGAAACCATGGACCTTATTACGTATACTTGTTGGGACCAAAAAGCGAGCGAAGCGTCCGCGACATCTATCAAAAGCGAGCGATGAGCCGAGTCAACGCGGACTCGAATCAAACAGCGAGTGAACAGATAGATGCATTTCTTAAACAGCCGAATGTCATGGCTGAGATACAAGCAGTGTTATCGGGAAAGGCAGAAGGCGGACTGACTTGGACCCAAGCAGCGCCCATTCTCTACGAAGACGTCACTACGAATGCAACACAGCGACAACAGGACCCTGATGAAAACACATGGGGAGCTCTGCATGAGTATCACCACGTGTTTCAGATGGCCCATTGTGATACCACGCAACCACGCACGTCCGACAAGCACATCAACTCATGGATGGCTGAAGGAATGGCAACCTACAGTTCGGCCAAGTTCATGGAAAACCTGGGCCTAATCGATTTCACAAGCTACATGTTGCAACTCAAAAAAACGGGGGGCAACATAGGAAATCCCAGCATCGACGAATTTTTGTCCAGCACAAAAAACTGGCAGCTGGAAAATGAANACTATTGGGAATCTGGTGCAGCCCCGCAGGTGTATTACATGCTTGGTGCGTGGGCGACGGCGTACCTGATCCATGTGCAAGGCGTGAACGAAGTCGTCGTCCTAAAAACGTGGTACCAAGACATTCCCCGTATCGGAAAAGCAGCAGCATTCAAAAAGCACATGGGTTTATCGCTTGCAGATTTCTACCCGAAATTCAAGGTCTTCATTCGCCAACCAGACGAGGAGCTCATGAAGATTTTTCCGAGCCAAAATCACCTGAAGTGATCAACTGCCGAATGGACAAATTTCGTGCTGCCTGACTTGGAAGCCGGCGATTCCAGGACGATGGTGCCAAAGATTAACGAATATCAGCGTAGGCAACCCAAAACGAATGTCGACAAGCATGAAGACGGTACCTAAGCCAAGGAAAGCCGGATAACTTTGCGCTCGACCTCCCATCCTTTCCTGTGCTGGTATCGAGTGAATTATGCATGGTTATCCGCAACTGTTTGACGGCTTGAATCGCCTTCTAGGAATTGAATCTCGAGCCCACGCCGCAGGCGATGGCGCTGGCTTTTCTCTGTCTGTCGAGGCTGCGTCTGGCGAGTGAGCATGGACCAGTCGCGTCTTGGTACGTCACTTCGCGGTCGCCATGAAGGTAGCCGTAGTCCCAAGCAGCTTCGAAAAAATCTGAGAGACGGGGATAACCGTTTCCGCTAGTAACGACTGAAAAAATCCCAAACGAGGTCAACGGAATGAACGCCCATTTCCTTTGCGCGAGGAACACGATGTCCCCAATCTTTGACTTCATAAAGCCATACCTCAGCACCATTCACACCACCGCGATAGCGATAGGCAGTGGTTCGAGCAGATAATTCGACGACCTCTTCTGTCTGTGTTTGATTTAACTTTTTGAAAAACTTGACAATGGTCTTCTGATCAGGTGCGCCTCCCCAACCGCCAGCTGGCGACATGCTGCCATCAACGGGTACGATTTTGTCGGACAATCCAGAGATCTGAAGAATCGGAACCGATTTCATTTGTTCGCGTTTACGCCAGGTTTCGCCACTCATCGTTCCAATGATTGACGCCGCTGCACGAAAATGTTCAGGATGCTCGCTTACCATCGTGTAGCTCATGAACCCACCATTGGACACACCACTAACAAAAGTACGTTTTGCATCCAAACCATGCTTCTTCTGCAACGATGCGACAAGAGCTTTTAAAAAGCCTATGTCATCAACGGTGCTTAGCTTCAATCTTGCATTCCAATGTGGAACCCTCCTCCGATCCGGTAATCCCTGAGGATAAACCACTGCAAATTTCTTCGCGTCAGCAACTCGACTCATTCCCATCTCTGCATAATCACGCGCGTCACCATGATAACCATGAAGAAACACAACCAGCGGTGCTTTCTTGGGTAAATCTTTGGGCAGATGAAGCAGATATTCTCGGTCAGTTCCTTCATAACTAAAAACCTGAAAGCCACGCGAGTTGACCACTTTTGGGGTCGCATCGTCTGCGTGCAGCCCAATGCTCACGGACCCAATCAACAAACCGATCAAAAAACTCAGTCGTGTTAGACAAACCAAGATCACACTCCAAATTCGTGTTCAATGAAACCTTTAAAAAACGCGATGGGCAACCGATTTTTTTTTCGGATACCTGCACTACCTCTCGTCTGCAAACCGATCCTTACGACGGACCGGCAACGTTACCTTCTGGCTGAGAAATTGGCTGAGGGATTCATACCCAACCTGCCACTTGGATAACTTGCTGGCTCCAGGATGAGGTCACTTCAAGATAGATCCAAGATCACCAGGAGTGACTTTCAAGGTCAAGCTTAGCAGAAGACGACTGCTGAGTGGACAGCCATACGGAAGCCACACCACCTGACACGTCAGCCGCATCTGAAGCAAATCAGCAGCAGGTCTTGTAGAAGAAAATTAGCGGGACGAACCTGTGGAAAAGAGCTCTCCCTGGCCCCGACCAGACGGACTCTCAACGGACACCACCGTTGAGAGTCGGTGCACTGCTTGCTGTTGGTCTCCATCAGATGAAGATCAAATCACTCAGGAACTCCGATTGTTCACAACAAGACGAAAATCGCCTTCGGCACCGCTGTACTCAGCGATTTCGACCGTATAGACCTCACCCGCGATTGCTGTGAAGTTGACACGGCTGTTGAGTCCACGTCCGTAGTCGTCATTAGTCGCAACCACGTTTCCGCTGGAATCCAGCACCCGCATCACGGTGTCAACACCTTCCGTCAAGGCCACGGTACGCACCGTAGTACGCCCGGAGTTGATAGCCTCGAAGCTGAGATAAGTAAGTTGATCAGCGTTGAGTGATGCTTCAACTCGCCCGCGTCCTTTCGCATTCAGGTCGACAATGATGGTGTCATCGTCCTGACCACTGGTAACTTCTTCAACCTTGACTGTCGCTGTGTAATTTCCAGTTTCTCCATCAGCGTATCCTGCCGCACTGAATGCATAGGTGCCGGCCTGCAACTCCAGATCCAGATTACTATTGTAACTGCCGCCAAAATCATCATTTTCTGCAATCAGATTTCCGTTGGCATCATAGAGTCGCAGGTAGGTATCTACCTCTGCCTCAGGGCTCTTGAGAGCGATCGCAACGTTGCTGAGTCCATCGACTTCAAAGGTAAACATGTCGCGGTCTCCCATTTCTTCCAAGACCGCGTCCACTGCTGCGGCACCAGCTTCATCGAGCTGCAACTCGGTTGCGGTCGCGATGTCATCTCCGTGATCATCTTTGACTCCACCTCCATCGTCTCCCACATCGTCACCGCCGCCATCGTTCCCCGCATCACCAACAATCGAGTCGATCCATTCTGCAAACGCATCAACGCGAATGTCACCGCTTTGGTCACCGAAAGCGGCGCTGTAGCTCGTCCCATAAGATGTGACCCCCGCTAGCAAACGCTGTCCATCAACCGTGATAAAGCCGGGGCCACCGCTGTCACCGGGGGCGGTGTTGCTTTCGCCTGGATCAAAAGTCCACTGTATCTCAGTGGCAGTGACTCGCTCAACGACGGTTTCTCCCACCCGTTTGGTTCCATAGTCACCGGTATGCCCCGTTGCACCTGTACCACCGCCGCCGAATCCAACAATGGTCAAGTCTTGGCCGACAACCGGCACTAACCTGCTGATCATTTCAGGCGAGACCCCGACGACCGGTTCGCTAAGCTGAAAAATCGCAATATCATTCGCCAACGTCCAATCATCGTAGTTAGGGTGCAAAAAGACACGAGAGGTCTGGTACACGCGACCATTGACCTCAAAGGTGCCAGCTGTATCGGCCATCGCATTACCCGTGCCATCCACGGCACAGTGTCCTGCAGTGAGTACATGGATGGGGCTGATGAGTGTTCCGGAGCCATAGCCACCACTAAGATCTCCCACCATACCCACTGCAGGAAAGTCACTTGTATTCTGGCCATCAACGATGCGTGCAATAACGTCACCGGCGGTTTGCGTGTCCTGCACCGAGGTATCCGCAGGCGAGAATTGCCCCACTTGAACCGGCCCATAAATCTGCACTTCATCGCAGAATTCGATGGTTGGAATTCCAGATGCAATCATCAAGCGACGATCTTCCAGTTGCTGCAGGCCCCGGCTGCGTTTGAATTGGCGGGCCCGTTTGGTTTTTGATGTGTTTCCCATGGTATCTCTCGATCAGATGTTGGTTGAAAAGGACCGACAAGAGCATCGGTTCGCGAGAGTTACGTTGGGTGACGGTGAAACCTTGCGCGAGATTCCCCAAAAAAAACAAAAAACTCCAAGCGAATGATTTTCGCAATCTTTTTCGTCTGAGACGGGCAGACAACACCGCTTCGATCGTGAATACCGTCGGAATCTCAGTCCGGTCTGCCATACGCAACCGATTGGTGACAGACAAAAACGACCGATGACGGTATCTTTTCTTTGTCGCATTGTTCCGCAGCATGGAGGAATCCGTGGCTTCGCCCGACCCCTTCGCCACAAGCCAAACCCTGATCGGCCGCCTTGCTCTTGATCCATCCAGTGAGGCGTGGGGTGAGTTTGTCGATAAATATGCTCCCACCGTCTTCACATGGGCTTGGCAATCCGGTCTGCAGGATTCTGATGCTGCGGATGTGACGCAAGAGGTGCTGATGAAGCTACTGGAGAAGATGAAGGTTTTTCAGTACGACCCCAAACGCGGTAGCTTTCGTGGCTGGCTGAAGACCATCACTGTAAATTCGGCCCGCGACTGCGGCAGACGGCTTGCCCGTGCTCCGATCGGCCCAGATGGTTTAAGCTCCGTCGGCGATCCCGCAAGCTGGGATGAACTCGGACGCAGGATCGATGAGGAATATCAACAGCAGTTGTTGGCTCAGGCAGAATCTGCCGTCAAGGGAACCGTAAAACCACACACTTGGCGAGTCTATGAGATGTTGATCAAGGAATGCATGACAGCAACAGCAGTAGCGACATCTTTGAAACTCAAAATTGCCGAAGTCTATGTCGCCAAAAGTAGAGTATTAAAACGCCTCAAAGAGGTTGTGCAGCAAATAGAAGAAAGTGACAGCCAAACGTCACATCTAATCAGCGACCAACGTCAACCGAAAGCAGAACCATGAAGGCGTACGCCACAGGCTCCTGTCCTCCGCTCGAGGATTTGAGGCTACTGCTGCATGAACAGCTGAATCCCGCACAAACAGAAGCAATCGCAATTCATGTCGAAGCATGTTCAATATGCCAAGAACGTCTGGAACTGTTATCTGATGAGGTGATGATCAACACCAAGATTCCTACTGAATCACATGGCCATGATTCGCGAACCTACCTGAATCACTCAGCTGGTTCGCACATGGATCATGCATCAAAGGATGCCGGTAAGAGAAGAAATGAGCACGAGTCCGTGCTGCCAGAGCACGCCGACGCCTTGTTAAGTCAGGTTGTCACGAACCTTCGCAATAAAGCAGCGATCCGAAACACAACCACCCAAGACCAGCGTGCCTTCGCCACGCCACCTGATTCTGCCCACGCAGCAGCTCAAAGTCCCTCGAAGGCGGATCCGAAAGGATCAAATTTTGTCAGGAGCAACAACGGCCCTATGGATCCGTCCCGCCGTGCATCAGGTCATCGATCCTCTTACACTCTGACATTCCCTGATCCCCCAATGACCGACCGCGGGATTGGTGCAATCGGCCGATACGAAGTTTTACGGCGGATCGCGAGTGGGGCCAGTGGTGTACTCTACGAGGCCTGGGACAGTGAGTTAGATCGCCCAGTAGCACTGAAGATTCTGCGAGACTTGGCGGATCCGTCATCTGATGCCTATCAGCGGATGACGCGTGAAGCACGAACCACTTCATCTTTACGTCACGAAAACATCGTGCCCGTCTACGAATTTGTTTCTCGCGATGATTTCCCGCCCTTACTGGTCATGAAGTTACTGAGTGGAAGGACGGTAAGCGACTTTGCAACGTCAGGACAGCCGCTCGGTGCGCACGAGGCCGCCAAGCTGGTACAGCAAGCAGCCCTGGGGCTCGCCTCCGCACATCAGGCTGGGCTCGTACACCGGGATGTTAAACCCTCGAATCTGTTGATCGATGAATCCACAGACCCTCCCACCGTGCTGGTCGCGGACTTCGGCCTCGTACACGAGATAAGTAACGAGTCTGATCTGACCCGCACTGGCGATTTAGCTGGTACTCCTGCTTACATGAGCCCAGAGCAAATCGATAATCTCAAAGGAATCGATGCGAGAAGCGACATTTATTCACTCGGCTGTGTCCTCTATCAACTTCTCACGGGACACCCACCATTCACGGGTACCATCAGGATGGTATTGTGGCAGATCATAAACGAGGAACCCATTGCTCCGCGCCGAATGGACGAACGCATCCCCAGTTCTTTGGAAAACATTTGCCTCAAGGCGATGTCCAAAGATCGTCGCACCCGGTACCCAACGGCATCAGCCTTTGCAAATGACCTGCAGTCGTTTCTTCAAGGGCAGCGCACCATTGCGCGACCCATCAGTGTCTGGTCGCGCACCATACGCTCCATGAAACGCCACCGCGTTGCCGCAACTGCACTCATCGCTACCTGCGTTTCTTTGCTCGCTATCGCTGGCATTGCTTCCTTCTCTGCGTTACGCCTTAAAGTTGCGGAAACTGAAGTGCGATTACAAGCAGTACGCGCTGCTGAAGACCGTGACATTGCACTCAAAGCGATGGAAGCCATCGTGTTTCGAGCCTACGACGAACTCGAAAAGGATATCTATGACTCAGATGAGGTACAGATCAATCTTTTGAAGTCGGCGGCTGAAGGTTTGGCACGGATGAATAGGGGACCGAACCAGCAATTGGTCGTGCACCAAGCCGAGATGCACTCGCGTCTGGGACAGGCACTATTTCGCATGAATCGTTATGAGCCGGCGTTGATAGAGCTTTACAAGGCCGAACAATGTATAGCCAGCATGAATCTTCTCCAACAGGCGGCGAAGGAAACTCGTTTCCTGCAACTACGAACTCTCGCGACCAAGGCGCGAGTGCTGTACCAGACAGACAACGATACGGATCTCTGGACGGCACTCATGGCAGCGCTTCCTCTGGCAGAGGATTTGATGCGTGAGTATCCAGCCGACCGAGCATTGCTGCTTGAAGTTGCTGAGGTACATCAAGATTATGCCTATGCCATTGCGACTAGCGAGAGCGAGTCTGCAGGTCTGAAAGACTACACGAAGGCACTTGACCTACATCTGCGAGCCGGTCCGATCGAAACACTCACATTTAACGAGCGTCTCGGCCGTCTGCAGATGCATCTGGATCTGGCGGGTGCACTTTACGATGCCGAAGACCCCGACTCCGCGATACGCGAATATCAACGCCTTGAAAAACAGGCCGACAAGTGCGTGCAAATGGACGAGCAATCCGAGTTTCCCGAGTTGTCCGCTACATCGAAGACGTATCTACTACAAGCGATTTCCGGTAGATCTCTGTGCCTCGTTCAACAACGAAAGCCAAATGCCGCTTTACAGGCTTGCGAAGAAGCTTGGAAGCTGGCCGGTACCTTCCTGCGTTTGCATCCAGAGAATCAGGAAATACTCGAGTTGGCAGAAACGTTGACGGAAGACGCGATGTTCATCATCGAATCCACAGGGAGCCCTCGACCGAAAAAACCATGGGCCACACGAGCGAGAGAATTAGCGGAAGGTCGTCTGGATGACGCATGGCCAAATGACAATGAGTGAGGCTCAATCCAACTCCAAGTTCGAAGAACATTTGCACAGCCCGGTCAGAAAACCTCGATAGTCGCCACATTGTGGAGCAGACAGGTTCCGAACCTGCTCTTCAGCGCATTGCAAAGTGCGTCAGAGAATTGCAAAGAGTTCAGCGTTCGCTTCCCAAAATGGCAGGGCTCAGTGGCTGAGATTGCCTGACCCCGTTTTCGTGCTCCCTTTCACCACCCTTCAGTTCCTGCTAGACCCGCAACAAATGGAGAAGCGACACTCACTTGCCTAGGGATAGTTCCTGCTCGCGAATACCGCGAATACTTTGACCGCTGCTGAACGCCTGCACGAAACTCTAATCGCCAGCGTTCGGCTCACGTCAGTTAGCCAAAACCTTTCGTTTCTATTTCCATGCAACTCTCACAAGGAAAAAACGGCCCATTCGTTAACATTCATGCTTGCATCTTGAATCCGGCATGCTGATCATTCGCGTTCCAATGAAAACAACCACTCAAACACTCCCGGCTCCTCTTTGGCCCGCCCCGAGGCTGTCGCGTGATTAGCCCCTTCGAACACTGAGATTTTCACCTTGGTTGATCCCAGTTCCACCAGCTTTTTTTTCATTGCAGGGATTCCTTCCACCCGAGGCTTGGAATCCTTGTCGCCCACCATCGCCCAGATCGGCAGATTAACCATACCATCGATCTTACTTAGGTCAGGAATGAAGCCTTTGGGAATGATCGCGGCAAAACGGTCGGGGTAGTTCATCGCCCACTCCCAGGTACCTTTTCCTCCCATGCTGTACCCGACGCAATAAATCCGCTTCGGATCCACGTCAAGATTCTCGCTGAGCACAAAATCCAACATCGTTTCGAGTGAGTCAGGTTCCCACACTCCTTCGCTTTGAGGCTCCAAAACCAACGCGTCATACTTCTGGTTCTCGGGCTTTAGCAACTGCCTGATCGCACCCTGCCACTTCTTCTGCTCAATGTCCCGTCTGCCACCACCAGAACCATGCAAGGTCACTACGAGTGGCAACTTCGTCTTCGCTGTTGTGATCGGCCGATAAAGCAGAACTTTGGGCTTGAGCCTCTCGAATTTCGACGCCACTGTGCTTGGGACGTCAACTACCGTGACATGGTAGTTTCCCTGTGTATCTGCCTGCTTTCGGAACGCTTTACCTTTTCCGTTTCTATTCTGGGCTTCGGAAGGAAGGGCAGAAACAACAAGGGCAGACAGCAAGAGGAAACTCAAAAACTTCATAGTGATATCCGGCTTGGGGTGTCATCAAGGAAGGATGCACTTTCAAAGATCCATCACGGCTCAAAGCGTAGAGTCGCTAAAAAGTTCGTGTGGTTGCAATTCTGATTGTTCAATTTCCTGCGTGTCCTCCGGGCTCCGAAGCCTCTTGCTCCATTCCTTATTGGCTTGGTCTAGATCCAAGTGAAAAGGATTAGAGCCACAGTCGATAGTGGAGCAAAGACAATCAAAACAATACGGCAGACGCACGCCCCCCTAGCTCAGGGGATGGTAGTTATCGATTCTAATGGATTGCCAGACCGAAAGCGCAGCAAAAGATCAAGCCTCTGTTTTCATACGCTTAATGAATGAATCTTAACCCAACAATACAACCTGGCCCAAACAGGCGACTGGAGCCTGTGCTTTTGGACCCAAGACGCTTCGCTCCGCGAATCAATCTGGCCTTCTCGCAACCTCTATCCTTTTAATTATTAGCATTGAATCCGCGTAATGCGCTTCGCTGCCAAAGTGATTGGCCTATATTCAACGAGCAGCCCATCAAAAACGCGATGGTGACCATGCGTGGTTGCGTTTGTCCCAATGACTGACTGATTCGAACAAGATATAAAACATGCCCACATATGTTTATGAGACCATTCCAAAGTCAGGAACCGAGGCCCCGACACAGTTTGAGGTCTTTCAAAAAGTGACCGATAAAAAGCTGACAAAGCATCCTGAGACGGGAGAACCCGTGCGCCGAATCATTTCGGGTGGCATCCCCCTCGGGCCGAAAAAAAGCGGTGGAGATTGCTGCCAATCCCAGTGCTCGTGTGACTGAGTCAATACCGGGCGATTGAAATCAGTCGACACCGCCGTTGCATCCCGATTTTTCTCGTCCCAAGGGACCATATCACCCCACCCTTGGTGCATTTCCTTGAGTTTAACCCAAGGCATGACAAAGCATTGAAGGCAAGACTGACTCGTCCCTGGTCAGTAGCAAACACAAATGCCTTTTACTTAGGTACGGTCACATCCAGACAGTTGGGGACTTGATTACAGACGATGCGCTTCGCCCATCAGCCAACGAACAAGCGCAGTGACTGCGAAACCACTTACCATGATAAGAAAACAATTCGGTTTCTTGCAGTATTCGATCATCGGCGCTGACTGCAATTCATGAAGAGTTCCCATGTAAAGAAAAGTGCCTGCTCCCAAGGCCAAGACGCACCCCTTGAACAAAGGCAACCACTCTGGCTGCAAATCTCTTGCAACTCCACCCAAGACCAACCCAGCGGGAGTCATGATGGCAAAAGCGAGTAGCAAGAGAACTGCTTGTCGCCGCGTTAACGAACTGCGGACCATATTCATGGCAAGTGCAAAACCAGCAGTTCCTTTGTGAAGAATGATCGCAATAAAAATCAGTCTTGCCTGCGTTCCATCGCTTACCCCCAGAGCCATACCCAGAAAAAACGACGGAGCTGCGATCATTCCAGTTAACAATAGTGGAATAATGGCCGGTGCGACGTCAGCATCAGTTTGTCCCGACTGTGCCCCACGTTCATTAACCACTTTCCCTGCCTGATGCTCGATCGCCAACAGAATCAAAAATGCGGCCACCGCAATGATCGAGGAAACGGGATATTCGACACTCGGTAGTGCTTCACGAAATATGGAAAATGAGGAAGGCAACATCATTAAAAGTGAGAGAGCGAGAAACACTCCCGAAGCGAACGCCTCTCCTCTCGGAAAACCATCCGACCCATGAACCTCCTTCGGTTTGGCGAGCGGCAAGAAGCCTCCTACTAATGCACTGAAAAGAATTGCAAACAAATAAAACAGTTGGGTGATCGATAACACGACGGCTTTTCCACGCTATTTGGAAACACGAATTAAGAAAGGTGTAGTAGCAAGGTCCCAAGGATGGTGCCATTTCCAAGAATCTGTATTCTTACCAACAACGTCAACGTGAACGCCATTACAAACAACAACCGCGAAACCAGACGAACGCTCCAACTGCGTCTGGTCAGCTCAAAGACTTGCACTTTCCAATAGTTACAGAACTGACTGAAGCTGCTGCCACAAAAGCAGTTCTCGGGCTGAAGCCTGAATGAGTATCAAGTCTCGTTTTTTTACGCTCGGATAGAAGCACCGACTCAAAACCACTGCCACTGCCACTGCCAAAGCCAC
>NZHC01000088.1 GCA_002689655.1 Rhodopirellula sp. | reverse complement strand
ATTGTCTGCTTCAACACGGCATTGTCTGCTTCAACACAGCGTGTTCCGGCACAAGAGCGGCGCAGCCCGGTGTAAGAGCGGCGCGGTGGGGTGCGAAAAGCCTCAGCGGGAAAAACACCATCACTGCTGAAATTCAGGCTAGCTGCAAATCCAGCACTTCGCCACACTCCTTCGCACACTCCTTCGCCACCCGGGCCCGCACCCCGATGCCGGTGCGTTTCTCTGCGCCACCGTGCGCTGATGATCGACAAATTGGTCTGTGTCTGCTTACCATCCTAGCACTGACAATCCCGCGCACGATGCGTGCGATGCAGCTTGTGAGGCATCAGCAAAACGCCCAAGACAATTTCCGAAAACGCAAATCACAAAAGCTGGCTGTCTGTTACAGACAGTTGCATGCCGGTTGCAGCCATTTCGTGTAAAACATTCGTGAACACGGACGCGAATGCCCGGTATCCAAAACGATTTCTCAGGTCCAAAACCAAACCTGCGGCAACAGAACCGATGAGCTACAGTGACGCCACCTCATTACGTGCTGCCTACCTGCAAGATGGCTACGCTCAGCTTAACGCATTTCTTGATGCTTCCGCACTCAAAGAGCTCGATGGGAAACTGGAACATTTCATCAACACGACAGTTCCCAAGATATCGTCAGACCAAGTATTTTACGAAAACAAAACCGATCACGTTACCCTCAAGCAAATCCAGCATCTCGAATTGCACGACAGCTGGTTTCATACTTTATTCACAGACAGTCCTTTCCGCCAACTTGCCGAGACCCTGCTAGGTGGTGAATGCGTTCCAATGAATCTGCAGTATTTCAATAAATCTCCCAGAGCCAACAAACCAACACCGCCTCACCAAGACGGTTACTACTTCATGATTACACCCTGCGAGGCGGTCACCATGTGGTTAGCGTTGGACGAGGTCGACGACCAGAATGGCTGCATCCGCTATTTATCAGGCTCACACCGCGAGGGTCTACTGCCACATTCACGAACCAACACGCTCGGCTTCAGTCAGGGCATTGAGAATTACTTCGGGAAACAGAGTTCCAGTAATGAAATTGCAATCCATGCCTCGCCGGGTGACCTGCTGGCCCACGATGCCTTGACCGTCCATCGCGCTGATGCCAACACTTCGGAAACACGCCAGCGTCGAGCCGTTGGTTTCATTTACTATTCAGCCGCGGCAAAACAGGACGTCGTCGCACACAAGGCCTACCAAACGCAACTGAAGCAGGAGATGGCAGACTCGGGTAAAATCTAGCGATTCGCGTCAACTATCCCAACATTTCAAGTTCCAAAAGCTTGAAGGTTCACTGACTTTCCAAGCTTTCCCCACCACCACTCCCTAACCAAAATTCACCTCGATGTCCAAATTCTACTTTATCGCTACCATTCTTCTGATGGTAATGCCAGCCGCCGCCAAGCAACCCATCTTCGAGGGTACTCTGGACTCGCACTTGGGAAAACCTGTCATGGAAATGCACCAAGTATTTTCAGGGCAGCGTTTTCCGAATGTTGTCGTCACCTTGGACGGCACTGTACTGACAACATGGGGCAACAAGAATGTACAAGCACGCCGCAGTGAAGATGGCGGCAAGACATGGCAAGCTCCGATCACCATTGCCGATCCGGGGTTTCAAGGTGGCGGCACAACGGTGGATGAAGGCAGCGGAGATATTCTGACCTTTGTAGAAGAGCATCATCCGCCTGCAAAGATTGCTCTTTTCCGAAGCACGGACGACGGCAAGACATGGCAGAAAGAACCGGCACAGATTGCACCAGACAAAGCGGGCAACTTGCCTTCGATGCATATGAATGAACATGGGATTACGCTACGCCACGGTAAGCACAAAGGACGCCTGATACGCCCAACGCGTTGGTACGCAGGAAAAAACGAACGTGCACGCTGGCCCGATCACTACACCAATGCAATCTACAGCGATGACGGTGGAAAAACATGGCAAACCAGCGAACCCTTTCCAGAAAATGGAACGGGCGAAGCAACTCTTGCTGAGCTCTCGGATGGCCGAATCTACTACAACTCACGAGTTCATTGGCAAGACCGCCCCAACAATACTCGTCGCCGCGCTGCCGTCAGTGATGATGGTGGCCAAACATGGAAAAACTGGACGCTTGTTGAAACGCTGCCAGACGGGCACCAACACCGATCTTATGGCTGCATGGGTGGTCTAACACGCCTACCCGTGGCCGGCCGCGACATCTTGATTTTCAGTAATATTGACACCGAGCAAGCCAAGCGGGAACACGCCACCGTTTGGGCCAGTTTTGATGGTGGAAAAACATGGCCAGTCAAAAGATTGGTTTACGACGGCCCCAGCGGTTACTCATCATTGGCAGTTGGACGTCCAGAAACACCTAGCGAAGGCCTCGTTTTCCTGCATTTTGAGGGTGGCCCTGCCGGTGGCTCCCAAGTCGCCAGATTCAATCTGGCTTGGCTGTTGCAAGGCGAAACGACGGGTGATGGGCAAATCCCCGGTGATTTGAAATGAGCATCAAGGCACCTATTCTTTGGCGGAAACTGCGATTTCAGGCTTACCTTTTTTTGGCGATAGGCGTGTGGGGGAACTTGGCAGCGATGAGTTGTCGCGCGGTCCCTACAGACCACACCGACAAGGAAACCAAATCGCCCTCCGAAACCACATCTCACGCGACTCCAAATGTGTTGTTCCTCGCGGTTGACGACATGAAAGACTGGGTCGGCTGTCTTGGAGGTTACGAGGGGCGAGTGCTGACGCCCAACATTGATCGACTTGCCAAACGCGGAACCCTCTTCCGTAACGCGCACTGCCCCTCGCCAAAATGTGCACCTTCGAGGGCCGCCATCTTGACCGGCCTACGCCCATCAACGACCGGCCTGTACGACAATGGTCATTGGCTACTGCCGAATTACCCCGACGTCGTCACCTTACCTGCATCTTTCCGCACTGCTGGATACGAAGTCGCGGGAGCNGGCAAGATATTCCATCACACGGCTGGAAATCATCCACCCAACCAGTGGGACGATTTTCAACCCATCCGTTTTCGCAANGACCCATGGTTTCGAGGATCNCAAAAGAATTACCCNTGGTCAAAGTCNGGCCCCAACCCCGCTGGCTTCCCATTTAGCAAAGTGGTGGGCNTGGGGCACGAAAACGACTGGGGTTCCCTNNATATNNANGCNGNTGAATANGANGATGCTCNCTCGACGCNATATGCNACNGANTTCCTGCAANCCNAGCANGATCAGCCATTCTTTCTCGCTTGNGGCCTCTTNCGCCCNCATTTGCCATGGTACGTGCCTGNANAATATTTCGATCTTTATCCAATCAANGAGATTCNANTGCCACCAACANNCGNNGATGANCTGGAAGACCTNCCNNNGGAGGCNCTGAANCTTGCAANAGATCGNCGNAGNGANTGGNAAGCGATTAAGAGTCAACAAAAGTGGAAACACGCGATCCAAGCGTATCTGGCGAGCATCAGCTATGCCGACCGACAATTGGGACGTGTGCTTTCAGCACTCGATGCGAGCCCTTACGCCACAAACACGATCGTGGTGTTATGGTCGGATCATGGGTGGCACCTCGGCTCAAAAGGTCACTGGCACAAATCAACTCTGTGGGAGGAAGCGACTCGCGTACCTCTGATCATTGATGCGCCAGGACTCGAGCCAAGTGTGTGCGATGCTCCNGTCAGCTTGATCAGCATCTTCCCCACGCTATTGGATTTGTGCGGGCAACCGATCCCCGAGCAACTGGATGGCCCGACCCTGGTTCCACTATTAAAAGACCCTAACACCTCATGGACAGCCCCCGCTGTCATTGAGTTTCGGCGCGGTAATGCAGCCGTGCGTGATGCACGCTATCGCTTCATTCGCTATTCAGATGGCGGCGAGGAACTTTACGATCACACGACCGATCCCGCTGAATGGCACAATCTGGCCGATCAACCTGAATCGCAATCGACCAAGAATCGGTTATCAAAATGGCTTCCCACGAAATGGGCCGATGCAGCAGCAACCAAGTCACAATTCGATTTTGATCCTGAAAACTTTCAATGGACAAACCGAACCACCGGGAAAGTCACTTCCGGCACCGACACACCAGCCCCCAATCCCTGAGTGATGCCTTCAGGCCAACAACCATGCCGCTAGCCTGAACCATAGCTAAACTCAACACTCCGCCAGAGTGATCAATGGAGAAAATCAATGAACGAGTCTTCACCACGCACGATCACCCAGTCAATGCAGTTCAAGAATGGCTGCGCTACCGGGATGAGTCACCGCTGGAAAAACGGCCAGTATTGTTCAATCATGACCGCTACAGGGATCGTGGGTTGTGGGATTTACGACCTTGCAACAGCTGGCGAATTCGGCCAAGCGATCGCAATCGCCAGAGGCACACCACAGGATCCTCTCGTCGATCCTGATGATCTATTGGAAGCCTCGATCATCGCGGCAACTCCGCAAGCCTTGGCTTTAGGAATCAAGCCCGGTATCTCAGGTCGGGCAGCCGTTGAACTGATGNTGGCAGCAGACTCAGCCACGGTCTGATTGACGGAGCGCAGCAATACAACCGTGCAACACTGCCAGTCGTTCGGACCCATCCAACATCGCAGGAAGCGGTGTCAGCCCTAACGAGGTTTTACAGGGACTGGCGACCTACCAGATCTTTGCACCCGGTTCACGGCTTTGTCACCAAAACAGGCAATTGAAAAGCCACCGCCTCAGATGAGTTCCGCAGATACAGCCGATCGCCAACCACGACGGGATGATTCCAAGTACGCCCATCCAAGGCATCCATTTTGAACAATTCAGTCCTCGCTTCGGGCGTGGCTTCGAGCAGCACCAGTTGACCTTTTTCTGCGGCGATCAGCAGCAGGCCGGAATCCTCCAGCAGCAAGACCTGACCTTTTCCATAGCGGCCCCCCTTCCACTGTCGCTTACCTGTCGTGAGATCGATACAGGTAAAGATACCGCTATCGAACCCATACAGATTCCCTTGGTAGATAACAAAATCGTTGTAATCTGGCTTGAATTGCAACGTGGTCCACAACTCGGTAGCAGACCAACCACCTTTACCATCCTCGGCATCAAGCTCAATTAAGCGGGTTCCTGTTCCCATCCCCGACGGCAACAGAATTTTATTACCTTCAATCACTTGAGGTTGCAGAGAGCGATAACCTCCTGACTTCCATTCATAATCAAAGAGCATTTTACCGGTATCGATTTCATGAATACTGAGACCATCGCCAGTTAGCATTAACAGCCTTACCTGCCCAGAAAGCGTTGCCAGTTGGGCCGAGGCATATGAATTCCGGCCAGCNTCCACGGCCCACGCAACCTCGCCATCGGCCGCTTTAAACGCCAGTAAACCTTTACTNTTACCACCACCTGCATACACAATCACCAGCCCCTCCACGACAAGCGGCGAAGAACAAAATCCCCACATAGGTGGTGAACACTGAGCAACTTCGCGTAGATCTTTTTTCCAGATCAGCTCGCCAGTGACGGGAGACACTCGCGATAACCAGCCCTGTGCCCCCAAACTGAAAACGCCACCTTCAGCCAGCGTTGGCGTCCCTCGAGGGCCTGGCCCCCCCAAGGGGTCATCGAACCTTGACTCAAGACCCTGTGTCCAAATTTTTCTCCCGGTCCCAGCGTCATAGCAGGAGATCAACTCACGCTCAGCTACCTGCTCCTGCGTATAAAGCAACTTGCCNGCGACTGCAAAAGATGACCAACCTGGCCCAACGGGAATTCTCCACTGCTCCTTGGGCGGTCGCGATTTCCAATCACTGGCGAACACGGTCCCACGTTGCCGTGAGTCTCGCTGCTGNCCTCGAAAGCCAGACCACTCAGGATTCGTCAGCCAGTCCNGNATNTCAGNNGTCAGAATACNNNNCAGATNNTTNANCNNTCGNNTCATCCTGNNTCGCNAGCAGNCGATCNTCGGCATCNGGNNCCCATCGCCANTGCAGATCAAANGCAAAGTCNCCCCACATTCCNTCNGCTCGNAGCANATCNGTNTANCCAAANCCNANNAATGCCATCAACAANGCNANCCCTGTTCTTGCCNGTGNATGNNNTCTNGACAANACAATGGCTCCCATCGCGAAGGCTCCGACCCCCATCGGGATGGTGAGCACTAGCATTGCCGGCCCGAGCATCGTGGGATGGAGCAGCACCGCCGCGAGCCCGAACGTTCCTGCAAGACCAATCAGCCCGAGAAGCCGCTCCTGCCAGCGTGCCCGACTGGCAAGCAACCACCACCCCAACACCAGCAGAGCTCCCAGCAGAGGTCCGAAAGCGGCACTCATCCAAATTTGCGATGGCCCGTTTTCGACCAGCGAGGGCAATAATTTCGCAACGATCATCGCTGCCAAGAAAAGAATTGCAGGCCAGATTCGGAGATTCGAATATTTCGAAATCGCCGTACTCACGTCACCTTTGTCTGGCCCAAGCGTTGACGCGTTATCTGAATTGGTCCCGGCATGGTACCGCTGGTCATCACCCATCGCAGGCGAAACATCAGGTTCTTTCTTGCTCATCCATCACCCCGCCCGCCGTTGAGTAGAGAACACTCTCGTAAAACAAAACCATGCGATTCCGGCAGGAACCCGTCAAAAGACGGTTCCGCCGACTGCGAGACGATAGCCCGCGAGCAACCCCACATCAACGGCAAACCGCTCACCTGCGTCGAAAGCGGAACTTCCCCTGCACCATCGTTTGTTTGATCCAGCGATCGTCCCAGCCAAACATCAGCATTCCCAGCGGGTCCAGATCGTTGGTCAACCACGGTGTGTCGGGTTGAATCACCAGTAAATCGGCGGATGCCCCGACACGTAAACGACCCACCTCAGACCACCCAAGAGCATCGGAATTTCCTGCCGTGATCAGGTGCCATGCCTCAGCTGCGGATGGAAAATCACCCCCGAGGGCAGCGGCTGTTTCGATCATGGACCGGGCCACCCTGACCATGCTGATTTCATAGCCCGCACCAACATCACTGCCCAATGCGACGCGTACTCCCCCATCTCCTAAACGCTTACGATTCATTGACCCAGCCCCCAAAAATGAATTGGCAACTGGGCAGTGCGCCACAACCGCACCCGTATCCTTCAAAGCCGTCACCTCGGTATCGCTCAAATGAATGCCATGTCCCATGACCGACTTCCCAGTCACGAGGTTAGCCCGCTGATAAACATCGACGTAGCTCGCGCCCCCGAACAAATCACTTACCAACTGGCACTCTGAAATGGTCTCCGCAAGATGCGTCTGGATCAACGTTCCTTTTTCCGCTGCCAACAAGCCGGCACCAACCAGAAGTTCTTCTGTGCACGAGATCGCAAATCGAGGTGTCACAGCAAACTCAACCCTGCCATTCGCTGGAAAAGCATCCGCCAGTTCTGCTGCTTCCTGTAACAACTGTGCCGTAGGCCGGCACAACTCAGGAGTAGCATTACGATTCATCAAGACTTGGCCGATTGCCGCTTTCATCTCCAATGATTCAATGTACTGCATCGCGGCTCGTGTCGCGTCATGATGAACGGTGGCGTAACTGGCAAATGCCGTCGTCCCTGAAGCCAATAATTTCTGCATCGCCAGCCTGGTCATATGGGCGGCAACAGATGAATCAGCCCAACGTACCTCTGCTGGAAATGTCACTCGCGACAACCAATTCATAAGCCCAAGTCCGTGAGCTCCAATGATGTCAAATTGAGGTAGATGAAGGTGAGCATCAATGAAGCCAGGGCAAATCAACGTATGCTTGTCACCAGCATCTGCATACGGCGGTATCTCGCCCTCAACGACATCCGTTATTTCTTCGCCTTGCACGATTACGAAACCTGGAGTCAAACCACAGATTCCCGCAGAAACCTCCTTTAGCAGTTGGCCAGCGATCATCAGCTTTGTCACATCGGACTCCCGTATTTTTCAGCTAGTGACAATACCATGGCCTCATTGGACCAAACGCATTCCTGTTGCGGGAAAGGATAATCCTCACATAGCTAACATAGACGCTCCGGCGTTGTAGCACCCGACTGAATAACACTTTCACGAATCACCGTTGTTGTGTTAGTATGGCTTTCAGTGAACGATCGCAGCGGGATTGAACCCCGTGAGATCACATTGCCGCGCCCGCCCCCTTCGTCTAGTGGCCCAGGACACTGGATTCTCAGTCCAGAAACGGTAGTTCAAATCTGCCAGGGGGTATTCCCAGATTACCTGCTCACCAGCAGGCAGTGCAGCAGCCCTTCACTGCGGCATTCTGGCCGAAAACTGCGTGCCACTGCTGCCTCTCTTACTTGGCTGCGTGATAATGATGGGTGTCTGAACCACGACAGCGTCTGCGAAGTGAAGCCAACGCCTTGTTTCGCGGACCAGAAAGGCAGTCTTGGAACTTGAGATAAACAAAGGTGCTGCAAGCCCCATCGTCTCATGAGTCGGTAACGACCGCTCGAAGCGGGTGAGGACCGCCATCGCAGTGACTGCAAACTCATCTCATATTGCGTACAAGCACATCACCAACAACGTGACCAAGATACGCCTCCTCGACAGAACGCAAAAGAATGTCTGCAACAAGAGCAGACACGAAACCGAAAGCAAAGAACAAACGGCAAGAATAGAATCTTGATCAACAGCAACAAGATGAATGCCAGTCGACACGGTTGAACGAGTGATCACCTTTCAGCTTGGCAGCGAAACAATAGGTAGCCGAGTGTTAAGTGCATTCCTTTGCCACCGAAACAGGTATCCCAGTCGTACCAAGCCCCTTCATCTGGACCGATGCCAACATTCCTGTTCACTTCAACCTGCAACCTTATCCCACCTGTCAGGATTACTGCCCCACGCTGTCCACTTGTCTGCGCTGCGAGTCATCTACTTCCATGGGAATCGCAATTTGAGAACACGACTTTCCCGTTTTCTCTGATTAGCCCATCCAACACACAAACGTTATACTGGCGGACTGCAATGGCGTGTCGC
Organism: Rhodopirellula sp.; assembly: GCA_002689655.1. Taxonomy (GTDB): domain Bacteria; phylum Planctomycetota; class Planctomycetia; order Pirellulales; family Pirellulaceae; genus Rubripirellula. The sequence continues at coordinate 69,196 of NZHC01000088.1, read as the reverse complement.
TCGAGCAAGCGACACGCACGTCAATGACACACGGGTCTCGCGTAAGAGCCCTATTCTTTAGATCGCACGACAACCGATCAAATCCTGACGAGAACCGTATGAATCCTTGGCCTCTTAGTTTCTTCCGCGGCATCATTGCAATCGCCTTGATCGGCCTGCTTCATCAAACCAACGTTGTTGGCCAGACAGAGACAGCACAGCCAACGTCTCCCCCAGAAGCCGCGGACAACAAAGCAGCTAATCCAGCAGGCACCATGTCGGAAAAACGTAGGGTTGCCATCGAAGAGGCGTTCGAGAACCTCAGGCATAGAAAATTCGGAATCCGCCAGGTAGCTACTCAGCACCTCGCCAACGCCGGACTGGCGGTTCTACCCGAACTTGAAAGACGCGCTCTTTCGAGCGACGTTGATTTCCAAAATAACTGCCTCAGCATCATTTCTGCAATTGGCAGAGATGAGCACTCTTTAGATCCTGCAGTTGCTGCATTGGAAAGGCTGAGCAACGCTCCGAACTTCGATTCGGCAGGCAAAGCTTCGGAGGAGCTTTCCCTGCTGAAAAAATATCAGATGTTTCGTGCCGTTCGCTTGCTCAAAGAATCCGGGGTAGCGGTAACCCAAAACACATCAGGCGGCCAGGTCTACTCCGTCAATAACATTACGCAAGACGAACAGTGTGAACACCTCAAGCATTTCCCTTATCTCTCCTACATGACACTGCATGGAAACGGGTTGACGGACGCATGCGTCGAGCCACTCAGCAAGGTACCGAGTCTTAATTACCTATACCTCAACTCGACCGCCATCTCCCCGACAGGGATCGCGGAGATGAAGTCATTCCCGAACTTTACACGACTCACGCTTGCGGGAACTATTTCCGCAGCACATATCCGAGCATTGACTCAAGTCAAACAACTCTCGACCGTCCAATTCTACACGCCCATCGGNGATGAAGAATTAATCGCTGCTGCGACCTTGCCGGTATCCCAAATGACTTTCGCCAAGTTAAACACGTCAGCCAAGACAGCAGAGATCATGCAGACTGTCAAAGCCAACAAGCTGCAGCTTACCTTTCAATCTCTGAAAAACAGTGATTTGAAGTGGCTCGATGGCAGCAAGACACCTTTGCTGAACATCAACATTTCCAGCTCGAAAGAACTTACCGATGAAGGAATGCGTTTTCTCGAGAACGCCAATATNTCCATGCTCTCACTTTCCAATACCGGAATCACGGCAAAAGCGATGAAGCANATTGGCTCTCTCAAAAAACTGCAGAGTCTGTCGGTTATTAGCAGCCCNATCGATGACGACAGCCTNCATCACCTTTCGAACCTCAAAGAACTCACATCATTGAGATTGCAGGGCACGAACGTCACCGGAGATGGGATGGCAACNCTGAAGGAGAAGCTGAAGAAGCTGCGATTAATGACTCCCAAACCAACTCCCAAGAAGCCGAGCAAATNAGCCGCGAAAACACCTTTAACGAACCTACAAAGCCAGACGGCCAGCTTTTGAAAGCCATCCAATACCTCCACGTTCGACGCAAACAAGACCGACAACACAAACGCTGACACAGCTCATTTTCAAGANATCCTAACGCACGGCCAAAGCCGATCGTTAGGCAAAAGCGAGTGCAACAAAATCTCGCTCGGCGGAACCTGAGCACGCTTGGTTTCATCCATTTCGACAAAAAAACCGGCCCACAAGGAGCCGGTTCGTTGAGTTTCGCCTAGCAAAAAGATCCTTAGCCATTGGTCAGAACCCACAATCACTTGCATGCGGCCAGCCAATTGGCCAGCAATGTCTTAGTGCTTGTGCTCGAACACAGGCTCTTTACCCTCGTAAGCACGATACAGATCGAGAATCTTCTTCTTGAGCACCTCAGCTGTTGCCGGATCGGCAGACTGCTTGCACTTCATCGCTGCAACCATGACTGCGTGNGCGGCAGTGAGCTGCTTGACGTAATTCTTATTATCGGCCTTGATTCTCTGAGCCATGAAATAGGCCGCGATCGTGTTTTGAATTTTCGTCGCATGATCTTCCTTCGCAGCGACCCAGCGAGCCATTTGATTGACCTTCTGAGCGGTAATTTCCCCAGCGGTCATTTCGTTGATCTGAGCTTGCGCCTTGGCAATCGTGTGCTCATCTTCCAACATCTGTTCAAAACGCAACTGATCACCATAGATGCCACAAGGCACTTGGCAGTGAGCCATCGCAAGCGACGTGAAAGCACAAGCAAAAGCAATTGAAAAAGCAGAACGCATCATACGTGAATCTCCAAAGTTTGAAACTTAAAATCAAGTAGGGTAAGCCGGTAACCTCGAGCCAAATGTCCANTCCCAAACAGGCTGAACCGACGGCACGACATCACAGACAGAATTAACAGTGTAAGTGCAAATNAGTNCTCGACAGCACTACCTCAAGGACTCTCCAGCGACGTCAAGNAAAAGCGAATTTGAAACGTTATTACCGAAATCGGCATGACGATCAAACTGCCAGACAACTTTTTTTGTTTTCGGCTCCACCTCAACCAACAATGGCTGACCAACTCCGGCGTGACAGTTCCCGATGACGTAATTCCCATTGGGCAAGACCTCAAGAGTTGTCACCCACGCCAAACGAATTCCGGGCAGGTCATCTTGGTTAATCTGCCACACAATCTTCTTGTCNTGGGTCACTTCCAAAACGCTGTGCCCATTTCCAGTGGCAACCAGCGTGTTTCCATTCTTGAGTCGCAAAGCGGCAAATAAACGATTGCCAAATGCCTCCGGCCCATGACCATTACGAGCCGACTTACCAAACATAGGCACTTCGTATTCCCAAATCACTTTTCCACTCATGCGATCATATTCGCGAACCTTTCCATCCGCCTCATGGGCCACTAAATAACTGCCGGCATTGGTGGACCTCACCAATCGCGTATCGCTGTGCGCGTTAGGCCGGTCACGTTCCAAGGTAATTTCACGAATCAGTTTTCCGCTACGATCAACTTCGATAATGCGGCCGATCCCTGACTCCGCAATCATCGTCGTACCATCCGCCAGACGCTCAAAGGAATGGACTTCCATCCGCTTTCCAGCGTTGCCATTCTCCTTTCCCGCATCATATTTCCAAATCACCTTGCGAGTTTCAGGATCAATTTCGACGACAGCTNCTCTGCCCTGGCGAGTCAAAATNTTTCCGTNATCCAAGCGNTGTAGGTCATGGATCCCCCCCCAAGGCATTTCCCAGCTGACCGTGCCATCGACGTCCACAATCGCTAAACGAGGGCCCCCCTGCAGTAACACCTGGTGGTCAGCGCAGGCACATGGAGACACAAGAACGAAAGCTAATAGAAAGCTGGCAGACCGCCCCGCGTCCGGAGTAACAAACAGCTTCATGACGAGTCTTGGGGTAATGAAAGACAGGATTGACGGATGAGCTCCGCGAAGGTGAGTCGAATGAGGTAAAACCGACCGTGATTCGAACCACAAGACGATAATCCATTGTGGCAGAAAATGCTATTCGCCAGCCCCTCGTGAACGCGAAACGGCTCGAACTAGCAGACAAAATCCAACCGCACACCGGAAATCGCGATCNCTTACGTCGCTGGACGGANNTGCATGCCAAACCAGCGGTATTTGTTNCCGCTCGGAAAATCAGCCGAGTTCGGGAAAAGCTNGCACCGGCGAGGGATGATCAATTCCCCGCAGGAAGCCCGGTCTCCCGAGTGACACCGGAGTTCCCAAGGCACTTGCCAATCTGCCGAACCGCTTGCCGCAGACGTTGTTCGTTTTCGACCAACGACATCCTCAGGAACCCTTCACCCGCACTTCCAAATCCGCTTCCCGGACTGACCGCCACGTTTCCTTCTTCCAGCAACTTCATCGCAAAGTCCATGGTGCTCATGGACCCTCGCCATGGCTCCGGCACTTCAGCCCAAACGAACATTCCAGCTTTAGGAGAATCGAGCTTCCACCCCAAACGCCGTAGTCCGTTCACCAGAACATCACGGCGTCCTTGGTAGATGACAGACTGGTTTTCCACGTTTGCCTCAGTCTCGCGTAACGCGACAATGGCCGCAATTTGAATTGCCTGAAACATGCCATAATCATAGTATCCTTTGATCGTGCCCAGCCCACGGATCATCTCGGCGTTCCCAGCGCAAAAACCGACACGCCAACCCGCCATATTGTATCCCTTGCTCATCGTAGTGAACTCAACTCCGACGTCTTTGGCCCCGGGAGCGGCAAGAAAACTCGGCGGCTGGTAGCCGTCAAACGCTACATCTGCGTACGCAAAATCGTGGATGACGAGAAACCCATATTTCTTTGCCAAACGCACGACATCGACAAAGAAGTCAGGCTCGATCACAGCCGACGAGGGGTTGTGGGGATAGTTGACAATCAACACCTTGGGACGGGGCGCCATGTGCTCACAGGTATAAGCCACATTCTGCAAGAAACGATCCGGGTCCGCTACATCCAGCGAGACAACGTTCCCCGATGCCAAGATCACACCGTACATGTGTACTGGAAAATACGGTGATGGAATCATCGCGGTGTCACCGGGCCCCATCAATGCCAAGCACATATGCGAGAAACCTTCCTTGCTGCCCAAACAGGCAATGATTTCGGAGTCGGGATCCAAACGGACCCCGTACTTTCGATAATACTTGCTGGCTACTTCNCGGCGAAGATTGACAATGCCATTGGATTTGCTGTAGCCGTGGTTTCCCTCATCGGCAGCAGCATCCGCCAGTTTTTGAATGACNGCAGGATCAGGCGGGTCGGATGGATTCCCCATCCCCAAGTCGATGACGTCATCACCTGCTCTGCGTTTCTGGTAAAGCGAATTGTTAATCCTGCCAAACATATAAGGTGGCAGACGATCCACTCGAGATGCAAAGTGCACCTCGAACGGTTCGGGGACCGGATCGGTCGTAGGCATATCGATTGCAGGTGCGTCGATATTGGGTGCATCGATATCGAACGATTCACTCATGGTCAAATTATCGCATTCAAAAAAATGTTTCGGANATGCTTCCAACGATTTCACTACAGCTGACTGCAAAATCGCTTTGTCCCAAAACTGTATCGGAACTACAGTCCTCCCTAGCCTAGCTCGATTCTGGCAAAAGTGACATACCGNCCCATCGAAAGCTGCAACTGACGCAGTTTCCACCACATCCTCGTGCATTGACAAACACGATATCCCCTTTTTCACGCATCAGTTCATGCTGAGGTCGTCACGCGGCCCTCCACAGCTGTTCTGCGCAGTTGCCCTGCACAGTTGTTCTGCACAGTTGTTCTGCACAGTTGTTCTGCACAGTTGTTCGGCACCGCTGTTCTACGCAGCTGTTCTACGATGGCGAGCATTTTTTCTGCAAGAGATAGTTCTTATATAGGCTGACTGGACGGTCAGGCGGTAACTCCAACTGTTCAACAAAGAAGCATCGCACGCTATGGCCGTGGTGGCCACCACGGCGAATCAGTCTGTGCATTTCGATCCACGGNCGAGCGAGCGACATGGAGAGTGAGCCTGATTTAGAAAAAAAGCCCGACCAGGTGGGCGGGCTTTTTTGTTTAAATTTTCTCTGCACGCAAACGGTGTTGCCTACGGTCGAGTTGCCACCTTGGGAGTCTTCGCCTTCGCGACTTCAAGGAAGTTATCTACTTCCGCTTCATCGATNATTTTTTCGAAGCGATCAGCCATAGCTTTGGTACGCATCTGTTCGGTGAGGTCACGCACCAGTTCATCACGGACAATGGCAGGATCAGTCACGACTGGTTTGGTAAGGCCCTGACATCGTAGAATCAAGTATTTTCCGCCGGTGGCAATGATCCCNCTGAGCTCACCTGGCTTCAATCCAAACGCTTCCTTTTCAATCGCCGGTTGACCACCAAACTTTCGAATGGGTGGAACTTTACCGAGATTGCTCGATGACACAGGCTCAACACTGTATTGTTCAGCTAGCCTTCCAAAGAACTCGTCTGTCGGATTATCGCGTGCCATCTCCCACAACTTCTGCGCACTACGTTGATCTGAAAGAACAATCGCCAGTACTTCAACGCGTGGTCCGTACGCTGACGCAAAACCGCGTTGCAGAGCATCTTCCGTCAAGACTACCTCGTCCTCGACCAATTTTTGGAGTGCAACGCTCGGCCAAACCGCATCAGCAACGTAAACCTCTTTCGTGGTTTCACCTGATTCCGTAACTGACCCAAGCCATGCCGCAACGTCTGCCTGCCCGTCGCCCGTGACGTAACCGTAGCGAAGAGCCGCCCGTGCGATTTCTGAATCCAAGTCCTGCTGCGTGACTTGCTTCTTTGCAGCTCGCAGAGCCTGAAGCAATAATGTCCGGTTGATTTCACCATCCAAAACTGCAGGACCATGTCGCTTGATACATTCACCTGCGACCAACGAAACCATCAATTTCTCACCGTTGATCACCGCTGCAACACCGGGGTACCGCTTACTCAACTCAAGGTTGCCAAGCACCTTGACGACTTTCGCCTCTCTTTGAAGCCCGGTGAACAACTCAGCTGAGGCCCCCCGCATCTTTTCATCACGAATTCTATCCGTGATCTGCTCACGAATTGCAGGCAGCGCTTGGGGGCTNGGTTGTGACGCAGGAATGCGACGCACCGCCTGAAGAAAGATCCATTGATCGCCTAGTTGCAAAATGTCGGAAACATCACTGGTTTGCAATGCGAACGCGATATCCTCCAACCGGGAATCTCCGCTGTATCTTCGAATCGGCGGGATCAAGCCACCCACACTGGCACTCGCCTCATCTTCACTGAATTTTTTTGCGAGATTAGCAAACTGCTCTGGAGCTGCTTTCGCCTGCTGATTCAATTCTAAAGCACGGGCTCGCTCCGCAACCATGATCAAGCGGCATTTCACAGCCTCGCCGAATTGCGCGACATAAGCCTGATTGAATTCTCCTTCACTCACCTGCACTTTGTCCGCAACCAATCCTCGCAAAGCAAGCATCGGCCAAACAATTTCACGGCTATACTGNCCCGGAGTNATGTCTCGCTCTTCCTGCAATAACTGCAAGTAACTCTCCAACGACAGTCCAAACTTGGCAGCCAAGCGGCGGATCTCATCGGTTACTTCCAGATTGGTGACCTCAACGCCACGATTCACGCACTCTTGCATGATTAACTGGCGATTCACCATGTTGTCCAGGACGTCGCCCCCGTAACGCTTGACCGCTTCATCCGCCAACGTCTTGCGAGTGATTGGCTCCGCGTTCGCAACCGCGACTACATTATTACTTTCCTGACCTTCTACCCGCTCTGGTATCGCGGCAGCGAACAAGGTCATCGAGAACACAACCAACCAGAACCGCACTGATTTCAGGCAGGGNTGGATTCGAGCAAATTGTAATGGCATCACGGTCACTCCTTTGAACCGGTTTTGGGTCTGCACTCACTCGTCACACCGCACCAACGGGCAATCTCCATGCCACGCGGCAACTCATCTCGTGCAACGAACCACCGAAGGTTAAAGAATCACCAAGATTTCCTCAAGACGAATGAAGCAATGACCGGGCAAGTCTTGCTATCATTCGCACCGAAAATAACNTTTGTACAAAATGTTGTAAGAGATTCCGAATCCCCTGCATCCTTCAACAATCAGGGACATACTTTCCTTGCCCTACGACTGGCAATTTTGGTTAATTCCGCAGCGTTTTACGAGATTCGACAAAAAACACAAACTTAAAAATCAGAATTGGCACGAACCCTGCGTAGACAACCCTTCGTAAAGAGCGAGGGTCAACGGATCCAAGCGAACCTCCCCAGTTATGCAGGCAAAGGAACAGCCATGTTGGTACTTACACGGAAAGCAGAAGAACAAATCCTGATCGGCGATGATATCAAGATCACTTTAGTCCGCGTCCGAGGCAACAGCGTACGAATCGGGATTGATGCCCCCAAGCACATTCGTGTTGTTCGGGGGGAACTAGCAGCGAGGGATGCAAGCGAGGCTTCGGCACCAATTGTCGAACGAGAGGAAGTCTTCGCACGTCCAGAGGCCCAGTCGCAATACCCCGGAACAACCAAACACATCGCCAAACGCATCGGTATGTTAGAAAGCAGCGAGAGCGTTTCAAACAGTGGCACGAATAAAACGAACGACCGCCACGCCAGCCCATCGACCACAGTTGCCCCCAGCCCATCTAGCTCATTTGTGAATCCGGCATCGATGCCAAACCCAATTGAGACAACGAAGCGAGCACCGCTTTCTGCCTTTGTGTCTGCGACTTGATACTTATCTTTTGATCACAACTGGAACCCGTTCATTAACATCTTTTTGCTGATGATTTAGTTTAACAACTGCTGGCCGGATCAGGTTTTTACTTCCCTTGGCCAGACGGTTTCCAGAATCGACCTCATGCAGATGTTCAAGCAAGATCCGGCGGACTTCGAAAATCGTTTTACTAATCATGTGGATCGTTGTGTGTGGTGCATCGACAATCAACTGACTTTCCACATCGTCCATCGTAGCACTGTCAAAATCGACGACTCCATCACCGTTACCTGAAGTGAACGAACTTTCGGTAACGCCAACGATATTATGATATTTAACTAGTGGCGACGATTTGGCACGCATCATGACTGGAAAGATGGGGGATTCAGGAGCCAACGAATCGATGGCGTTCGAAACGGTGAGCAAGTCTGTATCTTTAAAGAGACTTCGGTTTTCGGACACGAGCCGATTCCCGGACATGACAGCCATTGTGGGCAATTTAATAAACTTGCGTGCGAGCCACCGCGTATAGTCGTTTGCAAACTCACTGCCCCGGTGAGGAGTTCCAATCGTGACCACTCTTCGGATAGATTCATTCGGTTTAAAAAAGAGGGTACTAACGAGTTTGTTGCGTTCCGCCTCGGGTCCGTTGATTTTCTCAATCGCCTCCTGGGCCGTCCCTGCATCTTCGTAGCTAACACTCCTCCAAAAGTCGTCACCGCTTTCGATTGTTTGAAGGCGACTGACGAGCCCGCCCATGCTGTGTCCTACAAGCACCATCTGATCCATCANCTGATCCTGCTGGTTGGGATCAAATGCGGTTCTCAATTCCTGCAAATCCCGGCGCAATTCAGTGGCGCTATTCCAAAATGGCTGTCCTGAAGGATACAGATAAAACCAGAATTGATAACGTTCCCGAATCTCTGGAAAGCTCCTCAAATCGTTGAACATGTCCATCCAGGTCATCGGACTGGACCATAGACCATGCACCATCAGAACCGGAATCCGATCCGGATCATACGGTTCCAGCATATAGAGGCCGCGTTTCTTCTGTAGATCATTAGGGTTCAACAGTCCCTCAGTCGCCTTATTGCGTTGCCGAAACTCTGGACTATCGAGAAAAAAGGCCAACGGCGCTGTCAGGTCTGTCTCCAACGGAACCCACTTGTCACCCAGATGAATCTGATTTGCAGTCAGCGGATCGAAAAACTCCAGCACGCAGTGACTGGCTTCACCAGTCCGGGATCCATCTGTTGGCTCGACACACCGCATCAATGCCGTCACCGCGTAACTAAGGCCTTCGGCATAATATTTTTCTCGCTCATCTACGTTACTGGGTGGCTTACGCACCGCAATCAACGGCACCCCCAAACCAAAGGTGGTATGTCGATTCCGCAATGTTTCGATCTCGTAATCACTTACAAACTCATAGTGATCAAATTCACCTGGCCCCCATTGGCCTCGCATCTCAGCCCGAATCACAAACTGACGATCCGGTGTATCAATCCGATAGCTCTTTCCCGGCTCGATTTTATTCTCGGTGCAAAGTAAACGCAGCGTATCTTCAAGCGACTCGTTGTACAGGTCACAAACAGCACGAAACTGCGGATCATAAGCATTACGAGTATCTTCCAAATCATCGCTGAAAAGGTAGTCGTAACTATTAGTCAGTGAAATCCCATAATGATTCAGGGCATCACCAAGCCGCCCCTCCTGCTCAGCCTTCTTTCCCTCAACATAGGACAGTTCGCTAAGGGCATAGATTAAATCTGAATCAGGGTGTTGATTCACTCGCTTTCGAATGTGGGCAAAACACTTACCCGGATCAGCCTGATAACGATCTTCCAGCGCGAAGCGGCGAAGTGTATGCAAGGTCCGCTCACTGATCTCGGGGCCTTCCTTCGCACTCAAGCCAAGACTACTTGCCAGAGCATTGTCCCGGACATCACGCATGGACAAGTAGCGTCCCGTGGTGCAACCGTTTACCAATACGATCAGTGCGAGAACTGCCATTTGCACCACCATGGTGCGCAGCCAGCGGTTCACAACGAGTGAGATTGACGAACATGAACCAGTCCGATCGAGTGACACGGGATCAAGGACTGATATCCTACAAGGCGCAGCACGAATTCTGCCCCTCGGAGCTTTCGCTTTTATCGTAAGAGTTTGACCTTTCGGTTCCCTGTTCATGCAGCGATCAGTTTTTATTTTGTTCGGAATAGCAAATTGCTTGCTTTGCAAGCTGCCACACCGATTTGCGTCATTCTCACTTCCAGTCGGACGGTAGAAAGGAAGTGAGATCGCTGTCAACGCATCTTCCACAAATCCGGATTCAGACGCCGTAACTTTTGGGTTTCTGTACCGCCAAGCGTTGTCCCCGAGCTGGACAATGTCTATTCTTTCCACGACGCCGCGGCACTGCACCTGCCGCTTCTAGCGCCGGGAAGCGCATCGGTCCTGCGTGAAACAAGACGTGAAACCCAGCTCGTTATTTCGCAGACATGCGACCATTTTTTTGGTCGCATCACCGGAAAAACCGTCTCCACTGCATGGCTCTGGTTCGTTCTATGCAGGTCACGGGATCTATCCGGATTGGCCGTCAGATTGGTTTTTGACCAGGCACTTTTTGTGACCTATATTCCCATGGCCGAGTGTTGTGAGCATCACTGCAAGGCCGTGAGACGGATCGCCAAAATCTGGCCTCTGTGGATCTCCCCTCCCCAATGATGCTCAACGGATACGCACGCATGGGTCTACTCGCAAGAGTCAACGCTCGCTCGATCATGGCACGGTTTTCAGCCGGCTTGGTCTGCTCCTATCTCGCCACCGCCGGCTACGCACAGGTGGTGTCGCAGGGAGCCCCCGTAGTGATCACTGAACCTCAAGTGGAACGCGAGGCCGAGGCACTTGCCCAAGGTCTCGAGATGGAAAAGGAGCGACTTTGGAGCGACGCCGTCCGCCACTACGAGGCCGCCTCACGTGACTTTCCAGAAAACGCGACACTGTATCAACGTTTGATCATCAGTCGCCTGCACTACGACGTGAATCGGCGTTATCAGGACGAAAGTTTCCTTGCGTCCGTTCGTGAACTCAGCACCAGCCAAGCAATCGACCTGTATTCAGAGGTGCTGGCGAATCTGAACACACACTACGTCGACGACGTCGACTGGCAGAGGATAATGATCCATGGGACCGCCGCCTTGGAAGTTGCTTTGACAGAGGAAAGGTTTGTTGGACGAACCTTAGCAAATGTCCCCACCGCAAAGATCGAAGAATTTCGCCAGTCTATCCATCGGAAAACGAGAAATCGTAGTACTGCAACCCGATTTGACCTCCGCGGAACCGTCGCATTCGTGTCTCAACTCGCCCAACAGGAACTCGGCCTCTCAGGAACCGCAACAGCACTTGAGTTTTTAGCTGGAACCGTTTCCACGCTGGATCCCTATACACGTCTGCTATCCCCAAATCAGCTCGACGAGATGTTCTCCAATATTGAGGGCAACTTTGTGGGGCTGGGAATCGAATTGAAAACAGACAAAGATTGCCTTCGAATACTCTCGGTCATTCCCAAAGGGCCGGCAGAAGAAGCGGGCATCAAGGCAGGGGAACGAATCGTACGTGTCCAGGATTTCCATACGACAGAAATGTCTCCAGATGTCGTCGCTGACCGACTTCGAGGCCCAGAACTCTCATTCGTTTCACTCACCGTGATTGGAGCGGATGAGCAGTCGCGTGAAATGTCAGTGCAGAGAAGACGAGTTGAAGTTCCCTGTGTTGAAAATGTTCGATTCGTCAACCCGGCGAAACGAGTAGGATACCTGCGGCTTACCAACTTTCAAAAAACGACAAGACGTGATGTTGAGCGTGCTCTTCATCAGCTTCACGAACAGGGCATGAAGTCACTCATCATCGACCTGCGCGGCAATCCCGGAGGCTTACTTTCCGCCGCAGTGGAAACAGCTGATCGATTCCTTCGTTCTGGAAAAATCCTGACCACCAGAGGACGAAATATCAGCGAAAACTACGAATACAGGGCGCATGCCACGAATACATGGAATGTACCCTTGGTCGTACTTATCGATCACGACAGCGCTAGTGCCAGCGAAATTTTTGCCGGTGCCATCGCTGACAGTAAACGAGGAGCCATCATTGGAGAAACCAGTTATGGCAAAGGAAGCGTGCAAGGCATCTTCCGCATGGACACCGCAAAATTTGGTTTGTGCCTCACAACGGCAAAGTTCTACTCTCCCAGCGGCCGGGCGATCAGCCACAATGGGGTCATCCCAAATATCGAAGTAGAGCCTAGCTACATTGCTGCACGTCCCAACGATTCAGGTGAACTGACTACGGACTTGCAAGATACTGTCTTGCAGCGAGCGATGGAACACTTCCATCCCAAAACACGAACCAGCAGCAGTATTGCCAATCGGAATACAACGCCAGGTGTCGGGTCAGGCACACCGTGACCACAGGCTTGCAACAAGAGACAATGACTCACTGAATTCTTTTCACCAAACAGCGGCTCAGTGAAGTCCCTTGATGAAACGCGGTCTCGCTGAACTACTCTTCAAAAACCGCGTCACTGAAATAGTTTTGCAGCATCGGTTTGCACGACTTGGATTCCATCCCGCCGGAATTGCTTCCGCCACGGGTTGGTGGCTCTTGCAAACGAATCACTCGCATTCAAATGATCCATCGACACACACGAAAGCGTATATCTTGCTATCGGGGAATGTGAGCCACGACGTGTGGCATGCTACCCGCTCCACCCGCTACGGCCTGCATCGTTCTCGGCGGCAAACCGGCAGCCACAAACAAGCGATTCATTCCTGTCATCAGTCGGTGCCAACGGTCAATGATCTCGGGAGTACCGAAGAGCCGTGCGTCAGAGCGGTCAAACCCCTGCTCGCTGACTCGGATGGACGGATCAAGATGAACAAGTGCCTCAAGCATCAAGTGGTTGCGGCAGTCCCCGTTGCTCAAATCCGGATCATCGTAAATCCAAAGGTGATTCTGAAGTGATTCATCGAGTGCTTCCAAACTCGCTTGCTCCATGCTGGCTGAAACGACAATCGCGCGAATTGGTCCACATTCCACATAATACTTTGACATAAGATTGCTCTTCCGTGATGGTTAACAGTGACTGACCGCGGCCTCATCGCCGGGACTGATAACAGCATCGCAACCCTTGGGACACGTTTGGTCAAAGCACCAATGAAGGCAATAAAATACTGAAATTGGTGAATCCTCCACAAACCAGCACAATTGCTTGCAAAGAAGGTTTGTGATCCACCTCACGCCAGGACAGCTAGACGCAACTCATTTGTTGCAATCGTAAACGCAATGGCAGAAACACAAACATGGGCGTTGAAACATGCAAGCAAGGCTCTTCACCCTCGGTGGAAAAGGTACCAAGCGTGGAAAACACAGGTTCATCACCAGCCAATCCTTGAGAAATGACTATCACACCGATAGAGGTGCATCACTTGTCATTCGGAGCCGCGTCCTTCTCTTGGTTCTTCTCCTCAGCATTCAAGCCTTCCGTGCTTTCACTGCTTTCACTCTCGCTTGTGTAGTTCAGACTGAGCACGTAGCGGGAACCAAACACAGCCTCAACTTTGGATTCAAGTCTCTTCACACCGACCTGCGTTTCCATGATTCGAGAATTGCCACTGGAAACGAGGTTCGGTTGGGGTGTCACGAGTTCATTGCCCGTCATCGCGTCCAACGCAAGGACCTCCAGTTTCGTCCTTTCCGTTCCCGCGACGTAGGTAACATCAAGCCGTGAAAAAACAATCGCCGGTGTATCAATTGCCTGTGAAGTCGTACAGCCCCATGGTTTTTCAAACTCTTTCGACCACACCAAGCTGCCATCCTTGAGTGAAAACGCAAAGGCGGCGTTGACAGTGTGGTGGTTTTTCCCTGTAGCGGTTGTGGTCCTTGGTTTACCTTTTCCAGCTGCTGGCATGACATAACTTGGCATTACAACGACAAGGTCACGCAAAAACATAACCCTGACCTTGTCAAGTTTTTCCTGCGGCTCGAGCTGCGTTCGCACGAGTTCGCGAGCAGCTCGAAGATCCCAAATGAAGGTCTCTCCTGCCGGGCTCATCATGAGGAGATGATGCCCTGAGAAAAACCGGCTAATGAAAGCGGGTACGGTACTCTCTTCATTTGGCTTTGTGCCGGAATTAGTCGTCCGGCTGAGCAAAACTTTTCCGGTGAATGGGTTAACAATCTTGACGTCAAAGACATTGTCTTCGTCTGTCTCGTGATAACACAGCACATTTTCTCCTGCTGACCGCCACAATTCACCAAATTCAAACTTTGTTCTGTCGAGCTCTCGGCCGTCTGCGATATCAAAGAATACGGTCTCTTGGCTTGTGGAGGAAACAACAGCAACACGCTGCCCATCACTCAAAACAAAACCACTTTTGGGAGCCGCATTTGTCCGCCAGATTTCTTCACCATCTTGCAGGCTGATGGCCTTCAGCTCGCCCCCCCTGAGCACAAGCACACGATCTCCCAGCACAGGTCCGACCCGATATTCAGGACGCTCCCTCATATTACTGGACTCTAGTCGAAAATTGCTTACCTGATCACCAAAGGGAGTGGACGTGGTTTCAAGATTCAGCCCGCGACCAACTGATCCCAGAATTTCACGAGACCAAAGTATTGAATCGGAACCGGGCTTATTAACCTTGGCCAAATCAACGGCGAACAAGTGCGTTGTTGTATGTATAACCATCACCCCACCAGAGACCATCGCACGCCAATGTTGTGTTCCAAATGACCTGCCAAATGATCTGCCAAATAGTGACAAGGGTTTCGGTACCCCATCAGGTCCCCGCAACGCGATGCTTCCACTGGTCCCAAGCAACTCAAAGCCGCGGAACTGCTCACCCGCCTGGACATCAAGGCTCACCTGAATCGACGTGCCGTTGGGGTATCTGCTTCTTGTACCTCCAGTCCACTTGGCTTTCACATTCGCGGGCCACGCTTTCTCAACCAGGGCTTCCTCTGCAGTGCGACGAGTTTCGTCGAGCAACTCTGCATCTTGCTCGGAAATATCTTCCGACCTCGCATCCAATTCACGAATCACATCCAACACGTTACGCGGCATCTTCCCAGTCGCGTACGCGTTGGCCAACATTAGCAAACGCGGGGTTGAAAGTTGTCGAACCCCGGCTGGACTTGCCCGAAAATGCCCTAAAGCGTTCATTTCAAGCAAATGTGGCTCCGCCAAGTTCCGATAACGCTCGTCCAGCACAACCCTAAGTGCTTCCGCAGATTCCATCCCATCAAAATGAGTCAAAGTGCGTTGAATACGATCACTTGCTTGCGTGGCCTTGGCTCTCAACTGGGCTTCCACCTGAGCCTCAAACCTTTGATTAAATTCGGGCTCTACGCCTGCCAGAAAATCTCGCAGCTGCCCATTGAACCAGGCATCCACCAGGCACCCACGCCCCTTTTGCCCCAAGACTTCTTCCGCCGTAGCGTTTGATTTGAATTCACGAGTGAGCAAGTCACTCAGATCCAAAAACAACCGTGCGGCTTGATCATCATCTTCAGCAGCGATCGCCGCCTCGAGCCGCAAGGCATTGAATTCCGCTAGCTGAACTGGTCGATCAATGAGCATCGCAAGCTCCTCGATCTGCTGAGATGTAAAACTTCCCCGAGCACGAAATTCCGCCAGCATGCCTGAAACACTCAACATCCGGACCTCATCATTCTCTGGCTGCGCAAGCCGAGCCTTCGCAAGCAACTTCAATGCATCGGCTATATCCCCTGACTGAATCAACAGCTCTGACTTTCGAACCAGAGCATCAAAATTGTCAGGATCCTCTTTGAGCATTTTCTCGACCATTGGAACAAGTGTTCCCTCGCCAAACGCAACACTCAACTTTGTTGGTCCCTGTGTGATAATCTCGCCATCAACGGCAATCATGTTTCCGAGCTCATAATTGGTTACCCGCCGGTCCATCACAGCGCCGTCTTGAAGCGAGATCTTGATGATTTCCTGAGTATTCGTGGGCACAAGATAACAATCAGCTCCAAACACACCCTGCCCGGAAATCTGCTGACCGGATGCGAACACATCTGAACTTGTCTTCCAAGCCTGACTACCATCGGCCACGCTGTAGGCTTTCATCTCTCTCGGACCTACGACGAAGAAATTATCTCCGCGGATACCGGCGAGATAACGCATATCAACACGTAGCATCTTGGTGAACAGCGCCCGCCCCGTCAGGAGATTCATCCCAAACAAACGGTCCGTTTCCACTGGCGTTACCAAAACTGACTGATCCGAAACGATCGCGGTCCCTGTAAACCAGCGTCTGAGCAACTGCTCTGAGCTGAGCATTGTGCGTTGCACAAATCGGGTTTGAACGAGGTTACGCGGGTAATTCACCCCCCACCGCAAGGTCCGATCCCCTAAATTCACAGCCACCATCGCACCCGCACCCGTGGGACAAATCAGCATCCCATCCTGATAACTCAACATTGCGCCAGCAACACGACGTATTGAATCACGGCTAACCGTTCCGAACTCATTAGCGACCAATTGCTGCCGCCAGATTTCTCGACCTGTTCGTGGGTCCAGGCAGATCAGGAAAATGTCGCCAGCCAATTCACACATCGCATACAAACGCC
Source organism: Rhodopirellula sp. (assembly GCA_002689655.1). Taxonomy (GTDB): domain Bacteria; phylum Planctomycetota; class Planctomycetia; order Pirellulales; family Pirellulaceae; genus Rubripirellula. The sequence goes on along the minus strand of NZHC01000088.1, from coordinate 52,304 downwards.
CCTCAACCGGCAACGGCGGTCCAAGGAAAAAACCATTTGCCAAAGGAGAATCCGGCCCTGCTCTAACACCCTGAAACCATTTCAAAATCCCCTCGGACTCCAACTCCAACGCGACAAGTGAATTGCCGATGGTCGGCGTGGAGCGAACCCCCATGAACAGGCGATTTTGAGCCATGCTCAGCTGCTGCAGCCCTTCAATAACGTAAACTCGCTCTCCATCACTTGTCACCTGTCCATAAGGCACATCATTCCAAACCCGCTGCTTCAAGAACTCGTTGATTTTGGACGTTTTAATTCCGGCGCGAGCAAGGCGAGCTGTCGCTTCTTTCGCTTCATCTTCCTCGGGAGCTTTGCTCCATGGGTGCAACCAAACCCGCTTCCCCGTGCGATGATCGACACCTACCAAATACTCGGTGGTCCGCATCAGAAGTTGATTCCCCACTCGTAGCGGTACCCAACTTGGAGGTGGCATTTGCCCGCTGGACGCCAGAGCTCTCGTCAATTCATTGACTTCGCGCTGCTGTTTTGGACTAACCGTTGTATCCAACTGCCACCGAACGTTGCTCAACGGCATTTGGCCAGAGCTGGCACCATTTCGATTTCCGCTTGCATTGAAAACGCGATATTCCTCTAGCTGACCATTCGCGACCTTTTCGGGTGAACCATAAAACTGCCCAAGCCAGTCCGACAATTCGCCGTCCTCGGGCCCTGACTGCTCAACACCAGCTACGGTAACTTGCCCTGAAGTACCCACCAAAGCGGTGGGCAGTTTGCGTTTTGCCAATTTGCACGCTGCCGCATGCAAAACAAGAACTCCTTTTCCAAGCCGGTTAACCGCCCGTGGAACCGTGACGATATCATCCAACAGTGCCGAGGCTGCAAGCGGATGCCCTTCCAACATTTCATGTTGTGCAAGCAACCATGAAGCGTCATATCCCGCTTGGGTATGAAAATACCTGCGACGCACCTCACGCAAACTGCTCCAATCTCTCGAGGATGCTGCCTCGTCGAGCAATTTACTTGCAGCGGGTCCGTAACGCAGTTCGTAAGTTTCCATGGCTGCCGAGGGCAGCCCACCAATCAAGTCACGAACTTTATTTTTATAGCTCTGATTGAATGGCGTGCCCGACACCCGCGACTCGCCCGCATCAAGAAAGAAGTCCTGATTCAACAACTCATCTTCATTTCCTTCTTCGCTGACGCGAGCAAGCAGGTCACCCAAACTTACCACCACCTCGTTGTATCTCGAATCCTCGATCGCTTCCTCTGCCTCTCTCAACCGCTTTTGCAGAACGCGAGGCACGGTTACGAAACGGGCTGAATTTGCGACCTGTGAATATGCAGCCTCAGGCCAGTTCAGTTGGAAAACTGTCAACAAAACCAGCAGTAAGCTAACTGGCTTGAACAAGACGGCAATTTGTTTTTGAACCACAATAAAACCTGTAGAGGAAAGGGATAGCTCCATGGCTAACTCGGCAGACGGCACCACTCCCTGAGGATGTACCGCGTCCTACTGCAGTCATTGTACGGCCCAATCCACAATTGTGGCGAGTGTTGAAACTACTTTCGTGACTCCAGGGCGGTCAAAATATCGGCAAACACGCGGTCTGCTGACTGATCGCCATCAATTTCCAGCACATTGCCCTGCCCACGGTAGTGCTCCAGGACAGGCGCGGTCTGAGTTCGATAGACCTCAAGACGGGACGTAATGGTTTCCTTGTTGTCGTCCTTGCGATTCTGGAGCGTAGCTCGCTTCAAAAGTCTGTCCACAAGAACATTGGGGGCGACATGCAAGTGCAATACCGCGTCAATCCGCATTTTGCGCTCGGTAAGAAACTCACCTAACAGATCAGCCTGATGGACGGTTCTTGGGAAACCGTCGAAGAGACATCCCGATTGACAATCTCTCTCTGCGAGCCGCTTAGTCACGATGGGCATGACGAGATAGTCCGGTGCCAAACGCCCTACGTCAATGTAGCTTGCGACGACCTTACCCAGAGGCGAGTCACGCTCCGTATCACGAAGCATGTCACCGGTCGAAAGATGCGGAATCCCCAGCAACTCCACCAGCCTGCTGCACTGCGTTCCCTTTCCGGCACCAGGAGGTCCAATGAACACAATCCACATTGCTAACAACCATGTTAAAAGCTGCCGATAGCCAACAAAGACGCCACTAGCCGCTTGGCTGACAATGCCTGTCAGCAACCACAGCAATCATTCATTCGTCAGGCACACGCTCTCTGGCAGCAAGGAGATTCAAGCCCACTTCCGTAAGCCGTCGGGTTGCCACGATCAACCCAATCCGTCTTTTCAAGCTTCATTCCGGCCATAAACAATAAACACTCTACGGCCCGCGTCACCCGATAGCAGCTCGTGCATTAGAAACGCGCCGCTGCTGTTAAACGACCGGCGAAACCCCACCGCCAGCACCTTCCAGCAAGCCGCGGTAATTACGCATCACCAAGTGACTGTCAATTTTCTGAACCAAATCAAAAGCAACACTAACAGCAATCAGCAGTCCCGTGCCGCCATAGAAACCAGCGATGGAATACGGCACTCCCAATGATCCGTAAACGATAGTCGGCACGATCGCGACGATTGAAAGGAAAGCTGCACCTACATAAGTGATTCGCACCATTACCTTTTCGAGATAGTCCGTTGTTCTCTTGCCGGGACGATAACCGGGAATGAACGTTCCGCTATCTCTCAAGTTGTCCGACATTTCCTTCGGATTGAAAGTGATTGCCGTCCAGAAGTAACAGAAGAAGAAGATCAGCACGACATAAAGCAGGTTGAAGATGAAAGATGCTTGGTCGTTGAGCGTCAGACCCATGTAATTCAACGCTCTGAACATGAAGCCGTCAGTATCGAACAAGCCGGCCAATCCGCCCAAAAGCATCCCTGGAATCATCAAAAGACTACTGGCAAAGATGATCGGCATGACACCAGCCTGATTGATTCGCAGTGGGAGGAACTGGCGAGTACCTCCGTAAACACGACGGCCCCGAGTGAATTTTGCCGATTGCGTTGGAATTTTCCTCTGCCCGAGCGTGATAAACACGACACCAAACACGACACCAACAAAAAGAACAATCAAAAGCACAAGCGTCTCAATTCCGATCTGCCCACGGCTCAGCCCTGTCAGTTCTGTCTTCATATTTCGGACCAACTCATACAACGCCTTCGGCATCTGAGCCAGAATCCCCGCCATGATCAGCAAACTGATACCGTTGCCGATTCCGTATTCATCGATTTGCTCACCGAGCCACATCAGGAACACGGTGCCACACGTCATCACGAGTACTGCGACGATCTGCCAACCGAAGTACAAGCCGGTCTGATCAGCATTCAAGAAATCGATATCGATATTTCCGTATCCCGCGGCTCCTCCCGACATCAACATGAACTTCAAGTACATGTAACTTTGCACAAGGCAAATAGCTACGGTCAAATACCTTGTGTATTCGTTGAGTTTCTTGCGGCCCGCCTCTCCTTCCTTCTTCAACTCTTCGAGTGGCTTGTAGACACTTCCGAGCAATTGAAAGATGATCGAAGCAGAAATGTAGGGCATGATCCCCAGACCAAAGATAGTGGCCTGACGAAGGTCGCTGGCAGCGAATACTGTGATCTTCTCGAAGAACTCAGATGCCGCCCCCCCTTCGTCAGCCAGATCGGTCGCGATCATTGGCAAGGGAATATGGAAACCGATCCGATAAACAGCCAGCAGACCAACGGTCAGCAATATCTTCTTGCGAAGTTCTGGGATCGAAAAAATGATGCGCAGCTTTTCAAACATGCGTCAGGTCCATCTTGGATTCGTGCCGTAGCGATCGTGTTCGGCAAGCGGCAGGTTGATTCATCTGATTGAAAGTTAAGGTCGCTCGCAACCGTACAGGAAAGTCCTAGACATTCCCCATTGAGCGGCAAGTGACTGGATTGCAGTCTACCGGCTTCTCCCCGACAGAGCGAGAGGAAAGAGTCCCTCCCGGACGCGGTGCAAAACCACCAGACCATCGCAAAACAAGCCCGATTCCGTTAGCGAGAATTTTCCTCGGGGCAACGAAAACCGGGCTGGCGTGCTGTGAGCATTGTCTAGGACTTGCTCTTGGCTTCCTTCAGAGCGTTCACACGCTCGTCAGGTGTTCGCTTACTGACTAACTTGGTAATCGTTCCACCAGCAGCAGTAATCTTTTCTTCTGCCGACTTGCTGAACCGATGAGCAGAAACTGTGAATTTCTTCGTAATCTCACCATCGCCGAGGATTTTCACCTCGTCGAAACTACCCTTCGCCAAATCCTTCGCAGCGAGGGTTTCCAATGTCACCTCTGCACCGTCGTCGAACGCTTCATTGATGCGTCCCACGTTGACAGCAAACACCGTCATCGCCCAGCGATTGTTGAAACCCCGTTTGGGTACACGACGGAACATTGGCATCGCACCACCCTGAAAGTTGGGTTTGCGACTGTAGCCGCTGCGGCTTTTGTGACCCTTGTGACCACGCCCAGCGGTTTTACCGTGCCCACTACCTGGGCCACGACCGATTCGCTTCCGTTTGCGGTTCTTCTGGATCCCGCGATGGACATCGTTGAGGTTCATGGTGAAACCCGTTCTAACCTTATCTCTGTGACTTTTTTCAATCTGTTTCTTTAAGGCGCTGGCACAACGACCGTCGTGCTGCCCGACACCGTTCTTAAGCGGTTAATTCTTCAACTTCGAGTCCCCGCAATGCGGCGACCTGCTCAGCAGTCCGCAACTTCGACAATGCGTCAACGGTCGCCTTCACGAGCGTTACTGGATTATTCGTCCCGTACGACTTCGTCAAAATGTCGTGGATACCTGTCGCTTCGCAGACGGCACGCACGGCTTGCCCAGCGATGATACCCGTACCAGCACCGGCCGGCACGAGGATTACCTTTGCAGCGCCGTAGTGGCCCCAAACTTGGTGAGGAATGCTTCCCTCGACAAGTGGGACATCAATCAAGCTGCGACTCGCTTGCTTTTGAGCTTTCTGAACGCTGGGTGGAACTTCGTTTGCTTTCCCGTAGCCCCAGCCGACCTTTCCGTTGCCATCACCGACAACGACCATGGCAGCAAAGCTAAATCGGCGACCACCTTTGACCACTGCGGCGCAGCGTTTGATCTTGACGACACGGTCCAGCATGCCGTCGCCGACACCCTCTTTTTCCTGGTTCCGTTGCTTTCGTGGTGCGTTACTAATGGTTCAATCCTCTTCAGGAGGTGCTATCTGTTTGTTTCGTTAAATTAGAATTCGAGCCCACCCTCGCGGGCAGCCTCAGCAAAAGCCAGAACCCGTCCGTGGTACTTATTGTGCCCACGATCGAGCCGAACACGTTTGATTCCAGCGGCTGATGCCTTTTCTGCGATCGCTTTCCCGATCGCGGCAGCAGCATCGCAATTGCCTCCCACGCCGACATCCGACCGAACGGCTTTGTCACGCGTGCTGGCACTGACGAGAGTTTTTCCGGAGAGATCATCCACCACTTGACAGCTGAAGTGCTTCAACGTGCGGCTGATACACATCCGAGGTTGTTCCGTCGTTCCACGCAACTTGTTTCGCACATGCTGGCGGCGTCGGAGTCGTTTTTTCTGAAGTTTCTTATTCTTATCCATCTGATTACCGTTCGAGCCAATTCCAACCTTGGGGTCAGGCAGGCATTCTTTTTAGGTATTGTTTTATTTGGTTGCGGATTTACCAGGCTTGATTTTGACCTGCTCACCCTGATAGCGAATTCCCTTGCCCTTGTAGGGCTCCGGTTTCCTGAGCGACCGAACTTCGGCGGCAAACTGTCCTACCTGCTGTTTATCGCAACCCTGAACGACGATATGAGTCTGGTCAGGGCAAGTCACATCGAGAGTCTTCGGAATCTTCTGATGCAGCTCATTGGCGTAACCAACTCGGAGTTGTAGGACATCACCCTGAATCGCAGCGATGTAACCAACACCGACGATTTCCAGCTTCTTCTCATAACCCTTGGTCACGCCTTCGACCATGTTAGCGATCAAAGCTCGGGTCAAACCGTGAAATTCACGAGACGAACGATCATTGCCGTTCCGCTTGATGATGACACTGTTCGTGTCAGTATCAACGCTGACGGAGACCTCGGGGCGATGCTCGTACTCGAGCTTGCCTTTTGGTCCTTCGACATTGATGAGACGATCGGTAACGCTAACTTTTGCGCCACCTTCGATCGCTACGGGTTTTTGTCCAATGCGACTCATAACAGTTGCTTTTATTTCAGTCTAAGTATTTTGCTTGGCAAATCCGGGATCCAATTCTTTGTGAACGCAAATCGATCGACATTCACTGGAACCGGCATCAGGCGACTTCGCAAAGCACCTCACCACCAATGTTCTCGCGTCGAGCTTCGCGATCACTGATCACACCTCGACTGCTACTGATGATGCTGATTCCCAGCCCACCAAGCACTGGCTTGAGTTCTTTACCACGGGTGTACATGCGACGTCCGGGCTTGCTGACACGCTTGATCGTCTGGATCACTCGCTCACCATTGGGCCCATATTTCAGTTCTAATCTAAGTGTGGACGTAGGGCTTTCCTCGTCCACTTCCTTCCAGTCCCAGATGAAACCTTCGCGTTTCAGAACGTCGGCAATGCCACGCTTGAAACGACTGGATGGAATATCGACAAATGGCTTCTCAACGCGTACCGCGTTACGGATGCGAGTGAGCATGTCGGCAATTGGGTCGGTCATCATAATGTTGTCTACTCCCCTTCGACTCTTTCGATTCTCACCAGCTGGCCTTGCGAACACCCGGGATCAGCCCGAGATTCGCGTTTTCGCGAAAACAAATCCGGCAAAGTCCGAACTTGCGGTAAACCGAACGAGGACGGCCGCAGAATGTGCAACGGTTCTCCTTCCGACTACTAAACTTTGGCTTTCGATTGGCCTTGGCTATCTTCGATTTGCTTGCCACGGGGTGACTTTCAGTTACTTGGCTGTAAAGTGGAAGATTCTGTCGCGTCGTAAACTAACTTACGCCGCTCCCTTTTTACTGTCGTCCTGCTTGAAAGGCATTCCAAGCTTCTCAAGCAGGTCACGAGCTTCGTCGTTCGTATTTGCGGTCGTCACGATGGTGATGTTCATGCCCTGGGGGCGAGTGAACTTATCCGGATTCAACTCCGGAAACACCAGCTGCTCGGTCAAGCCAAGCGTGTAATTACCACGTCCATCAAATGCTTTGCGGCTAATGCCGCGGAAGTCACGAACACGAGGTAAAACGACCGAAACCAATCGATCGAGGAACTCGTACATTCGCTGACGTCGCAAGGTAACCATGCATCCAATGGGCATGCCTTCGCGAAGCCGGAAGTTAGCGATCGATTTGCGAGCGTTGGTGATCACAGGCTTTTGACCCGAGATCTCCGTCATGCACTCATAAGCAAGATCGAGCACTTTCTTGTCTCCAATCGCCTGACCGACACCCATATTGAGCGTGATCTTTTCGACACCTGGAATCTGGTGCGGATTCTTATATCCGTGCAACTCGGCCAACGCCTTGCGGACGTCGTTCTCGTAGCGGACCTGCAATCTTGGTTTTGATTCTGCCATTTGTTTGTTCCGCGTTCGCGGTTTCTAACAACTGTTATCTTATGTTGATCGGTGTTTGTATCGTGCTCATTTCACTGGCACGCCATGTTGAAATTCGTTATTTGCTGGCGTGCCGCTCACGAACGGGAGCGATCTTGCCCAAGCTGGCACCGCTGGCTTTCGCGTAACGCTCTTTGCTTCCGTCCTCCAGAAACCGAACGCCAATCTTAGTCGGCTTCCCTGTGGTGGGATCGACAATCATGACGTTGCTGGCACTGATCGGCATTTCCTTCTCGAGCCGTCCACCCTGTGGATTTTTCTGACTCCGACGCACGTGCTTCCACACCTTGGCAACTCCTTCAACAACGACCTTATTATTCTTTCGGTCGATCTTCAGGATCTTGCCTCTGGCAAGCTTTCCCGCGCCGGAGATCACTTGAACTTCGTCATCAATACGGAAATACATGACTTCTTATTTCGTTTCAAACTGTGTGGTTTCTAACGGTAAACTTCATTCGTTGCTGGTCAAACAACCTCATTGGCCAGACTGACAATCTTCATGAAGCTGCGATCACGCAACTCACGAGCGACCGCACCAAAGATGCGTGTGCCGCGAGGCGTCTTGTCTTTATCAATCAGCACAACAGCATTACTGTCAAACTTGATGTAGCTCCCGTCAGTGCGTCGAGTCGGCTGCTTTGTTCGAACAATCACTGCACGAACAATCGACTTCTTCTTAATTTCACTGCCAGGGATCACACTCTTGACGCTGCACACAATCACATCACCCAAGCCTGCAAAGCGGCGACGGCTTCCACCGAGCACCTTGATACACATGACTTGTCGGGCGCCGGTATTGTCGGCCACATCGAGTCGGGATTCTTGTTGGATCATTTTCTTATCTTACTGCCTAAAAGGCTTTTGCTAACTTCGGTCGTGGATGGCCCTTGACGGATCACTCACCTGCGGTCTCTTCACTAGTCTCATCAGCCTCATCACCAGCATGGGCAGCTTCAATCGCTTCCGACTCTGCCTGGGTAGCACCTTTCCGAGCTGCACGCAGGGCAGCGACGTCTACTTCGGTACTCTTTTCAAGCACGCGAACCAAACGCCAACGCTTCAGTTTGCTCAGCGGTGCCGATTCGATGATTTCCACACGATCCCCCGTGCCCGACTCATTGCCCTCATCATGGGCGTAGCAGACGGTGCGGCGGCGGATGTATTTCTTATACTTCGGATGCTTGACCAAACGGTTAATTTCGACACGACGAGTCTTACTCATCTTGTCGCTGGTCACGATTCCGGAAACAACACGTTTCGGCATGGAGTCAGGTCCGAGTTCTACTGTAGGTAAAGGGTGGTGTTACTAACTGATCGCTTTCTGACGCTCAGTTTGGATCGTTTTGATCCGAGCGATCAGGCGGCGGTTTTTTCTAATCTCGCTTGGTGTATTCAACCTCTCTGACTGAGATTGAAAACGAAGCCTGAACAGCGTCTGCGCCGCCTCTTTGGCGGTCGCATCGAGTTGTTCATCGCTCATTTCGCGAAGTTCAGTGTTACTGCTCATATCTATATGTCTTTAATGCGAACCGAAAATTCATTCAGCCACAGGATTGCGGCAGGCGTGATGCAGGCATCACGACCTTTGGGGCGGCAACCGCACTAGGCGGATCGACGCTCCACAAAACGGACTTTCACGGGAAGCTTGCTAGCAAGGCGTGCAAAACACACCTTGGCCTGCTGCTCCGTGACGCCGCCGAGTTCGTAAAGGATAGTGCCCGGCTTGACGACCGCGGCCCAGAAGTCCGGCTCACCCTTACCTTTACCCATTCTGGTTTCCAACGGAGTGCTGGAGACAGACTTATCTGGGAAGATCCGAATGTAAAGCTTTCCTTCGCCGCGGACGTATTGCTGAGCAGCGATACGGCCGGCTTCGATCGTCGTGGCTTTAACCCAACCGGGTTCCAGGGACTGAATCCCATAGTCACCAAAGACCACCGTGTTGCCGCGCGTCGCGCTACCTTTTATACGACCTCTTTGGCTTTTTCGATGCTTGACCCGCTTGGGCATCAGCGCCATCGGTGTCGTCTCCGTAAGTACCTTGGTTTATCCACACCTGAATCCCGATGTGCCCCTGTGGCGTCATCGCTTCGGTGAATCCATAATCAATTTTTGCTTGCAGAGTACTCAATGGAATCGAGCCTGCAATCTGCTTTTCCCGACGGGCCATCTCGGCACCGCCTAAACGTCCTGCCATCTGGATCTTGATGCCTTTAGCACCCGCATCCATGGTCTGCTCCAAAGAACGTTTCATTGTCCTTCGGAAGCTTGACCTCTTGGCAAGCTGTTGTGCGATATCCTCAGCAACCAGCTGAGCCTGCAATTCAGGTCGACCGACTTCCTCAACCTTCAGGTTAATTCGTCGACCGATCAAATTCTGTAGTTCAGCCTGAAGAATCTCGATCTCCTGGCCTTTTTTCCCAATGATCAATCCGGGACGAGCAACGAACATCATGACGCGTACTTCATCACGAGTCCGCTCAATCTCGATGCGGTCGATACCAGCACTGCGGTACTGGCTCTTTTTCGGATGGTTCGTAATGAAGTTCCGAAGCTTGCGGTCCTCGACCAACAACGCTGCGAAATCTTGCTTCGATGCGTACCATCGGCTCGACCACCCACGGGTAACGCCGGTTCGGAATGCAATAGGGTTAACTTTTTGACCCATCTGGGACTCAGTCAATTATGAGTAAGTGGAATCGTTACTGGAACTACAGCTCTTCAATTGGCGTCAACGCGACGCGAATGTGACTACTGCGTTTTTTAATCGTAAAAGCACTGCCGCGAGCACGTGGACGAATTCGCTTAAACATTGGCCCGCCATCTACGCAAACCTCCGTCAAAACCAATTCCTCGATACGATGACTCCGACCGCTATTTTGCTCAGGCTGCTGGGCGTTGCCAACAGCACTCTTGATCACCTTCTCAAGCATCCGTGCACCGCGTTGCGGTTGGAACTTGAGTGCGTCGAGAGCCTCGTCTGCGTACATGCCACGCACCAAGTCTGCCAAGGGGCGAACCTTCTGTGCGCTGATACGTGCGTTTTTGTGTCTTGAGTGAAAGCTTGTCATTGTGATTTCAAGAAACTACTTCTTGCCCTTTCCGCTATGACCCTTGAATGTCCGCGTGGGAGCAAACTCGCCCAACTTGTGCCCTACCATATCCTCAGTGACGGCGACCTTCACATGCTTGCGACCGTCATGAACCATGAATATGACATTCACGAACTCAGGAACAATCGTACAGGCTCGAGCCCACGTCTTGATCGGTTCACTGCGCCCCGTCTCCGCCTGCTTTTGCACTTTGAAAAACAGTTTTGGATCGACGAATGGGCCTTTCTTGCTACTTCGGCTCATGAGATTTCAATTGACAGTTACAGGTTCCATTGGCAGTCAGACCGCCAGGTAATTATCGGTTACTTGTGCAGTTTCAACTGCCCGTACCGCTTACTCTTACGGCGACGAACGATCGAACTATTACTTGGCTTACGCTTTTGGCGAGTAGCACCACCTTTGGCACTCTTGCCTGTCGGACTCACTGGGTGACGACCACCCTTAGTTCGACCTTCACCACCACCATGCGGGTGATCGACCGGGTTCATGGCTGTTCCCCGGACGTGTGGACGTCGACCAAGCCATCTTGCTCGGCCTGCTTTCCCCAAGCGGACGTTCATGTGATCGCTATTGCCGACCTGACCAATCGTGGCACGACACAGACTGGACACACGACGAACCTCACCACTTGGCAGTGAGATCTGCGCCCAGTCAGCCTCGCGAGCCATCAGCGTTGCCGATGTTCCAGCCGACCGGCACAAAACAGCACCGCGACCGGCACGCAACTCGACGCAACAAACAGTCGTGCCGAGCGGAATATTCTTAAGCGGCATACAATTGCCAACAACGGGTGCCGAATCAGGTCCATTCTGAACCGAATCCCCTGCCTTGAGGCCAACCGGCGCGACAACATAGCTTTTTTCACCATCGGCGTACTTCAACAAGGCGATTCTGGCGGTGCGGTTCGGATCGTACTGCACAGAGTCAACCGTTGCTGCCATGCCATCTTTGGCACGACGGAAATCGACGACTCGATATTTCTGCTTGTGCCCACCACCTCGATGCCGCGCGGTGATCTTACCTTGGTTATTACGACCACCAGTCTTTCGCTTGGGTAGCAGCAGCGACCGCTCTGGCTTGTACCCAGGCGTCAACTCGGCGAAATCGCTGACCGACGAATTACGTCGACCGGCGCTTGTCGGCTTGTAGACTCGAATGCCCATTTTATTTTCAATTAACCGTTACTTGAATACCGTATTTCCGATCCGCACCGCTAAACAACCGCCGCCTAGAAGAAGTCAATCCGATGATCTTCCTGCAGCTCGACGATTGCCTTTTTCCAATCGGCCGTTCGACCGTAGCGAAACTTGTAGCGACGCAGCTTTCCCTTTCGGTTCTGCGTCCGCACCTTCTTGACCTTCACCTCGAACAACTCCTCCACAGCTCGCTTGACGTCGAACTTCGTCGCTTCGCGATGAATCTCGAACGCGTACTGGTTGTTACGTGTAGCTCGATGCACACCCTTCTCGGTAACCAGCGGACGCAACAGAATCTGATGCGCCTCAAGCTCAATACCGCCCTCAGGGCTTGCAGGTGGTTGTATTTGTGTCATCTGAAGTCACTTCGTCTTATGTGTCTGCTTCACTCAACGCCGGCAGCGGCTTCGCCACTCGCCAGAGCACCCGCGAAGGTGCCATCCTTAATCTTGTCCAACGCCTCTCGCGTCACCAGCATGCGATTTGGTTTCAGCACGGAAAGAGCATTGAGCTCCCGCACTGGCTGAACCGAAACCCCGGTGATATTACGCCCACTCTTATAAACGGCAACATCATGATCAGCGGTCGCAACCAAGGTAGTCGTCTTATCTAGCCCAAGAGACTTCAAGACCGACGCCATTCGGCCCGTCTTCGGAGCATCAAAACCCAGCGATTCAACAACCACCAACTCACCATCGTCGATCTTGGACCGAATCGCCATGCGAGTCGCGAGACGTACAGCCTTCTTATTGAGCCGATAACTATAATCACGCGGCTTGACAGTCCGAGCCACGCCGCCACCCCGACGAACGTTCGACCGACGCGAACCAGCACGAGCATTACCCGTACCCTTCTGGCGATACATCTTCTTAGTCGAACCAGCAACCTCACCGCGGGTCCGCGTGTTGTGAGATCCCTGACGCAAGTTCGCCTGGTACATCACAACCGCATCGTGCAACAACTGCTTGTTGACTTCTGCCGCGATCTGCTCGGTATCGATCTCGTAGGTACCGACTTCACCGCCGGACTCATCAAAAACTTTCAGCGTGGCCATATTCCTCAACCCACCTTGTTCGTTTCGCGAATGGTCACAAAGCCGCCATTCGGACCCGGCACAGCACCACGAACGAGCAACAAATTATTTTCAGCGTCCACTCGAACCAACTCAAGATTCCGGGACGTCGTTTTGGCGTTGCCATACTGGCCCGCCATACGAATACCTTTAAAAAGCCTACTTGGCGATGCACTGCAACCAGTACCACCAGCGTGACGATGCACTTTCTTTACACCGTGAGTCGCCCGCTGACCAGAGAAGTTGTGCCGCTTCATCACACCAGCAAATCCGCGACCCTTACTCGTACCTGTTACATCAACGCGCTTGATCTCAGCAAACTGACCGACTGTAACCTCAGCACCAACTTCAAGATCAGTCTCGCCGCGGAACTCGCGAATGAATTTCTGCGGTTCACACCCAGCCTTGGCCACCAACTCGACCCCGGACGCAGCCAACTTTTTCGAGCGTTTGCTGTCCAACTTCGCGACATGGCCACGCTCACTGCGACTTGCCAAACGACGCGGTTTATCCTCAAAACCCAACTGCACGGCCTGATAGCCATCGCGAACTTCACTGCGAACCTGCAGGACATGACAAGGACCAGCTTGGATGACCGTCACAGGCACTGCGCGGCCGTCCTCCAAGTAAACCTGTGTCATCCCGACTTTGCGGCCGAGGATTGATGGTGACATAACTTTCATCTCGCCCCGATCATCCGGGACGCCCGTCATTCGTGTTGGATTCCAAGTTTCGCCAAGCCGAACCACTGACATCAGGCAATCTTCAATGCACCGAGAGCAATTCCACTCGACCCAAATCAGACTTGCACCGCACCAAGGTTATCGACCGACTTCCGTTCATCCGGAGACTGTCTCTGGTACTTTGTGTGCCGCTACCCGAACCGCCCCAAGGCTAAAAAACCAAGAGACCCGGGTGTCCTCCAGACCGATACTATCTTGCAGACGCCTTAATCTTGATGTCTACACCAGCCGGAAGGCTTAATTTATTCAACGCTTCAATCGTCTTGGCCGTAGCCTGGACAATATCAATCAGACGCTTGTGAGTGCGAATCTCGTACTGCTGACGAGACTTCTTATTCACAAACGGCCCAGACAGAACCGTGTAACGCTCCACACGCGTTGGCAATGGGATCGGCCCATGCACTTCACTGTGGGTACGCTTGACCGTATCGACAATCTCTTGGGCACTCTGATCCAAGACAGAGTGGTCGTACGCTTCCATACGAATTCGAATTACTTCGCTTGCTCCGGCAGACACAGATGGGTGACCAATGAGAGAGTTGTGATACAGTGGCCCCTGCAGAACGGCATCATCCCAAGATCAAATCTCGGCGTTGACATCTCGCCTTGTCAGGGTGCTCGGGGCTTTTCCCTCGAGCGAAGCGAGAATTTAGGGTTCGAACCAAAGTCCGTCAACGGCTCTTGGGCAAACGATGGGATAATTCTTTGTTACTTTTCAGTTTTTTCGACCAGAACGGCACGCGACACAAACCGAATAGATTGCAACACGACTCTTCGCGACGGATTTAAACGTCGACACAACCCAAAAAAGCCCCCCCATCACCCCTATTTGTCTACGCAACCGACCCATCCTGCCAGCAGGCACTTTTCGTGACTCGAAAACTATCAGACGGCGACCCATTCGCGGGAGCGATGCAAAAGCATCAAAAAACTCCTTCAAAAAAGAATAGGAACATCGAAATTGGGCAACTTTCAGCCCAAAACTCCGATTTCCCGCCGCTTTCCCAGCAGGAAATCTCTGACAATGGGACAAAAAATGGTAAACCAATCTCAGGGTTACCAAGCGACAAGCCCCCCCAGCCTGGTGCGGAAACCACCAATTTTGACCAAAGCGGCAGCGGCCCCTTTCTTGCTGCTGCAGAGGCGGTCGTTACCCCGGTATCGAAGCAAACTGCATCGAGACAAACTTGCCTACGAGTTGCCGCAGCGATCGTTGCCCTCGTACCACTCACCCTGCTCATCATTGCTGGCAATCTAAACCCTGAGGAACAGGGTTTGGGAACGCATCAACAACTCGGACTTCCGCCTTGCTCATTACGTCTTCTCGCAGGAATTCGATGCCCTGCTTGTGGCATGACGACATCGTGGTCCTACTTCGCCAAAGGCAACTGGCTAGCTAGCGCGAACACCAACGCGGGCGGCTTTTTGCTTGCATTACTTTGCATCGCAATGATTGCGACTGCTGCTCAAGTGTTTCGCCGTGGCCACCTTCCCTCACCCCGTATCCAAACGTGGCTGACGATAGGCGGGGCGGGCGTTCTGGCCGTGACACTTGTGGACTGGATCATCCGCCTGCAGAGCTAAACGCTCGGTTACCGATTCTTAAAGAGCACCAGCTTTATCTGCCGCAAGCCTTACCGCGTCCGCAGCGGATCATGCGACGATTCAGCGTTCTGCAGTGACCCGATGTCCAAACCACGGTGATTTAACCCACGGCTGATGCAAAAAAAGACCTCATTTCGCCGAAAGACACAAAATCAGTGTGGCAAGCAACGACACGAACTTCGTATCTACAGGCAAAGTCATCGCATAACAAGCAGTGCCAAAGGGAATTAGATCGATGTCGTTGAAAGAAGAATCCGCCAAATCCAACCGCCCCAAAGTTAGTAGACGAGCGGCCTGCCTGGCGTTGCTTTCCGGGACAGCAGTTTTGCAAACTGGCTGCCTTGGGCTAGCATCCAACCTCATGCATGCGGTGGGAATGGACATGATTCCGCCGGAATACGAAGGGTTTGAAGACCTTACGGTCGCCGTCGTTACCATTTCCGACAGCAGCTCTTATACACGCGATCAGAAATCAGCTGAGCTGAGCTCATTTATTGGCAAAATTTTGGCGAGGGAGATTAAGGGCATCAAGATGGTTCGCAATGACAAGATCAGTCATTGGCGTGACACCAACGGCTGGGATTCACTGGACTTTGCGGAAATCGGAGCAGGCGTAAAAGCAGACAAAGTCATCGGGATTGAGCTTGGCAACTTCAGCCTTCGTGACGGCCCTACGTTGTACTGCGGTACTTCCGACGTCACGATTACCGTGATCGACGTTGTCACCGGCGAGGTTGACTTCACGAAGTCACTGGAAGAATACCGGTACCCAACGATGGCTGGTCAGCACACCAGCGAAACTACGGAATCGCGTTTCCGCAAGCTCTATTTGCAGACATTGGCTGAGGAGATCGGCAGGTCGTTTCATCCCTACGACATGTCCGACCGCTTCGCAGCCGACAGCAGGATCGCAAGTAGCTAGCGCAGCAACAAGCAGGACTTCAGCCACCAAGTCTGAACAGAAGCCGGCTCAAGCAGCAGGTAACGATGACGCAGGTTTGCGTTCTTGCTTGCCCAGCGATCGTGAACCCAGTGTGTCATTTGTGGTTGCTAAATCGCATCGCAATCCAACTCAGGTGCGCTACCAGAATCTCGATAACGCCATGGTCGCAACCGTGCAAAACCGTGCAAGGGCTTTCACCGCAGACCATCTCCGCCTTACGAAAGGCAGCGTTACTCGGCAGCGGGGGTCAGTCTGGCCTTTGTCGCTTTAGATTCACGATCGAATTCATAGACTTGTTTTTGTTTCGGATCAGCGACAAAAAGCGATGTATCGGTGATCGCAATGCCTACAGGTCCGACCAGTGGATCACCTTCATGCCACTTTTCAGTCTTTCCATCGGGCGTGAATTTCCAGATGCACTTTCCATAGCCATCGGTGACATATCCGTGATCACCAGCCCAACAAAGGCCGTTAGGGTACTGAAAAGGTCGACCCGTAACGATGTCTTCGACTTCTCCACTGGCGACATCGATACGTTTGACTGCGGCAGCGTCGGGGGTGACGGCCCAAAGCTTACCATCGGCATCAAATGCCAGACCACGCGCATTGACGCGGGCGACCAGTTCAGGCTTTCCACCCTCGACAGGCAATTTGAACGTGGCTCGTTTTTCTGCGTCGCCGGCGTAGATAGTTTTTCCATCAGGACTCACCACCAACGCCATGACCACTCCTAAATAACCATTCGTGAGGGGTTTTGGTTCAGCCCCCTCAGACTCGATCCAGTAAATCTCACGAGTCGCAGTATCACCGACCAAGATTCCCTTGGCAGGATGCATAACGACACAACGAGGTCGATTCATTGGCTTCCTCAGCAGTTTCGTCCCTTCAGCGAACAAGACTGTGGCGTCACTTGTCTTCCAAACGCCGGGCAAATCCAAATCAACCGTGTACACGTCGCCTCCCTTGACCGCCACCGCGAGTGGGTAAGCCGGAGCGAGATTGGGCAGTGGGTCAACTGATGGTGTCGTGGCCTGGGCATTATCGGCCTGGGCATTATCGGCTTGGGCATCCGCTTGCGCGGCAGCCGGATTCATGGTTCCGCCGCCAAGGATGCCGAGAATCGCGAAAGCAACAACACCGAGCGACTCCTGACGCAACCAAGGAAAACAGCGCAGGTGTGAAAAAATAACGATTAGGAAGGATTTAGTCATTATGCGGATTAGTAGGGTCCGATGGATTAAGAAGAAGGATTCCTCAGAGGCATAGCTTGTAAGCACCTCAATGGCTTTAAGCACCTCATGCGGTCACAAACGCTGTTAAGTGAAACCATGATAACGTCATACCGATCTCTCGGACTGCTCCGCATCGCCAGCTTTTTGGCGTTCTCAACGTTTTTACAGTCCTGTTCAATCTTAGCAGTTGAGAAAGATACACAATCTCGTCAGGTCCAAGGCCCCAACAGCCAGCCCCGCCAGACGGCAGCTGGAAATCGCATACAAGCTCCAAAAGCTAACGATTCGGCTGCAACTTCTCGCACCTTTGGCGACTTTGACCTGCCCCTCAGGGCAACTACTCGGCAGGAAAACAGCAGCAGAAACAATGCTGACGATCACGGTTTGGATGCAGTGGAGCTGGAAACGATCAATTCGGAGCCTATTCAACAAGCTAGTTTCAAGGGTTCGTACGCGAACAACTGCGGTCCGGTTTGCGATTGTGGAGAATGTGTCACAGAAATTGTCTGCGGCATAGAACAACCTCGTGGATTTTTCGAAGAAGTGGGCTGCGGTATCGAGAGTTTGTTTTCAAGATGCCGAGGCTGCGACGGAGGCTGCGACGGAGGCTGCGGTGAGTGCGACGGGGTCATCTATCAAACCAACGAGATTTATGTCGAAGGCGATGGTTGTGGCATGGAAGTCTTCGGTGACTGTGGTTGCGATACCTGCAGCCCATGCGACAGTGAGCCTACGCTGCTGCCACTCATACGCTTCAACTGGTGTCGCTATGAATTCTTCGCTGGAGTGCAAGGACACACCGGGCCTCTGAACCACATCGCAATCAACAACCAGAACAGCAGTACCCAAATCGGTAGCGGAAGCTTTGGATTTTACGAAGGATTCAACCGCGGAAAATCAATGAACCGATTATTGGGTCTGGACATTGCGACTCAGTTGGGTGTTCGAGGCACGCAGAACAATCTTTCGGGCACGGCGTTCACGACGGACACACGTCACCAGGTATTTATCACCGCAGGTTTCTTTCGCCGAGTTGACTACGGTGTGCAATATGGCCTTGTACTCGATTACATGAATCAGGATTGGTACTTCCAAAGCAACTCTCTGCAACTACGTGGTGAGCTTAGCTGGCGGGCCCGCGAGTGCGATACCTATGGGTTCCAATTCATGGCGGGTGTACGCGAAGAAACTATCTCGGCCACCATCACTGACCAGTCCGGCAGTGCACTGAGTGAAGACCTCGGCGTCAAGCCTACCGACCAGTTCCGTTTCTTTTACCGCAGACCATTGGCACGAAATGGCGAGTACGATCTGATGGTCGGGTGGACAGACAACAAAGACGGCCTGCTGGGCGCAAGCTTCAATCTTCCGCTGACTCATCAGTGCAGCCTGAGTAGCGGTGCCACCTATCTGATCCCTCATGAGGGAACCAATTCCGGTGGCTTCGCCGAAGAGAACTGGAATGTTTCATTGGGCCTTGTTTACCGACCCGGTGGCCCTCGTGGCTGCGGTCGCTACTGCCGCCCACTGTTTGACGTCGCCGATAATGGGACGTTCATGCTTGACTTCGAATAGCCCCAAGCAACCGCATGACGTGACTCGCTGCGACACGGTCTGTTGCGGCCTTGCCTGCGGTAACGCGTTGATATTGCCAACGGTAACGCGTTCATGAAAACCGGAAGCGTTCAAGACCCGTTTCTGTTGGCCGTCGCTAAATGGTTTTGCAGAAGCGGCTGTTCCGCCACAAAAGGTTGACGCACTACCACTCGCCGTCCGCACCGAAACGCTTTCGTGTAGCAGCTCCAAACGCGGCACCAGCATCATTGATTTGCTGAACCGCCTCATCACTTGATAGCCCAGCGCAGTTTCTCGCTGCTGCAATCACGGTTTCACATTCATTGTTGTCCATGAATCGTGATGCGGCGAGTAATTCGCTTTCTTCGTCCTGTGTCACAGCCAGAAATCCGTGCTTGTCGGCGTGAATCAGCTGCCCAGGCTGGATACTTCGACCAAACACCTCCACCTCGCAATTCCATTGGACGGGAACCGAATGGGCATGCCCGACGCAAAGCCGGCGAGCCAGCGATTTGAACCCAGCATTGGTCATCTCATCGACATCACGAATCGCTCCATCAGTAATCGTCCCGACGCAACCCAAGGCACGATGCACGTTACTATTAACTTCTCCCCAAAATGAGCCGATGACCTGAGGCTTATCCTGGTCCTGAACCACAACAATCTTTGGGCCCTGCTGGCTGGCCACATATTGCCGGTAATCTTCCCATGCGTTGGCAATCTGTTTGTGTGATTTTTCTGAAGGCTCGATCACCAGCGTGACGGCATACCCAACCATGGGTCCCATCTGCGGCATAAAGTCTTGCGTCTCTTCGCGATTGAAAGCATCGGCTGCACAATCCCGTTTTGTGATCTGTTCCCAACCATTGTAGATGGTCGGTGTATTCCAGCGTTTCAACTGTAGTAATTCAGAGTGTGACAAAGGCATCTGTAGGGTAGTCCGGTAAGGTCAGGAGTCTGAAAAGCAAGAGATCGAAATGTTTGACCGATACGAAGCGGGCATGTCTGTCCAGTGCAGCAGCAAAAACGGCCTGCTTGCCGGGCATATTATCTGGAAACATTAAAAATCAGGCGTCTACTTCGCAATAGGCATCTCGCAGAACCTGCATCGTATGTCGGACATCGATCGAGGATTCACGCAGTTCCAGGTGTGTCTTGAGTTGCGTCATGCAACCGATGTTTCCGGTAGCAACCACATCAGCTTCCGTGTTGACGATGTTGGCGGTCTTTTCACGTCCCAGCGTTTCCGCGATTTCCGGTTGATCGATGTTGTAAGTTCCCGCAGAACCGCAGCAAAGATGAGCATCAGCAATTTCGTACAGTTCGACTCCCGGAATGGACCGCAGCAGGGTTCTGGGTTGAGCACGAACACCCTGCGCGTTTGCGAGATGACAAGCATCGTGATAGGCAACACGAAGGGGTCGCCCCCGATCTGGAATTGGTTCCAGATCGCCCAGCTTGGCAAGATAGACCGATACATCGCAGACTTTGTCGGCAAACTGTTTCGCTGCTGATTCTTCCGCTGTGCCTTTTAAAATCTGTGGATACTCATGCATCCCCGAACCACAGCCCGCCGCATTTGTGACAAACGCATCCACGTCATCAGGAAACGCCACCAGATTATTTTGCGCAAATTTCCTGGCGCGATTCAGGTCGCCCACATGCCAGCTCAAGGCACCACAGCATCCCTGTTTTTCGGGCACGACAACTTCGACCCCGTTTCTTGTGAGCACCTCGATGGTCGCAGTGTTGATATCCGGTTCAAGCACGCTTTGAGCACAACCTGTCAGCAGCGCAACACGGCCTCGCTTGGTCCCGACCGGCGGATAGATTGCGTCCCAGTTCTGTTTGGAAGGCAACTGGTCCGGTAACAAACCGATCATCACCCTCAGTGTGTCAGGCAGGTAACGGGCGAGGGGCTTGACGAATCGCCCTGTCTTGGCAGCCATGCGAAACCGCTTCGGATAGGGCAACGTCATGCGGGTCAAAAGACGTTTGAACTGATCGCCCAAACCACGCTTTCGCTGGCCTTCGGCATTGGACCTGAAGGGACTAATCAGATCACGGTAGGAAACACCCGAGGGACACGCTGGCTCACACGCCAAACACCCAAGGCAGGGATCCAAATGCGGTAGCGCCGACTCCAGAGGCAAAGTGCCTTCCAAAACCTCTTTCATCAAAACGATACGCCCACGTGGAGAATCAGCCTCCTGTCCCAAAACCTTGTACGTGGGACAAGCAGCAAGACAGAATCCGCAATGAACGCAAGTACTTACAGCAGACGCCATCTCGGGCCCCAAAGGCCCATGCTGTACGGGATCGATTTCATGCAACATGCAACTAACTTTAACAATGAAAGAGACGAGGAAACTTTGAAATGGGATCCATGGCCTGCTTTACTGCCAAAGAAATCTCGGTCCGTACCCAGCGACCTAGGTGGGGTCGCGCAGGAGCCCCACGGATCACCAAACCAGCGACTTCGTTCTCCACCAGGACTCGATCCAAATGGTCCACATCTTCCTGTGACTCGCACAACAGCCAAGCCACAGCCCCCGCGGCGCTGAAATGCAAATCAGCCCCAGTTCGCTGGCTCGCCAAGTCAACGAGTGGCCCCATGCCTGAGCGATGAATCGGAACCTTGATCGCCAGTGGCCGAGACTCCTGTGCCCATTGGAGTTCGGTCACCGACTGCCACAACCCTGCCCCGTTGGATAATTCAGTCACATCAGCACCCCAAAGATCAATGATCTTGTTGACAAGAATCTGATTAACATTCTCTGGGCCTGCCACGCGTAAAAAAATCGACTTCGCTGCGGGGCGATAGTCAATTGCGTCAAGCTCCCATGACGACGACGCAGCAACCGACATTCGCTGCATTGCAGTCTCAAGAGAATCACACGCCACCGCGAGGGTTTGGCTGCACCCGGGCATCGGGAACACCTTGAAGGTGATTTCAACCATCACGCCCAGTCGCCCCATGCTGCCTGTCAACAATTTGGGAATGTCAAAGCCAGCTGCATTCTTGACAACTTTGCCGCCAGAATTGATCACCTCACCATCCCCACTGAGAAATTTCACACCAAGTATAAAATCACGCAACCCTCCGTAACGAAATCGTCCGGGCCCCGACAAACCGGCCCCGACAGATCCTCCAAGAGTCGCACCAGCGTCAACAAGCATGGGATCGAATGGCAGATATTGTTGCCGCTGCCGCAATGCTTGATTGACTTCCCTGATGGTGGTGCCAGCGTAAGCAGTGAAGGTAAATTCAGATGGCTCGTACTCGAGAATTCCCTTCATTTCTCGAACTGAAATCACGCTCGCCTGCGGGTCGATTGCCAACGGCTGCTTGGTCCGATTTCCAACGGGCAAAACCGACGCCTCGGACTTCATGATGGTTCGCAGTTCATCGAATGTTTGTGGGCTTGCGATTGGTTCATTCACGGCTGATCACCCCCGCTTTCTCGAGAGGATGCAAACCGCTCTGAGTCAAAGTGGGTGCCTCGTTTCCCGGGAACATTTTCCCTGGATTTGCAACCAGACGGGGGTCAAACGCCAACCGTAAACGCTCCATCATTTCCATCGTACTCGCATCAAACATCTCCGGCAGAAAATCTCGCTTCTCAACCCCCACCCCATGCTCACCGGTGATGGAGCCCCCCATTTCGATGCACAATCGCAGTAGTTTTGCCGCCAGTTCCTCCGCCTCCTCAAGTGCTCCGTCCTGTTTGCCATCGAACATGATCAGAGGATGCAGATTTCCGTCACCCGCATGAAAAACATTCGCAACACGAATGCCTGATTCCCGTGAAAGCTGCTCAATTCGAACCAATGCCTCCCCGAGTCGTTTGCGTGGCACCACCCCATCCTGAACAAGAAAGTCGGGACTTAAACGCCCCACAGCAGAAAAGGCCGACTTCCGCCCCCGCCAGATGGAGAGGCGATCAGCTTCATCAACCGCGACTCGCTCTGCAAAATACCCCGTTTTTGCCAGAACGGCATCCAGCTCCTTGCGTTCATGTTCAATTTTCTCAGCAGGCCCCTCTAACTCGACGATCAAGACAGCCGCAGCACCCGGCGGGTAACCGCAAGCCACGGCCGCTTCAGCAGCTTCAATCGCCAAAGCATCCATGATTTCAAGGGCTCCTGGAAGCAACCCCGAATCGATCACCGCCGACACCGCATCTCCTGCAGCCTGCAACGAATGGTATCCAACCAACACCGTGTGAAATTTTTCTGGCTTCGGCAATAAACGCAACGTGATTTCAAGCCCGATGCCAAACAGCCCCTCACTGCCACAGAACAGCCCCGTATAGTCGGGCCCCACAGACTCAACACTGCGTCCCCCCATGGTCACGACCTCGCCTGTTGCCAGAACAGCCTTACAACCAATCACATGATTGGAAGTCATGCCGTATTTAAGACAATGGGCCCCACCGGAATTGAATGCTACGTTGCCACCAATGGTACAGACGCTTTGGCTCGAAGGATCAGGAGCGTAATACAGACC
The DNA here is from genome assembly GCA_002689655.1 of Rhodopirellula sp. GTDB lineage: Bacteria > Planctomycetota > Planctomycetia > Pirellulales > Pirellulaceae > Rubripirellula. The sequence continues at coordinate 28,685 of NZHC01000088.1, read as the reverse complement.
ATGCTTTGCGGTTGCATCAGAAACATGCTGATTGACCACGCCGGGTTCAACAACAGCGATGCGTTCGTCGGGATCAATCTCGAGGATCCGATTCATCCGATTCAACGCGATCACAATCCCGTCAGCAACAGGCAACGACCCTCCCGACAGACTGGTGCCACTACCGCGTGCAACGAACGGAACCGAATTTTCGTGACACCAACGAACCGCGGCAATCACTTCCTCGGCATTCTCCGGAATCACGACAGCGCGGGGCTTCGCCCGAAACGCCGTCAAACCATCTGATTCAAAAGCCGCCTGATTTGCCGCATCACGGACAAATCGCGATGGCGGAAATATTGATGCCAGTCCCTCGAGTGAAGTCACCATCGATCCTGATTAGAGTTTTATCCAATGTTATGAAAACGCTGCAACCAAACCGCCCCTACCAACACGACTCAAGCCTCATCAAGATACCTGATCATTTGACAGCTTTAAAACCATTCTTGCCTGTTAACCCGTCCGTCTTCAAACCACACACCACACGGGTAAGAATCTGGCCAGCGACGGACGAATAGGTTTTTACACCGTTGGTTCTTGCTCAGAACCGAACCCAAGCAATACCCAATTCAAGCAATACCCAATTCAAGCAATACCTAATTCAAGCAATCTTCCAAAGCTGCCAACAGGGCACCCACGCTCCGTCGATTCGCATTGTGCCCCATCAAGCCGATTCGCCAAGCCTTGCCAGCAAACACGCCGAGTCCACCACCGATTTCGATATCGTACTCATTTAACAAACGACTGCGAATTGCCGCCTCATCGATACCTTCTGGAACCGACACGCAATTGAGTGTGCAGAGCGACTCACTGGGAATGTACTTCAACCCCAAACTCTCGAGGCCTTCCCGCAGCAACAGGTGCATTTCGCGATGCCTTGCAATCCTCGTTTCCAAACCTTCTTCCAGAACGATCGCAAGCGCCTCACGCAAAGCGTAAACCATGTTAATGGGGGCAGTGTGGTGATAGGCACGCCCACCACCGCCACTATAATAATTTTTGAGCATGGAAACATCCAGATACCAACTCTGGACCTTCGTCTGCCTCGCATCCATTTTCTCGATTGCCCGTGAGGAGAATGAGACAGGTGACAATCCCGGCGGACAGGACAAACACTTCTGAGTCCCGGAGTAGATTGCATCGATACCCCAGGCGTCGACTTTCACCTCGTGTCCCCCCAGAGAAGTCACCGTATCGACGGCCAACAGCATTCCGGCGTCGTGAACAAGTGCTCCGATTCCTGAGAGGTCTTGCAACGCCCCGGTCGATGTCTCTGCATGCACGATTCCGAGCAACTTCGCTGTCGGATGCTTCGCAATCACATCAGCGATGGCCTGCTGACTAAAGGTTTCACCCCAAGGGACTTCTAACGTGTGAACGGTTGCCCCCGCACGCTCCATGTTGTCTTTCATTCGACCACCGAAGACTCCGTTGATGCAGACGATCACCTCATCACCTGGCTCAACCAGATTGACAATTATCGTTTCCATCCCGGCCATTCCGGTTCCTGAGACCGGAAAGGTCAGTGCATTGTCCGTCTGAAACACATCTCGCAACATCTGACAGGTCTCGTCCATGTATCCGATGTACTGCGGATCGAGATGCCCGAGTGTCGACGCGCTCATGGCACGAAGAATTCTTTGGGGCACCGTGCTCGGACCGGGGCCCATCAATAAGCGTTCACGGGGATTCAGCGTTTCGACAATGGTCATGAATTCGTTGTCTCGAGTTATATGATCTTAAGCGTAATCGTATTCGTTTTTCAGAAGCAAACAGGGTAACCAACACCGCGGCAGGCCCCAACAGTCAGGTCCATGCCAGGCACATTCCCAATATCCCCGCCACAAGAATGTAATACAGAAACACAAAGCCTGTTATCCGTATCACGTCGCCCTCGCGTCCGACCAATCCCACCACGGCACAAGCCGAGACCACATTGTGGACACAAATCACGTTCCCGGCTGCTCCCCCAACAGCCTGCAGAGCAACCACCCAGATTGGATTGGCACCAATTCGTTCAGCCACTCCGAATTGAAAAAAAGAAAATGTCATGTTGCTGATAGTATTGCTGCCTGCAACAAACGCTCCCAGTCCGCCGATCATTGCAGAAAAGGCTGGCCATGCTTGGCCAGCAAGCGATGCCACTCCCTCGGCAAGTACGGTGGGCATGCTGTCCAACCCGACGGCCCCCTGCTCACTATTCAAAAACACTTGCACCATGGGAACAGCAAATAACAAGGCAACCGATGCAGACACCAACATTCTGGCAGACCGTTTCACGGCGCGTCCCACAGACGCTCTACTCATCCGATGCAGAACAGCGGTCACCAGAGATGCAATCAAAAAGACACTACCTGGCAGATACAAAAACTGAACAGGCTTGATCGTGACAGGAGTCCCGAACAGGTTCTGTGTCAACGAATTATCCCAGGGCACAGCGACCGCCTTAATCAGCGGCCCAAGTTGCAAGATTGGCAGTCGCGTCGCGACCAGCAACGCCGCAATCACAAGATAGGGAAACCATGCCTTCCACAATGACAATGTTGGCGGCGCTTCAGTCAGATCGACCGTGATTGTTCCATTCCACGATGCATCCCAGGCACTCTTGGCCTCAAAATCCCAGGGACTGCCGCCAGGCAGTAAAAAACCTTTTTTTGCAGCGGGAACAACAATCGCCAACCCTACTAACGATCCTAACAGCGAGGGGAACTCTGGCCCGAGTGTGGCAGCGATGGCAACATAGGGGATGGTCATTGACAGCGATGCAAAAATCGCGAACTTCCAAATTTGCAAGCCATCTGCGAAACGGCGTTCCTTGCCAAAGAACCGGGTCATGATTGCTACGACCAACAGCGGAATCATTGTGCCCGCGACAGCGTGCAAAGCAGCCACCCGCAGTCCAATCATTGGCAGCAGTTCCTGCCAACTGTTCAAACCCAGTTCCGATGCGTACTGGACAACCTCCTGCTGATCGCTGAGCCCCGTTCCCACACCAATCAGGATCGGTGTACCCACCGCCCCAAAAGAGACGGGGGTGCACTGGATCAACATGCCAGAAATGACTGCAGATTTGGCGGGGAACCCTAACGCAACCAGTAGCGGCACACAAACAGCCGCAGGAGTACCAAAGCCCGCAGAGCCTTCAATGAACGAGCCAAACAACCACGCGACGATGATGACCTGAACACGCCGATCCGGTGTGATATTCGTGAAACCTTGCCGGATGACAGACAGCCCACCGCTTTCGGACAACATGTTCAGCAGCAGAATCGCCCCGAAAATGATGTAGAGCAACGTACACGTGATCACCAATCCTTTCAGGGAAGCGGCGAACACCTGCAAAGCACTCAATTTCCAAAAAAACAGAGCGACCACGACTGCGGTCAAATACGCCAATGGCATCGCTCTAGCTGCAGGCCACCGCAATGCGACCAGAAAAACCGCAACGGCAATGATGGGTGCAAGTGAAATCAGCGGAGCAAAAGAGTCAATCATAAGCTTGCGGGTTCACCAGGTTCGGCGGACGTTGGCCACGGCAGGCAGCAAGGCAATTCTCCGCTGCCATGTTCCCCATTTTTGTTCGAGTGCCAATCGTACCACTTCCAAGATGTGGAGCGACCACGACGTTTTCCATTTCATACAACTCAGGCTCTAACAATGGTTCCTGCTCGTAAACATCTAACGCAGCACCCGCAATTTGCCCTGACTGCAATGCCGTCACCATCGCTTTCTCATCGACGATCGGCCCTCGTGCGGTATTGACCAGCAGAGCCTCTGGTTTCATTAAGGAAAACTCTCGAGGCCCCAGCAGATGCCGCGTTTCTGCATTCTGCGCGACATGGATGGAAACAAAGTCGGATTGTTGCAACAATTCATCCAATTCACAGTAAGTCACCTGTAGTGAAGCCTCCTCGCTGGGGGACAAACGTGTCCGATTCCAGTACAACACCTTCATACTGAACCCCTGCGCCCGGGGAATCATTGACTTGCCGATCCGCCCCAAGCCAACCAGCCCCAACGTCGCGTGACTGACATCAGAACCAAGGAACTGCAAGGGTCCCCAACCTTGCCATGCCTTGGTACGGACAAAACGATCTCCCTCGGCTACTCTTCGTGCGGCATCCAACAGAAGTGCAAATGCCATATCGGCTGTCGTTTCCGTCAGAACTCCGGGTGTATTGGTCACCGGAATTTTCCGTGCTGTGGCAGCTTCAATGTCAATGTTATTGAAACCAACAGCGAAGTTGGCCACGACCTTCAATACAGGATTTGCGGCCAAAATTTCATCATCAATGGCATCCGTCAACAAACACAACAGGCCGTCAACTCCCCGCATGCCGTCCATGATTTCCGCCTTCGTGAGATAGCGGTCCTCATGATTCATGGTCAACACGGACTGATCCTGTAACAACTCCATTGTCTGAGGAGGAAGCTCGCGTGTCAGAAATATCTTGGGCTTATCAGACATGATTCAACTCTTCGATCACCTTGAAGCAGGAAAACGCCAAACAAGAAACAGTTAAAAACTCCCGACCACCAGCGAAGAGTTTATGGCTTCCTGATGGGGTCTGGTATATCTCAATGGTGTTCACGGCACCAAAATGCGTTGAAATCGCATTTTTTGCTTTGAAGTCGCTTCAACCAGCTTCCCGCCGCAGCCATCATCAATGCAATTTTCCTAGGCCCTCGCGGTCTCATGCTCCGCCTCGCCTTCGGCTAAGCATTGATGCAGTCACTCTGAGCTTAGACGCAAACAAAAGCGAGAAGGCAGCGGATGACGATGACCTACAAAGTACACTGTTCACACCCAAACGCACACTTATTGCGTGACCTGCTGCCCCCCGCATGCTTACTGCTCGGGCATGACCCTGAAGAGCTTGGAGTTCAAAAATGAAAACAGTGAATACAAAAGCGACGAAGTTAGGTGCAGTCTGTATGCGAACACTATCCATTGTGGCCAGCTTCACCATCGCGTGGTCGATTACCGGCCAATGCGAAGTAGCTATGGCCGGCGATCATTCAGTCATCGCCGTTGAGCCAAAGTTAATCCATTTGCGCAACGGTGAATCACAGGAGTGGGCCTCCTTTCCAAAACAGGCTGAAGCCGAGCAGCTGGTTCTTACATTCGACGCCAAGCCTCAGGAGCCTCAGGAGCCTCAGGAGCCTCAGGAGCCCCTTGGCACGCTCACGCTCACACAATCAGACGTCAAAGAATCGTGGACCGTTACCCTGAACAGCAAACCTCTCGGCCAATTAGTACGGGACGAGAATGAACTGGAAACAGATTTCCTAATCCCAAGCGGAACACTCAAGCAAGGGACGAACCAACTCAGCATTACGTGCAGAAACAATTCTCCCTCAGATGATATCCGTGTCGGACGCATCGTTGTCCACGCATCGGCCCCATCAACGATACGGAGTGAGGCCAAGCTTCAAATCGAAATTCTGAATCAAGATCACATCCCGGTCCCCGGCAGAATCACAGTCACCAATGGACGGGGAACCCTTGTCCCAATCGGTACAAAATCCGGCAACGGATTGGCGATTCGCGAGGGAGTAATTTACACGGCAAATGGCCGAGCCGATCTCGCCGTAGCGTCTGGTGAATACAAGATTACAGTGGGCCGAGGACTTGAGTACTCAGCTCCCTCCACATCGCTTCGCATTTCGGCAGGCGAGACCGCCAAACGCACACTGATTCTGGAAAAGCAGGTGGCGACTGACAACTGGATCGCCTGTGACACACACGTGCATACGGTGACTCACTCGGGGCATGGTGACTGCACCATCGAAGAACGCATGGCCACTCTCGCTGGTGAAGGCATCGAGTTCCCAATCGCGACCGACCACAACCAACAGATTGACTACCGGCCCATGGCCGAAACAGTGGGAGTGACTCCCTACTTTACATCCGTGATCGGCAACGAGGTCACGACCAAACGCGGGCATTTCAATGCATTCCCCGCACTCGCCAACGGGCATACCCCGAATCATAACGAACTCGAATGGGGCAAGTTGTTTGACAACATCTACTCAACCCCAAACATACGTGTTGCCATCCTGAACCACGCTCGTGACCTGCACTCCAATTTCAGACCCTTTTCACCTCGACACCACCTCAGCCTCACTGGTGACAACCTTGATGACTGGCAGCAGAATTTCAACGCGATGGAATTGATCAACTCTGGTGCAGTCCAGACAGACCCGATGGAGTTATTCAGAGACTGGTGCGGCTTAATCAATCACGGATTACGCGTCACCCCAGTTGGCTGCAGTGATTCACATGATGTCTCACGATATATCGTTGGGCAGGGTAGAACCTACATCCAAGCAGACGACCATAACCCAGGTTTGATCGATACCGAAGCGGCTCTGGACTCGTTTCTGAATGGTCGCGTGATTGTGAGCTATGGCTTGCTGGTTCAACTGCAGGTCAGCTCCAGCACGGAGCTGGCGAATTCACAAGGACCGGGTGACACGCTGAGCATCAGGCAAAACACAGATTCAACAGAACAGACCACCCTGATTATCACAGCCAAAGTCTTAGCGCCGCATTGGTCGCGTCCCCGAAAACTCCAATTATTCCTCAACGGAACTCCGAAGTTCAGCGTAGATCTGAATCCAAAAACAAAAACAAGGCAGCCATTCGCATCCACCATTCAGTGGAACATCCCAACTGAGGAACTCCCCCATGACGCATGGCTGACCGCCGTTGCCACAGGTGACGGAATCAATTCACCCCACTGGCCTACCGCGAAACCCTACCAGCCCGACTCCGCTATTTTCGAATCCAAAACCTTCAGCTGTACTGGGCCAATCTGGCTGGATGCTAATGGGGATGGAGAATACCGCTCAGCGCGTGACTATGCGAAGGCCTTAATTTCCCAAACCCCCGTCGATCAGAAAACCGGTAAACCAGATCTTGAGGCGTTAGCGAAATCGTTGAACACACACGATCAAGCTGTCGTGAACCAAGCCCTCGCACTGTTGCTAAAAAGTGAAATCGAGCCATCGCAAGTCATCTCTGCTGGAGTCGGAAAACGTGGCCGGGAATTCGAGCGGCAATGGCGTCAAGCCAGACAAGCGAGGATAGAACAGCAGGAATAACCGAAAACACCTGCAAACAGCCAAGCCTTGGCACGCATTTGCCCTGAAACCGACCGTGATCACGCAATTCTGGATGCCCCCACAGATGAACCCAGGCAGCAGTCCCGCGCGAATATAGAAAGCTATTCAGTTAGCGCTGACGATAAACGTGGAAAACCGCAGCCACTTTTCTTTTGTTTTCGTGGCAAACAATACTTTTTTCCCGATCATCTTCTATTAGTGTGAGCTAGTAACAGTACAGTTCGTTTTGATCATGCCTTCAGTGGCCACCGCCCGCGTGCATGGCTAAACCACGGGCCAGTCTAATCGTCTTCCGTCTGAACCCCCTGCCTTTGTGATGGCATCGATCCGGAGAGAAATATGACGACTCAAGAATGTCATTCCCGCGATCGACGCATTGTCGAAAAAATTCGCACCGTGCTCCAAGCTAATCCGACGCTGGGTCAGCATGCATCGTTGATTGAGGTTTCAATCGAGCACTCGGCTATCGTTGTCAGGGGCAACTTACCCACCGATGGAATGAAAGCAGAACTGGTACCCGCGATCAGGCGTGCTGGGGTTCTGAGCCAAGTGAACAATTGCGTTCTGGTGGTCACCTGAGCGATCGAAACGGATAGCTCCATCCAGATTAGCGAGCACGAACTCATCCACCAGAGTCCCACCAGAGCAGCGTTGGCCATTGCCGAACACGCCCCGCTTCCACACTGGTACGACTACTGACCTTGCCTGCTAGCAAACCTTCGCCTGACCGATCATTCAGCGCAGTCTGACAGCTTCATTTTTACTGTGCTGTTTATTTTTATGCTTACTGTGCCAATGCGATCAGAAGTAAGATGAAAGCCAAAACCGCCACAACGGCGCCCACAACCCCGATGATCTTGACCTGCGAATAAGGGGCGTTTCCACTCATGAGGGTTTTGTCCTGTCCGCTGATCACGAGGCGGTACAACTGCCCTTTGTAACGGTAAGCCATGACATAAGCTGGAAAAGACAAACGTCGGGTGACAAGATTTTGCAACACCAGAGAGACCTGCAACTTCCGGAACTTGGTCCCGGGAATTTCGCTTTGCTGAACACGGTTGTGAGCCATTTCATTCAAGGCTTTCGACACTTGTTTGCGAGCTTGTGACCGCTGCACATCAAACTGTTCGATCGTTGCGTTCTCAGCACCTTCCGGGTCCGGTCTAGCAGTCATGAGGTCATAGCCACTCGCAAGCACTCCCACCTCGGCAGCCGACAAACCTCTGGACGCTGAGGCAAGAATGTCATCAAAAACGAATTCCGTGGTGCCAGCATGAGGGGCCCATGCTGAACGCCTTCCGCCCTGATTGGAATCCGCTGCCCAACTGACCCGTGCGTCAGCGTCAAATACCCAAGCGACCCACCACAACGGTTTCAGTTCCTGAACGCGTGCTGTCGAACTCAGGTCGGAGGGTCGAAACCAGCCTAGGGAACTGAGCCACCGTTGCAATTGTGCTTTTGCGTCCTCTGGCGTAACCGTGAAAGTCAAATAGCCGCCAGTTTGCTCCATCGGGTCTTCCAGCGTCTCGATCTCCACAACACTGTCACAAAACGAACAGCTCGGCGCTTGTTTTTTTGGATCGTAGGCCACTGCTGCCCCGCAACCAGTGCAACGAAGAATTTTGACCACCTGGGTCGTGCCAAGATCATAACGTCGAACAGGCGCTGACTTGCCGCAAATCGCACATCGCAAATCACCACTTTCCAATGGTGTCCCGCATGCCGAACAATCGGTCGGATCAGCTTCAGCTTCAGCAGTATTGCTAGTTGCATCACTCATAATCGTTTACCTCGCCATCCCAAACAATAACGCACCCACCACCAGAATGAGCAGCACCATGCCAACCGCGATCGACACCTTAACGGGTGAAATAGGAACTTTCCCACCGACTCGTCCGGTCTGACCATTGACAAGGATCTGCAGTGGGGGCTTGGACTCGTCATAACGGACCGCGAGTGACCAGATAGGGAACAGCACCAAGTCAATGGACTCACGCGCAACGTCTGTTTCGTACTGCAAGTTACGATACGAATCTCCTGGCATGAAGCCTTTTAATTGACTGCCAACCTTATCTAAAGCTTCCCCATGAGCAAACTGAAAGCACTCGTCCTGTGTTCTTGAAGGCTCCTCTGCCAACCAGCCAGAAATCATCGCGGGAGTGAAGCGACGCAAAGCACGAAGGTCAAATGGTTCGACCGCCTCCAACGCCTCGTTGGTTACCCCCTTGGAAGCAGTCACCACCACATCCAGGATGTAACAACAATGCTGCCCCTGCAAACTTCGCCATTCAGTTTTGACCACGGTCCGCGTCCTTGTGACCGTTTTGCCATTTGAATCAGTTGTTGTGTAGGTCTCTGTCTCGGTGTAGTTCTCACCGATGTCAGCGCGATAATCAGAATTTGCAACCGCGTTGTACAAGTAAGCGGGAAGGTAAACCCCGCGTGTCAACTCCGGCGCCGCCTTACGAAAGGCAGACTTTGCAAACACAGAAGAACGCCCAATCCAGCTCGACACGGCCTCAATCGCCCGATCTTGGGTGACGACGAACCCAATGGTGAACGTTGGGGTAGGCAGATTTTCCGAGGGGGGCCGCTGAATGATCGAGGGCGACGCACAATACGGACAGATCGCAGTCAACATTTGCGGCTCGACAAGAAGATTCGAACCACATGATTGACATGAGATTTCTTTGTAATCAATCTTCTGTTCGATCGTATCTGCAGCCATACCCATTCCGTTAATTCCCGCTATCACGTTCGTTCATGCCATCCACCGTCGCCGGCTGCGGTCGCCGGCTGCGGTCGCAGCGTCCGCAGCGGCAAATTCACTCAGTGCCACCATCTCAGTACGACCATCTTAGTACCTTGAGCATTCAACGTCGCTCCCGAGGAGACTATTTCTGATATGGTACGGCTTGTCGTACCGCGGCGTATACAAGCACCGAAGACGCAGTCCTTCAGAGTTAAATTTCTTCAGAGATAAAGTGAAAAACAAACTCTGTTCTATCGGGTACCCGTTGCATATGAAATATTGGCAAAACTGAAGTGCCCGACCATTTCCTCAGACTCAGCCCCTTAGGCACATCAGAAGCCCAATTCAGGCGCACGACAGGCCAGAAACATTTCAACGCTTGCCTAATCCTTCCAAAGTAAGACGTTTATTCATGCTGCTGAATCTCGCACGAATCGCTATTGCAATCACCATTTCGTTAACTGCGTTACTGGGTAGTGCTCAGAATTCTGCTGCCCAGACCGCTTCCACGCCAACAGTCGCACTGGGGGAATCCAATGCACTGATACAATCCGGTGCACCTGAGTCATCAACTGAATCTGATTCGGGTGATGTTTCTGAACCGTCAAACTTGCCTGAACAAACTGCGGAACGCACGGCCCCCGGCAATACACCTGGCTCGGAATCACAGGAAGAAGACGGCGGCGGCGAGAATGCCAATTCCCACGGCAGCACCGACGAGCCTCCAGTTTTTACCAATGATGCAGTGGTGCTGGGCATGCTCATTGGGATCTTGGCCCTCGTCTTTTGGACACACAGCCTTCAGCATCCGTTCTTTGTGGGATTTTACAAAATCGTCCCCATGCTTCTGCTGTGCTACTTTCTCCCCTCGCTGCTAACCACCTTTGGCCTTGTTCACCCGGCATTCTCAGGCCTTCCCACTGTGGCAACAAAATTTCTTTTACCTGCGAGTCTTGTCTTGCTCACGATCAGCATCGACTTGAAGGAAGTTCTTAGGCTGGGGCCAAAAGCATTGATGATGTTCGTCACGGGAACGATTGGTGTCATCATCGGTGGCCCGATTGCAATTTTGCTTGTCGGCAGCTTTGACCCACAACTTGTGGGTGGCCAAGACACTGAAGCAGTTTGGCGTGGGCTTGCAACAGTGGCTGGGAGCTGGATTGGTGGAGGCGCCAATCAGGTTGCCATGAAGGAAATTTTCAACCCCAGCAATGAATTGTTCAGCGTCATGCTGGCGGTCGACATCGTGATCGGTGAACTATGGATGGTATTTTTGCTACTAGGCATTGGAAAGGCACGCGAAATTGATCGTTTTCTGAAGGCTGATGCGAGCAGTGTCCACGAACTACAAAACAAGATGGAAAAATTTTCCAAGAAGATTGCCCGCAATCCGACAGTCGCAGATTTGTTTGTGATTCTTGGCATCGGCTTCGGGGTCACTGGTTGCTGTCATGTGATAGCTGATATTGTGGCTCCTTTTATCGATGAGCATTACGACTACCTCAACAAATTCAGTCTCAACTCGTCTTTCTTCTGGCTCATTGTGCTGGCAACCACTGGCGGCTTGCTTCTTTCGTTCACCCCAGCTCGACAACTGGAAGGCGTTGGAGCCTCCAAGGTCGGCACCATTTGCATCTACTTTCTCGTTGCAACCATCGGTCTACAGATGGACATTCTGGCGGTCTTTGAATTCCCAGGCCTGTTCTTGGTGGGAGGCATTTGGATGTTGATTCACGTCATCCTGATGGTGATCGTTGCCAAATTAATACGTGCACCGTATTTTTTCCTCGCCGTGGGCAGCAAAGCAAATATTGGAGGTGCTGCAAGTGCCCCTGTCATTGCTGCGGCCTTTCACCCCTCACTCGCACCAGTGGGTGTTTTACTAGCCGTGGTGGGCTATGCGTTGGGAACTTACGGAGCCTACCTTTGTGCGTTAATCATGCAGGCAGTCGCCCCTGCTTAACTCCACCCCCCGCGTTACCTTCCATCCGGGAACCCCAACCAAAATGTCAAGAATTCAGGCGGCCGCGAGTCCCTGCCACTCTTCGATACATTAAGCTAGGTTGCTCGGTAGCCTGATGATTGCTTTGCACGAACATTGAATCCATCAAGCATTCAGTGACTTGGTCATCAGCGGCCAAACTGCAACGAATCAGTTTACCGCGTCAGCATTTTTAGATCATTTGCCCGTCGCGAACGGTCGTCCCAATCCGCATCGACAACCGCCCCCTCGCCATGCAAGCCAAGCTCTACACACAGTGGTCCTACGCCTTAGCAATCTTGCTTTTTACAGGCTGTCTTACGTTTTTGACATCAAACTCAGTCGAGGCAACAGAACCAGAAGCTCGATGGTGGAAGGGAAACCTCCATACGCATTCACTTTGGAGTGATGGCGACCAGTTTCCGGAAATGATTGCGGATTGGTACCGTCAGCGCGACTACAACTTTGTTGCGTTGACGGATCACAATGTACTAAGCGAAGGAATACGTTGGATGCCCTATGACGCTATCGTGAATCGAAGCGACGACGGCATTTTAGATCGCTACAAGGCACGATTTGGCAATGCTTGGGTAGAAACACGGGGTGAGCCCGGCACCCCCGAGTTTGCGATTCGCCTCAAACCCCTCGATGAGTTTCGCAATCTCGTTGAAGAACGTCATCAATTCATCATGATTCCTGCCGAAGAGATCAGCGATCGATCAGAGGGCAAGCCCGTCCATATCAACGCCACCAACGTTGCCGAGGCTCTCAAGCCAGCGGGCGGAGCGACGGTCAGAGAAACGATGCAGAACAACTTACGAGCCATTCTTGAGCACGAGAAAAGTCATGGTCGCGAAGTGCTGCCCCATCTTAACCATCCCAATTTTGGATACGCCGTCACCGCAGACGACCTTGCAGCAGTTGTTTCCGAACGGTTTTTTGAAGTTTACAACGGCCACCCGGGTGTCAACCAACTTGGGGATGCAACACACCCCAGTGTGGAGTCCATTTGGGACACGGTTAACGCAATTCGCAGAACTGCATTGAATGTTCCACCCTTGATGGGAATCGCGACAGACGACAGCCATGAATACCACGGCAAACCAGGCTCGCGTCCAGGCCGGGGTTGGGTCATGGTCCGTAGTCAGTACCTGACGCCCGAACATCTGATTCGAGCCATGAAACTTGGCGATTTTTATGCTTCCAGTGGTGTCACGCTAAGCGACGTTCAATACAACGCAAGGACAAAAGAACTGCAACTGGATATCGCCCCAGACGGCAACGTGACGTATCAAACGGACTTCATCGCAACGCTTAGACCTGATGGCAACGATGACAAAAAACGCATAGGTCAGCGAGTGTTTTCATCAAACAGCCTGACTCCTTCCTATCGCTTGAAGGGAAATGAACTTTATGTTCGAGCTGTGATTACCAGTAGCAAACCGCACCAGGACCCCTCTTTTAAGAACCAGCTCCAACAAGCATGGACCCAACCCGTGGGCTGGGAAAACGACTGACCATGGAAAAGCTTCAGCGAGAAAGATTCAAACCACAGCCATGATGTGCGAGACAGCATCAAGCCGGCAGCACAAGCCACTGTGATGGACATGGCTTTGATGCTCACAGCCAACGATGACTCCAGTGCATACCCTTCGACTCGCACAACACTCGCTTCACGCACGAAACATCGCTGCTGCATTCGAGAAAACTGGGCCAAACTTTGTCCACACGATCTGCCAGACTGGCCGCATCAAACAAGCCCAAAGCACCTCTGAAGCGGCATAGCGGCTCAAAAAACCCCATTTACCTCGTCAATTGTTTTATTCACGACGTTGAACGAATCAAAACCCGAGAAATACCGATGTCATGACACCAATATTGATTGACACTGGTTAAACTTCCGACTGCGGAAATGGAGCACTTGACGTGCTCCGATAGCAATGGTGGCAGCGGATTGCAAAAACAAATCCCGGCGTTTGCAGAAAACTGAATGACGAGCGAGCCAGATTCGGAATGGTTTCTTAAGAATACGGAGGGCACTCTCGGCCCTCTTTCCGAATCCGATATGCGCAAGCATGTGGAACGCTCAACAGACGACGCACTTCTGATTCGTCAGGGTTCAAGTGACTGGCGTTCCGTCGACGTGATTCGCAGAAAGATATGTCAACTGCAGAAGAACGGCATCTTCATCCGTTACAAAAAGGTTGCTGAAGGCCCATTTACACTGACTCGTGCTCACGATGTTTTGAAATGCATGCCCCCGGGTGGGATTGATGTGCGAACAGGTGCTGCAGGCAAGTGGGTTCCAGCCGATAAATGGCTGTCAAAAATTGACAAGTTGCTGGCAATCGAATCCAAGGATATGGATTCACTCAGTGTCGCGGTCCAGCACGTACTTGGTCGACAAGGATTCGTCGCACCAGCTCAGCTTTCCGGTGAGTTGGATTTGGCTGATGCAGATAAAGAGATCGTGGCAGCGACTACGGAAACAGAAACACCGATCGAAACACCTCGGTGGCTCAGCCCAGAACCAATCATCGAAGCCGAGCCCGTCTATGAGGCACAGCCCATCATTGAGAGCGAAGCGACCAGAGCCTCCAGATCGCAGCCAAGCGACCATCAGCACCTGCAGACTGAACCGGTGATTGAAGTCGTCAAAGTAATGCACACCGCTGCAATCGCAGACCGCGACCAAAGGAAACCAAGGGCCCAAACGGTACCACCTGCCCTGCCAGCTGCTGGCGGAAAACCTCATGGTGGCAATCGCCGCGGGGTTAAAAACGAGCCGTGCAACGAGGAATCACCAGGCACGCTCCCCGCAGAAGCGACCAGTCGGATACGACCGCGCAACAATACCAGCCGAACCAATCGCACTCGAACGAGTCAGGAAAAACTAGTCATCGCAGGTCTGTCTGCAGCAATCATTATCGTCCTCTCGATTGCCGGATGGAAATGGCTGGCCGAAACCGGGACCACCGTCGCCGAAAGACAAACCGTCAGTGAATTGCAAACCACTGTGGACCTCCCGATAGCGGGGAGCATAAAACACAGCGGATCTGGCAACGATTCACTGGGAGCAGGTGCTCGGCCAGACCCATCGCCGTCCGAACCCCGCAAATCTGTTGCTGGGGCAGACAGCAAAGACACGGGCAGTTCCGCAGAAAAGCCAGAAATCGGCGACCAGGCGTCCTCGGGAACTCAACGGCAGCGAGACTTTGAATCCCAAAAATCGCTACCCCAGAATGGCAATCAGGCGGCGTTACCAGCTGCCACTGCGCAACCGGACAGATCGAAAATTGCGCCACTCGTCCTGTCAACAGGCACCCTCTTCCACCCTCGATTTGGTACCAGTGAGGGTGAGGTCAGCGGGGGGACTGCCTTTGCAGCCAAGTTAACCGGCAAGTCACAGATACTGCTTCTCAGCGCGTTAAACCTATTTGGACCTGCTGGCGGACTGAAAAAAAATATCGAATCTGACAAACTCACCACGATATGGAAAAAGGTGGTAGCCGAGGACTGTAAGACGCAAAATTACTTTGGCGAAATCCAAATGCAGCCGATCCCCTTGAGCGGTGCAAGACCACACCCGCACAAGTCTGACCTTGGTGACATCGCTGCGTGCAAAGTGAACGATGCCACAGCAATAGAAGCGTTGCCTTTATCCCAGCGGATCCCCTCCAACGGCGAGCGTGTATGGCTCTTGTCGCGATTGCCCGGTTTAAGAGAACTCTTGCACCCTGCAACAGTCGAGCGTCTTGACAACGGTTGGCTGAGGTACAGTTTTGCGAACCGCAACATCAACCTTAAAAGCACCGGCGGAGCCCCAATCATCGACCACCGAGGCAAGGTGGTTGCAGTGAATGCAAACATTATCAAAAAGAGTGGAAAAACGATTGGATACGGGACCCCTGTGGTCAACTTCTACCCAACGCTCGCTACTCTTGTGCAGTAGTCCGCTGCCCTCACCTTTGACTTCTGGATAAGATCTTTGAAAGCTCCGGGCTGTTTCTTGGAATCCGCAATTACTACGGACGAACCGTATTTGCCCCGCAATCGCGTCCCGCATTCTTCAACACCAGGCACGCATCCATCACATGGCAATTTTTCACCACAACTTTGACAAATCCGAAGATTACCTGCATCATCGCGCCCCCTACCTGCTCGTCGAAACAATCGTTTCCATCGATGAAGATTCCGTGGTTACGGAAAAGCAGATCTCGGGCGAGGAATTTTTCCTCGAAGGACATTTCCCCGGTGCACCGATCTTCCCTGGTGCAATGATGCAGGAACTCTCAACACAGTCGGCCGGGGTCTTGATTGCTGCGCGGCACAATCCGATGGAGATTTACAATACCCATGACCCCCACTTCAACCAATATGCGTTGGGGGTGCTTGTTAGGGTCAAACAAGCCAAATACAAAGGCTTTGCGCGTCCGGGAGACTGCCTGCGGGTGGAAGTCAAGCTCAACGAATTGATCAGCGGTATTTTCGACTTTACGGCCCGCATCACAATCGGCAAAAAACTGATCATGAAAAATCAATTCCAACTGACCAACGTCCTTTCAAGCGTCCTCAGCGGAAAAGACAACTGAACTGAAGCTGTGACATGAGTGCAGGAGTACACGCGCAATCCAATCGCGTGAATGAGCCATCACAACTGCACCTACCGTGCCTTATTTTTCTTGGCCAATTTCTTCATGGCTTTGACTTCGTTTTCACCGACAACCCAGCCCCTGCAGACCGGTGCACCACAAAGGCAACGTGGAATCCAATGAAGTGCCGGCCACTGGTAGTCGAAGGTCAGTTCAGTGTCAGGCTCGATATTGCAAAGCGCAAGTAGTCCAAGCGTAAACTCGGTGATCTGCAACAGCTCAGCATTGGGACTACAGGAGTGATTCAGGAATGCAGCTGGGATTGACGGCTCCATGCTCCATTTGTCGTTCACCTCCATTACAAAACTGGAGCCATTGTAGGACTCGCTTTCAATCAATTGCCCGGTAATCTCAATGACGAGTTCACCCGGCAGGAACTGCCGTCTGGCAAAGACGCCGAACCCGCAATTGGCTTTGCGTACTTCGACATCGCGATCGCGATAACTGCGGTAGCCGTACTCCGCATCCACTTTACGCTGCAACTTCTTGCGGCGAGATTTATCAAGCACCTTCATGGACTTCTAACACTTGGACTTCTGATACTTCTTACTGCAATTCTTATGCGGATCGCTGACGCGCAGTGGTTGTACTGACNGCAACGACAGTCGTCAACGGGCAGAAGCTTGATCCACAAACAATTAAAAACTGAACGGGCAATCCAGTCCTCAAACGACTTGCAAGGTAATTTCAAACTCCGCAAACGATGCTACAAAACTATAAAAACCCAAACTTTCTTTTCCAAAACCTAGCCATGCTTGATCGCATCCTCGATCAACTTCATTCTTGTCAATGAGGTCGATTACCACGAAATTGTTTATTCATCGTGCCACACAGCGGGGTGTTCGGATGGATTAAACTTTGGATAGGCGTCATTCACAGGCTTTCGCAGCAGTGCAATTAAACATTCAGCGAATTGAGTCCGAGACTGGCGAAGGCACTAATCAGCGTTGCTACGCCACCGTCGATTAACCGTAGCCACACGCCCGCCGCCGCTACTCCAGAAACGGCCACCCATTCAATAGCCCCCTCAAATTCCGGCACACCAGCCCCCCAAGAACGGCACGCAGATTGATCACGGTAGCCCAGACCGCCTGAATCAGATTATCCCCCGCCCTCACCACAAACAGAAAAATCCCATGCAATCCTTGCCCCCACAACGGATACTGCTAGCGCTCCTAACAGCCTTGTCTGCTTGCAACTTCGCCGGCGTTGCGTGGGGTGTTGACCAAAATGCAGACGCCGCCAAGTNTCCCGCAGGTCAAAGACCCAATGTACTATTCATTGCCGTCGANGACCTGCGNCCTGCCCTAGGATGTTACGGGGATAAACTAGCGATAACACCACACCTGGACCGCCTAGCCTCAATCGGAANGGTATTTCAGCATGCGTACTGTCAACAGGCCTTGTGCAGCCCGTCGCGTCTGTCGCTTCTCACCGGCAAACGCCCGGACACAACAAAAGTCTGGGACCTTTCAACTCACTTTCGTGAAGCATTACCGGATGCGGTTACCCTTCCTCAATATTT
Organism: Rhodopirellula sp.; assembly: GCA_002689655.1. Taxonomy (GTDB): domain Bacteria; phylum Planctomycetota; class Planctomycetia; order Pirellulales; family Pirellulaceae; genus Rubripirellula. Next base: position 10,608 of record NZHC01000088.1, on the reverse strand, counting down.
CAAACAACATGGCTATCAGACACAAGGGATCGGCAAAATTCTTCATGGGAATGGCAAACCTGCATCTGACCCCCCGTCGTGGACGCATGAACCGTTACTTTCCATCAACCGCGACCCCAAACTGCGGTATGCACTAGCAGAAAACTTACAAGGCACTGGACTTAAACGCCAAGCTACCGAGTCAGCCGATGTCCCGGACGACACCTACATTGACGGACAAGTCTGCGAGGCGGCAATCAAACGTCTGACAGATTTCAAAACGCAGGGCAGGCCCTTTTTTTTGGCGTTGGGATTCCGTAAGCCGCACCTGCCTTTTTGCGCACCCAGTCGCTTTTGGCAACTCTATCAACAGGACGACATCTCACCGGCTGCCCATCCAACTCATCCGACAAATGCTCCGGAACTGGCCACTCGTAGTTGGAGAGAACTGGAGGGATACACCGACATCCCCGTTGATGGCAAATTGACTCCCGACAAAANCCAGCAACTCAGGCACGGCTACTATGCTTGCGTAAGTTACATCGACGCGCAGATTGGCCGTGTGATGAAGCACCTGTCAGACCTCAAGTTGGCGGACAACACGCTGATTGTAGTCTGGGGAGATCATGGCTTTCACCTCGGTGAGCAGCAATTGTGGACAAAAGCGAACAACTACGAACTATCCACTCGTGTGCCTCTCATCGTCGCGCTGCCTAAAAGAAGAGTCACCAATGCCATCATCAACGACACGGGCAACATCACAACCTGCCGCAAGCTCGTTGAGCTTGTCGATCTCTACCCGACTCTTGCCGAGATTTGTGACTTGCCGATTCCCCCTGGACTTGAGGGCAGGAGNTTCTACCCCCTATTGAAGAATCCGCAGCAAACATGGAAGCCTGCTGTTTTCAGCCAGCACCCACGAGGCAAAACATCGAACCGACACAAGAACCACGGTGACATTATGGGATATTCAGTCCGCACTGACCGTCATCGTTACGTTGAGTGGAGACAGTGGAAAAATGGTAAAATCGTTGCCCGTGAGCTCTATGATTACAACACGAGTGATATCGAGACCGAGAACTGCATTGGGAACCCACAGTACACCCGAACGCAGCAGGAACTTGCAAGAATCCTGACGGCAGGCTGGGAACACGCCATCCCCCCCAATCAAAAAAACATTCCATAGTCGCACACTCGAGTCCTCCATCTCATCCCAGAGCCACTATCTTTCACGCCACAACTCCCTTTCCATGAATAAAATGCACGGCGAAACGTCCGTTTGCTGCCTGAACTGCCGACCCTGGCTCTCCCCACAATGTTTCGCTGCAAGTTCGATTGGCTGCAAGCAATCTCGGCTCTCCGATGTATCATCGAAATCTACTTTTTGAAACGAGAGAATCAATCCTGTGAAACGTCATGACACATTCCGAGATCTGCAACTGGTTTCTTCAGCCCTACTATTTTTCTTGATCGCGAGTTCTCGCGCATCGCTTGAAAGTCACGGAGCCGAGCTAGCCGCAANATCACGACCAAACATTCTGGTCATCATTTCAGAAGACAATGGACAGGAACTTGGATGCTACGGAAACCTGCATGTGAAAACTCCGGTCCTGAATGGACTTGCAGCCGAGGGTGTTCGTTTCCACAACGCCTATGTGCCCCAAGCTGGATGCAGCCAATCAAGGGCTGCCTACCTGACGGGACTGTACCCACACCAGAACGGGCAAATTGGATTGGCAACATGGAAATTCCGAATGTACGATGAGACTCAGCCCAATTTGGTGCGGAGCCTACACGCCGCCGGGTACAGAACGGGAATCATCGGCAAAATTCATGTGAGTCCAAAAACAGCGTTTCCTTTCGACGTCAAGCGGACCACCACCTCAAATTTCGCACGCCAACACCTTGAGAAGTATGCCTCAGAAGCATCAACCTTTTTCGCCGAATCATCGCAGCCATTCTTTCTTGCAGTGAACTACCCTGACGCACACCGACCTTTCACAAAGCAAGTTGCGGGTCTTCCAGCCACGCCATTAGACGGATCGGATGTTCCGCCCCTGAACTATATGGGGCTCGATTCACCTCAACTGCGAACCGAGACTGCCAATTATTACAACTGCATGAACCGACTGGACCACTTGATTGGCGACCTGTTGGCAGAATTGAAAGAATCAGGCAAGAGCAAGGAAACTTTGGTCGTTTACTTTGGTGATCACGGCGCAGATCTTCTACGTGGCAAACGGACTTCCTATGAGGGAGGAGTCCGGGTACCCCTGATAATCCGTTGGCCGGGCCATACCCGACCTGGAACTGTCCGACGCGAACTCGTCTCAACACTGGATTTGATGCCCACGCTGCTGGAAGCTGCCGGTGTTCAAGCCCCTGACAAACTGGCTGGCCGAGCATTGACACCTCTCTTCAGGCGTGAAGCGGTTGAATGGCGTGAACATCTTTACACAGAGTATCACCTGCACTCAGCCCACAATTTTTTTCCACAGCGAACGGTACGAGATGCACGTTACAAACTGATCCGAAACCTACAACCTGATCAAATCAACCCAGGCTACTCGTTCACAATCAACCGGTTCTTTGAAGGCCTTCCCAAAGTTATCCAAGCTGCTTCACCTCAAGTTCGGTCAGCATACCGCCTGATGGAGCGTCCACCAGAATACGAACTTTACGACTTGCAGAACGATCCGTGGGAATTCGAAAATCTGTCTGCTGATCCCCAGCATCACCAGACCCTGCAAAAGCTATCTGGAAAGCTTGAGCAATGGCGACTAGCAACGAAAGATCCATTACTCAACCCTGTCAATCGAACCCGCTTAAAGAGAGAAATCGAGTCGTGCTTTGTGGACGGCCAACCAGCCAAGAGTGCATTGAAGCTTGATTACCCTGACTACTTTTTCGAGAAATAGATATTCAAGGACAGGAAACTTTCCCGACTGCAATTTGCAACAGCAGTAAAACTTGTGTCAACAAATTTAATCAACGGCATGTATTAACAAAAAACAGCGCTGCACAGGAGCAAAAAGAGGCACCTGCGCCAAACAGCAGCGCAGGCATTGCTCTCGTGAACCCGCCGGAGCACTGATATGCTACTTTTCCAACGTCACAGCATTTCTCCCTAGGGGTTTTGAGCCAGCATGCAATCCGTCGTCATTGATGAAGCCTACGAGTTTGTACCACCGTACCGGGGCACGTGGTGGGCTCGAGGCCTGCAATGCATCATGCCTCGTTATTTGCGAAAAAGTTACGGGATCGAATCGATAGACTGCAAGGGGCTTGAACACCTACAGGAGTCCATCAAGGCTGGCCATGGGATTTTACTGGCACCAAATCACTGTCGTCCTGCGGACCCTTCAGTGATCAATGAAGTGTGCCACCGTGCTGGCCTCGCGCCGCACACCATGGCTAGTTGGCATCTTTTCAAACAAGGCTGGCTACAACGTTTTGTCCTGCGTCGCATGGGCGCCTTCAGTGTCTACCGGGAAGGAATGGACCGCCAAGCGTTGCAGGCAGGCATCGAAATTCTGACAGAAGCAAAGCGTCCGCTGGTCATTTTCCCCGAGGGCGTGATCACTCGCACCAACGATCGACTGCTTGCACTGATGGATGGAGTATCTTTCATTGCCCGTTCCGCTGCCAAGAAACGTGCAGCGATGAAAACACCGGGCGAAGTGGTTATCCATCCAGTAGGTATCCGATACCACTTCCATGGCAATATCGACGAAGCCATTCACCACACTTTAGATGACATCGAAAAAGCACTTTCATGGCGCGCCAGACGTGATCCCGATCGCACACATCGCATCTATCGTGTTGGTGAAGCCCTGCTGTGGCTGAAGGAGATTGAATACATCGGCGAACCGCAAACCGGGCCGATCCCCCAACGGGTGGANAACCTGATCAATCAAATTCTCACTCCCATCGAGCAAGAATGGCTAAACGGAAAGCATCGTGGGACCATCGTCAATCGGGTGAAACAACTTCGCGTTGAGATCCTTCGTGACATGATCACCGAAGAATTGCCTGAAGAGGAAAGACAGCGACGGTGGAATCAATTAGCCGATATGTACATCGCGCAGCAACTTGGACACTATCCTCCAACCTACGTAAAATCAGAACCCAGCAACGAACGTCAATTGGAAACGGTTGAAAAATTCGAAGAGGACCTGACTGATGTAAGCCGGATCCACCGGCCAATGTCCGCGACAGTTCAAATCGGTCCAGCGATTTCCGTTGCAACAAAACGGGACAGAAAAGCGAGTGAAGATCCGGTCATGATGGCGATCGAACAGCAACTGCATCAACTGCTGGACCTGCCCTATAGATCCAACGAAAACGATAAATAACCAGCGAGCCTGATGGCGTACGCAGCCTGGGAAAACAGAGTGATTCTGCATTTGACAAACGCGTTGAAGGCATCCTAAAAACGACTGATGATTGATTTTCAAAAACGTTGACTTTCAACGTAAAGTCATGCTTTTACTTAGGAACGAGCGAATGAAAAATCCACGGCGTTCCAACTTCATGTCGAGGCTGTCGCACGAGGAATCCATCAGCCCGTTCGTACGCTTCCAACTGCTTGTTCTCATCTCGATGTACATCGGGTACGCAGCCCTAATGCTTTGCCGGAACACATTGGCTGCGTGCAGCGTCGGGATGATGCAAGACCCATCATTGAACATCGACGAGGCTTCCTTTGGGCATTTAATGGCGTGGCACTCAGCTGGCGCAATCATGGGGAAACTGGTCACAGGCCCGGGGGCTGACCTACTGGGAGGCCGACGGATGTTTCTACTCGCACTTTCGTTGACAGCGATTGCAAATGTTGGCTTTGCGTTCAGCTCCACTTTCACACTATTCGCTGCTTTTAATTTTTTTGGGCAAGCCGCGAAAGCAGGTGGATGGCCAGCGATGGTTCAAGTGGTACGCTCCTGGTTTCCGTCGACACGCTATGGACAAGTCTGGAGCGTGATCGCCACAAGCTCACGTGTCGGCACCATTGCAGCAGGCCTGTTATTTGGTTTTCTGCTGACACTGTTGGACTGGAGAAGCGTCTTTCTTGTCTCGGCCGCCCTCACCGCTGGCATCCTCGTCGTACTTTATTTCACACTCAAAGAGCGTCCGGAGGATGCAGGACTTCCCACCCTGCTTGAGCATGAACGCGTCAGCCGCAGCGATTATGAACGAAGTAATGACGCCGACACGGACACGAGCCCACAGACAGTGCAACACGCGTTGGACCAAACAACCTTATGGCAAGCCTGCGGGACCTTCGCCAAGAGCGGTCGGTTTTGGCTCATTGGCTTTAGCATTGTTTTCCTTACTGTTTGCATGGATTTTGTACACTTTATCCCGGCGTATCTCGCATCCGAGCTGAATTTTAGCGCAGCTAGCTCGTCTGCGGCTGGCACCGCATTTCCGATGGGAATGTTTGCTGCCCTTTTGATCACTAGCTTCTACTATGACCGCCTTTCGAAACTGCAATTGATTGGCGTGATCGGCTGTCAACTGCTATTCAGTGGTGCAGCCGTGTTGCTGCTTTGGCGTCTCGATGTTGTCCCGGAAGCGATGCAGGCGGAAGTTGCAATCGCCACCATTTTTTTGCTGGGGCTGGCCATTTCACCCGCTTACTACGTGCCGATGAGCGTTTTTTCTGTCGCTTTCGGCGGAAAACACGCGGGTTTTCTCGTTGCTGTCATCGACATTTTCGGCTACGCCGCCGCCATGCTCTTTAATTACTTCGGAGGAACCATAGCCATGGATCATGGCTGGCCAACTTTTCTTTCTATCCTGCTTGCGGTTACCCTGCTGGCGACGATCTGCATGGTCAGCTTTTTATTGCTCGACTGGAAAGCCAACAGATCCAAGATCGGTTTCGAGAACAACAGCGTTTGAGCAACCGCGATGTGAACCGGCCCAGGTGTTCCCGAGCAATGCCCTGCATGATCTGCTCTGCAAAGCTCGGTCTCGTTATCCACCTGNGATAATCTGCGTCAGGCTTGCTCGCTAAAGTGATGCACAGGCGGTTTGCCGGGCTGCTCTGCTACCCCGTCTCGCAAATAGCGGCTAACTGTCGGCTAGTCGAATCACTACCCTCACGTTATCCTGCGAACTCGATTTTGGGTACAACGACTGCCACTCGGTGCGTGGTGCGTTCCTTAGAGCATTCTGTTGGGTTGCAACAGCCTCTCTGGTGCCCTGCCGCGGCCCGGTTTCTCCCTGCAAAAGCAAGGAAAACGGAACCAGCAAGGAATCGCTAAAACTCATGCAGATACAATTCAAATAGGATCCGGGAACATGTTTCGCTGCCACTTCTGCCAACAGATAACCCCTCCAAAAACGACGCGACATAGCGTTGTCGTCGAAGTTCGCGAAAAACACTACTCGAGTCAAAAACGAGAATTCAAGCGTGGTGGTCGACGTGATTTCCGCGACCGTGACGAGCCAACTCCAGATCGTGGTGGGCAGGGTGTTGAAATCATGCGTGAGGTTTCAGCTTGCCCCACTTGCGCAAACAAGCAGCACGAAGTCAAACGAGTTGAGTTCGAAACCGCAGTTCCGGCATCAGAGGTGGCTGAGGCTGAAAATAGCGAAGGCCAACGCTAAGGGCTCCACTGAGATCAGGCAGGGACTTCCGGCTCCTGCCGAGAAAAGGGAGATCAGTTCAACAGAAACCTTTCGTCGTGAGACGACCGGAGTTTCTGACAGCTGCATAGCCGTAGCGACTTGGAAGCTCCGTTTTTTGAGCGGCGTCTAATTTGAGGGAGCGAAAGATCTGATGAGATTCATTGGCAGTCACCACAGCTCTGGCACCCTCAGCTCTTCATGGGATCGTGAAGATCAAGTTCACGACAACGCTCTAGTCGCGGGCAAGAAGCCAGGCCAAAGATTCAGACGCCCGGGTTGGCCAGATAGTGCTCAATCCGAGTTCTGATTTCATCTCTAACCTCCCGAAAAACCTGCATCTGTTCTTGCTCGCTTCCCTTCGCATCAGCGGGATCGAAAAACGGCCAGTGCAAAGTTTCCGCCACCCGCGGCAATGTGGGACAGGACTCCTTGGCAGCATCACAGACAGTAACAACCAGATCGATAGGCTGATCCAAGAATTGATCAACGTGCTTGCTGGTTGCATTGCTAAGGTCCTGATCAAGTTCCTTCATGGCCGTGATCGCGAGCGGATGGACGTAGCCGGCAGGATTCGAGCCAGCGGACTCAGCCACCCAGGCCCCTTGCCCCAAGTGATTCCAGAGAAATTCAGCCATCTGCGAACGGCAGGAGTTTCCAGTACAAAGAATGAGAACACGTTGTGTCATGGACTAATCACCTTTTTGATCAGTGGTTCGGGTTCAAATTACCGCGTTTGCGTGATGGCGGAGCGCATGGTTTTATACCAATACAGTCATCGCTCGCCCACGCGTCAAAACAAGTTTCCGCAGAAAAGCGATTACTGCTTACAATGACCCGACCTCCAACCGTTTTGTATTCACGACAAAGGTCATGCCCCGTGAAATGCTTCATCGTAGCCATTTGCTTATTGATCCTGATCTCCTCAGCAGACGCTGAGCTCGTTACCTGAACGCAGATTACGTCGAAGCGACAGAAGTAGCTCCAAGACCAGCTCCCAAATCTGGTGCTGACGTATCGCTGGCTGCATACTCATCCTGAAGTGTCATTTCAGGAACAAGAGCCTGCCAAGTACGTTGCTGACCAGTGGCAGAAAAGCGGGTTCGACGTTTCCACCGCAGTTGGAGGACACGGCATCGTTGGCATTCTGGAGAACGGGCCTGGCCCCGCCGTGATGCTGAGATGTGATTTGGATGCCCTGCCCGTGATGGAACAGACATAATTACGGTATGCCTCGGAGGTAGAAATCGAACTACCCGGTGGTGCCACAACTAGGGTGATGCATGCTTGCGGGCACGATATCCACATGACCAATCTGATTGGAACCGCCCGGTACATGGCTGAACACCGCGAGCTTTGGTCCGGCACTCTCATGGTTATCGGTCAACCAGCAGAAGAACGCGGCGATGGTGCCAAGGCGGTGTCAACCGACGGTGTATTCGAACGCTTCCTGAAACCGGACTTTGCCGTCGTCCTGCATGTCAGCGGTGACAAAGCCACGGGATCTGTAGGGGTCTTACCGGGCTATGCGTTGGCCAATGTTGACAGCGTCGACATCCGTATGAAAGGGCGCGGAGGCCATGGTTCGGCACCTCACACGAGAATCAACCCAATCGTACAAGCAGCGCAACTGGTGATGTCACTTCAAACGATTGTGAGTCGCGAGATCAAATCTATCGAACCGGCAGTGGTTACTGTTGGCTCAATTCATGGAGGCACGAAGCACAATATCATCGGAAACGAGTGTGATTTACAACTGACGGTTCGAAGCTATCGCGAGTCGGTCCGCCGTCAAGTTCTCAACGCGATACAACGCAAAGCCAAAGCAGTAGCACTCAGCTTTGATACGCCGCAACCGGAGATCACGATCAGCGAGGGTACCCCCTCACTTCGCAATGATGACGACCTGACAGCACGGCTCAAAAAAGTATTTGAGTCCACTCTTGGAACCGACAAGGTTTCAGTAGATGAACCTTCGATGGGTGGTGAAGATTTCAGCCGTTATGGGCGGGAAGGCGTCCCCATCCTGATGTATCGGTTGGGAAGCGTAAATCAATCACGTCTTGATCGCTTTAAAGCACTCAGTGTTCCACCACCATCGCTGCACAGCAGCCAATACTATCCCGACGTTGAGCCCACCCTTACCACAGGGATCCTTACGATGACCGGCGCCGCATTGAAACTGCTAGAGAAAACCTAACAGTGATCTGGCTACAGGAATCACAAATGGCGGAAAACCATCCCGCCTGCTAAACGGACTCGAGAATGCTTCGTACATCCATCAAATAGACTTGGCGTCCATGATCATGCGGACTATCAATTGCGACCTTCGTGCCATCATCGCTGGAACGCGGGTGAGTGTCACATCGCCACTCTCCTCGATAAGCACCAGGTGAAGGAAAATGGCCAAGATCAAAACGTCGACCACTCGGCACGTGATACAAAAAAACCGTTTGCCGTGAAGTTTTCCGATCGGGATAAGTGTCGTTCAGAATCCAATCCTGATAAGGATGTGGCAAGTAAGTATTGTGCCCATTGGTAGGCATTTTCTCGTGGCCCACTGGCATGATTTCCCGGGTCTGATCCTTCAGAGTATAAAATCCCGAAGCCGCCCCTTTAGGTCGTGTCCACATCGTGATCTCTTCGTCATTTTTCCAAATGAAATGCGAGGTCCGACCGCTGGGATCCAAGACATATCGTTGAGACCCATCCAGATTGGCTGTGATCATGCGAGTGATAAAACCATTATTTGCGACACCCTCGAAACTCAGCGTTTCTGGATCAAACACAGGTCGATAACGATGCAGCACGGTAAACCGTGTTCCGGATGGATTGATCAGCAGGTGGTTGAAGTAATGCCATGCCCCTGCATAACGATCACCACCGGGCCAAGGAATCGCCGCCGCCTCTGCCAGCGACATGATCAACCGTTCTTGACCAGTCGCGAGATCAATCCGCCAAATCCCTGATTCCGCTGGCGCACGCTGATCGACATGGGGATCCGCCAAACCATCATAACCGTAGCCTGGACGTAGGTTATCGATTCTTCGAAAGTCGACCGACAAACCGAATTTCCCATCGGACGAGATTGTGTAGATCGGGCGTGAAAGAGTACGCAACTTCCCGTCCACCATCGAACGGACACGACAAACGAAGCGGTCACCTTCACGATCATTCCAAAGCACCTGCTGACCTTGGTCACCGACCCACTGCAGCATGCAGCCTTGCTGCCACCCCCAGGCCCGACTGGTACCCAGCGGACACCACTCGTCTGACTTCTGCGTGTCGACGTAGCCAACCTTGATGGAATCGTCACCTGTGGGCGCGCGTCCCTCGAATGACGTCTGATTGGCCAACACATAGCGTCCGCTTGGGTCAAACTCTCGTTTATCGTAATACCCAAACCAATGGTTGGCGGGCCCCTTGGTGATGGATCGAGTCGGGACAAAAGTCTCCAGCGGTCCGGTAGCCTGCTGCTCAGCATTCGCCGAATGTCGCACGGGGCCTACCGCCATGCCTGTCAACGCGGTGGCACAGATCATTTGATGAAACTGACGGCGAGACAATGGCATCGAAAAACTCCTCGGTGTAGGGCCATCAAGCGAATCGCGGCGCGAACGCAAGATCAGACAAGCCCGCCTTGCATCGAAAGCAGGCGACACATTTTCAGCATGATATCACGCAGCGGCGAATCACAGGTACGCTAAGCAACATTACTCAGCTGCAACATCACTCAGCTGCTAAATCAACGTCATCTCGCAGCTCAGATGCCTGCAATCCAACGACAAGGTTGAGCAAGACGGCTATGCGTATGGACTGCTACTGAAGCAGGGAAGCGGGGTATAACGCCAAAACAGGAACCAACGCGTTCTGTGAGCGACAATCGCGTCAGCTGCCTTATCGCGACTCCAGACAGCGACTCCAGACAGCGACTCCAGACAGCGACTCCAGACAGCGACTCCAGACAGCGACTCCAGACAGCGACTCCAGACAGCG
>NZHC01000087.1 GCA_002689655.1 Rhodopirellula sp. | reverse complement strand
CGTCACAGGTTTGTGATACGACTTCACCTTTGGCCGCAAGAAAGGCGAGTAATCGCCCGTCAGCTGCATCGACATCGATCTCCAAATCCAAAAATTCGCGGCCGAGGGCTTCTCCAACTGCTTCCGTTAGCAGGGTCAGCCCCTTGCAGCTCCGCGCACTCACTGTGATTGCATTTGGGTAGCGGTCGAGTACACGGTTCAGGGTGGCTGGATCTCGAATCGCGTCAATTTTGTTGAGTATCAAGAGGGTGTCTTTTTCTTCGATTCCCAAGTCTTTGAGGACACTGTAAACCGCACTAATTTGATTGAAGACAGTAGGGCTGCTGGCGTCCGCAACATGAAGCAATAGCTCTGCCTGACGCGTCTCTTCAAGGGTGGATTTGAAGCTGGCAACCAATGAGTGTGGCAAGTCGCGGATGAAGCCAACGGTATCGCTGAGCAGAACCGTACCCCAACCAGGTAGCTGCCAGCGACGCGTCCGCGTATCGAGGGTTGCAAAAAGTTTGTCCTCTGCAAGCACATCCGCTTCGGTCAATGCGTTCATGAGCGTGCTCTTGCCAGCATTGGTGTAGCCCACCAGGGAAACTGTAGGTGACTCTTTGCGGGCCTTCACTTGACGTTCACGTCGCTGCTCGACCTTTGACAGTTCCTGCTTGAGGTCGTGAATCCGTTTTTGAGCAAGCCGGCGATCCACCTCGAGCTGTTTCTCACCCGGGCCTCGCATGCCGACGCCCATCGCTTGCCGAGATAGGTGGGTCCACATTCGCTTGAGCCGAGGAAGGGAGTACTCAAGCTGAGCCAATTCAATCGCCAGACGCGATTCGTAGGTTCGTGCTCCGGCGGCAAAAATATCAAGGATCAATTCGGTGCGATCCAGCACTTTTGCACCCACCGCTTTTTCAAGGTTGCGTGTTTGCGCGGGGGACAAATCATTATCAAAAATGACCAGGTCGGCGTCATGTCGCTCGACCATCAAACGCAATTCCTCAACCTTGCCTTTTCCCAAGTACGTGGAATGGTCTGCTGAAGGTCGACGCTGTACCAGCTCGTCCATCACTTCCGTGCCTGCAGTCGTTGCTAAGCCATGTAGCTCTTCCAGTGGATCAGCTTCTACTTGTTGATTCGATAAGATCAGCCTCGCCAGAATACTGCGTTCCGGCGAATCATCCTGGACCTGATGTAGTTCACGCACGATTGGGTAGGGTCCTCCTCCGTGTTTGAAAGAACGGGTTGTGATCGGTATCTGCAGGTCAGGCAGCACGACGAATTGCAGGAATAGCTACGCCCGGCGATCCAATGAGCAGCGACCTGCACACATCATAGTATAGTTGCGAGGGGAACTGAGCCAAAGGACGGTAGAAGCAGGTGCCCGGTCTGTGCGGGCGTCGCTGAGCGGAATCATTTCATTGCGATTCTTCGTTGAACTTAGCTTTCGGTAGCTAGCCCTCTTTAGCCGCACCGGCAAGACAGTTGGGCGTAGCGAGCACGTAGAGCCAAGAGCGGAGGTTTTGCTGTTCACCGTCGCATGTAGCGTACCCAAGAGGGACAAGCAGGTTTTGCTGCGGGTTCGGTAAAGCGGAACCGAATTCGTCTATCGAGGCCTCATCCCGGTCAGCCTCTCGGAGCCGAAGACTGAAACTGGCAGGCAGCGAATTGGGAAAAATGCTGTATCACAGCCGTGTTACGTGGTGGCAGACTCAATAGTAAAGCAGAGAGCCCGCTTCAAAAAAGGACGGTCTGAGGCTTTGGGGTNTGNGGAGTGACGGTGCGGNGTGACGGTGCGGAGTGACGGTGCGGAGTGACGGTGCGGAGTGACGGTGCGGAGTGACGGTGCGGGGGAAAGTTTTGCCTGCTTCTCAGTTTCGGTCGATCGCTGGCCACTGGCGAGGCCAGTCTGTTCCTTGTTTGCACTTGCTCTGAAGTCACTGTTTTACCGTGATTTCAAGCAATGAAAGCTTTTTGTGATGCTTGAGGAGGAATTTTTCGGATGAGGAAAGATTTTCTTTTCCCCCGTGACCTGACGTGTCATCGGCATCGCGAAAAATCGTTCTGTCGAGCAATTGATTGCTCGAGAGACAGAACATCATCCTTTGCGGGACAATAAACGATGACACAAATGCTTCTTTTTGATGCTCCAGCCGATGCCGCGATTCTTCCAGTTGCAGAATCGTTCCACGCCGAGAACGCGATTGCTGAAAACGCTGTCGTGGAACGAAGCGTTCCTGTGAAACGCGTCAATATTGTTGCAAGCAACGATGCTGCAAAGAACGATCACGAAGGTGGTGTTCACCATATGGGTGATCTGGCTCGTTTGGTTTTGCTGCGTTACGACGTGGTTGCAAAACGACGAGCCGTGATGGCAGCTCGCCGTGCAACTCGCCGAGTTGCNCGCTAATAAGATGCTGGACGGCTCGCTAGACAGAGCGTTTTTTGCAGATTTGCTGCTACAGAGTCATGGCCGAATGAATTTGCAACTCTGGTGTATATCGGTTGGAGATCGTTAGCTGTGCGATATCACTAGTTCGAAATCTGGCTGAGTTATTTGTCAGAGTCGGTTTCCAGTGGAGTTTTTCCACGTTTCCTGCTGCTAAGGCGTTGTGATGTTGTGTTGGTTGGTGTGTCCATGGAATCAGTGGTTTGGAGCTTTGGAGGCTGTTGTTTCTTCTTTCGCTTGCGAAGCATCGCTGCGGTCAGTAACGCACCTAGCAAAAAGCCAATGGTCGTGGTTGAAATCAAAAGTACAGAAAGTGGCAAGGATTGCTTCCAGAAAAGAAGCTGAATATCAACCTTCACTTGGTTCTGAAAAACCAACGCTAAAGTCATCACCGCAATCAAGATCAGGAAGAACCAGCGGATTTTCTGCATCAGTGGTTACCAACAGCCGAATNAGTACTGTACAAACATACATTAGTTGATAGCATTGAGAAAGTGTTGCTTCCGGCCTCGGGTTTCAGCACCACTCTTCGCTTGCTTCTTCTCCATTCTCACTCAAATTCTTTCACGCGTGTACTTTGTTCTGTGATGTCAAATCAACAAACCTTTGATTTCTTAACGGGCTATTGTTCTCAAGGTAAGGCTTGCCCGAACGATTTGTCTGAGGTGGATTGTGAGCAGAATTCGCGGTCAGTGCCTGAGCCTGTCAAAGCATTTCGTGCTGGCACGGATTGGCAGAGTTTAGAGGCTCAGCGTTTTTCGCCAGCATTAGTAGCCGAAGTTGACAAGCCTCTGAATGGTTCGGAACTCGATGCGTTAGCGACCGAAAGTCAGGATCGAGAGTCGGTTGTTCGTAAGCTGCGAGTCGATTTGGGATGCGTGTTATCTGGGCAAGTTGAGCAGCAAGCAAAGGCACATTATTCAACTGGTAGCGAGTCAATTGATGAGATGCTTCCTAGGGGGGGCTTACGTCGCGATGCCATCACTGAGTGGGTTGCTGACTCAGAAAGTTCGGGAGCAGCATCTTTGTCTCTGATTGCTGCCACCAATCTTCTGAAGGTGTCAATCAAGTCTGGGCCTTTTGTTGTTGTTTGTGGTGAGTCAGGTTTTTATCCACCCGCTGCAATGTCATTGGGAGTTCCGGTTGACCGAATCATCTGGGTACGACCAAAACGTCACGCTGATCTTGTCTGGGCGATTGATCAAGCATTGCGATGTGAATCTGTTGCCGCAGTTTGGGCTTATGCAGGCGTTCATTTGGATGATCGTGATGCACGACGATTTCAGTTGGCAGCTGAAATTGGAAAAACAGCAGGTCTGTTAGTCCGTCCAGCAGCGAGTCGGGGAAGACCCAGTTTTGCCGAAGTGCGTTTTCACGTCAAACATTTAGCTACAGCAAATCACCAGGATCCATTTGATTCTGTTGTGAGTTCGCGGGGAAGCATTCGTGAAGAAATTGTGGTTGGGTCCCAGCGTACTTTACAGGTCACGGTCGATCGTTGCCGTGGCGGTACATCAGGGCAACAGACCTCAGTACAAATTGATGACCATGGAATTTTACATGCGACCCACGGGCATCATGACTCTGGCTCCTCGACCGGTTGTTCAAAGGACAACAGATATGAAACGGCTGCTGTGCATCTGGCTTCCGAACTGGCCCATCCAAAGACTGCAAGGCGAGTGGCGACAAGCCGCAGGGCGTGATTCGGATCACACCGATTCGGATCACACCGATTCGGATCCACAGGTAGAGGCTCCGATTGTACTGTGGGATGAAAATTCCCGTCGAGGGCGTCTGGTAGTCGCTTGTTGTCATGCCGCATCAAAACTTGGGGTGCGGGTTTCCATGAAACTTGCTGAGGCAGCCGATTTGGTGCGTTCGTCTACCACCTCCGGATTGCCTCAACCAGATCCAACAAGAAGCCAACCGCTGATACAACGTCATGATAAGAACCTTGATCAGAGTTCGCTTGAGCAGATTGCAGTGTCTGTGCAGAGGCAGATTACTCCAAAGGTTGCTCTCGAAGAATTAGGTGTTAAACCATGGGCGGGGCATCCACGGCATCAATGTGAATCTCTGTTGTGCGATATCTCGGGAGTCAGTCATCTGTTCGGTGATGAATTGGGACTCTTGGTCGCTGTGGAGGCAATGTTGTCGGCACGGCATGTGCGAGCCAGGATGGCAATTGCTGATTCGTTAGCTGCAGCATGGGCCTTAGCTCACGAGGCAACGATGAGGCCGCTGAGTCTCCTGAGGGAGGGGCTCAGTTGGCAACCAATGGGTGGTAAGAAACCGGAGTTTCTGAGTGAACCGAGTGTGTTTGGAACACAGAGTGTTTCAGAAAAAGAAGAAGGTAGTGAGCAGAATTGTACTGGAGTGAAAGACCAGATCAGTCCTTTTGAACATGTTTTTTATGGTGGGCTGATTATTCGGGGGAATCAAGGTGCTGCACGAGCGATTGAAGAATTACCTGTTCAGGCATTGAGGCTTGCACCCGATACAGTATCGACTTTAGCAAGGCTTGGTGTTGTTTCGGTGAGGCAGTTGCTGTCACTGCCTCGAAGTGGATTGGCGACGCGATTGGGCCCTGGATTGGTACAGCGTTTGGAGCAGTTGCAGGCAGAAGTTGATGAACCACTGAGAGTTCATCAGGCTGAGGCTGAGTATGCGGTTACCCTTGCACTGGAGTATCCCACCACTGATATTGAAATTCTGACGGATCGGATCAAACGATTAGCATCGCAATTGACTTCACGATTGATGGTGCAGCAACGTGGCGTGTTGCGGTTGTGCTGTTGCATGGAATTGAGTGGGCCAAAAAAAGTGAGTCTCGACGTGGGATTGTTCGCTCCCACAGTCGATGCCGAACATCTCAGTGGTTTGGTCATCAATCAGTTGGAGACAGTGCAAATTCAGGAAAAGGTGGAACGTTTGGATTTGCTGGTTACTTTGTCAGGGTCACTTCGCAGCAGTCAGGCTTCATTGTTTCAGCTGGATGAGAACTCGGCTTCGGCAGCGGGCATGACTGGTGTTGCCATCAGTCGTTTGGTCGACGTATTGACTGGGCGGGTGGGGCGTGACCGGGTTGGGTATTTGGAGCTTCAGAATGACCCCTTGCCTGAACGTGCATTCGAGATTTTACCATTGGCGGGTAATGCGAGTTCTCCTGTTCTGCAACAGACCAAGAGAACTCGAAAATTAAGTGCCAATGGATGGACAGGCAGTGCGGAATCAGGGTTCAACGGGTCCATTGTTAAACCAACGGCCGGTGATGCGTTGCGGCGTCCTCTTTCTCTTCTTGCTGAGCCCCTGCCATTGCGGGTGGCATGGCATGAGACTGACTTCAGTATTCGTGTGCCATCTTCTCGTCTGCCACAACGTATTCGATTCAACGGGGAAGACCACCATGTGCTGAATCACTGGGGTCCGGAACGTATTGAAAGTGGCTGGTGGAGAGGAAAGTCGGTTCGCCGTGACTACTATCGCGTGGAAACAGATCAAGGTGAATGGTGGTGGATCTTTCGGAATCTGGTGACCCGGGCCGAATTGCAGAGAAATCGTTCATCCTACCGCTGGATGTTGCACGGCCGATTCAGTTGAATCAGAAAACAGTTGCCGCCTGAGCATCTGATCTGGTCGTTGGCAGTACATGAGCCAACTTGTTAGCTGGCTTGCGAGTTCGCTGTGATTTGTTTCGAAACGTGTGGGCCAGTACGATCTGCGGCATCAAACCCGCTGCCTGAATGAACTCCGCAGCGGTTTGCCAACATACAGTTGAGTCCGAGGCAACCTTCGGAGGTCAAGAAGGTTCAGGTCTACGAATTCCATGGCCAGTTCGGAATCCGGTTGATCGTTCGGAATCCGGTTGATCGTTCGGAATGCGGTGGGCAGCTCCGGAAAACGGTCGATTCGTGATGCTCAATCAGTGCTGGTTCTGGATTCAAGATTTGTCCTTGATCAAGATGTCCAGCTCCTGTTTGAGTCTGGGAAGAATTTCCTCGTATCCGAATGCTCCCAACGCCTCAGTGCCCTTTTTAAGATTGACCTTTGCCGGGCCACACCAAAGTCCCAGATCTGCATCATCGGTTTCTCCGGGGCCGTTGACGCGACAGCCCATCACTGCGATTGTGATTGCATAGTCCTTTGCGTATTCCGTCATCTCTTTGACGTTGGCTGCAAGATCAATGAATGCCTCATTTTCGACGCGGGAGCAGCTGGGGCAACTGATGATGTTGAGCGCTTTATCGTTGAGGTTGACGACTGTTCTCACTCTGCCGGCGTAGATGTCCTCAACGATGCTACGACCAGCATCAATCTCTTCAGGTTTGCGGTCATTCGGCAAGGTCAATGAAACACGAATGGTATCTCCGATACCACGGCCAATCAGCTGCTCGAATGCTATTCGCGTTTTGATGATTCCGTCGGGCGGCATTCCAGCTTCCGTGACGCCTAGGTGAAGCGGCACATCGGATCTCTGTTCAGCAAACCTTTGGTTGACCTCGATGACCTTGCTGGGATCTGAGTCCTTCAGTGATACGACGTAGCGACTGAAGTTCTGCGAGTCCACGAAATCGCAGTGTTCCAATGCACTCTCGAGCATCGGGGTGATGGAATCTTTTGGATCGTATTTTTCTTTTTTCGCGGGATCGACACTGCCACAATTAACGCCGATTCGCACAGCGCAGTCAAATTCCTTTGCTTGGGCAATAATGAATCGGACCTTGTCCTGCCATGGCTTGTCCCGCTGATGGTGATACAAGTGACCCGGGTTGTATCTGATTTTGTTGACGTGGGGAGCGACGGCTTCGGCAAGTCGGAAGTTTTCTTGCAAGTCAACGGCTAGGTTGGCTGTCGTCTGCTTTCGGATCTCAGCGAGTGCTGCGGCATCTTTGTCACTATCCACCGCGATGCGGACGACACCTGCCCCACGTTCTCGAAGCGCTTCCGCTTGGGCAACCGTAGCATCAACGTTCTGTGTTTTTGTGGCTGTCATGCTTTGCACAGCAATTAGCTGCCCATCACCCACGGTGATGTTGCCAATTTGGACAGGACGGGTCGGGTTTCGTTGGATAGTCATGGTTCCACAAAGACAGGGGGCAGCTCTTTCGAGCGTGTCTGGTGTAAGGAGATTGACGAGGTCGGGGACAGGNTCGATTTCCTGCCGAACTTCCTTGGCCTACGTATCAGGATAACACGGTGGCCATCTTTCTTCCCAGCAGGGGACTGCTCGCGATTGGCAAAGCAGTAGTGGGTGGGTGTGCTGGGATTCTTAAGATGGTTAGGAAGTCTATTTTTCCCCGCGTTTAGCCTTGGATCGCAAATCTCTGTCTGTCGGCGAATTTGCCTTCAAGGGTGTTTTGGGTTTTTTGGGCTTTGGTTTCTTCAGCTGTATCGGCTTCAAACTCGGCAGGTTCGCACGGACTTCGGGCCAATCCGCACGTAGCTTCTTCTGGATTGACCAAATCGTAAGGTCGTCAATCTCAATTTCACCTTTGCTGGGACCTGCCACGCCCAATCCGTTACCCCCGGATGAAGCTGCTTGCCCAAATGCGGGATGGTCCGCGTACAGGGTGGGCCCGTTGTTAATTTGCATGACAAACTCCGTACCGCTTCGTTCAGCGGTGATGGAGTACCATTGATTGGATTTCCAAATGAAGTCAGATGCCTCAGAAACTTTCCATACTTCGTGATCTGCTAGTAATAGCGTTCCTGCCTGACTGAACCGAACCCGGCATACATGGTGGTCAAATTCGATGAATGGAGTGATCGCAGTTTCATGACCANCTATGAATCGAATCTTAAAAGACGCGATGAAGTCCTTGGGGGTGGCTGGAACACTTAACCTGGGTTCATGGCCGAGGTGATGCTGCCTTGCAGCTTGGTACTCAGGCGAAGATTGTTTTCCACGCAATACCCCATTTTCCATTGTCCATCGTGTTCCTTGACGTTGGAGCCACGTTTGCTTGGAAAGGGGTCGTGGCGGATCAAAATTCTCTTGCAAGACGATTTGATTGGGAATAGCAAGGACGGGGTTCGGTGCTTGAGCCCGAGCCGTGCAGCCAACGAGTGTTGCGACGGCGATCAGGAGAAGTCTGCTCACTGCTTGAGGAATCCAATTCAATAAGGGGGCGTAGACCAAAAAGCTGCCTCAAGACACGTTTGAAAAACTTTTTCTCAGTGCGGTTGATTCGGTTTGTAAGTCAGAGCTTGCAGTTTTTACAATTATTTTTTTACGCGCACGGGTGGAGCATCAAGGTTTCAAAGCATAAAAAAACCGCCGCAACGAATCGCGACGGTTCATTTTACATTGGTTCACAGGATCGGGGGATTACGGTCCACGAACGTTGGGTGCGGTCGTGTGAGTGCATGGCTGCTCGCCTCTGATGCCACGAACTTTTGTCAGAAGTGGTGAAGCAAGCATCCATAAAGGATCAGTTGATGCCACCACCACCACCGATGCCACCGCCGCCACCGCCACCGATGCCTCCACCGCCACCGCCGCCAGCACCGCCGCCACCGGCGCCACCGGCGCCACCACCAGGGGCTTCTTCTCCTGAGATGAAGTTGAAAGTGGTGACCTTACCGATCTGTGAGAAGAAAGGTGCGGGGGTGATACGTACGAAGCGGCGATCCGCTGAAATGATCGCAATACCTGTCATGGATGCACCCTCGGGGAGTACGGTGATGTCCGGTTGGAAGCCCACCGCTCCACGACGACGATTGAAACCACGAGCAGGATCGATTGCGCCATTGGTCAACGAGGTGATATCGTTGTAAAGATCTTGTAAGACCTGCCCATTGCTGTTCCCGTTGATCATTTGTCCAAGAACCTGGTCTTGGACTTCACGACGCACGTCGCGAAGATGAGCGAGCTGTGCGTCGGCCACTTCCTGTTGTCTTTGACCTTCTTTCACATCGAAAACCACCAATGCGTCCTGTTCCGTCAGCGGGATTTGTTTGCGAATGAATCTTTGTGACTTTCGTCCCACATCCGTAAGCAACTCAACGGTGACATTCCCCGTGGAAACATTGCCCCACACTCGACGGATCAGGAGGCGGTATTGTCCGGTGAACCCCTCTGGGCAGATGTAAGTCTCGGAGACTTTTCCTTTATTATCACCAGTACTGCCGGGATACGCGTCGGCAAGAAGGGTACCACCTCCCGCTGTGGACAGGTTGTCAATTGAGCAGATCGTGCCGGAAGGTTCTTCAATAGCGAGATCAATGTCTGCGTTTCCTGTCCACGAGACGCGAACAACAACGTCATGTGCGGCAGCCTGTTGCAAAGCAGCGTTGAACGCGGCAGCGTCTTCTCTTCTGCCTTCCTCAAGCAGGCGTGCGTGCGTGGCTCGTGCAACCAAGCGTGCTTCATCAGCTACTTTCTTGAAGTTCTCGGGCCAAGCCTGAGAAAGCACTCCTTGGCAAGCCCAAGTGAGATCAGGAATGCTATCGAGCTTCTTCGCAATGCGGAGCCCCATCACGTATGGCTCGCGACGGTAAGGGTCAAAGTTTGAAACGTCGCGGCAAAGACGCATTGCCGATTCGCTGGCGCCGATGGCTTCCAATCTGGCAGCAACGTGTAAAACCTCTTCCGGACTGGCCGCAAAGTCAACCGCCGACAGGAACGCTCTCTCCACGTCTTCCATAGGGGCGGCTGTTGCTTTCAGAGCGATCGCATATGCGTGGTACATCCAAGCCTGAACATGGCCAGCTCGAATAGCTGAGCTGATCAAATCGCGGGCTCGGGTGAACTCCTCAACCGCGTCCGACTTGTTGCCTGCGGCNTCGGCCTTTCCAGCTCGGATCGTGTACAGCCTTGCAGTGGAGCGAATTCGCTGATCCAGCAATCCAATGTCCTCGGCGGTCTTGATATCCAAGCCGGCAAAGTAATCTGCCCAAGCATCTTCANGGCTTTGGCCCGACTTTGGTTTCAGGTTGATCGCTGAAATATTAGCTGAAGCTGGTACGCGTTTGGTCGTTGGCACTGCTTTCTGGTCGGGAGAGCTGGTCTTCTTGTTGTTCAACGAAAGCTCGTCGGGAATGGCGTTGAAGCCGCCCATGCCGCCGCCCATNCCNCCCATGCCGCCNCCCATNCCNCCNNNACCCATGCCGCCACCCATGCCGCCGCCGCCCATGCCGCCACCCATGCCGCCGCCCATGCCGCCGCCCATGCCGCCGCCCATGCCGCCACCGAGTTGCATGATAGGAACAACCAGGTCCCCTACAGGATAGACCTTAGTCACAAGGTTCTCTTCCGCGGCCTCTTGGCTGGTGATTTGCATCACCTCATCTTTGATGACATACGTCAAGTCGAGGTCACGCAGCATAATTCGGAGGAACGATCGTAACGAAACATTATTCAGGGTAATTGTGACTGGTTCCTCAGCAGAAAGACCAATGTCCTCCAATGCCTGATTGTCGATCACGATCGGGATATCGTGGGCTTCAGAAATCTGTGCAATCGCTTCGCCAAGTGGCAACTCGATAAAGCTTTGTGATGTTTCGTCACCCAAGGCACTTTGGATCCGACGCTCGGTCTCGTTGTCACCCACAAGCTCAATCGCTCCGTACTTCTCAAGACGACGACGGCTCATTCGCTGCCACCAATCTGAATCCGGGAACTGAACTGGTGGATCGTCCACGAAAGGAATGTTCGCCTTCATGACCAGAGAAAACGCATCGACAAAGTTACGCCATCGCATTTCGCGGTAACGGTTTGCTCGTGCGAATGTCTGTAGGCTCAGAGGGAACTCTGTGAAGTGTCGTCCTGAGGCTGAGTCGCGAATGATTGAGTCACCCGCGATCTTGGCGAATTCGAGTGTTACTTCACCGTCTGCTTCTTCGTAACGTCCTTCTGCGATCAAAGCATTCATCTGCTGCGACAGAACCTTCAGCTCATCTTCGCGACGGAACGTTGCGGCTAACAATTGCTCTTGAGCCGTGGCTCCCTGTTTGACCTGTTCAAGATTTCGCTGACCCTCCATGTAACCAGCTTCCAATCGGCTGGCTACTTCGATCGAAGCACGCACCTGTGAAGCAAGTTCGACGCGTACCTCAGGAATGATATCTGGAGCGGCTTCGATGTTGGCTAATAATGATTTCAATGAACCAGCGACACCGATGGGGTCTGTTCGCAACCGTCGGTTGGCTTCCCTCAGCTTGGCTCTGACCTCTGCGCGAAGCCGGCCCTCCGCCGCAGCACGTTCGGCACGAACGCGATTCAGCAAATCGCCTGTTTCTTCTTTCAACTCATCATCACCAACTGGCATATCACCAAATAGCGATCCGCTATCAATCGCGGGCGCCGGAGCAGGTGTGGACGGCTTGAGGGCTGGTGTTGCAGGCGTGGCTGCCGCCGCGCCCCCAAACGGATCATCATTGGCGAATACGTTGTTGCCTTCACCGGCAGCAGGAGCTGGGTCACCGCCGAGAGGATTGTTCTCTGCATCGGCAGGAGCATTGGGCTTTTCTGTGTCCGCAGGTGAAGCCGGTTTGGTGTCGGCTTTATTGAACGGATCTATATTTTCGTCACCGGGCTCCGCAGAAGCCGGCGGGTCAACAAATGGATTACCCGCTTCCGTGGCCGCGTCTTTCGGATCATCGGTTGGAGCACTACCGAAAATGTTATCCAGCGAACCTTGCGGGTTCTGTACGACCAAGCGATTGGCACTGATTCGCTCAAGGCTTTGTGCCTGAGGATTGGTGGGATCTGCTTCCAAGGCACGCTGTGCAACAACCTTGGCACCTTTCTTGTTGCCCTGCTGCAGTGCCAGCTGACCTGCTTGAACCAGAGAATCGGAGTGCATTGCTAACACACGAGCGGTTTCTTCCAGCATCGGTGTACCTGCCGTCGGCAGCATCAACCCATCGTTGTATCGAGCTCGCTTTACGAGTCCTGGTAGGAAACCAAAGAAATCATTGCTCTCAGATACTTTCGCATCAGCAACAATCTTTACTTCGGAAGCAGTTGTCTGCCCTGAGAGTTCGAGCGAACCCTCTGACAGATGCCCTGCGAAACTGCCCATCAGAATTGAGTCGCGGTCCAAACGCAGAGGTGGCAAGCGGTCAGATTGAACCATTTCCATTCCTGCCAGCAAAGTTGCACTGTCAAGCCAAATAGGTGACGTGACGGCTGATTTACCAACGCGATTTGCGATCGCAGCAGGCATGCTCTCCGATGTGTTGCCAATGATCCCAACCGTACCACCAGTATGGTTGGCAAGAATTGCCATCATCCCCAGCTCGGTGGCTGGGCCGATGGCGATGCTGTGAACGGCGATATGATCGGCACGCAATGCATCCACCAATGCCCCGAAACGAACTGGGTTGTTGAGCCCGTCAATGGACGAGCCATCACCGATGTAGACAATTGATCGGGTGCGGTTCTGAGGCTCTGTTGCCAGCACTGTGCGGACTGTTCCGATGGCGGTCGCAAGGTTGGTGTTGCCAAGAGGAAGGCGTTTTCGCAACCTTTGGATCGCCAGTTTTGTGCTGCTCGCGGGACCAAAGCTTTTGCTCATGTCCGTTGAACGTACATCAGCAGCATAGATGCGAACACGGTCGTTGGGACGCAGCGAGTCAACGATCGCCTCAAGTGCTTCCAGCGAGCCAGTGCGGAACTGTCCCACTTGGCTGGCAGAGGTGTCAACGATGACCACCACGTCAGCAGGCTGAGACTCACTCGCCTGTTGCAGCGTGCTGTCGGCGACTGGTTTGACGGATGCCGCGAAATAACCCTCACCCGTTTCGGTGTCGAAGGTTGAGATCCGGACATTTGCCCCTTCGGTGGCGAAAGCAGTGGTCGCTCCCATCGAAACCATACAGGTCAAGATGGCAAAAGACTGAAGGCTCTTGGAGCGAGTTGTGCGTGCGACTTGTCGCAATCCCATTTGAAATATCTCCGCTTTTAGCATTGAACGCTCGGTGCGTGCCTCGGGTTATCCGAGATCTGATTGGTATCCGTGCGACAGGTCTCTGCCGGTTAAATACCAGTCAAGTCGTAAATCGTTTGATAATTTGAAAAGCAGTACGAAAAGACTCTGACGTAGAGTCTATTCCCGCTCCGCGGCGTCTGCCACGAAAAAACAAGCCTTTCCTGAGCTCCCTAGCCGGTTGATTCCGGTTATAGGTGTTGCAATTTGCAACACCTGCTGCATCCTGCAACATCCTGGTAGCCCTGAATTGGCTTTCGGACGCTTGTTGGCCAGAGTGTTGCGAGTTCCGTGCCAATGTGACGGTTTCTGCAAAATGATCGGGTACCGTACCGATTACAGCTAAGGTGCTACCTAAAGACCGTCGTGGAACAAGCGATGGTGAGTTGCAGGAACAGCCGTCTGTGCTCGCCCGATGCGAGCTCGCGAGTGTCTGGGGCAATCCTTTTATTGCGAGGAAAGGGGTGCCTACGTCACCGACCAGAGCCGCTCCGTGTCGCCGCAGCCAGCGAGCGTTTTGCCGTTCGGCTGCGCATGGTGGAGGGATCAGGGGAATGAACTTCCGCGAGATGTGGTCAATCAGTTTGCTCATGACTTGATCCCAGCGGGCTGACAACGGCCAAAAGACGGCAATTGATGCTCTTAGTCTGACAGCGCCGTGTGCTCATCCGTTAGCAGTGCCGTGTAGAATTATCTTTTGGTACCCGTGGTGCGAAATCAGTCTGCTGCTGGCGGCTCAATATCTTTTGTGGCGCCAGAGCCCGTTTGACTCGCGCGACGATTCTCGCGTTGGATGGCATCATAAACCTCTTGCCTGTGCACCGGAATCGACTGTGGCGCTTCGATGCCGAGGCGAACTTTGTCGCCGCGGATGTCAACGATCGTGACCACGACATCATCGCCGATCATGATGCTTTCGTCGCGGTGTCGTGAAAGGACTAACATTGGTTCCTCGTGTGGTGCACTTGAGGAGGTTGGTTGATGTAATCAGACCGACCACTTCCGAAAGGCACGTCCTGGCGGCTGAAAGTCGTCGTCAGGAGTAGGAATCGGCCGCATTGTGGCTGGAGTTGAGATAGAGTCTCGGAAGGTCCGTACGTACCGGTCGTGCGGATTCGCCACGTTGGGTTTAAGAGTGACGTAGGGACTAGGCAGCTTGGCGTGCAGCCTCGGCCACGGAGACCTGATGCGATGCTGATGCCATCGGAAGTGCTTTCTGAATGGGTTGCTCATCGCCAGTAATGACTTGGCACCCGAGTCGGCGATTTAAATTTAGCAACAGGGGTGAGCGAAGGTTTGTGGTAAGACGTCCAACATGACCGGCTACCGTCGTCAGAATGTACAGCTCAGCAGTAGGCTGCAGATGCAGGCAAGAGAGATCGCGGCGACTGACATGCACGCGGTAATCGGTGAAGAAGGCACGTGGACTGATGAGCCCCATGGCACGATCGCCGCGGGAGGCGCTCTGCAGCCAGGCCACCGCTGGATTGTCCGGATCAGGCAGGAGCGCCCACTGCCGCAGGCTTTCCATCCCAATCAGGCCTTGAGGGAATAGAAATAGCTGGTCTGGATTGAGTTCCAGAGTGCCAAAACGTTGCGTGTCGATTCGCATGGCATGTACCGCCGAAATTTACAGGGTGCTTTCAATTTCTCGAAACAGCAGGCAAGCCGGCCGAGAACACAAACCTCATTTTCGGTATCGGCGAAACGAGCGTCAGAATCGACAAAATTGCTACAGGAAATTGAGGACTGTCATTTGTGATGTTTTGCCAATCAAACGCATCGACGCCTCAAGGGCCAACTGCCTCTGGCTCATGTCACTGACCACTGTCGCCAAATCAGCATCAATTTCATCGCTAAGTTGGCTCTTCATCGAAATTATTCGATTCTCGGTAACATCCGATAGCTGCTGCGCATTGCGAGTCCAGACACCCACACGCCCTCGAGCCCGGCTGCCCCGGTCCAAGTCGAGATCAAGTTTCGCTTGAAGACGCGTGATCTCTGGAATATCGCCTGTTTTGACGGCTGTCCGTAATCGCAGCAGGGTGTCTAGCGTGCCACCCGCATCTCGGGTGTTGAAGTCGCTGCCAATAATGGTGTCCACGGGGCCAAGCACCGAACCAACATTGTCAGCCCCATCTTCTCCGATCCACCCCAAGCGTAGACCTGCATTGCTGCTACCCACTCTACGAATGGCCAGCGAACCCGTATCAGGAGGAGCCGTCAACTGGATCCCGTTCCCGTATTCATTCAAGCTTGCCAACACGCGAGAAGTATCTTGATTCAAGGGATGGTCTCGGATCAAGTTGATCACGTCTCCAATGGTAGTGGCACCTTCCAAGTTCAGGTCCAATTGCACACCGTCAGGGCGTAAAATCGATATTTCAGGTGAGTCAGAATTCAAAGCAATGCCTTGACCGCTGCCAAGGTCCGATAGCAGCGTTTGTTCCGTAGCCGTACGGATCCCCAGAAGGGTCGCTGCATCCCCGCCATTTTCGCCCACCGCGTAGTCAGATCCGCTCTTCATTGAACGCAGCTGGATCCGGCCCTCGTTACCTTTCAGCTCTGCACGTACGTCAGCACCACTGCGGTTGATAGCAATCATTGCATCTGAGACTGTCTTGGCAGCCGAAAGGTCGACGACGAAGACTTCACCGTCTTGGATGATTTGGATTCCATCCGAGATATCGATCCCGTCTCCGTTGCTCAAATCGGAAATTTTAGTTTGTCCTGTAACGGCTGGTGCGATGCCCGAGCCGATCAGTGGTGGTGGATTCATGCCAGCGGGGTTCAGGATTTCCAGCTGATCTGCCATTTTGGAGCCCTCCGCGTCGGCAACTGCCAAGGTGCCACCAAGACCGTCTGCGTACTCGATGCGTATTCCATCCGTCGTCAATGAGGCCGCGAGAGTTCTTCCCTCGACATCGGTACCGGAAATCAATGTCACCACGTCATCCATTGTGGTCGCTGCGCTGAGGTCCAAGTTGTACCAATCTCCGCCACCGGAAACACGTATCAGGCCGGGGGTGATTCCGTCGCCGTATCTCATGTCGACCAAGCGTGTCTCTTTGTTCACGCCAGCTTGGAGTTGCTGTCCTTCATGAAAGACAGCCAAGGCCCCCAATGCCTGATTTGCGTTTAGGTTGAGAGGGCTCGTCTCACCGCCGCCCAGGTCGGTACGGCCAATCGCTTCCGCACCGCTGTACAAAATTTTGTCATCAACACGAGAGAAAGCATTCCTTGAATTGAGGAATCCACCCAACAGTTGATGATCACGATACATTGCATTACCGGAGGCAAAAACCGTATTGATTGTTTCATCAATTGTGGCGGCAAACGCCGCTCTTTGGTCCTCGGAAAGTACACTCTGAGCCGATTCGGTGGCGACAGCCCTGGCTTCGATCAACGCATTGTCAACGCGTGATAATGAATTGTCCGTCGATTGATAAAAGTTAAGCGATGAAGCCGCGTTGCGACTAAGTTGTGTCGCTCGATCAATTCCACGATGTAGGCCGATGGCACGACTTGCCGCTGCCGGATCATCTGATAGGCGAAGCACTCGTTTCCCTGTGCTCAGCTGGTCATACTGTTTCTGCAACGCGACCTGATCTGCATTAAGTTGAAACAGTAGACGCTGATTACTCAGTGGAAAACTGGTTCGGACGGTCGTGGCTGGCAAAACTGGCATTTCGCAGGACTTTCGAGCGCAGCGGACAATGAGGTCCATGAAAGCGGACCCCATTAGATATCGGCATCTGCAGGGGAAGCCTGAAGGAATTACTGATACGACCCCTAGATTTGGATTTCACCTCGCGAGCTTGCAGGCAGTTGATAAGATTCGCTCAAGATTTGCTCGACACCCTTCCGTGATTAAGAGATCCATGATTTTTATTGGAACCGTTAACCTGACCCGCACGCGCGATCAGGGCAATTTTCTCTGTCCCGCGTGTGGAGTTTCACAGGGTTATCGGTTGAGGGCGACAAGAGCATGGCTGACGGTTTATTTTATACCCACGATCCCTGTCAGTAATCATGAGCCGTTCGTTCAGTGCGATCACTGCAAAGCGAATTGGGATCCTTCTGTGCTTGAAATGGACCATTTGCACTACTCGGACGTCGCTGAGGAACAGTTCGGTGAAGAAGCGGTGAGGGCCGCAGTGCTGGTGGTGTTGGCTGATAATCAAATCACGGAGAATGAGATCAATAGCTTGCAGGCGATCGCTTCGTATCTGATGAGACGCCCCGTCGGACGGGATGAGTTGGGGCAGGTTTGCTCCAGTGCTCGACAACATCGCATTGAACCGGTGAATTATGTCCTGACGGTGTCCAGACCTTGGAACCAGAAGCAGCGTCTACGTGCGCTGCAGGCGATGTTCTTGGCGGCTGCCGCTGATGGCCCCTTAGGGCAGTTACAGATTGAGATTTTGGCAAGCATGCAAGAGCTCTTTGATCTAACCGATGCTGAATATCATCGAGCCATCGAACAAGCCGTGGAGTGGTCGTCGGACGGGTAGTTCGGTAAGCGGGCTCGTTCTAGGCACATTGCGCCGCGCTGATATTTCGAACTTACTTGCTGCTACCAGCCCAAGGTCACTTACCAATCCGTCTGATTCTGGACTTGCGATTTTGTCTGCCGAGCAGAACGTCGGAAGCAGTTCTTAGCAACCAACGACATGATGTCGTTGTGGACTGATCCTGCACCGACCCCTACCCAGGTTTACTTGCACCAACGCTCGAAATACGAGCCGCCAGTCAATTCGAGGCTATCTGATGTTTCTGCCTCATGAATGTCTGCTGAGGTGAGTTCATCAAGCATCCGATCGGTCTGTGCAACTGAGTTCTCGAGGCGATGCATCCAAAGTGATTTCAAAACGCCGACGCTATCGAACAATTCCGGCCTCAGCATCAACATGACACTGCGTGAAACCTCGCGGTTCGCTGCCGGAAGCGCGGGCTCAGAGGACATACGCTGGAAAATCATGTTGTGCATCGAGATGTTCATGAGAGCATTGGATGTTTTACGCAGCACTCCGTGACCTTGCAGTGCAGCCTCGTCTGCATACTCGGTCGCTCTTTTACGATCAAGCGCGTACTGTAAAGGTGCGGGATTGCGTGTCGACATCCGACCGATCAAAACATCACTCCAGCTTTCGATGCCTTGACGAATACGGTTCAGGCGTTCGGCTTTGGTTGCGGTTGTGCCACGAGCTTTTAGCATGATTTGGTGGACGCGATTGCTGGCTTCCAGATGATTCAACAAGATCGCATGCGTTACTGGCGATACCTCTTCGTCTTCGGAGCCGGCATCCATTTGTGCGCCGAGCGCAGCGAGCACTCTTGTTAGCATTTCAGAGACCAGAATTTCCTCCATCAGGGATGTGTGGTCGGACCACCACACGTCCATGTCGTCCCGTGCTTCTGTTTGTTCAGCGCGGCGATAGCGAGCCATCGCTTGATGCCAGAGGCTGAAACGCGCGTGGGTTGCCGTCCAATATTTTGTCAAAGCCTCAGGTGACAAAGTATCGCGGCCGTAAAGAATAGCGGGACCATGCTCTGAAACCACCGCAGCGAGATCAACCAGAAGAACACTATGCATAGCTTGAAGTGAGCAATGAGAGTTAGGATTTGTTTGAATCACTCACTGAGCAGCATTCATGCCAAAATCAGTTGCGATTCCAGCGTGTGGGGCGCAAGTCATTTCCTTGTAATGGTTTGCGTATCAGGTTTGCGCTGTTGCGAGCAGCTCCTGGTACTGAACACCGTGCATCTGTTCACTTCGATGTTGATTTTCCGAAACAGCACGTCTCTTTTTTGCAACTTTCGAACTGGACCGCGTGACACACGCCATCACAACTTTGGCCGCAAGACGAGTTAGGGCGGCAAGTAGCTGCGCGTGACTGCTTTAGGATCGTAGAAAGAGAGCAGCGATGGCGAATCGGAGCTTACCGTCAGGTCGTGGGTTTCGATGGAACTGCATCATGATTGCATGATTATGACAAGCCATTGGCTTCGGCAAAGAGATGGACGACTGGCCGCTGAGTTAACTTGGGATTAATGTGCGGTCTCGCTTTTAGCAGTGCCTCTTGCCCTTGTTGCATTGTCATGCCGCGATATTTCATCAGCCAACACAAGGCGATCGTCGCGCTGCGTGCTCGTCCTGCTTTGCAATGAATATAAACAGTGCGTCCAACGGCCGCATGTTTTTCAACGAATTCCACGGCTTTCTGCACGTCTTCCAATTTTGGATGTGTGAAATCAGTCGTTGGAATCCGCAATTGCTCAATTTTGTGCTTTGAGTACTGCTCGATTGGCCCGGCGTATTCTTCGCAGGTGTTGACGACGGCGTTCACACCCGCCTTGTGCATGGCTGGAACATCACGTGCAAATGGGTAAGCGCCAACGATCACATGGTCATCAACATGATTCCACCATTGCCGAATGGAAAGAACACGCCCCAGCAGTGCATTCCACGCCAAGGTTGGGTAAAAGACCAGTTGGGCATAGAGTCGCCTCAGTGTTGGATTGCTCATTTTCGTCTTAGTTCGTTACCCAAAAGTTTATCTGCAGCTTGATTCGCTTCTTGCATGACTTTTGCCATCGCTACCGGCGTCCCAGCTTGTTTCTTGCTTGTGGCCGCGGCCTGCATAAACGCATACAACTCAATTGTCTCCTCTGGTGCAATGGGGGGCTTCGAACTTCGAAAGAACTTTGCGATCTGAACGACCAAGGGACGATAGCCACCGTACGGGCCAATCTCTGTGATTCCTTTTTCACCGAAGGCGATGCCCCCATAGCCCTTTGCACCGGCGCGAATGCCGCGAAAAGTACCAATTCGTCCGTCAGCCCAAGTCCCAACCGCAAGTTCGAAGTCTTCTGTTGAGTTGTGGGTCACTGTCTGACATCCTGTCCCCATGCAGGTGTAAAGACTTTCTACTCCGTGGATTCCGTACCAGAAAAGATCGACATGAGTGGGTTCCAGCGAGCATGGGCTGTAGGTCGTGCAGCCGAGGACATGTCCCACTTTTCCACCACGAATGGCTTGGGCGCCGTCGCTGTATCGAAGCGAGGAACTCGAAAACATCGGCGTTTTGTAGTACGCGGCAGCTCGATAAATCGCTACTACTTCTGCGAGATTTGAACCGGTGGGTTTGTCGATGAAGACAGGCTTTCCAGCGCGAAACACTTGCAGTGCTTGCTCCAAATGCAACCGACCGTCGTTCGTTTCCAAAAGTACGCAGTCGACCCTGGACAGTAACTTGTCGATCGATTCTACGATTTCTACGCCCAAGGCTTTCATATCTTGCGTGTATTGAGGAATCC
Organism: Rhodopirellula sp.; assembly: GCA_002689655.1. Classification (GTDB taxonomy): domain Bacteria; phylum Planctomycetota; class Planctomycetia; order Pirellulales; family Pirellulaceae; genus Rubripirellula. The sequence goes on along the minus strand of NZHC01000087.1, from coordinate 6,255 downwards.
GACTGGCGCTGGATTCGATATCCGCACTGCCGAATGGATAGGCAGCCACCACATCAAACCCTGATAGATCGGGATCATCAGGCTTGGCTTGTTGGAACGCCTTGGTAAACGCAAGCACGTGGGAAGTATCCAAGCCAATGACGCCGACACGCTGCCGGGCTTGTGGAGCTGGTGCAGGCTCTGCGGCATCGCTGTGTGCACCGTTGAGGCTCGAGAATGCGATCAAGCAGAAAAATAAAAGCCGCCTTGCTGATGCCCGACGGCTAAAAGATGGCACTGCGGCTGGACGGAAGCTGAAGGGGCGTTGTTGCAACATGCGTGGGACCGAACAGGGGAGAGAGTTCACGGTGGCTTAGGCGGTGCAGCTCATTGAGCAGTCGCGGTTGTGTTTCAAAATTGGGTAGGCTTCAAAAAGTTGCTGGATTGAAAGGTGGCGTCGAAGCGTGGCAGCAGGTTCCAGCGAATTTTGATTTCCTTAGATCGTACTCGATTCGTCTGTCGCTGAGTGAAGTTGGCGGTGGTGACTGCAAGAAAGACCAAACCAGCTCGGCTATTCGCCTCTCGCGGCCAAGTTCGCTCGGATCATGATGTGTCAGGCAGCTCGTAAAAGGGTTGGCCTCGGGGTATTTCGGTTTTTCACTACAGAAGCACGTTTCGGTCGACCTGTGCAAACGATTCCTGTGCTGATTTTAAGGGTGTTTGTTTCCATTGCCTTGCTCTGGGACGTGTCGCAGCTGATTTCCCGAATATTTTAGTGACCGGCGATCGGTGGCCAGGACTGGAGAATCTCGTATCCATCGGTATGCAGTCTTCCCCGCTAGGGTGTGCGAAACGCTAAACTGACTGTGGCCTCCGTAATGCGTTTGAAGCTGTTTTCACGCTGAGAAGCCCCGTTGTTGTCAGGAAAAAATTCGATGAACAGGTTCGTTTTTCTGTTAGGTCTGGTGGCTTCCGCGTTCATTACGGCAGGAGCGTCGGACCTTGATGACGCACGCATGCTCTACCGCTCAGGGAAGTATGCCGAGGCGGAGGAGTTTGCAGCGAAGCAGGTGGAGGCGGGAATTTGGAACGAGCGTTGGCCACGCTTGCTGATTGACTGCCAAATGGTTCAGGGGAAGTACGCAGAGGCGACCAAGACGTATGAGGATGCGATTAGAAGATACCCGACCAGTCTGACACTGCGGATGCAGGGTTTGCAGGCGTTTCGAGATGCCTCGCAGCGACAGCGGGCTGCTGACGCAAAAAATCAAATCATGCTGTTGTTGCAATCTTCCCCGTCCCGGTACGCGAGTCGGGACAACTTGGTCGCCGCGGGACGCTTCTTTGCAATGCAAGGTGAAGACGCACGAAAAATACTGGAAGCATTTTATGATCGGGTTCGAGATGCGGATCCCGAGCACGTGGAGGCGTACATCGCAACGGCAGAGCTTGCACTTCAGAAAGGTGATTACAAGGTAGCAGCCGATACTCTGGCCGCCGCGCAGCGTTTCGAAGAAGCTGATCCGCGCATTCCGTATCTGTTGGCTCGAGCGTGGGAGTCGGGCGATCCGGAAAAAGCAAGCGGATCGATCAGAGCCGCACTCGGGATGAATCCTGAACACGTGCCGAGTCTCATCTATCAAGCAGATGCTGCGATCGATCGTGAATTGTATCCGGAAGCAGAGGAACTGCTCCGACGCGTTTTATCGATCAATGTGCACCAACAGCAGGCCTGGGCCCTGATGGCTGTGCTCGCACATTTGAAAGGCCAATTCGAGCGAGAGTCTTTGTTGCGTGCAGCAGCGTTTAGTACATGGGCGGACAATCCTCTGGTGGACCATTTGATCGGAAAAAAACTTTCACAAAAGTACCGCTTTGAAGAGGGGGCTGAGTACCAGAGGAAGGCGCTCGAACTGGATCCTAGTTATGCCGACGCACGGTTCCAGCTAGCACAGGATCTGTTGCGTCTTGGGAATGAGGACGTCGGGTGGGAGGTCGCAAGACTTGCTGCTGAACAGGACGAGTACAATGTGGTCGCGAGCAACCTGCTGACGCTACGGGAGCGTATCAAGGGATTCAGTGTGCTCGAGGCTGATGGTATCGAGGTTCGCATGGATGCGATGGAAGCGTCGATTTATGGGGCTGCTGTGCTTGAGTTGCTTACCGAAGCCAAGCAAGTACTTTGCCAGAAGTATGACGTGAAACCACGCGAGCCGATTGTCGTCGAGATCTTTCCTGAGCAGAAAGATTTTGCCATCAGGACCTTTGGGCTGCCGGGTGGAGCTGGTTTTTTGGGGGTTTGCTTTGGAAGAGTCATCACGGCCAATAGCCCCGCGTCTCAGGGTGAGCGGCCTTCAAACTGGCAAAGTGTGTTATGGCACGAGTTCTGTCATGTCGTGACCTTGGAGAAAACGAAGAACCGAATGCCACGTTGGCTCAGTGAAGGCATTTCTGTTTATGAGGAGACGCAGCGAAGTGGGGCGTGGGGCGAGTCCATGTCGCCTGTATACCGCGAAATGTTGCTGAGTGATTCATTGACACCCGTCACCCAGTTGAGCAGCGCTTTTTTAAATCCCCCGACACCAATTCATCTTCAGTTCGCGTACTATCAGTCATCCCTTGTCATTGAATTCCTCATGCAAAAACATGGGTTGGATGCGATCAAGGGAATTTTGAATGATCTTGGAAATGGGCTGATTATCAATGATGCGATGGCCCGGAATATCGGATCACTGCAGAAACTGGATGCAGAGTTTTTGAAGTTTGCGCGAGTGCATGCTGCAGAATTCGGGGCGAATGCGGATTGGTCCCGCGAGGGAATGCCAGAGGAACCACGGTTGAGCGATTGGGAAGCGTGGCTTCAAGAGCACCCTGATAGCTACTGGGGCCTGCGAGCGACTGCGGAGGCGTATTTCGTTGCCGGAGAACTTGAAAAGGCCAAGCAGGCGCTCGAAAGGCTAAGGGATCTTGAAACGTTGACTGGAGAACGCGGAGGTCCGCTTGAGCTTCTAGGGCAGGTTTATCGAAAGCTGGGGGATACAGAGGCCGAACGAATCGTTTTGGCGGAGACGGTTGCAAATTCGAGTGACGCCTTGCCTTCATTGCGACGATTGATCGAGTTGTCGGTGAAAGATGAAAAGTGGGATTCTGTTCAACAATATGCGGGGAATGTGATCGCTATCAATCCGATGCTGCCTGAAGGACAATCCGCGTTAGCCGACGCCGCTGAACGCCAGGAAGGATTCGCCGAGGCACTAGGGGCGTTGCGAGCACTTGCTCGAATGAACCCTGTTGATCCCGCAGCGATCGACTTCCGGATGGCTCGTGCGCTGAAGAGCATGGGATCACTGGAAGAATCAAAACATCACGTTTTGCGTGCCCTGTTGGAGGCGCCACGATACCGGGAAGCTCACGACTTGTTACTCCAACTAATAGAAATGAATGAACCACCAGAAAATGACAACGAGACCGAACCGGAAAACACGGGGAAGAAAGTGTCGGATGCCAGTTCCGCTGCCAAGAATTCCGAACCGAGGGTAAGTAGCGAGCGGGCGACTGGGCAAGCGCCAGAGACGGTTACCAAAGCGGTCGAAGCTGCGAATAATGAGAACGCCCAGCAAGGCTCTGGAAAGCTTTTCCTTGAACCCGATGCACTAGAAGGGAGACAGGAATGAGAGTGATGGACTCCATGAAAAAACGGTCTGGGTGGTGGAGCGGATTTGGCATCGTTGTCGTCCTGATGACCTCGATCGCCGTAGCGCAACGCGGAGGCCGATGGTGGCAGAATGGCGGAATCGAAACGGGCCGCAATGGCGTGCCGGACTGGGGAATCAATCAAGATTTCAAGCGAGACGTTTTCACCTTCGTGCGCATCAAGTATGAGTCGGTAGGAGGACGCGGCCGTGGCGGGGGGGGCTGGCGTACGGACTATCGAAACAGCGATCTTAATTTCTCTCTACGCTTGCAACAACTGACCTCCCTCAAGGTCGATCCTGAGCCGATTGTTCTGGAGCTGACTGATGACCGGCTTTTTGATTATCCATTCATTTACATCATTGAACCCGGAGCTCTCTTCTTCAGTGAGGCTGAAGTAAAAGCTTTGCGTCGTTATTGTTTGAATGGCGGTTTTTTGATGGTCGACGACTTTTGGGGAGACTATCAGTACGAGAATTTGCGGCAACAGTTGGCGAGGGTTTTTCCGGAACGAAGGCCGTTTGAAGTGCCGTTGTCACACGAAATCTTTCAATGCGTTTATGCATTGAAGGAAAAGCCCCAAGTTCCCGCGATCGGCGCGGCCTACAGAATGCAGAATGGAGAAGTTGGTACGTGGGAGAACGCTTGGGATGGTAGTGACACGCGAACTCCGCATTACCGGGCAATCACTGACGATAAGGACCGCATCATGGTGTTCATTTGCCATAACACTGATTTGGGAGATGGATGGGAACGCGAGGGAGAAGACCCTTGGTACTTTGAGGAGTTCTCGGTCAAGAAAGCCTATCCGATGGGGATTAACATTGTGACGTATGCGATGACGCATTGATGTCTTGATGGGGCGTGAAATTAAGTTTCTTTTAACGCTTCAGTGTTTTGCAGAAGCAAACGCTCGCTGGGCCGTCGGAAGCTTCATTGTACGGACGGATCGTCTCGTAACCGTTCGCCAGATAGAGGTCGATGGCGGTGTGTTGCTGATTCCCAGTTTCCAAAACGATGCGTTTGAAACCGCGACGAATTGCTTGGCTTTCCATTTCAGCAAGCATTATCTTGGCTAAGCCTCGGCCACGAAATGCGGGACGCACATACATCCGTTTCAATTCCCCGCAATCATGATTCAGCGGTCTCAAGCCGAGGCAACCGATTGGCTCCTCGTCATTCAGGCAAACCAAGAAAATACCTTGCGATGCTTCAAATGACTCAACATCCAATTCGTGGATATAGTGTGGCGGGTAGTCCTGTCGTAATTCCCTCTCCAGTTCATCAACCAGTATCAGGGCCATTTTGGAGCTGATGGGAATCGTTTTGACTTCCAGATTCATAGCAACATCAATGGAAGTTGGATCGGTACGTTTGAGTTTCTGTGGCGAATCTCTGACTGCATTCAGGCTTTGCTGAGCTTTTCCAGTGGAACATAAAAACGCAGATAGCGATGGCCATCACTGAATCGTTCACCCTTGGTATTCTCAACTAAAATGGTTGCGCGGCGGGTGATACGGTTAACTCGCCCGGTTAAGACCTGGCGATCATGCCGAAACCTGACTTCGTCTCCGATGCGGATATTGAATTTGGTTAGAGCCCGTTCCCGTTGTGTAATCAGATCGTGACGATAGTCGGTGTGACCGAAGTACCGCTGTGCAATGGATTGAAAGCGGGCTTCGTTGCAGTTGCCATCATTCCAAATGAGCATCTCTATCAGATGCACGAATTCATGTTCGGCAACTCGTTGCATCGCTTCTAGGCGATCCTTACAAACACGACCAGTGACTTCCGCCGGGCGACCTTCATCCTCAAAGGTTTGGAACAGGAGAGTCGAGGAGAGGATGAGCTCGAATTGTCGCGGTGCTTCATGGTCGCCGTGTGGGTAATGGGTGACCATTTTACCAGCGACCCGAGTCATGCGGGAAGACAGCCCGAACGACAATCCTTCCGCTTGTGCGACGGGCAAGATTTTTCCGTCAAAGAACAGGTCATCGTACATGCGGATCATTCTGACTAAATCATCGCGACCGACGCTCGTAAAGTTGGGTTGGTCGATTGAACGACTCAGGGCGAGAGTGTTCTGATGAATTTCACGCTGCCAGCGTGCGATTTGTTCCGCAGGGAAGGTGCGCAGGGCAACTTCACCAGCAAGTTTGCTCAATAATTTTCGATCGCGAGGAGCGATGTTTCCGCGACAGGAATTCGAGCGTTTCACTTTCAGGTGAGACGATCGCGCATGGGAAGTTTGGGATGGGCGAGGAACTCGGGGCATCGACGGGAACTCGGGGCATCGACGTTTGGCTGCAAAGAAAAATAGACGCTTTGCCTTCAAGCATAACGAAAACCCCACTTTGATTGGACAGCAATTCTGGTGATGACGTGGTCGCAGGGGATGATCCTGCAAACCTCCTGCTCCTAGGGCTGAATGGGGACGGTGAATTCCCGCTTTTTACCATTGCGTATCGCGATGATGCTGACTTCATCACCCACTTTGTGGTGTCCAAAGCTGTGTGCGAATAGCTCGGATTCAGTGGCTAAATCGGTGCGGTCGTCATAGGCAACCAAGATGTCTCCCTTGCG
>NZHC01000086.1 GCA_002689655.1 Rhodopirellula sp. | reverse complement strand
AGCACTGGAACCTAAGCACTGGAACCTAAGCACTGGAACCTAAGCACTGGAACCTAAGCACTGGAACCTAAGCACTGGAACCTAAGCACTGGCACGCCAAACTTGGCGAATCCCTTCCGGACGCAGAAGCAACCGAAAGCGTAAGAGACAAAAACAGCCCTCAAACCCCGAATACCAAAATTTGCCTTTCGCGGACTTCCAACCCAGTGACGGTTTACTTGATCTTCTCAAGCCGCCAAAAAAGGGGAACACAAAACAGATCTCGCGCAAACCTTACATCGTTAAAGTGCTACACTTTTTGCTGGTAACGGAGTGACTCTCTGCTCTTGACGTGTTTGCAGTACAATGCAATCTAGCGACCGAAATCCTTATGAAAGCATTTGCTCCTTGCAGCGCAGTCAAGTACGGATACAACAAATCGTGGCAGCATGCCACATAACGTTTGACCCCACATCACCATTTCATTTGTTCACCTGTTCCACTCCCGTGCTGGGGATTTTCAGTTTGCCGGTACCTACCTTTCTCTCCGAGGTACTATCATTCAAACGCTGCTCAGATTCTACTTATAAACAAATGATGCTCGCTTCTGTCTAACGGTCACCCTCATGCCTAATTCTTTCCTCTGTTTGGCAATTCAACTCATAGTTGCGACAACTTGCTGCGCTCAAAGCACATCTTCTTCTGTGCATCGGATTTTTGCGGGTAACGGCAAACAAGTTCGCAATTCTGTGGCCTACCGGCGTGGTTCGCCCACAGGCCCCGCGGCTAACTTGGCGATTGGCAATCCGTTTGGAATAGAGTTTTCAGAGGACGACATCTGGATTACATCGGTGGACGATCATTGCATCTACCGAGGAAAAACCAACGGACAACACCTGCATCGCGTCGCAGGCAATGGCCTGCCCGGATACACCGGCGATGGCGGGCCAGCAGAAGACGCCACATTCAATTGGCCGCACGAGGTAAGAGCGGATACGGACGGTGACCTCTACATTGCTGACACAAGGAATCACGTCGTAAGACACGTTGACCACGCGTCTGGGATTATCACGACCCTGGCCGGAAATGGGCAACCTGGTCTGTCAGGAGACCGTAAGCACGGCTCTGAAATACAATTCAACCAACCTCACAGTGTGGTTTTGGATGGCCAAGGTGGCCTCTTGGTTGCCGACACGGGAAATCACCGTATCTGCAGAATCGATTTAGCAAGCGGTTTGCTGCAAACCATCTGTGGCACCGGGGAAAAGAAACTGCCGATCGATGGTGGTTCTTCTTTAAACTCTAACTTGGCTGGCCCACGCTCCCTTGCGGTCGATGAAGATTTCATCTGGATTGCCTTGCGAGAAGGAAATAGTATTTGGCGGATCCACAGAAAGACGAATACGATCCATCACGTCGCCGGCACCGGTAAAAAAGGATACACAGGCGACAACGGGCCTCCTCAGGATGCAACATTCAAAGGTCCAAAAGGGCTGGTGCTGGATGACCTGGGTCGCATTCTAGTCGTTGACACTGAAAACCATGCGGTAAGACGAATCGACATGTCTCGGAATCGCGTCGACACCGTCCTTGGTGGCAACAAATCGAAAGCTACCTTTCCTCTAAAAAGGCCTCACGGAATCGCATACAAAAAAGGGTTTGGATATTTAGTTGCCGATTCAGAGCACCATCGCGTGCTACTTGGAAATTAACACAACAAGCCCACCCGACCGCTCAGCCCCAAGCACGATCATAGTAGCCACCAACTGTCACTCCGCAATCAAGCAGTAGCAACTTGCGCATGAAGCATAACCGTGTCAAGCGTTTGCTTCCATTGTTCAGGATTCTGAAACATGTCAGGCCGCAACACAACAACAGGACCTCGTCGCCCCGCCTTGATCGCAAGCAAATCCCCGACGTTCGCCAACAGTTTCATGTCCCGCCATGCAAAACTGGAAACCGCAATACCCAGATCAATCACAAGACGCTCATCAGTTGCATAACCGAGAATGAAGCAATACCTTCTCGCAGTCGCGTCCACTCGCGTTGTCCAGGCTCTGATAGTCCACGACAATATCAACATGAAGTAGAACACCAACAAAATCCAGAAGGCATCCAACCACAGCTCCGAGATTCCACTAACGATAAGACCACCGAAGAGCAAGACTGACGCAAGAACCAATCGACTTCTCCTTGTTCGCTTGAGCCCAGCATTGCCTCGTGGAATTCGTTCAAGATCAGCTGTCGACACATCACCCGAAAACGGAAAGGCTCCCGCCTCAACTGACACAGTGCGGCGACGCTGGCGATTACAAATCAGCGCCATATTGGAACGTGCTTGACTCGGATCAATCGCTAGTCGGTTCTTGTAAAATGCACTCCGCGTACGTTCCAACAACTCAACTGCATCCTTGCTGACCCTCTCCCATTCCCCCACGACGTTCGCGGACACCCCCGGGCACACCATCTTCTGTCCAATCAAGACAGGACATTTTGATTTCAGGTTTGGCATGAACGAAATCACATTCTTGCACACAATCACGTGGCTAAACCACTCCCAATGAAACATTGACCACGAGTCCCCCTCAAATACGGTAACTCCATCAGAGTCAATCCGGCCACCATCAAAAGCATCCCACTGAGGAAATTCATTTTTGAATACACCAGCACGGTAGCGTACTCCGGACACGATGTACATGAACAGAATAAGTCCACAAACGCCGCCAACAATGGCTAACAATCCGAGCAGGAAGTGCTGGATCACGACCACCAACAAGGGCATGATCAAAAACCCAAGTAGCCCCAACAGACCAACCAGATTTCCACTCTTTTCTTCCGCTAAAAAAGCCTGCAGCTCTTCGTCCGTTGGACGCCCCACAAGCTCCACGTCTAACTGGCTTTCGTGTGTTTCATCAGCATTCCCGATCGCAGCATCTGCTATCGGAGGCTCGTATGGGTTGACCGACTCATCTTCTGGATTGTTCGCAATCATTGCTCCCTGAACCTCCTTACCACCATACCGTTGAGGCCCCAAAAGAGTTCCGCACTCACCAACTTTCAAACAGTCCTCTGCTCTTCGCTGCCATGTAAAACTGCAGCCACTTGCGATCACTCAGGCATGGTGAAAGAACGAGCGTCGTGAACCAAAGTATTCTATTTTCGCCCGCACGTCTCAATGTAACTAGTTCGGTATACCCGCATCCGGAAAAAACAACCCGTGCAAAAGTAATACCTTTAATATCAAACATAATAAAATCTTCCACGCTCCGACTTCTGACAGGCGAACCCCATCGTCAATACGGGCAAAGCAATCTCCAAATAAACCGCCGGAACTTGCTACCCCAGCACCAGTCTTGCCTAACGCGTGCTAAGCAGTGCGATCAGTATCCCGGAACTACCCAGAGTGCGAGCGATAAGCACAAGAGCCAACGCCTTGGCACACCTGGGAATCTCACCGGGTTGTTGTCGCAAACTAAACTCAAAGCAATTCAATCCTGAAACGTTCATGACCACCAGTTGGTTCGTCGTCGGGTCTCACTCTACTCATCAGAACGCTGCAGCACAGGGATACCTTCACGCCATTGCGAACTGGGCATGCTACGCAGAAAGTCGGAACCACTGCAACAGACGCTCCCTTGCCGTGCCACCCACGTGAAGGCGAACCGCCCAACGAACGAGAAATTGAAATCAATAGATTCCAGCATCAATTGACTTTTTTTAAGCCTGCGCTTCTCAAGACTTCCAACCCAACTCGCATTGTCATCTGCGTGTTTCGCTGAAAACTCTGCAGATCTAGTTGTTCAGCGTTATCTGAACACTTCAAACCTGCGTACCTTGCGTCGGCGATTTCCCGCAGAACAATCTACCATTGCAGCAGCGGTCTGACGCCATAAAAACCCACCGTTGCACGGGACAATGACCGACCAACGCTCCACCTTGGAAGTGCGCACCATGGGGAGAGCGTTCCTGGCCCACCAAAGCAGCCACACTCAGCTCAACGACGTCAGACGGTTCGACGCATCACACGCATCACCTGTCATTTGCCCACGCACCAACAACCTGCTTGGAATTGCTGGGTCAGCATCTGTTCGCCGCAGGCGTGTTGAAACAAGAAACCATACTTACATAGAGAATGCAATAAGACGGTACTTCATAAGCGGTATGAATACCGTCGAACCAGCAGCTGCCTGTCGAGAACGCCCTGAGCGGGGAAAGTCACCAACTTTCACGGCATTCTTTATGCAAATGCTTGCCACTGGTCGCAGTTACAGTTGTTGAGCGGCGTGGGCATTGCCAAACCACGTCTTGGTGTTCATCCCCCAAATACCCTTGACCTCTGAAGGTGTCTCAGCATTGGTCTCTGCATTGCAAGTCCAGCGTTCGGTCAGGCAGACTTTGAGGCCAGTTTTCAACCGAAGGTCTTAGGCCCTGCTTTGGCAGGGTTTGCTGATGAATCAACCTAAGACGTGAAACGGTACGGGTCACGATTGGTTTCATGCCGTCACAATCGGACTGACACGCACAAAAGTTAGAGGCGTCACTTTTGCCCTGTGTTTCGTAGCCGTTGCCTCTTTTCTGAAAGGATAGGCAACGCAACATGACTCAATTCGACGATAGCTCCCTCTGAACACCAACAGATTGGTGTTTGCCAGTTGCGCCGCAACACGCCGATCGACCAAATACCAGAGTGGTTGATACTGATCGGCTCGAGCAGGTCAGCTAACGCTGACCATTGGCCGCTCGGACGTGTCGCGGCTCAAGCCAGGCAAAACCTTCCCCAGTTCCTAATTCCATGGAGATATCACGATGCGTCGTGTAATCGTTCCTGCTCTGATGGCAATCGCAATGGTTGCTGCGAGCTCAGCCAACGCTAGCGCGTTCGGCCTGTTTGACAAGTTGTGTAACAAAGGTTGTGACTCCTGTTGCGACGTTGAGCCAGCATGCGGCTGCGAAGCACCCTGCGAGCCTACTTGCGGTTGCGAAGCACCCTGCGAGCCTGCTTGCGGTGCTGAGCCAGCATGCGGTTGTGAGGCTGGATGTGCCCCTAAGGCAAAAGGCCTTCTTCAACGGTTGTTCCACAAGCACAGCAGCGACTGCTGCGAGCCTGCATGCGGTGCTGAGCCAGCTTGCGGTTGCGAAGCTCCTAGCGAGCCAACTTGCGGTTGCGAAGCACCCTGCGAGCCTGCTTGCGGTTGCGAAGTCGTTGACGAGTGCTGCGATCCTTGCGCACGTCCCAAAGTAAGCCTGAAAGGCTTGTTCTCGAAGATGTTCAAGAAGCATCACAGCGATTGCTGCGAGCCAGTTTGTGGCGCAGAGCCAACTTGCGGTTGCGAAGCTCCTTGCGAGCCAACTTGCGGTTGCGAGCCAAGCTGCGGAGCTGGCAACTGAGCCAACTCGAAAGCGTTTCGTCCACTAATGTGAATTAAATCGGTCCCCAAACTTGACGAGAACTCCACTGGGTTACTTTTCGCGACACTCGTTCCCTCGGAAATAGTAATTCAATCACTCAAGTACGGCGATCGGTCGCAGAAGACGACGATTCATCATTCAAGTCCCCGACAGTCTCATGGCTGTCGGGGATTTTTTCATTGGCCGGTTGATGAAGTTCCAGGCCAAGAGACCGGTAATGCTCATTGAATTTCAAAATAAACTCACTGGCATTCTTCAAGGGCAAGCGAATGGGCCCCAATTCTCTTTGACCACTCCGGTTTTCCTCACCCAAAGTACCGTCCATCCTGTCTGAATCTGCGGACACAATCACAGCATTCGGAGTCATGCCATGGTTCATGCTACTGGAACGAGGTGAACTGGACTTCAACGGGAGACCTTTAATTCGTGGCTGGTCGCCAAACGACCGACGGATGCGGAAAACCAAGCTGCTTATCAACACGGTTGTAAGGCAAATCACCTGATAGATAACGCTTTAGATTCACACAGGCAAAGTCTGTGGTGTCAGACACCCGGCGTGATGACTGTGCCCCAACATGAGGAGAAATCATCACATTCGCATCATCCCAAAGCAGACTGTCTGGCGACAACGGCTCAACCTCAGTGACATCTAGCCCAGCACCGGCAAGTTGCCCCGATGCCAAAGCATCCACCAGCGCATCCTCGACTACCACAGCCCCACGAGCCACATTGATCAGCATTGCACCTGGCCGCATGCGATTCAGCCGATTCGTATCAAACAACCCTTGGGTGTGAACATTCAACGGTAAGGTTAACACGACGACATCGCTGACTCCAAGCAGATCATCCAGCCTATCAGCAGGCCACAGTTCGTCTAGCTCCGCAGGTGGATCGACCGGAAAATGGTCGGTCGCCACCAACTTGATATCCCATGGCTTGAGCATCTTGGCCAACATGCGACCGTTACCGCCCATGCCAACGATTCCCACCGTTTTCCCTCTCAGATCATCCGTCGGCAGACGAATGAACTCACGCTTTTGTTCGGCACGAAAGAACAGCGGAGCCTTCCGAAGCAAACCAAACAAGAGAGAAAAGGTTTGTTCGGCAACCTGCGGCGCAAAAAGCCCAGAAGCACTGCTGACCAAAATATCAGATTGGATAACACCCGGCACAAGACAATGATCTAACCCGGCCGCAGAAGATTGAATCCACTTCAATCTTCCTGACTCCAACACACGATCCCAATTTACGGGTACCTTTGCATGCCCAATAAAAATGTCAGCCGTGGGCAACAACTCATCGATCCGGTCTTGTCCAGCATTCACCACTTCCCAATCCGGAGCGGCAGCTTGAACCTGGGCAACATGCCTTTCCTCAACGGGATAGCAAAGAACAATTCGCATCAATCACCTCATCAGACCAGCTCTTTCCCACCGCAAAACACACTCATGAATGCAGCTGATTGCCGTATGCCACAAAATGTAGCGTTTACCGGCCAACTCGCGAAGTCGGATCTCGATGCTGTCGCATTGCAGCTCAGCTTCTCCCAAACACGCCCACTTCCCATACAGCCAAGTTCTACTTCCCGCTGCTCTGGTGGTGATCATGAGAATGCATTTTTTTCAAATGCTCGGGCATTTGAAATCCGGATGACTGCAAAAAGGACATCAGTTCGCCGATTTCCTGCTCCGTCAATACATCGAGAAGTCCAACTGGCATCGCGGATACCTTCGACTTAACACGCTGATCGACCTCTTTTCTACTGAGGCGGGTAAGTTGCTCCGGCGTCAACAAATTCGTCATCACATTCACAAATTTTTCATCCTCTGAAACAACAACGCCACTAACGAGCCGGCCGTCATCCATCAAAAACTTGAACGTTTGGTATTTCTCATTGATTTCACTGGAAGGCTCGACCAACTGTTTGAGCAGCCGCCTATTTTTGTAACGTTCCGTCACCTTGGACAGATCCGGTCCCAAATTGACCCCATGTCCCGCAAGCACATGACATTGGTTGCAATTGGCTTTCATGAATGCCGCCATTCCCCGCATCACGACCTTTTCGCTCGCTTCTGGAACCACCAAATCTTCCAAATCCGACATTTTCCATTCCTGAACCGTCGCCGGTTTCTCCGCTGCCAGTAATTCCGCCGCCTGGGAGTCTGAATCAGCGACCACCATGATTCCCTTCATCACAACCCAATGCCCGGGGAAGGTGCACACATAAGGATAAATCCCTGGATCGCGGGGGGCCTTGAACCGTAACACATGCACCCGCGACTTCCTCGTCGGCCCAATCATTTTGGTGGCTTGCAAAATCAACTTACGTTTGTCTTTGGGAATAAAATCCGAGTTGGCGTTCTTTGGGTCTCGCGCCATCGCGTTGGCCGCCATCCCGACTTCCTCAAGTGCCCCTTGCTCTACAACAACGAGGTTGTGATCAGTGGCATCGGGATTGGTGAATACGATTTTCACCGGCTGACCCGTTCTGACACTGAACTGCTCGGTGGTAAACCGCATCACCTCTGGCATGCAGGAAATTTCAATCGTTGCCAGATTTTTCTGCGAATCAAACTGCGCATCAGTTGCGTTTGGGGTTGGCTCTGTTAATCCAGCGTTCTGTTTTGCATCACGCAGAAGCTTTCGCAGATCATACTCATCATTATTTTCCCAGTGCCGTTTCAAAGTCCATGACTCCAACGCACAGGTGATGGCATAACTGAGGTGCCCGCCTTGCGGATGATCTAATACCTGCAACATGGCATCAAGAGCCTGCTTGGTCCCGATATGACTGGCAGCAATCACACCTTCCATGCGTGCCATCGCATAGGAATCGTTCACCGCATTTTCCAACAGTGAATATGGGTCTGCGAACTGATCATGCCAGTACCTCAACTGCTGAATCGCAGCAGCGCGTGCGTACTTGTCATCACAGGCAAGTACCTCTCGAAGCAGTTTTGCGTTCGTTCCATTCACACCGCGATAAACCCAAATTGCCTCCATCTGATGATGGCGAAAACGGTCGTCTGCGGAATTAAGTTTTGTCACCCAAAGGTCAAGTGCTTTCAGCACTGCATTCGAATCACGCTCTCGGAGCTCGCGTCGTATCCAGGCACGAATGCGGCCTTCGGGACGCTTCAATTGCTCCAACAATTCCGCAATCGTGGCATCCGCAATTTTCGGAGGCTCTTGCAGTGATTTTCCTTTTGCAACAATCCGCCAAATCCTGCCGGAGTGACGATCACGACGCTCATCACGTAAAGAATACTGCGCGTGCCCTTTGACGGGGTTATACCAATCACAAACGTACAAAGCTCCACGCGGTCCAAAGCGTATATCAACGGGTATAAAACTCAGGTTTTTCGAGAAGATCAAATCGCTGACATAGTCCTCATCAAACCCAAATTCTTGTTCCTGCCAACGATGGATTTCAATTCGGTTCGTTGGTTTGTACCGTGCCTTGATATAGCCGCCCTGCAAATCATCTGGAAACGTTCCAAAGTCGACAAATTCCTGACCACAGGTACCCGAATACGCTCTCAACCCATTCGGCCTGGGGTGTTGCCGTGGATAGTCTGGGTCCAAAGAGTGAAAAGCCGCCGCAAAGATTGGATGACTCGCGACATGCTGCCCCCAATCATCAAAAGTTACACCCCAAGGATTGGTGCTGGGATAAGTACCAAAGCTGGTCAATCGATGAGTATCAGGCTCAAACCGAAACCATCCGCTGTTCTGCTGACGTACCGGCCCATAAGCAGTCTCCACCTGGCTGTGATGAAAAATGGATTCTCTGAAAAGCAAGTCACCGTCGGGTGTCCAAACGAAGTCGTGCAAAGAATGATGCGAATCCTCCGTACCAAACCCGCTCAGCAATTGCTGCCGGACATCAGCCTTGCCATCACCGTCTGTATCCTTGAGAAAGGTGAGATGCGGCTCCTCGGATACGTACACTCCTCCATCACCGAAAACAAATGACAGCGGAATGTGAAGATCATCAGCGAAGACAGATGACTTGTCTGCTTTCCCATCGCCGTCTGTGTCCTCAATGATCACAAGTTGGTCATTAGGTTCATTTCCCGGATAGACGTGCGGGTAAGTCGTAGAACAACTGACCCAAAGACGACCTTGATTATCCCACCTCATCTGAATCGGTGCAGCCAGTGCCGGGAACTCCTCCTCGCCAGCGAACAGGCTAACCTCAAACCGAGGATCGACCTCAAAAGACTTTAGTTCATCAGCAGCCGACATCCATCGATTAGCCCCACGACTTTGCTTGGTGTCGGGCATGACCGGTAAATTACTATCATCGATCGGGCCCTTGATCTCCTTGCCTTGGACGAGGTCCCAAATTCGAGCATCGCGATTGGCAGTCATGATTTCGAAATTTCGCATTGCTGGCAGAAAATCCAGATACCCGTAGGTCTTACTACGACCACCGGTGTAGTAAAAAGTGTTGAGTGGTCGATAGCGGCGAAAAAACTGGCGATTCTTATCGATAACCACCTTCCGCAAACCTTCCGGTACCAATGGCGGCTCTTGCTGAAAAAGACCTCGGTAAACCAATCGTGAAAACCGTCGATAGCCAGCGTCATTCAGGTGAGCACCATTGATAGTGAGATCTGTTCCCGGGCTGTCCATCGCCTTGCGAGTTGGATGAAAGACATCAATGAAACCGACCTCCAAATCAGCTGCAACGCTTCGCATGATTTCGGTGTAAATCCCCAAATTCACGTTATTCAATGCTGCTGCATCAACTCCATCAACCTTCTCATTTGCAATCGGAGATAACAAAACCACCTTAGGTGCGGTCTCACCATTGAATGCCGAACTGCGAAGTTCATTCAAGAAGGTCCGCAATGCACTCGCAAAATCCTCCGCTCCCTCGGGCCCAGCGAACGATTCGTTGAACCCAAACGCTGCAAGGATGACATCCGCTCTCTCATGATTTAGATGCTGCATCAACCCTGCAAAGTTTGACGGGCGCGGTTGTAGATCAACAGCATCGGCTGGCCAACCAAGATGCCTTACCGTAATTCGCTGCTTGCTGGCCCGCATTTGCAGCAACGCTTCCAGGTAACCAAAATATTGAGATCGTTCCAGCAACATGTTGCCGATGAATGCCACCCGGTCTCCATCCTCCAACCTGAGTGGCAGACTCGTTTTAACAGGCGTTGCAGTTCCCGCTCGAGGCGCGCTTGCCGCGTAGATGCCGTACTGCTTCAGGTCTGGGTCCTGCAGCACTTCGGCCTTGCCGATCGCAACATTCTTCGCATCTTTCCGAGATTGATTTTGAGCCTGCACCAAGCAGGGTGACAAAGAGAAACTGAAGATAATCAACAAGTAAGAAATTCTTGGCAAACACATAACATCGGTAAATTGAAAGGGCGTTGAGGTTCCCCACGATACTGCAGGAAATGACTTGGTTGTTTCCCAGATAAGCGCTGCGTGCCTGAGTTCACTGCCTGACCTCAGTATCTCATCACTTGACCAGTCTCTTACCTCGTGGTGACCGACGGTCCTTCTTCGTGCGACGCCAATGATCCCGACAGGAAAAGAGAACAATCCCATCACCAGTCTAACCGATTACCAACGAACACCGATTGCCAACGAACTCTGTGCAGCGGAATTTAGTGAGGTGGAACTCAGAAAAACCGTTCCAGATGTGCCCGACTTTTTCTCGCTCTGCGACCTTGGGCGTTTTTCCGGGTGTGCCAGCCAATTGCTTAGCAATTGCGTTCCCATACAAGACGCTCAGCGCCAATCCCCTGCCTGACACAAGTGCCTTTTCAGTCAACAACGCCTGCCAGCAGCAAACCAGCCTACAAAGGCACGAGAAAATAGCTCAAAAAGCGTGCACATCACGTGCATTCAGTGAGCCAATACCACGCTCACGCTGACAGTTGCACCATCACTCATCAACGATTGGCTAACGTCGGTGCCGCCCAATCAGTCAGGCAAATCAGGCTGCTGCAGCGTGCCAACCGTTGCATTCCTGCTGTTTTCCCAGAATTAAAACGTCCCATGCAAGAATTTCCCAGCTGACTGGATCCCAACTTCAGCGAATTCGCTACAATTCCCATGGTACGGCGAAGCGCTGGGTCAAACCACCGATGAATTGGTTCCATCGGCATCCCTTGATGACAGTGCAGCGCCACTTTAGAGCGAGCGGGATCAAGAAAGAGATAAATTGGAATGAGCGACGCAAAAGTCAGTGGAATTGTCCACCTGATCGAAGAAACGAAAACCTATGGCAACAAAGGTTTTCAAAAGAGGTTGGTCGTACTTGAGCAGGACAAAGGTAGCTTTACAAATTACGTACCTATCGAGTTCACCCGCGATTCCTGCAGTTCCGTTGACGAGATGACTCTCGGGGACGAAGTCGAAGTCAACTATCGCTTGAACGGACGTCGTTGGCAAAAAGACGAGTCGAGCGAAGCCAAGTACTTCTTGAATGCAGAAGCAATGTCGTTTCGCATCGTATCGGGTGGTGGTGACACCATGACCGAGCGTGTAAGCGAGCCCAACGACGCATTTGCCGAAGCGGGCGACGAGGAAGCACCTTTTTAAAATTGCTGGTTTATCGACCCTGTTCGCACCAAGCGGCGGACTCAACCGGCGGGTGATGTTTTGCCCCGGCTCCAGAGTGCGGCTCTTCGCATCAACCTACTCGACAAAGGCAGAAGTTCTCTATGCTTGGCAACTACACGACCCAGTTGTCAATCACCGCAAACTTGGACGACTCCGATCTGCTACGGCTGACCGACTAGCTTTGAGAAGCCACAGCAACACGCCGGAATCCAGCCAATACTCAAGGTAACTTTGGGTGCGGGGGCTGTTTCCGGTAGCTAGAAGGCGTCACGTCGCTTACGCTTTCTCGCTCTTCCCACTTCACAGGAGGCCTTTGGGCACGATGAAAGTTGGCGTAACAAAGGAAATCTACCCGGGTGAATGCCGAGTCGCGGCAACCCCCGAGACCGCTCGGCGTCTTATCGAAAAACAGGGTTTTGAGGTATCAGTTCAATCGGGTGCTGGTGACTTAGCCAGCTTTCCCGATGATCGCTACCTCGCCGCGGGCTGTCAAATCGTTGATTCGGCAGACCAGATTTGGTCCGAGTCGGACATTGTGCTAAAAGTGCGCAGCCCAGAGCAGGACGAAGTTCAAAAGTTGCGTCCTGAAACAACGCTCATAAGCTTCTTGGCTCCAGGGCAAAATCCGGAGCTCCTGGAAAGCATTGCGGCGCGAAATGCCTCTGCAATTGCGATTGAAGCAGTCCCACGCATCAGCCGCGCCCAAAAGCTGGACGCACTCTCTTCGATGGCAAACATCGCTGGCTATCGCGCCGTCGTTGAAGCCGCGGGCTTGTTTGGTCGCTTCTTCACCGGGCAGATCACAGCTGCGGGCAAAGTCCCCCCCGCGAAGGTCTTGGTAATCGGTGCTGGAGTTGCGGGACTTTCGGCTATCGGTACCGCTCGAGGCTTGGGCGCGATTGTTCGAGCATTTGACGTGCGGCCCGAGGTCGCAGACCAAGTCAAAAGCATGGGGGCCGAATTCCTCATGTTGGAATTTGAGTCAGATGAATCGGGTGGTACCAGTGGCGGCTACGCTAAGACAATGAGCAAAGAGTTCATAGACGCAGAAATGGCGTTATTTGCGGCCCAGGCAAAAGAAGTCGACATCATTATCACGACGGCGTTGATCCCTGGCAAACCCGCGCCCAAGTTGATCACCCGAGAGATGGTTGAGTCGATGCGACCCGGCAGCGTTGTTGTTGACCTAGCGGCCGAACAGGGGGGTAATTGTGAATGCACGCTTCCCAATGAAGTGACAACTCATCACGGCGTACACATTATCGGCTACAGCGATCTGGCGAGTCGCTTGGCCAACACTTCCAGCCAACTCTATGGAACCAATCTGGTCCATCTGCTTGATGAAATGGGTGGCGCAGACGCTTTCAAATTTGATATGGAAGACGTTGTCATTCGGAGCGCGACCGTGGTCAAGGATGGCGAGGTCACCTGGCCGCCACCACCAGTATCTGTTTCGGCGGCGGCCCCAAGCCAAGCCGCTGAACCAGCGTCGCAGGAAGCGATTGAGCCGGCGCCCACAATTCCATGGCTTAATTATATCATGCTGGTTGTGGTTATCCTCGCCCTCGCGGGTGTCGCCATGACACAAAACGCTGGCTTCATTACTGACTTTACCGTCTTCTTGTTGTCCTGCATCATCGGTTGGCAAGTGATCTGGAATGTATCCGCCTCGCTGCACACTCCGCTGATGAGCGTCACCAACGCCATCAGTGGGATCATCGTCGTTGGTGGCATGGTCCAGATGGGTGTGAGCAGCAGTCCTGCAGTCTGGTTGGCCGCGATCGCAATTTTCGTTGCTTCCATCAACATCGCCGGTGGCTTTCTGGTCACCCACCGAATGCTAAAGATGTTCCGCAAATAAGGAACGCGAAGATTCATTCTCCTCTGCTGAACCCAATGTTTCAAAACGTGACTGACATGGACTTGACCTCAACACCACTGTTTGCCAACGAAACGCTTTCCATGGCAGATTCGTGGGCAAAAGTTGCCTATTTAGCCGCCGCAGTCCTGTTCGTCCTCAGCTTGGCCGGCTTATCAAAGCAAACAACGGCCCGCCGCGGCAACGTGTTGGGTATCATTGGCATGCTCATTGCGATTGGCGTCACCGTCGTGGCGATGCTATCGGCTGGCCACGACATGGCTGTCTACACACTGATGGCTGTGGCGATTACTGCAGCAGTTGTGGTGGGTGCGGTCCTCGCCGTGCGTGTACCGATGACCGGTATGCCTGAACTGGTCGCGATGCTGCACAGTTTCGTCGGCNTCGCTGCAGTCCTCGTGGGAATTTCGAGCCACCTTGAGTCTTACGCCAATGTTCCCTCCGGCGAGCTTCTCATTCACGACATTGAGATTTTTATCGGTGTATTCATCGGTGCGATCACGTTCACGGGCTCAATCATTGCATTCTTGAAACTTCGAGGCACCATTGGCGGCAAGCCGCTAACCCTACCGGGCAGACATTTGATCAACCTGCTCATGCTTGCCGCTTGCATTGGCTTAGGCATCTGGTTTTGCCAAGCATCACACCATCCCGACGGATCGCACAACGCGGGTGGGCAGGCAATGACCGCACTGCTGATCATGACGGGAATCGCCTCGCTGATTGGCGTGCACTTAGTGATGGCGATTGGTGGAGCCGACATGCCCGTGGTCGTGTCGATGCTGAATTCCTATTCTGGCTGGGCAGCATCTGCAGCGGGTTTCATGCTCAAAAACCACCTCCTGATCGCCACGGGTGCACTTGTCGGAAGCTCTGGTGCCATTCTGTCTTACATCATGTGCGCAGCGATGAATCGCAGTTTTATCAGCGTCATCCTAGGTGGTTTTGGAGGCGGTGGTGGTGGGCCGGCTGCTGCAGTGGAAGGCACAGTCACCGAATTCAGCGTCGATGACACCGTCGACATGTTGGAAGAATCAAACAGCATTGTCATCGTACCTGGTTATGGAATGGCAGTCGCACAAGCCCAACACTCACTAGCAGAAGTCGTCAAAATCCTGCAGGCAAAGAATAAACAGGTGCGATTCGCAATTCACCCGGTTGCCGGACGCCTGCCCGGACACATGAACGTGCTGCTTGCTGAAGCCAATGTTCCCTATGACATTGTCCTGGAAATGGACGAAATCAACGATGACATGCCTGACACGGACGCCATTCTTGTGATTGGGGCCAACGACATCGTCAATCCCGCCGCTTTGGAAGACCCGAACAGTCCGATTGCCGGCATGCCGGTGCTCGAAGTCTGGAAAGCTGCCAATTGTGTGGTTATGAAACGGGGACTCGCGACCGGATACGCGGGTGTCGACAACCCGCTATTTTACAAGGACAACACCCAAATGCTCTTTGGAGATGCCAAGCAAAACGTGGATGCTATCCTGCGGGCCTTGCAAGGAAGCTGACTTCGTCAGCTTCCTTGCAAGATAGTTCACAGTACCGCCGCGCNAATACGCGCGTTCCCACACTTCCCCTGAAAACTGACCGTAAACGGCCCCACTGCCCCCGAATTACTCAATCCAGAAAATCCTCTTAACGCCCCGCAAATCAATAGAGCTCAATGAAGTACATAAAGTTCACTCTATTCCTTGCGATTCTGTTGGCCTTGGGATTGGGCCTATTGCTCTACCGAATATCGGTCAGGGTACCATCGAAGGTTGTAATTGCTGCAGGCCCCGCAGGCGGCAATTACTACCATTTGAGCAATGAAATTGCGAAACGTTTGGAAGAACAACTTGGAACAGAAGTTGAGGTACTCGAGTCGCGGGGTGCATTGGACAACCTACACCGCATCCAGGACGGCATCGTTGATTTCGCGTTATATCAACCTGACACCGCGCGAGGAACCAACGAAGATGAAAGCCCTGACTCAGCGGCCTTTGTCGCTAACCTCTACTCAGAGGTGCTGCACATCTTTGTCGCACCGAACAGCGGCATCGAGAAGGCAGGTGATCTAAGAGGTAAGAAAATCGCGATTGGTAGTCAGGAGTCTGGGGATTTTTCTCTCAACAAAACATTGCTGGAACACTTGGGTATCGAATTGGATGAGGTCGAACTGGTCGACGTTGTTTATCAGAATATTCCTGACTTGCTCCGGTCCGGAAAACTCGATGCCGCCTGCATGGCAGGTGGACTCCATTCGCCCGCATTTGCTGAAACAGCAAGCGTTCCTGGAGTGAAATTGATTCCAGTTCCATTCGCCGACGCGATGGCATTGCACCACGTGTCAACTTTTCCAACAAGCATCCCGGCAGGATTCTACCGAACAGCCGACCCGGTGCTGCCAGAAGCTGAAATCGAAACGGTCTCACGAAGAGCCAAACTGCTGACAAGACCCGATGCTCCCACCGTTCTCGTAGAGGCCGTGACCAAGGTCGTGATGGACGAATATTTCCAGCGGAGCAACGAACTCCACGAGCTGTTCGACCGTGGGAAGGTTTTTGCCATGGCCAACCCAGAATTCCCGATGCATGTCGGGGCCGAACACATTTACAACCCCGAGCTCAAGCCGCTGCTGAACCCGGATTTCGTGGATGCAACTGAGGGTTTACGATCATTCTTTTTCTCGTTGCTTGTCGCAGGCTGGTTGCTGGCAAGATGGTTGCGTGACAGAAGGCTCAAGCAGGACGAACATGAATTGGATCGATTTGTCCGGCTCGTCCTCGATATCGAGCGTAGGCAACTTGGCCTCGATGAAGACGAATCGGGTAATGATGTCGAAAAGCTGCAGCTACTGTTAGACGAAGTGACACAACTGCGTCAGGAGGCCCTAGGAGAATTCAACGCACACTCGATGAACGAAGATCCATCCGTTGCCTGCTTCGTACAGATGTGCCACGCATTGAGTAACAAAATCAATGCAAAACTGACGCGACAACGTACAGATCGACAAATGAAGTTGTTCATGGANCTTGCTGCACAGCTATCTGGCACGACTGTCGATCCGCCGAAGGATACGTGAACAATCCGAGCGGTAGGGCAAAGGACCGGCAAGTGCTTTCAAGCGTTCGCTACAAGCACCGCTTTCGGGACGCAAAGTGGCACCTCATGAACCAGCGATTCCACCGCCAGTGCCTCATTCCAAAATCGTTCCAGCAGGCGGGTTGTGACCTCGCAGAAAATCTACTCCTGCCATTTCACGCTTACCCGCAGGTTGGATTTTCTGCAATTGAACCAAAGAATCCGCGGTTGCCACAATGAAGTCATCACGATCCACAATCTCACCGGGAACATGGGACCCAACGGATTCATCCAAAATCCTGATTTCCTTGATCGCCAAACGAATTCCCGGCTTGGATTCCACTGGTTTGAAATGCGTGTAGGCAATCGGCCAAGGTTGCATTCCACGCACATGGCAATGAACTAACCGGGCGGGACGATTCCAATTTATCTCTGCGTCTGACTTTTTAAGCCTGGGGGCTTTGGTAATAGCATTCGGATCCTGCATCTCACCGATCACGGAATCGCCGTCCCACTCGCTGAGCAGTTCAACGGCTTCCAGCGTTGCAGCAACGCCTAACAAGGCCAATCGCTCTTCGAGTGCCCCGGCAGTTTCATCTTCACTGATTTCAGTCTCCCGGCGGGTAATCACGGGTCCACCATCCAACCGGGGCGTCATATGAATGATTGACACTCCCGTCACCTGATCCCCACTCAAAAGAGCACACTGAACAGGGGCCGCGCCGCGGTACTTTGGAAGCAAGGAGCCATGCAGATTGATACCGCCCAAGGTTGCTGTCTCCAAAGCCTCGGGCTTCAAGATTTGTCCGTAATCGCAAACCACCAGCAACTGCGAGTGTTGCTCTGCGACGCTGGATACCGCCGCAGCATCGTTGATGCTTACGGGTGCAAACACTTCAAGGCCATGGGACTCGGCCCATTCTCGAACAGGCTCGGGTGGCGGTCCCTTTCGGCTTTTCACGGCCCGTGCAGGTCGCGTAACAACCATCCCAACCTCATGGCCTGCCAATCGCAATGCCTCAAAGGATGGAACAGCGAACGGCCCCGTGCCCATCAAAACAAGACGCAGGGGAGGCGTCATCGTGTGATCTGCCAATCTACTTATCCTTCTAGTTAACCCGGCTCAAGCCGAACACGTTCCCTTGCGGCAAGCACTGCGTATCACGCCTCTCACAGGCGTACTGCGTATCACGCGTACTTTTCGTACCACTGATCCAATTCAGCGATTAATTCTTCGTCACTGGCAATGCCGCCGGCTTTGCGTTTGGACTCAAACACCGTTTCCAGCTCATGCAGCTGATCATCTATTTCGCGTTTCGCTTCCTCAATCATTCGATCAAAGAACAAGACCCCGTCAAGGTGATCGTTTTCATGCTGAATCACTCTGGCAAGAAAACCATCCACCACCCGATCAACTGGATTGCCTTTGAGATCGAAAGCTTTCAAGCGAATCGATTTGGGGCGTTTGACCTGCCCAAAGACAGCAGGCAAACTCAAGCAGCCTTCTTGTCCAGTCACGCTTCCTTTTGGCATTTGCAATTCAGGATTCAGCAGTACCAGCTCTTCACCATCACCTCTTTCACCGGCAGGATTGGCGACAAAGATTCGGAGCGGCAGGTTGACTTGATTCGCCGCCAGCCCCACACCCTCAGCTTCATACATCAGGTCCAACATCTGAGCTGCTAGATCACGAAGCTCCTTGTTAACCCGCCGTATTTGTTTGCTGCGTACGCGAAGAGTTGGATGTGGGTAGGGTATAATGCTGAGTTGCATGGTGGACCGTGTCGTAACAAAACCGAGTAATAACAAAAGAAGGGATAAGTTGCCATTTCCCCCGCTCGCCCAGCCGCCGGCGGTTGGTGACCTACTTTGGCCTCCCCCGAATCAGAGCATTCCACCACTTCCTGCGAATGCCCGGGGCACCTAAGGATGCCCGGGGTACCTAAGGATGACCGATCTACTGCTAATTGTGCAGGGGATTTGGCTAAAAACCGGCTTGAAATATCATTTCCCGCCCCACTTTTCTCATCGCTCCCGCTGGACAGAACGCACTGTTTCCACCAACATCGTCGCATGGTCAATGAACTCGCTACAGAATTGTTTCTGAAATCGGCCGCACGGGCCGACCAACTGGGCTGCCGCGTGGAAACTGTTGCAGACGCTCAGATTTTGGACGCGGGCGTCAACACACGCGGTTCCCTGCAGGCTGGCCGCATCCTGGCCCAACTTTGCATGGGAGGGCTGGCGGAAATCACCCTGCTTCCCGCTGACCCCGCGTTACTCGTTTCCAACAACCTTGTCCAGGTTCAAACGGACAATGCGGTGCTGGCGTGCTTGGGCAGTCAATATGCGGGATGGCCAGTTTCCGCGGGTGATTATTTCGCCATGGGAAGTGGCCCGATGCGGCTCTATCGCGGCCGGGAGGAAACGCTTCTTCACTTGAATCTGAGTGAAGCTGGCAAGGGCCCGGTTGTCGGAATCCTTGAAAGTGACACTCTGCCAACCCAACCAGCTATCGACCTCATCGCTCGGGAGTGCGGTGTGAAGTCAAACGAACTGCATTTGGCTGTGGCCCCCAGCACTTGCATCGCCGGCAGCTACCAGGTTGTTGCTCGAAGTATCGAAACGGCGATGCACAAACTTCACGCGCTCAAATTTGACGTCAAGAAAATAACCTCTGCAACGGGCACCGCCCCATTACCACCTCCAGCTAAACCAGGGGATACCGTCGGCGGAATCGGTCGAACCAATGACGCCATGCTGTACGGCGCAACGGTCACTTTCTGGGTTGATGCAAGTGACGAAGAAATCGAAACAGTCGCAAGTGACGTTCCAAGCTGCTCGTCAGGCGACTATGGCCGCCCCTTCGCGACCATTTTCAAAGATTACGAGTACGATTTTTACAAAGTCGACCCCCTCCTCTTCAGCCCCGCTTCAGTGACGATCCACAGCCTTCAGAGTGGAAACACGTGGAGCTACGGACGAATCGAAACCGATATCCTGCGTCAATCGTTTATTTCAAAATGAACCAACTTCGCATCCTCTGTTTGGGCGCCGGAGAGGGATGGCACTCTGAACAGCTTTCCAACGCATCGACTAAAGCGGGTTGCCGAATGGAATTCGCAACCTATGAGTCATTGCAGACCGTCATGATCAACGGCAAATCGATCCATCAATGTGAAGCTGGCAACGTGCATGATTTTGACGTCCTGTTAACTCGCACCATGCCTGCTGGTTCTTTGGAGCAGATCACGTTCAGGCTGGCATTGCTGCACACTTTGGTTCATGCCCAGGTCCTCCCGGTCGTCAATCCACCGGCCGCTCTGGAGATTGCGATCGATAAATTCGCAACGCTTCAACGAGTATCTGCACTGGGATTCCCGACTCCAGACACAGCGGTTGTTCAATCACGACGCGAAGCTCTCGATGCCTTCGAAATGCTGGGCAGTGACTGCGTGGTGAAACCAATATTTGGTGGCGAAGGGCGTGGTGTGATGCGAATTCGAGACCCCGAACTGGCTTGGACCACCTTCTCAACTTTAGAGAACCTGGGTGCGGTTTGCTACGTCCAGCAGTTTGTCCCGCCTGGAGGCTCCGACACCCGACTGCTAGTCATTGGCGATACCGTGCGAGGCATTAAACGCACCAATGACAGCGAATTTCGAACGAATGTTTCCAGTGGTGGACGCTGCCAAGCTGTCAACCTGAATCAGCAACAGGTGGAGATGGCACACACCATTTGCAAGGACCTTGGACTTCGTTTTGCATCGGTCGACTTATTGCACTTTGATGGCGGCGAAGCCAAAGTCATTGAAGTGAATGCGATCCCAGGCTGGAAAGGAGCCCAATCAGTCTCGCAAGATTGCATCGCAGCAGAGATCGTGCAGGAATTGCAAGACCAGGCCACAGCGAAAGCAGTGAAGGTTGGCAGATGAGCGATTCATTTTCATCCCCTGATAATCAGCCAGACCATGACGCAACCGCGGCAAGGCGACTTCCAGTCGATGGGAATGTCGCGGGTCGTCTATCCATGGTCGCAGCTCTGGCTCCAGGAGCCATCGCCATTGCTGAACCTGATGGACCCCCTAAGCCTGATGGACTCCGCAGTTATTCGTTAACTACTTTTGGAAGCCTTGATCAGCGTAGCGATGAGATTGCTCGAGGCCTCATCGCATGGGGTGTCCAGCCAGGCATGAGAATGGCGATGCTTGTACCATTTGGGGCCGGGTTCATTGAACTGGTTTTCGCACTCATGAAAGCGGGAGTTGTGACTGTGCTTGTCGACCCGGGCATGGGTCGCAAGCATCTCATTCGCTGCCTTAGTGCTGCGGAACCGGATGGTTTCATCGGGATCCCCAAAGCGCAAGCCATTCGCTCCGTGTTGCGACGCCGGTTCCCAAAAGCCAAGTGGAACGTGACTGTTGGACGCCGACTTTTTTGGGGTGGGAAAACGCTCAGGCAAGTAGCTGACATGGGCAAGACGCAGCAAGACAGCATCCAATTTCCCCGCGTCGATCGCGTCGATGATGCCGCTGTCATTTTCACAACGGGCAGTACCGGACCTCCGAAAGGCGTTCTGTACACTCATGGCGTCTTCCATGCCCAGATTGACCGCATCCGCGAGCGATATGATATTCACCGTGGCTCTCGCGACCTTGCCTGCTTTCCGCTATTTGGCTTGTTCGATGCGGTAATGGGTGTGACGACCATCATCCCTGATATGGACCCAACTCAGCCGGCCGCCGTCAACCCTGAACGTTTGATCGAAGCAGCGGCCCAATGGGAGATCGATCAGGCGTTCGGGTCACCCGCATTGTGGAACACGGTAGTCCGGTGGGCCGAGGCGAATAATGCAGTACTCCCCTTCCCAACTCTCAAACGAATTCTCTCCGCAGGGGCACCGGTTCCCGCAGAAACGCTGGAAAAGCTGAGAACTCTCGTTGATCCTGAAGCCAATATCATGACCCCGTACGGCTCGACGGAGGCACTTCCGCTGGCCTCAATCGAATCGCGTGAGGTGATTGCGGAAACGGGCCCAGCCTCACTTAAAGGAAAGGGCACGTGCGTGGGGACACGGTTTGATGGGGTTACCTGGCGAGTCATTGAAATCCAGGATGGTCCAGTTACCGACATCCGAGAAACAAAAGAAGTACAACGGGGTAAGATCGGTGAGTTGATGGTTACCGGACCGATGGTCACTCAAACCTATGTTGTACGAGCTGACCAAAACTCGCTTCACAAAGTGTCCGATGGCAAACGCCTTTGGCATCGCATGGGCGATGTCGGATACCTTGACACTCGTGACCGATTCTGGTTTTGTGGCCGCAAGGCACACCGCGTTACCTCAGGAAAACGCACCCTGTTCACAGTACCCTGCGAAGCGATCTTCAACGGACATCCCGCGATCTATCGCTCCGCGCTGGTTCCACGTGGCGAACGCCCCAATCAGCAACCGGTGATGATTGTGGAACCGTATCCAGATCAGATCCCCCCTGATTCTGAAACACGCGATAAACTGCGTGACGAACTGCTGGAATTGGCTTCCAGAAACCCACTGACTCGCAGAATCACCGAAGTAATCATCTGGGAGAAGCCACTTCCCGTCGACATCCGTCATAACAGCAAGATATTTCGTGAGAAGTTGGCCAAGCAGATCAACCGCAACGGCGAGGCTTGAATCAGAACAACGCCACCTTACAGCGTCCGTGGGGCCGTTATCCACCCTAGTCTGGGATATTTCCTGCTTGGGAATAAAAGTGATCGCAGATGACGTCGAGATGGAACCGCAACCACACAGGTGAAGTGTAGACACCATGCCCGAACAACTTCTGCTGCTCGCGCTCCGGCGTCGCAGCATAGTCGACCAACAGTGTCTTGCCATCGGAGGACTCTCTGCGTCCCTGTTTCAATTTTTGAAATAAATCCCGCCGCCTTGCTGTTGATTCAAAAATTCGTTGAAGACGGCGTTCGACTACCAAATCCCGCCACGCGAAAACCGAAGGGATAAAATCAGTACCGGCAATCGCCAAGTGCTGAATGTAGTCTCCGGCCGCAGCTGTAACCAAGTCACCGACGGACTTTGGAATCACTGCCTTGTAAGGATCGCGTCTGTCAACAGAACGGTGCTGCGTAAAGTGCAACAATCGTGGCACAACCACGTCACTCCACCGATAACGTAGCGGGGTCCCGAAAGTAGCGATATCAATCTCTCGCTTTGGTTCGCCCCCATCAAGCAAGATCTCGCGTGCGTGCCTCCAATCCTGCAAATCCACCTTACTACGCAGTGGACTGTGGTAATGCAAACGAGTCGCTTGAAAAAAGTTCTCCTTTACCTCATGGGATGCGGCAGCAATCTGCGACAGCATTGCGAGCAGGCTACCCCCATGGCTGTGCGCCATCACCAATAAGCGTCCCTTTGGATCCATCGAACTGATTTTCCGAAGCAGCGACACTGCTCCATCAGCTCGACCAATATGATGGTTTTCTCCCGACCAGCCAAACCGCTCCACAGTGATAACAGGCGAGTCCTCAGAATTGATTAACCTGTACAGTTGCTTCGCGTATGCATCAGTATAATTTCCGACATCGCCCGCTAATTCATCAAACCAAGCCTTGCTGATTTCATCAATACGCGATGCCTTCACGGGAGAAAATCGTTTCACTTCGCGGACAAACCCGGTGATATCCCCTCCCGCAAAAGTCCCGTGGATTAGCAAAATGTGACGAACATCCGCATCTCTGAGCCGTTTCGCTAGGGGCTCGAAAACGGACCGATTGGCATCGAGTTCCACTACTGCGTCGGAGGCTGACATCAGCGACACCTCGCCTCGCAACTCACCAGCTGCCAACGTGTGATGCGGAAATCGAAAATGCCTATTTTTCTCGCACCGAGCCATAAAAACCTCACGGAAAGGGCAGATTCATTCATCAGACATTCCACGCCCGGTGTTGTATACTGTGCAAAACAATAACACATCACCGACCAGACAAATCTGGTCCGAAGAGGCAAGAAAATACAATGAAGAGACGGGAATTCCTCGGAGCCAGCGCCGCTATCTCCTGTGCAATATCACAACCCCAACTAATCATGGCACTCGATCAAGATAACCGATACCGGAAAGAGATTGGAATCCAACTTTACACGCTCCGCAACCAGATCAACGGAGACGTTGAGGGCACACTTAAGTCAGTTGCTGATGCCGGTTACAAGCAGGTGGAACCGTACGGATTTCCCGATGCTAAACCGATGATCAAAGCAGCCAAGGATAATGGCTTGGCCGTGAATTCATCCCACTTCAATTGGGACTCGGTTGTGAATCCTGATGACAAGGGTGTGATGCCTTTCAAACAAGTCCTCGATTCAGCCAATGAGGTAGGCTTAAAGCACCTTGTGGTTCCCTACCTTGCTGACCGCAACAGGAAAAGTCTCGACGACTACCGTACTCTCTGTGAGCGGTGCAACCGCGGTGCAGAAGAAGCAAAAAAGGCTGGAATCCAGCTCGCCTATCACAATCATGCGTTCGAATTCGAACCAAAAGAAGGTGGCAAAACCGGCTATGACATCATGATTGAAGAATTTTCGCCTGACATGAAGTTCGAAGTCGACGTGTTCTGGATCAAAGTAGGCGGAAAAGACCCAGTCGAGCTCTTACAATCTCTCAAAGGGCGAGTCTCTCAATTACACCTTAAGGACCTCGACAAAAGCGTCAAAACGCCGGAATACGGTGGCATACCGAACGAAGCGTTCCGGGAACTAGGAAATGGTATCATCCCGATGGAGCCCATCATTGAGGTCGCTGCAAAAACGGGAGTCGACATCTGTCACGTTGAACAAGATCATTCACCAAATCCGCTGAACAGTATTCGCCAAAGCATGAAACACCTGAACACGTTGTAGCAGGCATTGGTTTAACCCGCCGAATTCAGTCGTCCCCTGCGAAATTCATTTACAACAGGAAATCAGATGAAAAATCGATGGTTGGTAGCAGTTACATTACTAGTGTCCGTAGGACTGGGAAGTGGAATGACACAAGCAGAGACTTCAGTCGGAGACCAAGTTCCCGACTTCGAACTGATCGGTAGTGACGGAAAAACGTATTCTTCGACACAGTTAAAGGGAAGGAAGGCGTTCGTCATTGCTTGGTATCCCAAAGCTTTCACTGGTGGCTGAACAAAAGAATGCAAATCGCTCCGTGAGAGCGGTCAACTGATTCGTGATTTCGATGTCGCCTACTTCACTGCCAGTGTCGACCCTGTCAAAAAGAACACTGACTTCGCAAAGAGCCTGGATCTGGACTATCCAATCCTCAGTGACCCTGAAAAGCAGTTTGCCGATGCCCTTGGATGCCTCAACGCCCGCGGCATGTCGAATCGCTGGACCTACTACATCGGTAAGGATGGAAAGATTCTTTATATCGACAAAGCGGTTAAAGCTGGCGATCACGGCAAGGCTATCGCTGAAAAATTAAAAGAGCTGGGTGTAGCAAAGAAATAGCTAACAACGCCCCGCCGAAAAGACTATGGCCACTTGGTGCCCTCGGCACCAAGTGGCATTTTTTTTAACCGCCTGTGTCCCTACCTCAACAGTAACTCGCGATGGCCCTCATTTCTTCGTCAACCAGCTTCAGCTGCATTCTCTCGATTGCCTTGCTAGGAACTGCAACAATCTCATCAGACCGCGTTCTTGCACAAGCATCCAAGTCGGTCCCTATCGCTCACGCGCACAACGACTATGAGCACGAACGCCCGCTGCACGATGCCTTGCGAGCTGGTTTCACAAGTGTCGAAGCAGATGTTTACCTGGTCGATAACAAACTGCTCGTAGCCCACGACCGCAGTGACATCACCCCAAACAGAACACTCGAATCTCTTTACCTCGATCCGCTTCGCCGGCACTTCTCGATGCAAAGTGATCATTTACCTCACAAGACCTTCTGGCTGATGATCGATGTGAAATCCGACCCGATTGCAACGCATGGAAAAATTCAGTCTCTCCTCAAGAATTACCCGCACTTGGTTGCTGAAATCCCTTTACCTCATCGGCAAAAAGTTGGCAAAGGCAGCCCTCCCGTCCGTGTCGTGATCAGTGGCAACCGCGCCATACAAGAGATCCTGCAAGCCCAACCACGCATTTCGGGGATCGACGGGCGTCTCTCAGACCTGAAATCGGATCTTTCCTCCGGAGCAATGCCTTGGATCAGCGACAACTGGCGTTCACACTTCCGCTGGCGGGGCCAAAACGAGTTTCCAGAAGCAGAACGTAAGAAATTGCGGAGCTATGTCGAACAGGCACACCAGAAAGGCCGCTTGTTACGATTCTGGGGAACGCCTGACTCACCTGCAGTGTGGGACGAATTACTGCAGGCGGGGGTCGACCTCATTAACGCAGATGACTTAGGTGGCCTACAAATGCATTTGCAAAAAAACTTGAAAAAATAAGTGCATCAACGGAAACGAGAACAAGGAACCCTGACAAGTTGAGAGTAAATCCTTTACTTATCGAAAACGTCTACTCCAAACGACTTCAACGCCTCAGTCTGTGCTGCCTTCTTCTTCTCATCAACTGGGTTTCCACCAAGATAAACTTCAAGGTAGGGGGCGAACCTTCGATCACCTTCAGCATCCTTCTTGCACATTTCGATAAGTGGCCCCAGATCTGTAATCCGATTACGAGAGATCAACAGCATGTCTAACTCGGGAAGTGTCCCGAGCGGTGCCAGGGAACTCAGCTGATTGCCCGCTAAGTCCAGCGTCGTCAACCAACGCAACTTCCCGACCGGACCCGCGTCGGTTAGCTGATTTCCGGAAGCGTCGAGCGACCATATCTTCGTCAATTCTGCCACTGGATCAAGATTCTTGAGCTGATTCTGTGCAAGATAAAGCGTGCGAAGATTTTCCATCTGCCTTAGGGGCACAATATCCTTGATGCTATTGCCTGAAAGATCAAGCAACTGCATGGCCTTCAACTCCTTCAATGGCGAGAGATCCGTAATCTTATTTCGACCCAAAGCCAAATACTGAACCCGTTTTAAACCTGCCAAGGGCTTCAAATCAACAATTTCATTCTCGCCCAAGTCAATCTGCATGATCGCTGTGCAATGCTGCAAACCGTCCAAGTTCTTGATTCCCTTGCCTACGCCAATCACTCTTGAAATGTTGGCGACATCCGATTTTGTGATCGGTTCATCATTGTTTCTTTTTGCGTAGACTTCTTTACGTACAGCAGCCTCAAGTGCCTTGTCTGTGAAGATTGCCACTGGCTTGGGAGGCAACTCCTTCTCCTTCATTTCAGCAGCCTTCATTTCAGCAGCCTTCTTCTCAGCAGCCTTCTTCTCAGCAGCCTTCTTCTCAGCAGCCTTCTTCTCGGCAGCCTTCTTCTCGGCAGCCTTCTTCTCTAATTCAGCTGTTGCTTTCGTTTCTTCTGATTTCCCCGTCGGCTCATCCGCCACGGTTTTTTCTTCGCTAACCGCCGCATCGGCGGACCTTTCGCCAGCTTTGGCTGTCAAGTCTTGGGCATACAAACCAGCGGGCGAGATTAATAAAAGCACACCGAGAGTCGCGGCATGGACAGTCATATTCTGAACAAAAGAAGGCATGCGAATCACTCTCGTATGCAAGCAGGAGGGGGGAGAAGCGGAGTTGTGCTGGGCACAGTTTACTTGAACGCGTCACGCGGGACCATAAGTGACACCCCACAGAAAACGAATCTCGCCCATCCCAGACGCAAAACATGCTTATCGAGAGGCGAATGCGAACACGAGTGGGCTTTGGCCGAACCAGCGGAAAACAAATGCATTCCTGCAAACGAATGTGGGCCTGGACAATCGCTCACGCCAGCAAAACACGGGAAAAGAAACGTTTTGACATCGGATGCATTGGAGGATACCAAATACTCACGGTCACCAGATCCACCTCTGAACTCACAGTTTTCGTTGGCTCAGCGAAAACGTGACTTGAGAGCCAGAACCCAGTGGGTCAGAACAGCTGGGGGTGCTACCAGCCTAGTAATTACGATCACGTGGATCGGTAAGCCCATCAGCCAGACGACGCAACGCTTCGGTTTCAATCTGTCGAACGCGTTCTCGTGTAAGCCCCAGCTCAGCCCCAATTTCCTTAAGGGTTTTCGGTTCTTCACCCCCGAGCCCAAACCGTAACTTCAACACAGTTGCTTCTCTTTCTTCGAGGTCGCCCAACAGCTCCATCGCGTGGCGAAGAATGTCATGATCCAGCATCTCCTCGTCGGGTGCCTTCAGCCGTTCATCCATGACCATCTCACCGAGAGACCATCCGGACTCACTTTGATCGCTCTGTGGAGTACTGTTACTGATCCGAATCGCTTTGCGAATAATGGGCAACTTTTTCTTTGGCAGCCCAAGCAAACGTGCGACTTCCTCATTCGTTGGCGTTCGCCCAAGTTCCTCACTCAATCGCAACGTCGCACGACGCCACTTGCTCAACAGTTCAACCATGTAGGCTGGGATGCGAATTGTTTTTGCACTGTTGATCAATGCACGCTTGATCGACTGTTTTATCCAATAGCTCGCATAAGTGCTGAATCGCGTACCGACTGTCGGATCAAACCCTTCAACCGCACGGAGCAGGCCAAGATTGCCTTCCTCGATCAAATCCTGAAGACCAAGGCCCTTCCCGGTATAGCCGCGGGCAATATTCACCACCAGTCGCAAGTTAGCTCGAACCATTCGATCTCGGGCAAGTACATCACCTGCTCCGATCTGCTCGGCAAGCATCAGCTCTTCTTCGGCTGTCAACAAGGCGGTCTCATTGATCTCACGCAGGTACGTCTCCAGAGGTGACTGGGCTGTCCTGCTGCGAGTGGTCACACGTGCCGTTTGCTTGCGTTTTGCTGCACTTGGCTTTTCGTCATTGGTCGATGATGTAGCTTGGGATTGCGTCATTGATACACGGCATGCTGTCGGTCACGTGCAGAGTGCAAGTACCAGTACATTGATTCCGTTGATGCCGATGAGTTGGAGGCAACCGAATCTTGTGATACTGCTCCCGCTCCGATCCCGTAGACTGGAAATGGATTGGTGGAACAACTTCAGCATCGGCACGGCTTTCTTCATTGCTGCAAACTATGTGAAAGAGGAACACCTTTGCAAAGTATTCCGGTTACGAGGGACCTGTCGATTGCAAAGCACATGACCATTGCACCGGCCTACTACCGTGTCCTCCGGCGAACTCAACAAGACGTTTGAGCGTGATGCGGACGTGAAAACTGCCCGACACTTACCGTGACTTAACGTTCCTGACTGCGAAACTGCCCCGGTGTCATCCCTACCGACTTCTTGAAACACCCGACCATGTAAGCCGTATAGCTGAACCCTGTCATCTCGCAAATGGAATCCAGTTTCAGATCGGTTTCTCGAAGTAAAGTTTTGACATGATTGATCCTCACACCCCTGATCAATTCAAGCGGCGATTGCCCCAGCGACTTACTGAATCGCCTCTCCAGTGTTCGCCGGGACATGGGAAATTCAGTTAACAAATCTGACACATCGATCCCATCACTTGCGTGCCTCCGGATATATCCAGCAACGGCAGCGATCAGTGGATCTTCAATCGCGTGTGTGCCTGTACTACCTCGTGTCACAACGCCAACGGGCCCTACGATGATGCGCCGCTGTTCATAACGTGTTTGACCATTTATTCTTTCGTTATGACGTTGTATTTTATATTCTGTGCCCGGCCTGCCATCTTGTTGCAACTGAAGCGGCGTCCCATCATCCGGATTCATAAGCCGATGCAGCAACTGGGCCGCTCGCATTCCAATTGCTTCTGTATCGGGTGCCACGCTCGTAAGTGGCGGATCGCACAGATCACAAAGAACCTCATCATTATCAACGCCCAGGACGGCGACCTGTTCCGGCACCAGCAAATTCAAGTCGCGGCAAACTTCCAAAATGGTTCTCGCAGCGGCGTCGTAACAAGCCAAGATTCCGACGGGCTTGTCCAACCCGGCAATCCAGGTAGCCAGACGCTCACGACGCTGGTACCAAGGTGCCTCGCGCGTGGTTTCAATCGATGCTTCGAGAACTTCGCAATCCCTGCCCACCAAAGCAAGAGCACGCAGAAAATGATCCCGACGAACGTCCGACCAGACAAATCCGCGATGCCCCAGAAATCCGAAATTTGAAAACCCGCGTTCTAGCAGATGCTGGGCCGCAAGTTCTGCACAGGCCTCATCGTCGTTCATGACGGAAATCGCGGAAGTCGGATTTTCTTCACCCAAGCAAACCGTTGGAATCCCAAACCCCATGACTTGCTCCAGCGTTTCGCGACGGGACGCTCGCACAATGATTCCATCAAAATCACCGGACGCCACCCAGTCCGGAATGGGATCAGACAATCCACGTTCATCAACAAACGTTGACCACTGACCATGCAAGCGAGCAAAACGTCCCACGCCGGCCAACAGCCCTCTTCCGAATGCTTTCGAAGTCTCAATGAGCAGGGCCACGCGATACAACGATAGATCTCCCGGAGTGACAGCAGTGCCGCAAATTCATAAGATGATGTCGCATTTGTGAATTGCCAACACCTTTTCCAGACATTTAAGCTGTCGTCTTTGTATAATCTCACGGAAGCGACCAGATGCTCATTGATAGCCATCACCACCTTTGGAAGTACTCCACCGATCAATATGGGTGGATCAATGACCAAATGGGTCCGCTCAAAGCCGACTTTCTACTTCCAGAATTGCGAGAAATAGCAGCCGAAAGTTCGATTAACGGATTTGTGGCTGTTCAGGCCAGACAGAGCATGCAGGAAACCGACGAGTTGCTCGCGATGGCCGAGGCCGAACCCCTGATTGCGGGCGTGGTGGGTTGGGTCCCCTTGGCCGCTCCTGAAATTGACGAAACGCTTGAGCGTTTGGGTGACCAACATTTTCTCAAAGGCGTTCGCCACGTTGTGCAGGATGAAGTCGATGACCGTTTCATTCTTGGGACCGACTTCAATCGTGGCGTCTCGCAACTTGCCGCGAATAACCTTGTCTACGATGTGCTGATCTTCGCGAGACAATTACCCGCGTCGATTGAATTCGTCGACCAACACCCCAACCTGAAAATGGTACTGGACCACATTGCCAAGCCCACCATCAAGGCCGGAGATTTTGACGATGCTTGGGAAACCAACTTCCGTGAACTTGCAAAACGAGACCACATCAGTTGCAAGTTCTCTGGTGTTGTCACTGAAGTCCGTGGTGAAACGTGGTCGATGGATCAGATTCAACGATACTGGAATGTAGCCTTGGAGGCCTTTACTCCAGACAGACTCATGTTTGGAAGCGATTGGCCGGTATGCCTGCTCAAAACGGGGCACACTCAGTGGTTGGAAACGGTGCAGCAATTGGCAGCTGGTTTGACAATGACCGAGCGAACAAAAATTTTCTCATCCAATGCAATCCGTGATTACAACCTTGACATTGAGGTGAACTGAAGCATAGCTGACACACAACATGCACTCAGGCAGCCGCGAGGCAAACTCTTAGGTCGACCAGCAAGAATGCATCGGCCAAGCAACTGATTCCAGTTCGGACATCGAAATGGACGTCACACTCTCAATACACACCTAAACAGCAAACGCACAAACCAGTTACACGGAGCTTCTCTAATGCGTGCCATTCAGATCTCGGACGTCAAAACCCTCAAGTCAATCGACATTCCCGATCCCGGCAAACCTGCTGCCGGAGAAGCCTTAGTGCGAACGCACCGCATGGGCGTTTGTGGTACTGACATCAGTTGCTATCTAGGAAAATTCCCCTTTTTTGATTTCCCTCGGATTCCGGGACATGAGCTCGGCGTCGAGGTAGTCGAAGTGGGCGAAGGCGTGACGAATGTCAAATCCGGTGATCGATGCAGCGTTGAACCCTACATGAATTGCGGTGAATGCTACTCATGTCGACATGGTGCTTACAATTGTTGTCAAAACCTGAAAGTCATCGGCGTGATGATGGACGGCGGGTTGTGTGAATCTTTCCTAGTGCGTGCAGAAAAGCTTCACCCCTCAGAGAAATTGAGCTACGACCAGCTTGCATTGGTGGAAACTCTTGCCATTGGCTGTCACGCTAACGACCGTGGTGCCCCGGAAAGCGGCGGTCACGCCTTGATCATTGGTATGGGACCGATTGGACTGGCGACCCTGGAATTTGCCAGACTCACTGATGCAACCATCACCGTCATGGATATGAATCAAGCCCGTCTTGATTTCGTACGCGAAAACTATGGAATCGAAAACACAGTACTTTTCAAGGGTGATGGATCCGAACAAGAACAGATGGAGAAGATCACCAGCGGTGACATGTATCATGTGATCACCGATGCCACCGGCAACAAACACTCCATGGCAGGAGCTCTTGCCTACATCGCTCCGACCGGACGCCTTGTTTACGTAGGGATCACTACCGAAGAGGTGTCATTTCGCCATCCAGTGATGCACCGACCCGAGGCGTCAATTCTCGCCTCACGCAACGCGTTGCCACCTGACTTCACGCGAATCATCAGCTTGATTGAGGACGGCACGATCAATACGGATCCGTGGATCACTCATCGAACCAGTTTTGAGGGGGTCCTGACAGACTTCGAATCCTACACCAAACCTGAAACCGGTGTTATCAAGGCCATCATAGAAGTAACTGCCTGATTTTTGCATTACCCCTGCGAAGAAGAAAAAANACAACTGGACGGGTCGATCTGGTGATCGACCGCATAACCGACACGCAACCGAAAGCTTTCTCAAAATCCTATCGCTGCACCGCCTGGTGGATCAGCGGCATCTGAAAGAAAATCAATGACAAAGAAATGTGTAGCACTGGGACTGGCACCGAGTTTTGGATTTGGTGACCGCACCGGTCTGGCCACCCCTGGACATGTCGCCTCCATGAAGCGTTGCGGCGCTGGCATCGAAGCCATCTACCCCCAGCAGTCCATTCGAGAAATGACTCGCACCAAGCGGACCCCGCAGGAAGTCATGGACGATGCCATGAATGGTGCCGCGGATGCAGGATGGACTGGCCCCATCGGTGCGGATGCAGACCACCTAAAAGTCCCTGAAGATGTAGATGTCACAGCTGCTGTAGGATTTACATTCTTCACCATCGACCCGTCCGATGATGTTGACCAGCAAGCAGATGACTATGACGAAACGAAGCTGCGAACTGCCTTCACAGAAAATCGTGGTGAAGCACCCTGGTTCGAAGACTACCTCGGCAAGACCGTCAAACTTGGAACCGGTACAGTCGTTTCCCTCGATGAGGAAGCCTGCATGCGGGCTGCTGTTAAGTATGGAAAGGCAATCACACGAGCCTTGAAGCTGGGTGACTACATCAAAACCGTCAATGAAACAGCTGGCAATGATTACGAGATCGAACTTTCGGTCGATGAAACGGATCAGCCCACCACGTTGGCTGAACATTACATCATTGCGGATCAATGCCTCAAAGGCGGCATGAAATTAGTCAGCCTCGCACCACGTTTCATTGGTGACTTCGAGAAAGGGATCGATTTCATCGGTGACTTGGACGCACTTCATGCTTCGCTGAAAGACCATGCTGCCGTGGCGGACACTCTCGGCCCCTATAAACTGAGCCTCCACAGTGGGAGTGACAAGGTCTCGATGTACGGCCTGCTTGCCAACGCAACTCAAGGCCGTTTTCACGTCAAGACCGCTGGCACCAGCTATTTGGAAGCTCTGCGAGTCGTAGCCCGCCATGACCCCTCAGCCTTCCGCGAGATCATTGACTTTTCGCGAGGTCGTTACGAAACCGACAAAGCGACGTACCACGTGTCTGCGACACTAGCCGACGCTCCTCTAACAGGCGAGGCAGATGACGCTACGCTTGAGAGCGAATACTTGGAAATGTGGCGTGATGTTCCTGTAGGCAGGGGATTCACAAAACCAGGACGCCAGATCCTTCACTGCACTTTTGGATCGGTACTCACAGACGAAAAGCTTGGCAAGATTGTTCACGACTGCCTTACCGGCCATCCGGACACCTACACGGAAGTGCTCGACGATCATTTTGGTCGGCATCTGGATGCCCTACGCAGCGGCATGGAGTGAGAATTCGTTCACTCAGCCAATGACCGCATTTAGCCACAATGCTTCTCAGAAAGGCAGACGTGACGTAGAAAGATGCATCATCTGGATCAGGCGGGTTGGTAGCATGAAACGAATGATTTCTTTCCCGTTGAGAAAAAGAACACGATGACGCACCAAAAATTTGGCAACACCAATCTCAACATGCCACGTGTGGTCTTTGGTGCGACCTGCTTAGGCAACCTGTTTGTCGCTATGACCGACGAGCAGAAGCTGGACTTGATTCGCGAGTGGTTTGAGCACATCCCCAAGCCGATCGCGATCGACTCAGCCGGCAAGTACGGTGCGGGATTATCGCTCGAAGTGTTGGGACGTGACTTGGCTGCACTCGGAATCAAACCGAATGAAGTGATCCTCAGCAACAAACTTGCATGGAGGCGCACTCCGCTGGAAGGAACCGAGCCGACATTCGAGCCAGGTGTTTGGGTCGACCTGGAACACGACGCAGTTCAAGACATCAGCCATGACGGAATCCTACGCTGCCACGAAGACGGTTGCCGGATGCTTGGCGATTACGCGCCAAAATTAGTAAGCGTTCACGACCCCGATGAGTATCTGGCGGGGACAACAGGTGCCGAGGACCGAAACCGGCGCCTCGATGATATCTGTAGTGCTTACAGAGCTCTGGAGGAAATGCGGGATGCCGGCGACGTCGCGGGCGTTGGTATTGGAGCTAAAGACTGGCGGATCATTCGCGAACTTGATGGACACTGCCGCTTTGATTGGGTCATGATGGCCAACAGCTTCACCATCATGCATCACCCACCCGAGCTACTCGATTTCATCACGTCACTGCACCGCCGAAACATCGCCCTGATCAACTCCGCGGTGACACACGGAGGCTTCTTGGTAGGTGGCAAGTTTCTCGACTATCGGGAAATCAATCCAGCAGAGGCAACTGATGCAAGGTGTCTTGAATGGCGTCAACAATTCACCGAAGCATGTCAACAGTTCGAATTGAGCCCTTATGACGTCGCTGTCGCATTTGGGGTATCTCACCCGGCGGTCACATCAGTCGCGTTAAGCACCAGTCAGGCATCCCGTGTCGGTTCGATGGTGTCGGCAGCTACCCATCAACCGAATTCAGCGATCTGGGAAGAGCTCCGGACCCGGGGATTACTTGACGCCCATTACCCTCATCTCAATCAATAGCTAAGACTGGACCGTGCCAACAATTGGTATCATCACGTCACTTCTGCGTCACCGCATCAGCGACACTTCATTCGCCCCCAACTAATCATCCACCACGGCGGATTTCAGATCCTTTAAACCGCACAGTGATCCGATACACTTTTTTCCGATGATAAACGACCTCACCGTCGGTGTTGATTTTTTGGGGTACGTCGTGTCTCCAAATATCGACGCTTGCATGGTAACCACGTTCTGAAAAAACGTCGATCAACATGGCCAATGCTTCGTGTTCTTGCCAGAGCGGATCCTCTGAGTTGATATCAGCATGTCCTGAGATCGCATGGCGAACCACAATCGGCATCATCTGTTCTTCGATGAAGCTGACCACTTTATGGAACAATTCCGTCCGCTCAATCTCGTATTCGTCCAACCGCGTAACCAATTCACGCCGGGCGTGACTAACAATTTCACTCGCAAGTGGAATCGCCTGCAGTGAATGAAATGTACGAGGATCCAACTCCAGCGAGCTCTGGTACTCTAACTCACGCAGAATATTTTCCTGCACCACTTCCAGCGGTGCCTGGGCATTGATGAAGTGGTAATGAAAAATTTGCTTCAATGACACAAGTGCATCGTAGGTTTTCTCTTTAAACACACGGTATCGATCCCGCGCCAGATCTTCATTGAAGTCAGTGGGCCTTTCTTCCCAGACGTCGCCGATACCAGTCTCACGCACCTCTTCATTATGGGCAATCGTTTTTCGCCCACGAGCGAGTTGTCTCGCTACACTCTCCGCNTCGTCGACAAAGAGCACCATGATATGAAACGTCGGCTGCTTGAAATGGACCAACTGAGGACTATCAGCAAATTCTCGACGTAGCGAGTTCATACGATCGTAAAGTATTTTCAGACACTCGACCTGAACTTTGGTGCGTGGGAATCCATCAAGAATTGCACCTCCCTGATAGCCTGGCTCGAGTAATTGTCGGAACACGAGGCTCACTACCTCGCGGTCGCCAACCATACCTCCGCGTGCCTTGATCGCCTCAGACTCAGGGCTACTCAGTAGTTCGCTGACGACAATGGGCCGTTCAGAGATGTCGCGAACGTCGCGAATNAAATTAGTATTGGTACCTTTTCCAGAGCCTGGTGCCCCGCCCAGAAGGATCAGCTCCTTGGGAAAATGCAGATTGGCTCTGCCATATTTCGCCTCAATCTCCTTCCAAACAGAGTTGAAAATCAATTGTGCATCTTTGACCTCAAGGTCAGCCGGCATCGCCACATTCTTGTTTGATTCTGAGGTTCTCACGATCGCTCTACTCAGGTTGGAAGGGTTCTTGCTTCATAAATAGACCATCCTGGTCAGCATCGGCCAACACCCAACAACAAACGCAAACACTCTGAAAGCACCGGATCAGGAAGATGGCCTGACCGAACGCATCGCCCGGTTCCCAAGAGTCACCGTCACAACCCGCCAAACCGAGCGAAGTTCTGGCCTGATTCAGCCTCACCCCCAAGCTACAGCGTCCTCCAGTGACCTAGCCTTCGGATGGTATTTATAACTGCATTGGCANCGTCAGAAAGGGAGAACCGGACATCTTTCGACTTGATTCAGTATCCGATCCTCGGACCGACCCAAATAAAATCCGTCTATGGAGATGTGGCCGGATTGTCACACAAGGCGGAAAACTGGTTGAAATCCAACAGCGACTTCTCTGCGGAAATGTTTCGGTAGCCGAAGTCTGGTTGCAGGCCAAATTCGGGCGGCGGGACGATGACTGCTGCTGGCTTGATTATCACCAACCGTTTGGAATGCCAAGCTTTTTGACCTTGGATTACATCCGAACAGGGACCTTAGCCAGCTACCAGACATTCATTGCCGCCTGCCACACCCTGGACGAAATAGCTCGCATCCGCTCAACCTCAGCGATCGTAGCTCATGTCACCAACGCGAATATCAGTGACCGGCTTCTGATGCGACATGGATGGGAACGACACATGGAACGCTGGAAGGGACGCCACTGGATACGTCGCTTCTACGATGGTTATCCCAAAAGTCAAATTCACCGGCTCATCGACCCCACTAGCCAACCCGCAATCGGCCTTGAATCGA
This sequence comes from Rhodopirellula sp., assembly GCA_002689655.1. Taxonomy (GTDB): domain Bacteria; phylum Planctomycetota; class Planctomycetia; order Pirellulales; family Pirellulaceae; genus Rubripirellula. Next base: position 12,820 of record NZHC01000086.1, on the reverse strand, counting down.
AAGCGAGGTTGCAGCCGGCAACGACCACTGAACATACGCTCTCTAAAGAGCCAACCTCTCTGCCAAGCCCAAGCCCGCCAACCCACTCGGTCACATAATCACTGTCGATAATCACTGTCGATAATCACTGTCGATAATCACTGTCGATAATCACTGTCGATAATCACTGTCGAAGCGTTCAGCACAGCACTAGAAGTACACCGACGTCACATTTTCCGGATATCGATACATTCCATGCCCGCGCGCCGTGCTGCTTCAATACCTGGCTCACCATCCTCGTAAACCCGACAGTGCTCCGGCTTCACTCTAAGTCGGCTAGCGGCTTCTAGAAACACGTGTGGGTCCGGCTTGTGAAACTCAGTGTCTTCGCACGTGACAATCGTTTCGAACCAGCTCATCACCTCAATTTGCTGTAATTGACGATGGACCAAATTCCGAGTCCCGCCACTGGCAACCGCCATCTGAAGCTTTCCCCGGTGATTCTCCGCAATCTCAACGACGTGGGGAATGCGTTCCAATAAGTGCAGTGACTCTAAAAAACGCTGTTCCTTCTCTGCCAAAGCCAGAGGAAAATCGATTTCCTTTCCCTGCTCAGCTGCGAACATTGGGATGACTCGACTCGACGGGGTTCCTGAATGCCGATAAAAATGCTGCTCGTCCAGTTGAACACCCTGGTTCACCAGGGCCGCTCGCCATGCTGAATAATGGGCGAACATAGAATCCACTAGCGTACCGTCACAATCAAAGATTAATGCTTGAATCAAGTCAGTCTCATTTACATAGTTGGTGGTTCATCGATTGAACGAGATAGGTTGCCTGCGAAGCCCTTCCCGCATGTGCTGTCTCCGCTCCCGTCCTACTCAACAAGTTATCTGCTATGTGCCATTTTGTAGACCGCACTACCTTGAAAACTCTGCCGAGCGGGATTGAAGAGTCGTTCCCATCCCCTTTCAGGCAGCTTCGCCCCTCATTCCTCTAGCAACAATCGTACACGGAAGTGAAATGCACATCCGCATTGCTGATCTTTTCTGCGGCATCGGCGGAATCGCTGAGGCCGTCCACCTCCGGACGCAATCAGCTCCCAAGAATGATGCCCCGAGGGTTCACGAACTCAGCAGATACCATCCAAAAGTTGTAACCGCAATCGACATTGATCGATCAGTCGCCTCACTTTATCAGCACCACCACGGAATCGTTCCACGCTGTTCAACCATTGAGTCACTACATCGAGTTGCTGAGTGTTCGACTGAGCAAATCGACATGTGGTGGATGTCTCCACCGTGTCAGCCCTACACCACTCGCGGCTCACAACGGGGAGCTCTTGATTCCCGCAGTCAGGCTTTGGCGCGTTTGATTCAGCTCCTTCCGCATGAACTGCCACGCTTGATTGGGCTTGAAAACGTCCCCGCGTTTGAAGGATCCCAGCACCACCAACAACTGAAACGCACGCTCAGTGACGCAGGTTATCAATTCAAAGAGTACACACTTTGCCCCACCGCCTTAGGCATTCCGATGCGGCGACAACGGTTTTACTTGCTGGCAAAACGAGGCAGTGAACCATGCAGCGACATCTCAAGAAACCAGCAACGACGGCCACTCAAAGAATTTATTAATGAAGCATGCTGGGAAGATACCACGTTACACGTGCCCCCTGATGCATTGCGTCATTACAAAAAAGCAATGAATATCATTGATGTAAGTGATCGCGACGCCATCACGGCCTGCTTTACATCGGCCTATGGGAAAAGTCCCATCAGATCTGGCTCTTATCTACACTGCTCGACACGCCATGCAGTCCGGCGTTTTTCACCAAACGAGATCGCCGCACTGATGGGCTTCCGAAAAGACTTCTTCACAACAATCAATTTGAGTCAAAGAAGCCAATATCGCTTNATTGGAAATTCACTTGCTGTGCCCGCGGTTTACGAATTGTTGTCGGTGCTACTAGCTGAATGAGGCATGACCAAAAATCGGCCTGCAATGAAGGAAGCAGTTGCGGCTTCGCGACTTGAGGACAGGTTTGGATCAAAACGCTGCAACCCAAAACCACTCACGTCACTGCCTTCCACGTCTTCAATTTCGTTCTGCCGCAATGCTTTTAAAAAGCGAGCGTTACCCAAGCTTTGGGGGAACCAACAACATCCCGCTGCTTGTCGAATTCTCTTTGGTAACCCATAGGCCCTCATGTGCTGACATGAGCCATATGTCCTGCCGACTCGCAAACTCCCAAACCATCATTTAAATCAGGTTTATTGAGAAAAATCTGCTTGACTTTCAGTTTCTTGTCTTAAGTCAGAGATTTCTTCTGACACACCTCGAAAACCGCACCATGTTTCAGTGAGGAACCGTTGATTCGTGCGCGTTCAAGCAGCACAGACCGAAGGATCTGCCAGACCGTTCAGATTTCGATCGAAGGATCTGCCAGACCGTTCAGATTTCGATTTTCCCGGTTCATCGTGAATTTCCCAACTGAGCAATTCATGCTGTTTGACGAATTCCGGGTTCACCCACGCGACCTGCGCGCAGCATGACTTGAAGAGTTCCATCGACGCCTGGACGCGAATCAAGGTTTGCGTCCAAAAAGTGTCTCCAATCCTGCAAGACAGCTGCCTCAGAAAAGAACACCGAAATGAACGTAGCCACCGAATCATTCCAAATCGCATTTCGCGTCAGTGACAAGCGATTTGTAATCCGCGATGCCCATGACAATGACGTATTCTCGGGAAACTATGCCGAAGTGGAAAGCTGGTTAGATGAACATGAAAACACGGGCTCGCAATTGAGAGAAACAAAGTCCCCGGACGACTCCGAGAGCAACGCCGCAACTGCGATACTTAAAGCGACGATGCTCACGCAGGAGATGCTTGACAAAGCGTTGGCAACAGACATCGCCCCAGAGGCCAAACAAGGCATGAAACCAAAGACAAGATTCTCGAACCTTCGCAGGCGGCTCTTTGCCGGGAAATAAAAGGCTGACACGACATTTAAACCAAGCGAGTCAGACCACCAGGGGTGCGTTCAATCCGCATCGATACTGCGACCGGGCTCAGTAGCGACGTTCGATCTCCCGCGCATCCACAGCACCTCCAACAAAAGCAGCACTAAAGCTGGCACGAGAAACCATTGGAACCTCGCCTCATAGGAATCGACCTTTGCTATCTCGAATTCCGTCTGGTCAACGCTGGCGATGTAGCGATGATAGACATCAGCCATATTCACCTGCTTCGTGCCCGCTGGGATGTACGCCCCACCCGACTCAGCAGCGATTTTCTCCAATGTTGCCCCGTCTAATTTCGACCAAACGGGCTTACCGGAGTGCGTCAGGTAATCACTGCCGCGTGAGGATTGAACGGGAACCCGTGCCCCTTTCACAAGGTCACCGAGACCGATAGTAAAGATACGAACCCCATTCTTGCTTTTTGCTGACTTCGTTGCCACGAGCGGCCTGCTCTCCTGGTCCTCTCCGTCTGTCAGCAGCACGATCGCTTTGTGATCATTGGTCACTTCCAAAAAACCGCGTGAAGCAACAGTTATCGCATCGCCCAACCGTGAGCCTCCCCGGTTCAGACTACTAGGCCCCACCTCATCAAGGCTCTGCTTAAAATCGTCGTAGTGATTGGTCAAAGGAATCTGCTGGCGTGCTTCTCCCGCAAAGATTGTGAGCCCGACTCGATCGCCAGCCATCTCATCGACTGTGTCTTTTATCATCTGCTTGGCTCTTTCCAAGCGATTCGGCGTCACATCCTCGGCCATCATGCTCCGAGACACATCGAGGACGAACATCACCTCAATACCGCTCTGGGGAACCTCTCGTGCCACTTTGCCCCACCGAACATCAACCATACAGAACACCAGCAGCACCATCGAGGCAATCACGAGCACCAAAGACACAGCAGATCGATAAACACCCCCCAGCGGCAGAATCCGAGCCAACATTTCACTCGAAGCGAAACGCTTTGCTGCCTTTCGTTGCCAAAAAAGAGAAATCACTCCCAGCAACAGAACCACCAGCACTATCCACAGCCATTGCAGATTATGCACATTACCGATCTGCAGTTCATCAGCATTCATGACCCATCCCTCAAGCAAGGCGTCGTAGAAAAGTAAGGCTCAGAATCATCCTTAGTGTCAACAACACCATCGCAATCGAAAGCAATGCTGGGACCCTGACTCCGCCAATCCTGACCTGTTGAACAGCAAGCTCGCGGTAGTCCACGAATTGTTGCGTTTCCACTTCAGTTGTCTCCAACTGATTGATTTCGTTGTAGATCGCTTCCAACGACTCTGTATCTGTCGCACGAAAGTACTTACCGCCTGTGGCAACCGCGATTTTTTCGAGCGTAACTTCATCAATACTGACGCGTTCATTTCGAATCATGATACGCCCGTCAAATCGCCGCACGGGGAACGGTGCAACTCCGCGTGTCCCGACACCGATGGTGTAAACTTTGACTCCCATCGTCTTGGCCAGTTCTGCCGCGGCCTCAGGATCGATCTCACCCGCTGTATTTTCGCCGTCGGTCAGCAAAATAACAACCTTACTTTTAACTTCATCGGCCTGTCGTTTATCCAAATTGTTTAACTTATCGACAGCGAGACTAATGGCGTCGCCAATCGCAGTACCATCCTCCGCTCGTGTAGCAACAATCTCGGCACCTTGCAGCTGTGCGACCAAAAACGAATGATCCAAAGTCAACGGCGTGATCGCGTCGGCGTAACCAGCGAACGTAACGAGTCCAATCAAGTCACTTACCCGCCCTTCAAGAGCCGCCTGAGTATCAGAGGCATCTGCCCCCAACACAAACTTGCCAGCAACATTCTTGATTGCTGTCAGGCGATCAACGTTCTTCCCATCGATCTGAAAATCAAGAGCCTGCATACTACCTGATCGGTCGACCACCAGCTCGATTGCAACACCATTGGTGCTAACCACCGTCTGTTCACGGCCATGCCGAGGGCGGGCCAAAGACAACACCATCAGCACAATCGCAATGAGCGTCATCGCCGGCGGTAACCAGATCATTCGCTGCCGCAAAGTAGGCCGCGCCACCCAGCCCGTCGCAGCAGAGCTGTAATTGATAGACGTCACTTGATTCGCCCGCCACAGCTTCCAGGCTGCCAACGGAACTAAAAACAACAGTGTCAAAAACCATGGATTGTAAAACATTTATGCCTCCACCTTCCGTGCAGTTTCTATCGTTGCATGACCGACAGGAGTACCAGTCTTCCGCCGACGCTGCTGCGTCAGACGCTGCAACCTAACGCACTCATCGACAACAGAACGCGCCTGCACAAATGGTGAATCCCCATGCTCTCCCAACTTTTCCAAATCCGGCGAAAACTTGTTCACATCCGCCGTGGCAAGGATCACACGGGCCCCGGAGATCACTTCAGCCTGAAACCCATCACGCCGCAACAGATCCAAGAATTCTGATGTACAAAGGGCCGTCGCTGGAGTGTTGCACGCGGACTGAATGTAAGCACGCAAAACGACGGATAGTTCGGCATGCACTTCAGCAACACCGATCTGCTTGCCCTCATATGCCTGCTCCAGCTCACCGATCCGCTGCACAGCCCACTGATCTGGTTCGACGCTACAACCACGTCGAGCCCACCAAAAAAAACCAAGAAACAGCACCCCTGCTCCTACAAATACCAGGGGCCACAGAGAACTTGCGGGCTTCGATGCGTCCACAGGAGTTGCAACTGCACTTTTGATATCACGGAACTTATCCGGTACATCATCCGCCACCAAGACGCTTTCAATTTCGATCCCGAGAGCCGGAATCCTGACCGTCCCCTCCGGAGCGATGCCCGCAGTAACGCCATCCTGCCCCCGGAGACGATAAGCAACCTCGAGCACGGGTGCACGACGCATGCCAGGCTTCAGCGATTCAATCTCGAGCAACAGACGGGTACGTCTTGTGCCACTGGATGCACCCGTCGGGACGTCTCGTGTGACCTCGACACCTGTAAGCAAAAAGTCGCCAAACGGTTGATCCACAATCGATAGTGTGTCCGTCTCATCGATAGATACGCCTGGGATAGGAGGCAAAACCACTGCGGTACCGCGTGGTGCGTCAATGACCATCAAGTACTGCATCGGGACTGCGACCTGTGACTTTGCAGCCACAATCTCAGCCGTAACAGAAATCGGCATGTCCGATGACTCAAAACGCTGCGGCATGACTCCGCCAATCTCCTGGGGGGAGCCGATTTGGGCGATACCTGAACTCTGCAGAATTGAACACAGCAACCAAGGCACAGCAAGAGCGGCAATGAGGCGATCAGTAGTCATCAACGTTCGGCCTCTCGACGATGGAAAAAACGCTTCAATGGATCAACATAATCTTCGCCCGTTGCCAAGCGTATTGGATTCAATTTCAGACGTCGAAAGATCGCATCACGCTTCTCTGCTTCCGTAACTTGCAACTTTCGAAACGCTTCGCGATGTCGCCGACTCGCAGTATCGACCGTGACCATGCTTCCCGACTCTGGATCTCGCAAACGCAGCAACCCTACATTGGGCAGATCGAGTTCCCGCTGGTCGTTGACCATGACCGGGATCACATCGTGCTTCCTGCGGGTAATCCGCAGGGTTTTTTCAAAGCCAGCATCCTGAAAGTCACTTATTAAAAAGACAACCGTGCGCTGAGAAGCAGTGCGGTGAAGATGATCCAACGCCGACTTCATGTGTGTTCCTCGCCCTATAGGTTGGCAGTACAACAGTTCACGGATCAAACGCAGCACATGGCGTTTTCCTTTGCGAGGTGGAATAGCCTTCTCGATCTGATCTGTAAACAGCGACAGCCCGACCTTATCGTTATTCTTAATCGCACTGAAAGCGAGAGTCGCTCCCAGTTCAGTGATCAACTCACGTTTTGTCTGCACATTTGTACCAAAGTCCTGAGATGCACTCAGGTCAACCAACAACATCACGGAAAGCTCACGCTCTTCACGGAACAGTTTGACAAAGGGTTCGCCAGCTCTTGCGGTAACATTCCAATCGATGGTTCGAACATCATCGCCTGCCTGATAGGGCCGAACCTCTTCGAACTCGATGCCCCGTCCCTTGAAGGCCGAATGCCACTGACCGGCTAACAGGTCATCAACGACGTGGGAGGTATGAATTTGGATACGCTGGATCCGTCGCATCATTTCGCGTGGAATCATGACTTCGTCCTTTCGCACACACGATCTCGAAACTCAAAATCAAGGAACGGGGACAGTGTTGAGTATTTGCTCGATCAGCATTTCCGCCGTCTTTTCTTCGGCTTCCGCTTCGTAGGTCACAGCAACGCGATGTCTCAGAACATCCATCGCCATCGACTTGACGTCTTGAGGTGTCACATAACTTCGTCCCTCAAGGAATGCATTCGCCTTGGCCGCCAAGGTCAAATTGATCGTAGCCCGAGGAGACGCCCCAAACTCGATCAACTCATCCAACGGTAAGTTGTAAGCCGAGGGTTTCCGTGTGGCCAACACGATATCGACCACATATTCCTGCACCTTTCGATCTACATGAATTCGATCTACAAGCTCGCGACCAGCGAGAATCTCAGCCGGTGAAGTAACTGCTTCAACATCCATTTTCACTTTTGTCCGCGACATACGGTCCAAAATCTCGATTTCTTCATCACGATTTGGATACTCCACAATCACCTTGAGCATGAAACGATCCACTTGAGCCTCTGGCAACGGATACGTTCCTTCCTGCTCTACCGGATTCTGGGTCGCCATGACCAGGAATGGCTCCTGCAAGGGAAAGGTTTCGCCACCAATGGTCACCTGACGCTCTTGCATCGCCTCGAGCAATGCACTCTGCACCTTTGCGGGAGCACGGTTGATCTCATCCGCCAAAATCAAGTTGGAAAAGACTGGCCCTTTTTGCACCACAAACTCCTGCGTCTGTGGCCGATACACCTGCGTGCCAATCAAGTCAGCCGGCAGCAAATCAGGTGTGAACTGTAACCGCTGAAAATCGGTTCGAATTGCTTTGGCAAGGCAAGCGACAGCCGTTGTTTTTGCCAAACCGGGCACGCCTTCAATCAACAAATGACCATTGGCCAACAAGCCAACAAGCATCCGGTGAATCAGCTTTTCCTGACCCACAATCGTTTTTCCAACCTCGTCAATCAGACGCTGGAACGGAGCACTGGCCTGTTGAATTTCTAGATTAATCAAAGCCCTTGGGTCTTGATTTGCTTCAGTTGCATTCGACATTTTTTTCCCTTGCTTAGAGGTATCCCGTTCCTACGGAAAAATTGGCATTCGGTTCGCGCAAGTGACCATGACAACTACAAATCGTAAGCTGCGCCTTTCCGCCACACACCTCCATTGTCAGCCCACCCCCTAAGGTTGACATGCGATACCCGGCAGAACTTCCGCATGGTTTTACCACGCCCTCCCAAACGGATTGTCTCTCAGCTTGACGCCTGCTTGGCCGTGTCCCCACACACAGGCTCAGATCGCTACCAAAAGGCCCTGACGGATGCGCGTGCTCGTCAAACGATTAACATGATCCGCTGCAAGCGGCATTGTGCCAGTCACGAGGGCTTCTCCACAATGCTTGCAAACACTTTGGTGCAAAAAACGGCCAAAAACGTCAGTCAGCGGACGTGATGCGCGTTTACTTCGGACAAGTCTTACTTCTCGGCTTGCCCATTTCCCACCAAATCGAAGGCAAGAATTCAACCACCGTTGATCCGACGTTGACCTCAGCACGCTCCGCTTGGTATTTCATTGGATTGAAGTGCTACCGGCCCCACCCATCATTGCCACACCTGATTGTCGAAATCGAACGTGTCGAGCGATCGTCCCCCTGTCCGAATCCCATTCATCGCCTTGATAAGTCTTGGCGTTCTGATACCTATTGCGATTGGATGCAGAAGTCGCGCGCAGCAGGATCTCTATCAGCAAAAAATGATTCGTGAAGTGAGGATCCTGGAAGACAAACTCTACGAAGCAGATTACAAGAATCGCATCCTTGCCGAAAAGCTCAAGCGGGCTCGCATCGAAGCAAGCGAAGTTCCGATCCATTCTGCAAAACCTGCTCGCCGCCCAGACATCCTGCGTCCGGAAGTGAATCAAGGAGAGCCTGATTTTGGCCCAACGCCTGAACCCAGCACGGACGGCAGCGCTGACCGCACGGAAAATGGTCCAGAAGAAGACGATGGGATCGGTCTCAGTGACTTGCTGCCGCCCACCTTCGATGAGGGTGAACCGGTAGCCCCGGATACAATGGACATCAATGAGCCAAGCACGAACCCTGATTTCACAGAACCAGCCAAAAGCGATCCTGTCCCCCTAACAGATCCACCAGCAAGTGCATCCCCAAATGTGCTTCGCACGCCGGCGTTCCCCGACGTGAATCCAAAGAGTCCAAAGACCACCCCACCGCGCGACTCGACCCCCGCACCTTCACCTGCATTCGCGCTGCCGCCCACAGCCGGCGGTCCTTTTAAGGATGAAGCTGGCAAGCCAATCGAACTGGACTCAGGCACGCGACTGCTTGACCCTGCACCTGGCGGACCAGAGCCCCCGGGAAAGCGAGACACCGAACTGCCGCCGGTGCTGCCAGGAGAACAATTGCCACCGCAACTTGGATCTCCCAGCGAGAATATACCACCCGGCAAAATCCAATTACCTGACTCAGTTAAATCCAATGAAAGAGTTCCTGACTCATTGAAGATTCACCCCACCCTTTCTGGCGCAAATCGGATTGATGAAAAAATTCAGGACATGCTGCTCGTAGTCAATGTTGTCAACGATCTTGGTAAAACCATCAGTCTGGATAAATTTCTGATTGATGGAGAGATGTCAATTGTGGTACTGGATCCACAACGCGAATCATCGATGTCGAGGCTTGGACGCTGGAACTTTAATCGCGAACAAGTGCATCGCTTTGTCAAAGACTCGCCGGTAAGCGGTTTTCACATACCGTTGGAATGGACGATGGATGAACCATTGGGCAGTGAAGTGATTGTTCATGTCCGACTACGTGCGGAAGACGATGAAATGCGTTGCGAGGCCAGACTGAACTTGGACAAACAACGCGGTGTCGCCGGATGGCTGCCTAGAGCAGAATCATTCCGTTAACCGTTTGAACCGTGAGACTCTCGACGGCGAATTCCGCCCATCTCACGTAAGTCCCCGTGGTGATTCATTATTCAGCCCGCGTGGCTGCCACTTGCAGGTTTCCATTCCAGTGTGGCAAAACAGGGTACGATGCAAGCGTGAACTGCCCAAGAACTCCAATTTGTTCTTGTGATTCAACGCAAAAACCAAGCGTTGACGTTTTCGATTGTAAATTTTGCATGGTGTTGCCTTGCCAACCCAAAGGAAAAGTACGTTGACAAGCCTTTGCTTTACTGGCGGAACAGCGATTTTGCCCGACCGCACCGTCGAGGATGCTATTGTGATATGCCGAGATGGCAAGATTACGTACGTCGGACAATCAAAAAATCGCATCCCCAAAAGTGCTGAAACCATCGATGCCAAGGGAGGCTGGATAAGCCCTGGTTTCGTAGATATCCATGTCCATGGTGGGGGAGGCAGCGATTTCATGGATGGCAGCCTTGAAGCAGTCCAACAGAGCTGCAGGACACATGCAAGACATGGGACAACAACCCTGTTTCCCACCACCAGCACCGGCAGCCCCAAACAAATTCGGGCAATGCTGGATGCCACCATACGCGCTCAACAAAGTTGGACTGCCCAGAACGGAGCGGCCATTGGTGGAGTCCACCTGTACGGCCCGTTCTTCGCAAAAGACAAAGTTGGTTGTCATAAGGATTCTGGTTGTCGCCACCCCACCGCGAAAGAGTTTGAATCGTATTTCGAATCCGGAATCGTAAAAGTTGCAACCTGTGCTGCTGAATTGCCAGGAGCTGCTGCATTTTATCGACACGCTCACCGAAAAGGCTGTTTGGTCACTTGCGGCCACTCAAACTCTACTTGGTCAGAGATGGATGCTGCTTTTAAAAATGGCATGCGGCATGTCGACCACTTTTGGTGTGCGATGAGCACTGTACCCTCGATTCGTAAACGCCTCGGTGTCCCGATGCAGGGCAGCATGCTCGAATATGTGCTCGGCAATCCAGAAATGAGCACCGAAGTGATTGCCGATGGAATCCACCTGTCACCTGAATTACTCCGCTTTGCGTGGCAGCTGAAAACTGCCCGCCGACTTTGCTTGGTAACTGATTGCAACCGTGCCCTGGACATGCCACCAGGCAAATATCGCTTCGGCCCCCAACAGAATGGCTCGTGGTTCACCAGCGATGGCAAAGTCGGCTGGGCAAGTGAAGATTCGCTAGCCAGTTCCGTCAGTGGAATGGCACACATGGTCCGGCACATGCATCAGGCAACGAAAATTCCACTGGCTGATGTAGTCCGAATGGCATCGCTAACCCCCGCTGAACGAGTCGGTATGGACACCCGGATTGGCAGCCTGCAACCAGGTAAACAGGCAGATATCGTTGTCCTGTCACCACGCTTAAAAGTCAGACACGTTTTTCTGCGAGGAACCCGCTACGAGAATTTGAAGCACCGCTGATAGTTACCTTTGGGAGAGCAACCCTATAGTAATACGTTTCGTGTCCGTGTTTAGAGCCCCAGATCCACCATCTGCTGACTTATTACCGCCATATCAAAAGCGGCGTTAGCTTCTTTCGTACTTCCTATGGCTTCAAAAGCCTGACCCAAGTTTCGATACGCCTCCGGCAAGGCTCTCCAGCTGATACGCTCATCTGGGCTGGACTCTATTACTTGATTCCATTGCTCGACTGACTTCTGCAAGGATGCCACAGCTTGCTCGTACAGTCCGCTGCTCAATGCACTCCTGCCTTCGTAGTAGAGAAATAATGCGTACCACGCACGGTACCCCAATGCATCAGGATGCATCTGGACCTGCGCTGCGTACCCATCCACAGCACGCCGCAACGCCACTTTCGCTTGACTTTTCAGTTCACGCTTTTCCTGCTCAGATGCATCTTCCGACTCACGTTCCATCAACATCGCCAGCTTGAAGTAAGTATGCACCATCGCGTTTGTATAGGCAGGCACGTTGGGATGCACATCACACAATTGCTTGAACGTCTCGGCAGCCTCAATCAACTGAGCTTTGCTGTCTCTTAACTCTGCATTACTCGTACTCAACAAATGGTGATCGGCAAGCGTCTCAGAAAGTTCAAATAAGACGGTCTGATTGTTCGGGTGTTTGGCTTTCAAATCACGCAACAAGAGGACCGATTCGCGTGTCCCCAATCCCGCGCCGGGCCTTGGCCGAAAACGGGAGTCGTGCTCCTGCTGGCGTAGCGACCGTGCAAGCGACAAAGAATAACTTACATTCTCTGGGTCCTCATCGATCAATTGCCGCAGGATGGAAATGGCAATCTGCAAATCCTCAACCCCGGCGGCACTGACGTCGCGTTCGGGGCGCTGACCACCGCGTCCTTCCAAGCGCGGAGCGGCGATCCCACTCGGATTTTCAGATAACGCGGGCCCGCTCTGCTGTGGTGGCCCGCTCTGGCGAATTGCCTCCCTGGAGCGGGGCCTTCCCTCTGGACGAAACGGACCTCGTTGCATCTGCCGAGGCCCAAGCTGCCGAGGCCCAAGCTGCCGAGGCCCAAGCTGCTCTGGTCCAAGCTGCCGAGGCCCAAGCTGCTCTGGTCCAAGCTGCTCTGGTCCAAGCTGCTCTGGTCCAAACTGCTCTGGTCCAAACTGCCCGGGTCCAAACTGCCCGGGTCCAAACTGCTCTGGTCCAAGCTGCTCTGGTCCAAACTGCCCGGGTCCAAACTGCCCGGGTCCAAACTGCCCG